>CAWFVZ010000012.1:0-206663 GCA_963819355.1 uncultured Alphaproteobacteria bacterium | reverse complement strand
CAATGTACCTCATCGTTTGATCCCGCGGGACGGGAGTATGGACTTCAAGCGCGTGCCCCTCGCTTGTCAGGAACGTGACAGCACGGTCCATGAATTCGAGCGAAGGCTTGTCGGTAATGACGGTCAGGCCCTGCTCTTGTGCGCGCACCCTAACCGCATCCACGGCCGCGGCGTTCAACGCTTCAAGTCCTATGCAGCGCACAGCGTTTTTTACCGCAGAGTGCAGAACCAATTCGGCGCGGCGGCGGTTTGAGGACATCAGCACGCGGCCGGTCGACTTATCGACCACTCGCGCACCAGAAATATTCTCAACGTCGCGAACGGCAATTTCGAGATCGATCACGTCGAGAGAAACATAGCCAAGTTGCTGGACAAGCGGCTTCATCGACGTTCCTCCGAAGCTGTCCCCGTTGGTGGGGATCGGCGAGCAAACAGGTCGTCCATTTCGAAGTCAGTGTCAATAGATTTGATATTATTTTCTACTTTATATAATACATGTCCGATGGTGGAGCGTTGCGCCAGGAGAGATGCTAGATAGAACCTAGGCAGCCCAACGGAGCTAGAATGCCCACTCGCGTTTCAGATCTCGAATTCCCGATGCCCTCCCGGCAGACGATGGCCTCCATTTTGGTGGGCCGGCTAAAGGTCGATCTTCTGAGCGGCAGGTTGGAGCCGGGCACCCGCCTGACACTGAAGGATCTTGCGGGGCGTTATGACGCCGGCACTATTCCTCTTCGCGAGGCGCTATCGCGGCTCTCCACCAGCGGCTTCATCACGGGCGAGGACCAGAAAGGCTTCAAAGTCGCAGAATTGTCCGCGGAGGATGTCCATGACATTCACAAACTGCGAGCCGAACTGGAATGCATCGCGATACGCGAATTAATTCAAAGCGGCACTTCGGAGTGGGAGGGTGAACTCATATCCGCACACCATGTTCTTGCGCGGCGCCAAGCAGACCTTATAGGCCAACCCTTGGCTAACGACCCTGAATGGGAAGACCTTCATTGCCGATTCCATCTGCGGCTCGTCGGCGCCTGCCATTCGAAGTGGCTGATGCGCTTCATCAAAACGCCGATCGATCATAGCTCTCGCTACCGGCAGATTACCTCACTCATGTATTCCAGCAACCACCGCGGGGACCCGAAAAGCGGCGGAGCACGAGGCAATCATCAATGCAGCGCTGCAGCGCGACGCTGATCTCGCCTGCGCCCTACTGACGGGACATTACCGAAAGACTGCTCAGACGGCCGCCGACGTTATCAATGGCGCCAGGGGTACCCATTCGAGCTTCATGACCGATCACGGAAGGTAGCCCATTCAACACATTATTATATACAATATTTATTATTACATATAATGCTTACCCTCAGATGAGGTTCGTTGAAATGGGAGGGTTGAGTTGAAAATTCAAACTGTTGGTACGGTGCCCTCCCGCCAGGGATCATCCGAGTATTTCACCGGTACGATTTGGGCCGACTTGATTGTTAATGCCGCCGCGCCAGCCCGCCTTCAAGCGGCGCGGGTATCGTTCGAACCGAACGCGCGAACAGCTTGGCACGCTATCGACACTGGGCCAGACGCTTCACGTCATTTCAGGCGTCGGCTGCATTCAGCTTTGGGGAGAAACGGCCCGTCTTATTAAAGCTGGCGACAGCGTATGGATTGCTCCAGGTGAAAAACACTGGCATGGCGCAACAGCGAACAACGGGATGGTTCACATCGCTATGCACGAAACGCAGGACGGCAACTACGCTGACTGGATGGAGCACGTGACAGACGAGCAATACGCCGAAGCAGGTTCTGCCCAGTGAACAGAAGGTAAAGTCCAAGCATCCCGGCAGCAGAGGTTATCTGACATTTTTCACGCACGCGAGCAGCGGCAACTTACTCTTGGCGTAAGGATGAAACTCGGATGTTAGGGCGTTCGGCTCGCATCCGCTCAAGCGCGGGTTGTTCAGACTCGATGAGGGAGTAGCGCGAGGCCTAACCTAGATTGAGAAGAACAGTAGCATCCCCAAATTTGGAAACGCCCTGTGCGCACCTATTGAGGGCAACTCGCTTTACCAGCGCGGCAATAGCGAGGGACGGGAACTTCTAGACCTAGATCAAGCGAGGGCCCGCCACCGCTGCCCAGATCGTTGATGAGCCCGCAAGTGCGCGCCGGCGCCGCTGTCGGCGCTACGACTGCAGGACCTCCTACTGGAGCTACCGTACCGTGGCCGGGCGCGTGGCGGTCCACACCACGGCAGCGCATGCGAGCTGCACGAACCCTCCGATCAGCATGGACAAGCGCAGACCGTCCGGACCGCCATGCGCCATGGCGAACACCGCGCCGAGTCCTGCCACGCCGATCGTCGCGCCAGCCATCCGGGCCACGTTGATGAGGGCCGCAGCGGTTCCCGAGCGTGCGGCGACCACTGCGCCAACCGCAGCGCCCATCAGGGGACCGGTAGCAAGGCCCATTCCGAGCCCCGGTCAACGCGAGCCCGATTTCGGCGGCGAAGATCGAGTCCGAATGAGCCGTCAAGCCGATGAGCAGAAGCCCGCAACCGATCAGGGCCACTCCTCCGCCCGTCATGCGGCGGGTTCCGAGTTTCCCGACCAGTGAGCCCGAGAACGGCGACACGAGGACGAAGACGAGGGCCATCGGCATCAGAGCGATACCGACGCCAACCGGATCGAGCGTTCCGGCGCTCTGCCATGTCAAGGGCAGCAGAAACAGCACGCCATACATCCCGAAGGTCATTCCGGCCGTGGCGGCGACAGTGCCCCGAAATTCGCGCACGCTGAACAAATCCAAGGGAATCAGAGCGCCTGCCCCTCGCTTTGCCTCAACCTTGATGAACAAGGCGAGGGTCAGGACCGCGACGCCAAGGGCAAGCCCGGCGACCGCGGTTGAGCCGTGGACTCGATGGCGGCTACAGCGAGGCCGCCGAGCGCCAGCGCGCCAAGGATCTGAGCGGGCGCATCGAAGTGACGCCCCTGCGGATCGGACGATTCCGGAATCGAGGGCCGCGCAAGGGTCAGGGCCGCAATCCCGAGCGGCACCACCAGAAGGAAAATACTACGCCAACCTGAATTGACCGATCAGCAGCCCCCCGAGGGCAGGGCCGATAACGAATGCCAATCCGTTGCAGGCAGCCCAAATGCCCAGAGCTCTTCCGCGTTCCTTCTGTCGGGCCAGACGACGCGGATGATCGCCAGCGACGCCGGCAGCAGCAGAGCGGCACCGATCCCCGCAAGCGCGCGTCCGCCGATCAGGAGCGAAACCGAGGGAGCGAATGCGCATAGCAACGACGACGCCGTGAACACGGCCGTGCCAACCATGAAGATGCGCCGGCGACCATAGAGATCGGCCAGCAGTCCGCCGGTGAGCAGAAGCACGGCGTAGACTAGATTATAGCTGTCGACGACCCATTGCAGCACACCCACACCGGCATTGAAGTAATCGCCGATCGGTCGGACGGCCAGATTGACCACCGAGGTATCGACCTGGGCAATGAGGACCGCGGTGCAGAGCGTCAGTAGCGTAAGCCACCGACGTTCCTTCTGCCTTGGCGCCGTACCGCCAGCAACGGCATGGACCGATAGTCGGGAGGTGGCGAGCATTGGGCATGTCCTGTCGACCTTGATGATTGGCCGAGCGTAGCGCAGCCCTCGAGGAGGATGTCTCGATGAGCATCGAACCATCGCCAACCGGGTTATTGTCGAACGTAAGGAGAGCGCCACCCTGCCTCCCGAGCCGAACGTCTCTGCTGCAACGGCCCTGATTGCGGATCCCGCCCGAACGGCGATGCTGATCGCTTTGCTTGATGGACGGGCTTAGCCTGCTGGCGAATTGGCCTATGCGTCGGGCGTAATCGCGCAGACCGCGAGCTTCCATCTCTTAAAGCTCCTGGCAGGCGGCCTGGTGGCCGTCGAAACGGCGGGCCGACATCGCTACTATCGGCTTGCTGGTCCTCACGCGACGTTCGATCCGACGCCGGCACCAAACTGCGGCGCTACGTTCTTGGTCAACAAAAGCGCGGCAATCAGTAAGTTGCGGAACCTGCTCCTCTCGCATCGGCGCATCTGCACGCGTTGAAAGAAGACGACTTGATAACGTGGCGTGAGGGTTTGCCGGAGGACTTGAAGGTCACGACCAAGCAGCGGTACGTGAATGACCTTAAGGCCGCACTTAACGCCGCGTGGCCGCGGCTTTCCGAAGATCGGAAGAAACTAAACCCGACGTTCCTCGCCATTGTGAAGGCCGGCTTCAAAGCCGAGCGGATCGATGATGATGATGTGTCGGGTGCACGGGATCACCAGATTCTCACGGATGGGGAGGTTGGCGCCATCCTTCAAGCCGCGTGTGAGGTCGATCAGGAGCAAGGATTTGACGGCGATCTATTTCAGATCGTCGTGTGTCTGGCCGCGACCGACGCGCGGTATGCGCCCAGGTCAGGCGAATGCGCGTGGGCGACGTACAGGTTTCTGCACGGCGTCAGACGGTGCCGGGCTCCTACAAGGGGCGCGGCGACAATAGCGGCTCAGACCCGGTCCCGGTGGACGACGATGTAATTGAGGTGCTTTTGCCCGCAATCGCCGGGCGCCCAAGCGATGCACCTCCTTTCGAACGATGGATCCATGAACAGGAGCCGAGGGGTATCGCGTGGAAGAAGTCTGAACGCGGTCCGTGGAAAAGAGGCGAACTTGCACGTCCCTGAAAGGCCATTCGCGAGCGCGCCGCTATGCCCGAGGTGATGCCCTATGCTTTGCGACGTTCAAGCATAGTGCGCGGTCTCCGAAAGGGCTTGCCCATCCAACAGGTCGCCGAACTGCACAACACCTCAGTCAAACTGATCGAGCGGCACTACGCGAAATACATTGCGACGGCCTTGGAAGACCTCGCCAGGGCAGCAGTCGTGTCCCTGGTACCGCGGAGTGATGGAAACGTCGTGCCGATGGGAAAACGCGCGTAAGGGATCGTCCCGCGGTCTTGATCGAGCTCATTCGTCTGATGGCGCCGGTACGGCTCCAGCGCGCTTGTGCATCACTGCCCGTTGCTACTCCGGATTAAGTGCAGCCATCCGACGCACAGCAGGATTGGCGCTGCCCCAAGTCCCTCAATCCCAAGCGCAACGACATCCCCAAGCCTGAGATATATGGCGCCGGTTTGATATGCCCGCGTCTCCAAATCCCCTCTTGAAGGGCACCAACTGAGCCGAATTTAGCGCACGGCCTACGACCTTGACATTGATGAATGGCAATTCATCTCCTGTTTTAGTCAAGGCGCCTCGTGACGCCATGCAGTTTACTTGCCAATCGGCTGAAGGCCCTTTCGGATTCGTACCCGAGCGAAAAGCGATGTAGCAGCGTTTTCGTACGAATTGCATAACCGCTCACCTGCGATTAACACCCGCCATCGCGTGAGATACTCCAAGGCGCCCCGCCGACGCTAAGCGGGAGAAAGAAGAGGCGCCTCTAGTTAAGCTGTACGAATTTTGACAAGGAAGCCGTCAATTTGATCGCGCAAATATTTGGTTTGCAGGTTGAGTGCCTCTGCGGCCGATTGAGTATCTTGAGCTGCGCGTTCGCTTGTTCTTGCCCCATCGCCGGGCGCGTTCTTGGCCGCGAAAGCCACCCGATCGAGCTTGGCTACCTGCTTCTCGACGACGGCATGAAGCATTGTCTCAATTTGAGACCGCGACAGCTGATCGGCACCATCAGCAAGCATGGCAACATCATCCAAGAACAGGTTGGCCTGGGTAGCCAGGCGACAAGCCGCCGCGCGGTTCGTCGTTTTTAGGCTCATGGAAAGATGCGGGCGGCCGAGCACGGTGGCAAGCGCCCGCGGGGTACGGCGGCACCAATAGTAGACGGCTTGGCGCCGAAAGATGTGGAAAGCCATTGCGAGCACACCCTGAGCAGCAGTGACGTGTCGCAGCGCTGTGCAGCAGCGCCCCAGCCAGGCCGGTTTCGTCAGCAATTTCAGGGGAAGCGGGGCCTCTGGCTGGGGCGGGAGAGATCAAACCTCAAATTGCTTGCCCCGGGCTGACGAAATTTAAGCCGACGCAAGTGAGCCCGTAGATCGAGTCTTGGATCGTCCGCTCGTCTTCTCATTCGACAATCCCCTCGCCAAAGCAACCTTTCGCATCTCAACTGCCTTCCCTAAGCGGGGATCGTTTTTTGCAGCTTCGTAAGCCGGCAACACTGCTTCATCCACATCAGCATACCTTCGGCCTTGAACACCACGCGGTCGGCGGCGCTGTAAACGCTCTGGGTGATGGCAGCGACTTCGCGCGACATCTTGTCGGCCCCGCTCACGCGATGATCCAAGAGCGCCGATGCATAGGCACCTTCACCGAAGTTCTCAAGAAGCTCGTGACGGACCGACGCTCATCATGCGGGCCAATCCGGTTGGGCAGCCCAACGACAGTGAGCAGTTCCGGCCATCCCGGTTTGCGTCCTGCCAAGGCATCAAGCGCGTGATTGAGGGAGGAAGGGGTAATCGCCTTATCCAGGTGGGCCGGCACGCTGTTGTCGTTACGTTGTTTGGCAGCGAGAGCACGCACAAGATACTTGTTGCGATCCTGCGGAAACGCCCAGGTCGAGACTGCACCCAACTGTTGCCTGGAGTACCGCGCCACTCTTTCGAGGATCTCGATAGCAATGGGCGGAACGTTCAGTTTGATTTCGCGCTTGTTTTTCACCTCGTCGGGTTTCCAGGTATAGACGCGCCAACCAACACGTTCCGGCGCGGGATCAGGCACCCAACGATCGGAGCCCAAGGCGAGCATATTCACCAGCGCGGAGCTCCGCTGGGGGATCATCCAAGAAACCTGCAGAGCGCCAAAACCGCATCGTTGTTGTTGCCTCCCAAAGGCCTGACGGCCTCCAGAAGAGCAATGAGCATCCCGATCTGCGCCGGGGTAAGATAGCGCCCCGAGCGATCCTCCATTTCGTACTCGTGGGACAATGCCTCCCACCAGGTCGCGGTCGGCTCAAGGCCAGTGAAGCGCCGCTTTTGCGTGAGCCCCCACCGCAGGACCCGTTTGGCGAGATCAACATATTTTGCTCCAGCTGAGGGACCCGAACCGCTGGCATCAATAAGGTCGCGAACCTCCTCAAGATCCTCAAGACGAAGCTCCTTTACGAAGCGCTTCTTCAGCTCGGCGTTTTCCGGCCGATCTCGCAATCGCGTCTCGAGCTCGGTGATGGACGAAGGCGCAAGGCGCAACTTGGCTGCTTCCTTTCGACCACCATCTTTCGAGCTTTTCGTTCGTTGCGCGTATTGAGTGATCAGCGTCTCGAACGTCCACAGTTCGCCCTTCAAGGCTTCAGCGCGGTCAACGGCGACAGCGACGGACTTTTCGTCGCCGCCCATCAACCTGGTTTCGATGACCGCGTCGGGATCGCGCCCATTCTTGATCGCAAATATTGCTTCGGTGGCGATCTTCTTCACTTGGGCGAAAGTGAAATCTCCCACCGCGCCAAGCCGCCGTTTTACGACCGTAGACTTTTGGCCTCGGACACGCGTGCGGGCCTGCACATAGTAGGCGACCTCCCCGCCCCTGACACGGATGCTGAGGCCTCGAGGATTATCGATGGCGAACTGACACTCGGCGTCCGCGTCGCGCTTCGCGCCGGCCTCGCTCAGCAAATCCTTGGTTAGCGCGTATCGCTTGTTTGCCATTTCCGTGGCCTTCGGGGATACATGGGGATACACGAATATGGAGACCCAAGGCCCTTTCCACAAGTGGTCGATTTTCGATACCGCCATAACCTATTATACTGTCAACAAATTTTGCGTTTCAGACCCTTTGTGGCGATGTCCTGTTTACAGGCAAGCGGTTTTGTAAACCGAAGGTCGGGGGTTCAATCCCCTCAGCCGGCACCAGCGTTTGATGCGCGCTCAGCTTGACGTCTTCCGAACGCTGCCCTGTTGAAGATGCTCGACGCCCGCGCCGCCAATCTCAACCCATACATGCTTCGACCGCTCGAAAACCGACGTCATCGGAGCCGGGAAATTCGGGTCGGCGATCGCGCCGACCGCGACGCCGATCATCGCCGGCAGATTGTCGGCCTTCCAATAGACCGTCGAGCCGCAGTCGGGACAAAAATAGAAGCGGACCTTGGCGCCGCTCTCGGCCGCACGAACGTACTCCTTCGGGGTCCCTGAGGTCGTGACGGACTTGGCCGGATAGAAGGCACCGACACCGAACGGTGCGCCGGTTCGCCGCTGGCACTCGATACAGTGACAGGCCGCGACCCGGCTGGCCGGTCCCGGAAGCGACAGCGCAACGGCGCCACAACTACATCTGGCATCGATCATTGACCACACTCCCCGCCTCTGTTGCTCCCGTATCCGGATCTCGAAGCGCCGGACTTGGAGCTCGCATGCCTATTTTGACTGACGAAGAAAATCTCGCCGTTCAGGCCAAACTCAATTTCATCCTCGGTGCCAAGACATACGATACCTACTTCCAGGGGTTTCACTGCGCGGACCTATCCGACGGGGTCGCCTAAGCCATGAGCGAGTACATGGCCGGCGTCATCAGCGCCGAATTCAGCGGCGACATTGCGGAGGCGGTCGAGAGCGTCGTCGGACAACGCGTCACGGGCGTGCTGGTGCCGCCGCGTCGCAAATTGAGGCGATGATCGCCGCGCGGCCAGTCAGACGGACTCTGTGCCGCCACCAAGCAACTCATCGAGCCGCCAGAGCCCGAGGCTCTTGTCGTGCCAGCCGCCTTCGCCCTCCTCGCAGCGCTCATTGATCAGCTCGCGCGGGGGCGGCCAGTCGAAAGGCGGCTTCGTCATGTTGAGCGCGCGCCAGTCGCCGTCCTCGCAATCGCGATTGTCCTCCCATTCCGGAAACGTCGTGGCCAGCAGGAATTGGGCGCCGCTCGCGCGAAAGCGGGCAATGGCGCGCGCGATGTTCTGGAAGCTCAGATGCACGAGGCAGTCGCGGCACAGGATCAGGTCGCCACCTGGCAGCGGATCGCGCGTGATGTCGGCGACGAGAAAACGGCCGCCCACATCGCCTCGCGCCACGCGCGCGGTGTTGGCCGCGATCAGCGACGGCACGATATCGACGCCGGTATAGTCGACCTCGAGCTGCATGCTGCCGATCCAGCCCGCATCGCCGCAGGGCGCATCGAGCAGCGAACGCGCGCCAAGCCGCCGCAACAAGCCGGGCAACGCCTCGCGGATCCCTGCGGTGGCGCGATCCTCCGAGCCAAGACCCGAGACCGAGGTCACAGCCCCCCAAAGGTTGGTCCGCTCGATCCGCTCGAAGCGGGCGGCGAGATCGAGGCCGACAAAATTCTCGCGGTCGGCAACGAACCGCTCATGGGCGAGAGGGACGATGGGCGATCATCGGGTGGGATTCGCGTAGAGATTTCGTCGCAAGCGCAGTATAGAGCCGACGCATCGCATCCGAAACGTCTCTCCAACGAACCGACCCGATGACATCCAGGCGCCCGCGGACGCAGCCCAGTCCTCGCTGACGTCCTCGCTGATGTCTCGGGCCTTCGGGAATGGACGTTCGTCGCGCGAAAGCGCGGAGACGGCTACTGACCACAGATTGGATCAGAGTTCAACATGAGGTAGCATGCGCGCCGCATGCAGCCCTACACCAGCCGAGAAAGCGCCAAGATCATCGCCGGAGCGGTCGCGGCCGTCGTCGCGACGATCTTCCTTTTCGCGATCGCGATGGCGCTCTTGCTGCCGCAATAGGATCTGCGGCGCGCCGGCGGCGCGAGGCCGCCGGATCCTGGATGTCGTGCGGCTCAGGCCGCGCGCACTGTCCGCAGGAATTTTCCGACTTCGTCCTTCAGCCGGGTGCTGTCGGTCGCCAGCATCTTCGCGGTCGATAGCACCTGCGAGGATGCCGAGCCGGTCTCGGCCGCACCGCGCTGCACGTCGGTGATGTTGGTCGAGACCTGCTGGGTGCCGTGAGCGGCCTGCTGCACGTTGCGCGAAATCTCCTGGGTCGCAGCACCCTGCTCCTCGACAGCTGCGGCAATGGTTGAGGATACTTCCGACAGCCGCTCGATGGTGGCGGAGATGTCGCGGATCGCCGTCACCGATTCCTGGGTGGCGTTCTGGATGCCGGAGATCTGCTGGCTGATTTCGCCGGTTGCTTTCGCGGTCTGCTCGGCGAGCGTCTTCACCTCGGAGGCGACGACGGCGAAGCCGCGGCCGGCCTCGCCTGCCCGCGCCGCCTCGATGGTGGCGTTCAGCGCCAGCAGGTTGGTCTGGCCCGCAATGGTGTTGATCAGCTCGACCACGGCGCCGATGCGCGTCGCCGCGACCGAGAGCTCGCTGACCCGCTCGGTGGTGGTGCGGGCCTGGTTGACGGCTTCGCTCGCCATCCGCGCGGATTCCTGCACCTGCCGGCTGATCTCGTTGACCGAGGAAGACAATTGCTCCGTCGCGGTCGCAACCGACTGGACGTTGCCGGTGGCCTCGCCCGAGGCCACTGCGACCACCGAGGTCAGCTCCTGCGCGCGCTGCGCGGTGGTCGCAAGCGTCGAGGACGATGCCTCGAGCTCGGTGGAGGCCGATCCAACGGTTTCAATGATCTCACCGACGGCACGCTCAAAACCGTCGGCCAGGTTGACCATGTCACGGCGGCGCTGCTCGGTGGCCTGCCGCTCGGCTTCGGCCTGCGCCGCCTTGAGCCGCTCGACCTCGAGTGCGTTGGTCTTGAACACTTCGACCGTCCTGGCCATGTCGCCGATCTCGTCGCGGCGGTCCTTGTCCGGCACTTCGGTCCGGAGATCGTTGCGGGCGAGCCCTTCCATGGCGAGCTTGAGCCGGGCAATCGGCTGCGACATCGCCTTGAAGCCGATGAACAGCGCGATCGCCATGCCCATGAGCAGACCACCCGCGCTGACGCTCATCACGGTCCAGGTTGCAGATTTGGCGTCGCGCCTGATCGCCTCCTCTCGCTTGGCGGTCGCCTGCGCGGTCTCGGCCGTGAATTTGATCGCGCGCTCCAGGGCTTTGTCGATCAGTGGATCGCACTCCTTGTGGGCACGCAGGGCGACCCTGGCATTTTCCTCAACGCTGCTCGTGAGAGCACCAGCCTCGAGGATGTTGTCGCAACCTATGAACGCGCTTCTCAGATCATCGGCGATGCCCTCGATCTCGGTTGCGCGCGCCGGATCGTCCTTCTCCGCCGCATCCAGGAGTTGACGGATGCCATCGCGGCTCTGCTTGGCGACTTTCACCCGGCTGGCGTTGCCCTCCTCGGTCGTCTCGGTCAGGAGCGCATAGATTGCTGCGTGATAGGCCTCGGCGCGCCGCTGGGCGCGGGTCAGATTGAGGGCCGCCGACTGCATGGCGGTGAGCTCGCTGAAGCCGTCAACGGTCGCGGACAGTTCGCGGGTGCCGAAGGCAGCGACGGCGACCAAGGCAAAGCCCATCACGGTTACGATCAGCGCAACCTTCAACACGATCTTCAAATTGTTCAAAAAGCTCATCTCAGACGCCCAATAATTTTTGCGGCCCACGCGGCCGACACAATCCCAGCGGCGGCATTGGAACCCGTTAACGTTAAAATTTGATGCTAAATGGCGCGGATCATCTTACGGGAAACTACCCAGTCGGAGGCTGCACGTAAGCTTCGATCGCTTATGGGGCTGCCGGTCCGCCAGTGCCGGCCGCGGAACCGATCGCAGGGCTCACTTGTTCTCGACCCATGCGGATCAGAAAAGACAATCGAAACATGTTCCTGCTGACGACGGTCGCGCTGTGTTGCGCCGTCGTCGCCGACGCGTTTGCACTGTTCGAACCAATATTCGGGCAAGGCCCGGGGATGCGCGTCGCCGACAGCAGGCCGATCGATAGTTCAACCCAGGCATCGGTCCGGGTCGTCGGCGCCCCCTTCGTGCCCAACGTCAATCCGCGACAGCGCTAGCGATCAGGCCGGGGAAACCTCGTGGCCCTCCTCGGGCCGGGCCTGGGCGCGCACCAGATCCTCGACGAACGCGATCACCTCCGCCCGCTTGTCGGGCGGCAGTGACAGAAAGGCGCGCACGAGCCGCAGGCCCTGCGCTTCGTCCGACGGGTCGGCCTTGGAATCCATCCATCCAATGTCGGGCGTCCGGGAAAAATATGCAATCCCTTGCAAACAGCCTTCTTGATTCGGCGCCCCGGCTTTGGTGGAATAGCTCCAACAGGGTGGTGGATCATGAAGTGGATCAGGGAGCGCGACGCACTGATCGCGCAAACACTGGCCTTCGTGCACTCGGTTTCCGGCAGGAAGGTCGACTTCCGCCAGTCGGATACCGTTGCGGCTCCTCCGGTCCTGGCAGCGGAGATTGTCTCCGTCCAGGCCGTAACCGTCGCGTTCGAGCCGCTGCAGGCCGCCCCGCCGCCTCACCCCTTGCCTGTCCCCCCGCCGCGGACGGGTGGCGATTTCCGCAGCGAGATGCAAGCCCGCATCGCCAATTTCAGAAAGCATCAGGAGCGCTTCGAGCGCGAGCGCGAGGAATATTGCGCGGCCACACTGATCAAGCTACGCGCCGCCATCCGCGACCCTTCTACGACCCGCCCGCCAACGGACGAGTGAGACAGGCGTTAACGCCTCACAGCCAGGACCACACCAACCAGAGATTGGCCGCACTGGCGCCAATCAGGGCCAGCGACAGCGGCAACAGCATGTGCCCGCAGGAGGTTTTCAGGTCGGTCGTCATGGCGAAAACATCCGCTGATTCCGGCCGGGGAGTCCCAGGGATTTTTTTCTGGGGATTCAGGACTCGTTAAGAACTCAAGGCCTGCCGCCCCGATCACGGCCCCGTGATCGAGCGGCCGTGCCGGAAACCCTCCCCCGGGGCAAGCGGTTAATGCGGTTTATGGGAGCGGGAAGGATGCCTTACGCCCTGTTCTGCAACGACAGCCAGATCAGCAAAGCCTATCCGAGCGAGGCCGACGTCTGGAAACTCGCGCAACTGAGCGGCCTGGTCGTGGACGTCGGCACCGACGAGGAGCGGCAGGGGCCGCGCCGGGTGCTCGACAATGACTATGAGATCAAATCGTGCTGGGCCGCCCAAGGCGAGGACCCCGCCAAGAATAAGGCGGACGCCGAGCGGGAATCCAGGATGGAGCTGCAGCTAAGATCTGGCCGAAGCCGGCTTCAGGGCGTCGCGGTCGCCAGCGAGGCCTGCTCACCGGCGAGCGCCACACAGGCCTTGCGGCGGTGCAGCCCGCGGATCGCGCCGGTGACCTTCAGCACCTTGCCGGACGGACAGGAAACGTCCTTCACGAAGGCGACCTCATAGGGTGCCAACATCAAAGGCTCGGATTTGAGGATTGTTTGGGCAGAGCACGGCAGGGCGACGAAGCACGAGACCATCACCACCGACGCAAAGATACGCATGTTCGTTGTCCCACCAACCCGGCAATTCGATAATAACGCGTTCCGGAGCACGAGTTCCGTAAGTCGCAAAAATTATTTTTGCTTTACCCGATCCCCGTGACACGCGTGAGAAGGCGCGCGCCGGACTGTTTGCTTGCAAATGACGCGCCAGATGGTTCACGCAACTCAAACAAGAGGCCGGCAGGCGAAAGGCCGGCGCGGGACCGGCCTTTGTCCGTTCGTGGTGTCAGCTCGTGCTTGGCCTCGGCAGATCAGTAGCGCGAGGCCGCCGGACCGCCCCAGCCGAACCGGTAGTTCACACCGACCTTGACGGTATGCTCGTCCTCCCGGCCGCGGACGCCGACGACGTCGGCCGGACCGGAGGTGATCGTCGTGCTGCCGAAATTGTAATACTGGTATTCGGCCTTGGCCGACCAGTTCGGCGCGAACATGTATTCCAGGCCAGCGCCGACGGTGTAGCCGTCCTTGCTGTTGCCGGTCGTGGTGAAGGCTTGCGGCACGCCCGCGATGTTGACGCCGAGGCCGCCATTGCGCCAGGCGTAACCGCCCTTGGCATAGACCAGAGCCGGTCCCCAGGTGTAGCCGATGCGGCCGGCCACCGAGCCGATCTGGTCGGCGTTGGACGTTACCTGCGTCCCCAGAGGGAACAGGGCGCCGTTGTTGTTGGTCGGCAGCCAGGAATACTGGGCCTCGACACCCACGACCCAATTGGGCGCGAACTGGTAGTCGAAGCCGCCCTGCACGCCGCCCAGGAAGCGGGCATTGCTCGACTGGAAGGTGCTGTCGCCCGCGAAGGCGCCGCCGACATGGCCGCCGATGTAGAAACCGGTCCAGTTGTAGATCAGCTGCGGCGGTGTGTAGGCCGGCGCCTTGGTGTACGCGCGCGGCTGTATGTCAGCAGCTGCGGCCGGCGCTGCCAGCGCGAGCAGTGCTGCTGCGCCCAGCACAATCGTCTTCATGACCATCCCCGTGTCTTTCAAAATCGACACTCTTGAAACAACGTGGCGTGAATTAGGTTGCTTCGCGGTGATGCCGGAACGTTGATTGTTCGCAACTGTGACGGAGCGGCAACAACGGCATTTTGTTCCGTCACGTTCGCTTGCAGCGACCGATTTTCTCGTCCGCGCGAGGCCTGCCGTAACAATTTGTCGCAAGGCAAAACCACTCCGTTCAAAGCTCGCCAAAATGTGATCCCGCGGCTCCGGCGGCTGTTGTCCTAGCACCTCGCGATGAAAGCGGGCTTTGCGCTATCGCGCCATCTTTTCCAGTTCCGGAAAGGGTGCGTAAACCGCGCCTGCGCAGAGCTCGTTGGCGCGGTCGACGACGCGGTCGGCCCGGCCGTTGACGTAAACGATGGCGCGTTCGCGCATGACCTTGTAGCTGCCGTCGCTCTCGCGGGGCGTGAAGTGCAGGCAGCTGACATAGAACTGGCGACCGCCAACTTCCCGGAGGACCGGATCGGCCATGCTGGCGTCGCGCACACCGACTGGATTGTTGAGATAGGCGCGCATCAGCGCCAGCGCGTCGCCGCGAAAATTGTCGGGAAACGGCTGAGGCCCTCCGGCCTGGGTCCCCTCCATCAGGGATGGACGGTCACCGTCGCTGCCGAAACAGGCCGCGAGCGCCAGTGGCAGCACCAGGATCGCCGCGCGTTTCGCCAATCGCCCCAAGGGATCAAATTCTCCGGCCAGTCAGTTTCGGAGATGTTCTAGCCTCATGGTTGCGCAAAGGGAATTCGCTTCCGCGAGCGCGCAAACGGCGCACCGACCCGTCGCCAGCACCTCGCGCTCGCGCGCGAGGCATGACGAAACGGGCCGGGCCTGAGCTCCGCACGAGGCGGCGGGGCAATGCCAGGGATGCCGCCTCGCGGGATCAGTCGTTAGCTGCGCTTCTCGGTCGTCACCGGCTTGGTGACGTCCGACTGCGTCTTCAGCGACTTCTTCGCCGACAGATGCTTGTGGTGATGACGATGCGTCCGCACGGTCTTGTGCTCGTCAGGCGTGATCGCGGCATTGGCGTTCAGGGCCTTCGCTTTGGCGTCCGACTTGACGTCGGCGGTCTTCGCTGCCGCGTTGACGCCGGCGTCGGGTTTCGCGGCAGTGTTCGACACCTTGGTCTGGGTCTGGTCCGCCTTGATCACTGGCGCAGTCGTGGTCTTGCCGGCCTCGGTAGCGAAGGCCGGGGCTGCGATGACGGAAGCTGCGAGCAAGGCTGCGGAAATGGTCTTCAACATGGTTGGTCTCCTCTTGGAAGGATCTTGAGACGGCGCCCTCTCGCCGACCCTTCGATCGTAGGTGAGAGCCTAGGGGGAGCGCACTGAACCCAGTCTGAAGCCGAATGCAGGCTTCCGTTCATCTGGATGACAAGTTTGTTATCTTGTCGCCGCAAGCCCAAACCGCCGGTAGCGGCCGGGAATGTTTTTGCACGCCGGGTGTTCCGGTCTTTGGGCAATCGTGTAGGATCGCCACGTTCCATACGGGAGAACTGAGATGCGCAAACTTTCCATGCTTCTGGTACCGGGGCTTGTCTCGATGGCGCTGGCGGCCGGACCGGTGCTGACGAGCGCCTATGCCGCCGGCAGCGACGAGCCCTCCTCGCCGCCGAAGTCGGGCTCCTCGACCAAGAAAGAGAAGAAGAAGAGTTCTTCCGTCAGCGATCCCAAATTCCTCGCCGCCTATCGCACCGCCTACACGACGATCTACGACAATCACGACTACACGAGCGCGATCGGCCAGCTGAGGTCGCTCAAGCGTGACGACGTCGCCGACGTCGCCAATTTGATCGGCTACTCCTATCGCAAGATCGGCGACTACCAGTCGTCGAAGGTCTATTACGAGATCGCGCTGAAGGACGATCCGAACCACGTCCGCACCTGGCAGTATTACGGCCTCTGGCAGCTCGAGCAGGGCAACCGCGAACAGGCGCAGTATCATCTGAACAAGATCGCCTCGCTCGCCGGCACCGACAGCTCCGAGTATCGCTCGCTTGCTGCCGCGCTCGACAAGCCGACCGGCGCGACGGTCATCTACTGAGACACCACATCGTCGAACGACAAGAACCGGCGCAACCCTCAGGGTTGTGCCGGTTCTGCGTTTTCGGCTAGCCTCTGCGCATCCTCCCCGGCAACTGGTGCGCAATGGACACGTGGCTGCGATCCGCGATCGACTACATCGGCTCCTGGATCGAATTCCAGCAGACGACAATCCAGCAGCCTGGCGTCATCATCGCATTCGCCCATCGCGGCGAGGTCGTCGCCGAGCATGCGTTCGGCCTTGCCAATCTCGACACCGGTGAAAAACTCACCCCGCGCCACCGCTTCCGCATCGCCTCGCATTCGAAGAGTTTTACCTCGGCCGGCATCATGAAGCTGCGCGAGCAGCGCAAGCTCCGACTCGACGATACGATCGGCCAATATGTGAGCGGCCTGCATCCGCGCGTGGCCGAGACGACGATTGCGCAGGTGCTCTCGCACAGCGCCGGGCTGACACGCGACGGCGGCGATTCCGGCCAATTCATTGACAGCCGGCCCTATCTCAACGCCAAGGAGCTGCTCGCCGAGTTGAAGGCGCCTCCCGCGATCGAGCCCGGCACGCGCTTCAAATATTCCAACCACGGCTTTGCCCTGATGGGGCTCGTCATCGAAGCGGTGACCAAGGAGCCCTACTCCGCCTGGATCAAGCGCGAGATCATCGAGCCTGCCGGCTTGCGCGAGACCGAGCCGAATGCGCCGCTTCCCAGGGGCGCGCTGTTCGCCCGCGGCCATACGCGAAAGCTGCCGCTGGGCGAGCGCTGCGTGATCCCCGGCGACAATCCTGCCCATGCGATGGCATCTGCTGCAGGCTTCGTCGCCACCGCGGCAGACACCGCGCGCTTCTTCGCCCAGCTCGCGCCCAACGCCAGGAAGAGCGTTCTGTCGATCGCGAGCCGCCGCGAGATGACACGGCATCACTGGCGCGTCCCGCAGAATTTTGAGGGCTATTACGGCCTGGGCGTCAACGCCGGCAAGACCGACGGCTGGGACTGGTTCGGCCATGGCGGCGGCTTCCAGGGCTACATCTCCCGGACATGCTCGATCCCTGCTTGCGAGCTCGCGATCAGCATCCTCAGCAACTCGATCGATGGCGCCGCACCGTTCTGGATGGACGGCGCGTTGCAGATCCTGCGCGTCTTCCAAAGTCGTGGCGCACCCGACCGGCGCGTGCGCGACTGGACCGGCCGCTGGTGGACGGTCTGGGGCGCGACAGATTTCGTGCCGATGGGCAACCGCGTGCTGATCGCCAATCCGCAGTTCAACAATCCCTTCATGGATGCCGCCGAGATCGAGGTGACCGGACGGGACACCGGCAAGCTCGCCTTCGCTGCCGGCTACTCCAGCCATGGCGAGCCGGCGCGCCGCGTCCGCGACAAGCGCGGCAAGGTCAGCGACATCTGGATCGCCGGCGCTAACGTCAAGCCGGCAGCCGTCGTCGCGCGCGAGATCGAGCGACGGTACAAGCCGCGCAAGCGCCGGCCTACTCCCTGATCAGCGCCTCGACTTCGCCGCGCAACGCCTGCCGCGAGCCGTCGCGGGAATAGAACATGTGGCCGCCGGGATAGACGACGAACTTGACCCGCTGCGTCGCGAATGCCGGCAACTGGTCGAGCGCCCGCTTCGTTCCGAAATAGGGCGTGGCGAGATCGAACAAGCCGTGCGCCACAAGCACGTTCAGTTTGGCATCGGTGGCGAGGATCTG
Source organism: uncultured Alphaproteobacteria bacterium (assembly GCA_963819355.1). Classification (GTDB taxonomy): domain Bacteria; phylum Pseudomonadota; class Alphaproteobacteria; order Rhizobiales; family Xanthobacteraceae; genus Bradyrhizobium. The sequence goes on along the minus strand of CAWFVZ010000012.1, from coordinate 188,564 downwards.
GCGCAACTCCGACAGCGATTGCGGCGGATTGATACCGCCGCCGAAATCCCAGTTGCGCTCGACGGCACCATTCAGGACTTCATAGGAGCCATCCGGCCGCCAGTTGAGCTTGCGTGTGAGAACATCGACCGCTGCACTCGTCAGCGGCGCCTGAAGTGAATCGCCCGAGGGATCGCCGAAGCGTGAGCTGCTCGAATCCGGATAGGGATCGAAACCGCGCACGGAGGCGTCGTAGCGTCCGGTCACCATGCCGTTCTTGCGATCGAATTCGCGGCGGAATTCGCCGACATCGAACCGGCCGGCGAGCCTGCGGCTTACCGCCTGATCGAGGCCGGTCAACTCGGCGACCTTGTCGGCCAGACGATTGGTGGCTTCCCTGTCCGCCTCGCCTTTGACGAGGTCGGCCAGGAATTCGCCGCGTGCGTAAGCCTCCACATCGGCGAGATCGGCGCGCTTGACCGGCGCCTTGGCCGATTCCTTGGCTTCGCGCGCCACCGCCACATAGCTCGGTAGCGTCGCGACATATTGCAGGAGGCTCGTGCCCGTGAACTCTCGGAAATCCAACAGCGGCGAGACCAGGATCAGTCCCCTGACGCCGACACCGTGCTGAAGCTGCAGCTGGCGCACGACCTTCGGCCCACGGATGCCGCCATAGCTCTCGCCCGCGACGAATTTCGGCGAGACCAGCCGGTTGTGCTTTTCGAGCCAGCGGCGGATCACGAGCGCGATCGAATTGACGTCGCCGTCGACCGAATAGAACCGTTTTCGCGCGTCTTCCCCACTCGCGATGACACGGCTGTAGCCGGTGCCGACGGGATCGATGAAGACGAGATCGGTGAAGTCGAGCCAGGTCTCCGCGTTGGGCTTCACCTCAGGCGAGGCCGACGGCGATAGCGCTTCGCCGTCGAGCGGCAGCCGCCATGGCCCGGCCGCACCGAACTGGAGCCACGCCGAGGACGCGCCGGGCCCGCCGTTGAACAGAAAGGTGACCGGGCGCGTGGCGCGGTCGGCGCCGTCGAGCTCGTAAGACGTGGTGGCGATGTCGGCCAGCGGCTCGCCCTTGTCGTCGAACACACGGATCGAGCCGGCGGTCGCGGCGAAGTTCAGCGTTCGGCCCGGCAGATCGAGGGTCTGCTTCGTGGTCGAATCCGACGGCAGACGATGCTGCTCGGCGGCCGGTGGCGAGGCCTGGGCTGCGGTGCCGCCGCGCCCCCCCTTCTGTCCCGCGGGCGCCGCCGCCTCGTTGCGTGGCTGCGGCGGATCGTCCGCGTGCGCCAAGCCCGCGAGCGCCACGTCTGCGAGCGCGAAGGCAGTCACCGTCAGCACCAGCCCCGCGTAGCGCAGCGTCGGCAAGCCTATGGCCATGATCGTTCTCCGTGCCCGCCCGTCGGTCGCTGGTCGCAGCTGTAGCCGGCAATTACGACGGTTTGGGGGATCGGAGGCCCCGGAAGCGCTTTTCGGGCCGATCCGCCTGGCTTTTGCCGTCCACGACCGACCCGTTTGCCTTGCCGGGCGGTCATCCTCGACAACAGAGGCCCAGGTCGTATAGACGACCTCGGCGGAACTTTCTCGAGCCAGCGACACCTGCCTGGAAGCCATGACCAAGCCATCGCGATACGACCGGATCGCCTTCGTCGCCAGCCCGAGCAGCGAGGCAGAGGCCGCCTTCCACCAGCTCACCACGCAATATGGCAATTGCGATCCGGGCGAGGCCGACGTCGTGGTCGCGCTCGGCGGCGACGGGCTGATGCTCCAGACGCTGCACCAGCACATGCGCTCGGGAAAGCCGATCTACGGTATGCACCGCGGTACGGTCGGCTTCCTGATGAACGAATACTCGACGCACGATCTGCGCGCCCGGCTCGAGGCAGCGCATGAATCCGAGATCAACCCGCTCCTGATGCGCGCGACCGACACCAATGACCGCGTCCACCTGCATCACGCCATCAACGAGGTCTATCTGTTCCGCCAGACCTCCCAGGCGGCGCGCCTGCGCATCCTGATCGACGAGCGCGAGCGCATGCCCGAGCTGATCGCCGACGGCGTCATCGTGGCGACGCCGGCAGGCTCGACCGCCTATAATCTCTCCGCGCAAGGGCCGATCCTGCCGATCAACGCCGCGCTGCTGGCGCTGACGCCGATCAGCGCTTTCCGGCCGCGGCGCTGGCGCGGCGCGCTGCTACCCAACACGGCCTATGTCGTGATCGAGGTGCTGGAAGACGACAAGCGGCCCGTCGCGGCCGTCGCCGACCACGAGGAGGTACGCAGGGTCCGGCGCGTCGAGATCCTGTCCGACAAGACCATCTCGATGCGCATGCTGTTCGACCCGGGCCACAGCCTGGAAGAGCGCATCCTGCGCGAACAATTCGGCTACTGAGCTTCCCGCCCGGGGTCAGGCCGGACGTCCGTTCGCAACGCTTCGTTAACCCTCGCCACGATATGGTTAACGAAGGTTGACCGCTCTGGCCCAGGCGTCATGTTCCGCATCGACTTCAACAAGCTGCGCTTCCTCGTCTGCGACGACAATCCGCACATGCGCCGCATCCTGCGGACACTGCTGCATTCGTTCGGCGCACGCGAAGTCTACGAGGCCGAGGACGGCGCCACCGCGCTCGAAATGTACAGCCATTACGTGCCCGACATCGTCATCACCGACTGGGCGATGCCGATCTTCGACGGGCTCGAGCTCGCGCAGATGATCCGGCAGCCGGAATCCAAGGGCAACCCCTACGCACCGATCATCATGCTGACGGGGCATTCCGAGAAGCGCCGCGTCACCGTCGCGCGCGATGCCGGCGTCACCGAATTCCTGGCCAAGCCGATCTCGGCCAAAGGCCTCTACCAGCGCATCCTCAACGTGGTCGCCAGTCCCCGGCCCTTCATCAAGACCAAGACCTATTTCGGCCCGGACCGGCGCCGCAACATCAACTCCGCCTATATGGGCCCGGAGCGCCGTGTCGGCGAAAAGCACGAGGTGCTCCAGCAGCCCTCGCTGCTCGACAAGGCCCGCTCCTCCATCTAGCGCAACGTCTCACACCACGAGGCAGGCATCATGGCGAAGAACAGCGCAAGAGACATCGAGGTCACGGCCTTCGCCACGCATCATGTCATCACGCAGCCCAATCCGCTGCGCAAGGTGCTGCGCCGGGTCGAGGAAAAGGACATGGACGACCCGGTCCGCCGCGCCGAGCAGGCGCTGGCCGGTCTCTCCGGCGAGTTCAAGGACTGGATGGCGACCGAGGTCAACCGGCTGTCGGCCGCCTACGTCGCCATCCGCAATGACGGCTTCACCAAGGACAGGCGTGACGAACTGTTCCGCGCGGCGCACGACATCAAGGGCGATGCCGCGACGTTCGGTTTTCCGGCCGCGGCAGGAATTGCCGAGAGCCTGTGCCGCGTCATCGAGCACGCGCCGGATTTCGAGAAGGTGCCGGCCGAGCTGTTCACGCACCACATCAACGCGATCCTGGCCATAGCGCATGAGAACACCAGGCTCGACAGCCTCACCGTCTCAGCCGAGCTCAACCAGCGCCTGCGCAAGGTCGCCGACGAATATCTTGCCCACGTCAACCGCGACCGCCCCGAGCATCTCGAAGTGATCCTGGCGCCGAGCATCGTGCCGGCGGAGTAAGGTTCAGCTCTCTCCTCTCGTCATTGCGAGCGCAGCAAAGCAATCCAGACGGTCTCCGCGGAGGGATTTCCGGATTGCTTCGCTGCGCTCGCAATGACGGAATTGCGGGGCGACTTGACTACGCCGCGATCAGATCGTCATAGGCCGGTGCGATCGCGTCGTCCGCGACCAGTTCGTCGCAGAACAGCCGAGCCTCCTCGCGCGCGGATTCGGTGGCGAAGCGGCGCAGCAGGACCATCAGCGGCTCGGCGGCGCCGCGGTCGGTCTCGCAATGGGTGAGCACGCGCTCGACCATGCGCCGGCGCAGCCGGGCCGCGGTGTCGGCGGTATCGACAAAGCCCTGCTCGTGGCAGGCATCGAGCGCGACCTGGAATGCCGCGAACGTCGCCTCAGGCAACCCGGCGCGACGGAGCAGCGCGTGCAGGCTGTTACCGCCGCGGTCGTGCAGCAGCGCGGAGACGCGCGCGAGCGGCAGATCGGCCAATTCGGCAAGTGCCGCATCAAAAAGCTCGAGATTGCTCGACAGCAGCGCGCGCAGGATCAGGCCCGCGGTCAGCTGGCCCGTGATACGCAGATGCCGCACCAGGCCCTGCATATCGTCGCCGCGCGAGCGCGCTGCGATGTTGATGGTGGAGCGATCACGCGCTTCAGTCGTCATGCGCTCGGCACGGTCGGCGCTCAGCCAGTTCCGCGCCACGACGAACTGCGCCAGGGTCTCGGAGAGCTTTGCGACCAGCGCGGCGCGCGTCGCGGCAGGCAGATCTTCGAGCACCAGCATCGCCTCGCGGATCGCGGCGAGATGGCCGTGACGCTCGACAATGCGATTCCAGGAGAACGGTGCGAGCTCGGCGTGAGGATTTTCGATCAGCTCCAGCGCGGCGGCCGCGCAGCCGACCTCGGCGATAGCGGCGCAAACCGATACCGGCAGCGCGACGCGGCGGGCGACCGCGCACTGCACCTCGTCATTACCGGTCGCGACGATATCGACGAGATCGGCGTCGATCAGTAGCGGAGAATGTTCGAGCACGGACAGCGCCACGGTCGGTTGGTCCGCCGACAGCGCCCGCACGATTGATGCCGGCGCGTCCGTGCTGCGCGCAAAGGCCTCCGCCATCGCCTGCCGCACCAGCGGCGACGGGTCGTCGAGCAGCATCAGCAGCGCGCCTTCGGCGGCGACGCGGTCGTCATGGGAAAGGTCCGAGATCAGCCAGGCCCGGGCCAATGCCCGCGTTGCCTCGGCCCGCTCACCGGCGGGCGCGGTCCTGATCCAGTTGATGAACTGCCGAACAATCATGGTGCTTCCGGCTTACGCAACGAAAAACGAAGCGGTGACGGCGTGTCACCTGCAACACAAAATAAACCACGACGCTTAACAAAGCGTTCACCATAACTGGCTGGTTTTATTGACGTTTTGTTAAGGGAATGGAGGCGATCTGGCCGCCGAGCGACAGCGCGTCAGCTCGAGAAGGTGCCGTTGCGATCGCTGAAGAGATCGAGCGGTTGCGGCGGCCGCACGTCGGGCGTCGCCGTTGCGGCGGATGTGAGCGAGGCGTTGTTGCCCCACAATTTCTGCACCGTCGTCGAGACCGGCTGCGTCGCATCTCCCGGCTGATAGAGCGAGCGAAACACCGGTGTGGTCGGCGCATCGTCAGCCACCGTCGTCGATGATGTCGCGCCGACGGGGGGCACCGAACGCGCGTCCGGAAAGGTCTGGAGATAGGCGGCACCATGGACCATCGGCGCGGCTGGCTGCACGCCGTTGGCGCTGGCAACCTGCGTGGTCGACGGCGCGTCGCCATACATCGCCATGGCGCTGCGCGTCGATTTTGCATTCGCGGCGCTGGCGTAGCGCGCGTTCAGCACCGAATAGACTTCGGAGACGCTGCGCGCGCGGCCGTCCTTGGCGTAGAAGATCGAGCGATTGGCGGAAGCCGCGTTGGGAAACAGCCGCGCACCGACGGCTTGCGGATTGTCCTCGGCATTGGCGATCAGTTTCGCCGCGCCGCCGACGCCCATGAAATGCGCCATGTAGAGTTCGCTTTCGGACGGCCTGCGGCCGAGCAGACCGGTGAGCTTGAAGCTGTTGGACTGCGTCAGCGCCGCGGCCATGCTGGAGGCGGTTTCCGGATCGTCGCGCAGCTTCATGATCGACCGCTTCACGAAGGGATCATCGACGGTGTAGGTGCCTGACGACGTCCTGGTGATCGCGTCGGCATAATTGCCATAGCCGAGCTGGGTGCCCGCTTCCTTCACCGTGCCAAGCCAGGTCTGGTCGATGAACTGATAGAGGCCGTGGGCAGACGAGGTGGTGGCGCCGGCGGACGGGTCGAAATCCGATTCCATCTTGGCGGTGGTCAGCATGTATTCGAAGCTGATGCCGGCCTGGCTCGAGGCCTGCTTGATCGCGCCAACGACGCGCTTCGAGCCATCGATCGCGGCTGTCTGCGAGGCGCTGGAATTGTCAACCGACATGATGGAGTGCCCGCCCCGCGCGGCGTTTGAACGGCGCCGGCAATTCGGACGCCCTGTCGTCCCACCGTGGGACCGGCATGGTTAATGCGGAGTTAACTTGGCTATCACCGTCATTCCGGGCTCGCGCTCCGCGCGCCCCGGAATGACGGGAGCTATTTCTTGTAGACAGCGTCAGGGTCGAACAGCCGGTCCGCATCGACGAAGACGAGCTTCGCAATGCCGCCTTCGGATTCGACCTTGCGGTAGAAGCACGACCTGCGGCCGGTGTGGCAGGCCGCGCCGATCTGCTCGACGCGAAGCCAGACTGCGTCCTGGTCGCAATCGGTGCGGATCTCGACCACGCGCTGGGTCTGACCTGAGGTCTCACCTTTTCGCCACAAGGCCTTGCGTGAACGGCTGAAATACCATGCTTCGCCGGTCGCAATCGTTTTGCGCAGCGCCTCGTCGTTCATGTGGGCGACCATCAGCACGTCACCGGTGGCAACATCAGTCGCCACGCAGGTCACGAGGCCGCTCGCATCGAAGCGCGGCTGGAAGGAAAGACCTTCCTCGATTTCATGGGAGTGAACGGACACGACAAACCTCGCCAGTTAACTCGCGAGGTCAGCGCTGCAGGCCTCGCACCAGGGACAGGAAACGGGCCTGCTCCGCCGGATTGTCGCGGAACATGCCGGTGAAGCGGCTGGTGAAGGTCGAGGCGCCATGCTTGGCGACGCCGCGCACCGACATGCAGGTATGCTCGGCCTCGATCAGGACGGCAACGCCGCGGGGCTTGAGGATCTCGTCGATCGCGGCTGCGATCTGCGCCGTCAAATGCTCCTGGGTCTGGAGCCTGCGGGCGAAGATGTCGGTGAGGCGCGCGAGCTTCGACAGGCCGACGACGCGCTCCACCGGCGTGTAGGCGATGTGCGCCTTGCCGTAAAACGGCATCATGTGATGCTCGCACTGCGAGGTGAACTCGATGTCGCGCACCAGCACGAAGTCATCATAGCCGGCGGTCTCGCCGAAGGTGCGGTCGAGCACCTCGGCCGGGCACTGGTGGTAGCCCTGATAGAGCTCGTCGAAGGCCTCGACCACGCGGCGCGGGGTATCGAGCAGGCCCTCGCGCTCGGTGTTCTCGCCGATGTACGCGAGCAGCGTCTTCACCGCCGCTTCCGCCTCCGCTCGCGCCGGGCGCGGCTGGTCGGCGCGGACGGCGACCGCGAGGAATTCGGCAGGGTCGAGCTCCGCCGGGCGGCTCTCGGGCTGCCGGTCGGAAGGCTTGCTGGGGCGGATGGATTTGATTGCAGCGTCCATATCGACTCCGTTCGACGGCCTTGCGGCCGGAGTGTCACCGGCAGACGGGGCGGACAAGCCGCCGGACGCCTGAACAGAACAAGTTTTGACGAAAAAGGCCTGCAGCTATAACGCCCGACGTATGCGTTCTGGATCTCCGCCGCCGGACTGCTGGACTGTTTTTCCGCCAGTTCCGATCCTATATAGGACCCTGGACGGCGCCCGCCAAGGCCGATCCGGTGCGGAAGTGTTGGACCCCATCACATGCTGAACGACATCTATAACAAGCGGATCATCGAGCTGGCCGGGAATATTCCGCGCCTCGGGCGGTTGTCGGACCCTGATGCCACCGCCACCGCCCACTCCAAGCTGTGCGGCTCGACCGTGAAGATCGACCTCAAGATGGATGGCGACACCGTCACCGACTTCGCCCATGACGTGAAGGCCTGCGCGCTGGGCCAAGCGTCTTCGTCCATCATGGCAAGTCACGTGGTCGGCTCGACTGCGAGCGAACTCCGTGAGTTACGCGAAACCGTTCGCAAGATGCTGAAGGAGAACGGTTCGCCTCCCGAAGGCAAATGGGACGAGATCAAGTTCCTCGAGCCGGTGCGCGACTACAAGGCGCGCCACGCCTCGACCCTTCTGACCTTCGATGCCGTGGTCGACGCCATCGGGCAGATCGAGGCCAAGACCATGCAGACGGCCGCTGCGCAGGGCTGAAGCCCTTACTTCTGCGCCGCCGTAGCCGGCGTCGCCGCACTGCCCGTCGGCACCAGGGCTTCCGCCGTCTGGGTCGACTTGACAGGTTGCGCCTGCTCCTCGCCGAACCTTGCCTGCGTCTTCGGCGCAAGCTCTGCCATCGCAGGCGCCATGACGTCCACATGCGGCAACACCTCGGCCATCAGATCGGTCGTCACGACATTGGTAAGCTTCAGCTCGGCAGCATCCAGCTCGTGCAGATCTTCCCAGGGCGGCACGTTGAGCGCGAGCGACAGCAGGTCCCCCGCCCCGCCCATGTCGAAGGTGTATTTGGCGAGCCTGCCGATGTCGCGCTCCACGATCATCAAGTCCTGCGCGCTGTAGCTCGCTGCCTTGGCATCGTCGGCACGGTCGCCCATCCAGATCTGATGGACGCGGACATGGGCGGCTTCCGGAACGTAGCGCTTCTTGCCGGCCAGCAGCAGGAACACGCACATGGATTCGCAATAGGCTTCCGAGGCGACCGCCGGACGGGGGCCCTGCCGGCCGCCGTTCTGCAGCGTGATGCCAACCGTCGTGAAAAGGCCGAGGTTGCGGAAGCGCCGGCCGAGCGTGATCGCGTCGTTGACGGAGCCGCCGCTGGAGTCGAGCACGACGGTGGCGCCGCCGATCTGGCGCCCGCGGGCGAATTCGTCGAAATCCTTCGGTGTGTCAGCAGTGATGATGCCGACCGCGCTAACCCAGCCGCGGCAGTTCGGCTCGCAGGCGACCCAGCCAAACTTCATCGGCAGCTTGCGCTCTTCGAGCGTGGCGCCAGCGCATGCAGACGACCCGAAGGTTGCAGCGGCACCTGCCAACACGATCCCGCAAGTGGCGGTTCCCACCAGCAACCAGCCGCGTAGATTGAGCGACTTCAGAAGTTTCAAACTGGTCCCTTCCCCAAGCCCCAAGGGCGTTCAGGCAAGCCCCGGTTTCGACGTTCCCTGAGTCTCTCATGAACGTCACAAAAATGGTATCCGGAGCAATACAGATCGTCCATAGGTACTTGCTGCACTGCTCCCAGAAAACAGGCAAAGTATGGCGAGCGCACCACAGCTCGCTGTTCCCTGCGTTGGAACCGCGCATCAGGGCGCACAGGATGTCGGCACAGCGCACATGAAGCACTCAACCTGCGAGCACTGTTCCGGTCCCGTCGCTGAGACGCTGCGACTGCCGCGCAGATTCGGCCGCGCGCTGATCTGGCTGTACCGGCACTCGCTGTCGCCGCTGGTCGGCTACAACTGCCGGCACTTGCCGACCTGCTCGGTCTATGGCGATGAGGCGATCGAGCGATTTGGGCTTTGGGCCGGCGGCTGGATGACGCTCGCGCGCCTGTTGCGTTGCAACCCCTTCGGCACGTCGGGCATCGACAACGTGCCCCTCGCCGCGCCGCCGGGCGCACGCTGGTATTTGCCCTGGCGCTACGGCCGCTGGCGCGGCGTCAACATTTCGTAGGTATGTATGTTGCGGTGCTTTGCGCATCGCTGCCTTGAGCGGAACCGGAACTTTCGCCTCGCGTTGTTGTGATGCTCCCCAGGGAGGAAACAACAATGCGCTGGAAAATCAGCCCTCATTTTCACTTCAGGTTTGGTCCGCATCCTAGGTTCAATCCGAGGGATCACGATCCCAGAACTATCGACATGCTCGCCATCATCGCGCTGCTCGTATTCGTCATCGGCTCCGGATGGTATCTGGCGACAAGTCTTGCCACGCCGCCGAGCACGACGGCGTTCATCGTGCCGAGCCAGAGCGTGCACTGGTAGCTAGCGAAACCAGAAGAAACGACCGGGTGGCGGCGGGACCGCCTCGGATGGGCGCGGCCGCTTCGGCCGCGGCGGTTTCGGCGGTGGCTCCGCGGACGAGGTCGTCTCCGCAGCCGGCGCGGTCTCGCTGCCCGGGATCTTCACCGACAGCAGCAAATTCAATTCATGCGTGCGCCAACGATAGCCGACGCCGAAATCGATCGGCTGCGCGCGGGTGAACAATTCTGCGTAGCGCTCCTGGTAGCGGCCGGGGAATTCGCCAATCGGTCCGAGATAGTGGCCGAACGGGAAGAAGCGCCATCGCCGTGAATTGTAATCGGCAAGCGGGATGCCGGAATCGTCTTGGATGATGGTCGCGCTGTTGGCGAGCAGCCAGTCGCGCGCGACACTGAAGTTGCCGGAGTGCAAGAGATAGGACGCGCTCTTGAGCAGACTGTTGCCGGGCCCGAGCGTCTCGCAGAACTTCAGGAAGCCGGCCGCGCGCGCCCCCGAATTTGAGAGATCAGTCGAGAAATAATACAGCGTACGCGCCTCGCCGTCGCTGCCGGCGAAGCTGATGCGGACGCCACGCGTGGCGTTCGGTCCCGGATTGTCGTTTCCGGCATGCATCCCGCCCTTGGCGTCGAGCGCAACCATCTCGACATTGCGGATGGTCTTGCCGGAGCGCGCCAGGAAGACGTAGAGGATCGGCAAGGTGCCGCTGACCTGGTTGGTGTGCAGGTCGACCTTCATCTGCTTGGTGATGAAGAAGGAGAAGCTCAGGATCGAGCCGAGCGAGCGCTCGACATTGTAGAGCGCGGCGCCGACCGATCCGCGCGGCAGCTTCGACAGGTCGGGCACCGCACCAACCGGCTCCAGCGCGCCGAGCACATAGGTGCTGGCCTTGGAATAGAAGGCGTTGGCGTAGAGGAAATCCGGGCCGCTGAACATGTAGAACATGGTCGGTCGGGGCGCGGCGAGATTGACGTCGGCCCAACTCCGGATCTTCGACAATTGCCGCTGCTCGAGCTGGGCGAAGGCGCCGTCGAAGAATTTTGCGTGATGCTGCCAGGACGGGTCCTTGGTGAGCGCCACAAGTGGTGAGTCCGCCGAAGGCTGCATGCCCGCGAGGAAATGCGCGGCGTCGTCGAAGGTGACCTCGGCGGCACGCGCGGACGAGATGGCCGCAGCCATAAGGGCAAGAGCGACGGCCGCAATTCTCATGGGTCGAAACATGTCTATTCGCGATGTGATATGGCAGCGGCGGCCGGCCGCCTGCGGAAGACAGCATAAATCAACAGGCCCGAGAGCATGACGAGCATCCCCGACAGCGACTGCACGGGCCGCTCGGTCAAGAGGTAGTACATCATGGACGCGGTCACGAGCAGGAAAATGAGGGGCGTCAACGGGTATCCCCAGGCACGATAGGGCCGCGGCAGGTCGGGATCGGTGATGCGCAGCTTGATGACGCCGGCAACCGTGAAGAACGAGCAGAACAGCAGTGCGAACTGGATGAATTCGAGCACCGCCTCGAAGCTGCGCGTGAACAGCAGCAAGTTCGAGACCGCGAGCTGAAACAGGATGGCATAGGCAGGAGCGCCCTTCACCGATCGCTTCGAGAACGCACGGAGCGCCGGGATGTCCTCCCCCATCGTCATCATCACGCGCGGACCGATCCACATCATCGCACTGATCGAGGAGATCAGGCCGACGCAGATCATCGCGCCGACGATCCGGCCGCCGATGCCGCCGAAGATGGCGCTGCCGGCCACGCTTGCGACGTCAAGTTGACCGGCGAGCGCACTGACCGGCGTGGAGTAGAGAAACACGGCGTTGAGCGCGACATAGAGCACCAGCACGATCAGCGTGCCCGCGAGCAACGCGCGCGGCAGGCTCTGCTGCGGCGTATTCATCTCGCCAATGATATAGGTCGCGGCATTCCAGCCGGAGAACGAGTACATCACGAAGACCAGCCCGATCGCGAAGGGCGCGCTGACGATGTGGGCGAGATCGCCGGCTTGCGGCGCAAACGAGATCGGTTGCGGCGTGCCGATGACGAAGCCGGCCACCAGGAAGGCGACGATCAGCACGACCTTCAGGATGGTCGAGATCAACTGGAAGGTCGAGGAGTGCCTGACACCGGTCAATTGCACGATCGAGACCAGCCACACCACGCCGATGGCGAGCGGGATCGGCGGCAGATCGGGCATGACTGACTTGGCGTATTCGCCGAAAGCCATCGCCGCGAGCGCCACCGGCGCCGCGAAGCCGACCGTCGCCGAGACCCAGCCGGCGAGAAAGCCGAACGCCGGATGATAGGCGCGGCCGAGGAAATTGTACTCGCCGCTCGAGCGGGGAAACATCGCCCCTAACTCGCTGTAGGAGAATACGCCGCACAGCGCGACGATGCCGCCGACCGCCCATAGCGCGAGGATCGAGAAGCCCGAGGGAATGTCCTTGACCTGGAAGCCGAGGCTGGTGAAGACGCCGACCCCGATCATGTCGGCAACGACGATGGCGGTTGCGACCAGAACGGAAACCCCGGAGCCGCCTCCGGTCAGCCGCCCCGTCCAGGGCACGGTTCCCGCATCTGGTGCCGTCATCTGGGTCCTTAGCCTCCAGGCGTCGCGCCTCGTGGGAAGCATCGCGCAGATTGATCCAGTCAATTCAAGCAGGGTTAACAAGGGTTAAATGAGGCGACCCGAATAGGTAATTAGCCACCTTCTATGCCCGCTCTTGGGCAATAAACCCGTAGTCGGCCACGAAAATACGCGCTCCCCTCCCACAATCGCGACACGATTGCGTGGTCTTTTTTGATCGTTCCGGATGTGGGGAAGTTTCTCCGGACACTTAACGTCGCCTAAACGCCAGTCGGCTCAATTGTCTTAAGAATGCCGATGGACGTAGTTCATGGCTTGGGGTCATGGGTGGATGGTCGGGGCCGTTCCGAACGTAGGAGCTGACATTCGTGCTGATCGGGCGTCGTCCGGTCCGCGCGGTCGTGCGCTCCGCGTTGCCTTGATCTCAGCCTTGGTGCCGTTGTCGCTGACGCTGGTACAATGCGGCAAGGCGCCCAATCCGGCAGCGCTTGCGGCGAACTCGCAGGCCAATGTCCAAGTCGTCAATCAGGCCGTCGCCAAGACCAATCCGCAAGTCGCAAGCGGCGACACCTTCGAGGATCGCTTCCCCGCCCCACAGTTCAGGGAGCGCTACCCCTCGGCGAGCGAGAGTTTCCTGCAGCGGCAGATGTCGGACTTCTCGCCCAAGCGCGCCGTGCAGCAACCGCCTGAGCAGGCGCCCTACAAGGTGGCCTCGCTCGCGCCGCAGGTCCCCTATCAGCGTCCGCCGCGCGAAAACCTGACGACGCTCGTCAGCATGAAGTCCTCGGCCTTCCCCTATTTCGGCAACAACCCGGCTTCCGACGCGCCCTTCCTCAACATCTCCAAGGGCGACCGACGCGGCCACCGCAGCTATTCCGGTCGCGTGTTCTGGCAGGACGAGACCTACAATGACAGCCGCGTGCTGGTGCACGTCCCCGAACATTTCGACGTGCGCAAGCCTGGCGTGATCGTGGTGTTCTTCCATGGCAACGGCGCGACGCTCGAGCGCGACGTGCGCGACCGCCAACTGGTGCCGCAGCAGATCACCGATTCCGGCGCCAACGCCGTCCTGCTTGCGCCGCAGATGGCCGTCGATGCCGCCGATTCCAGCGCCGGAAAATTCTGGCAGGCGGGCGGTCTCAAGCGCTTCATGGAGGAATCGGCCAACCACCTTGCCAGCCTCACCGGCGATCCCAATAGCGCGCGCACCTTTGCCAACATGCCGATCGTGATCGTCGGCTATAGCGGCGGCTTCCTGCCGACGGCCTGGAGCCTCGAGGTCGGCGGCATCAGCGATCGCGTCCGCGGCGTCGTGCTGCTCGATGCGGTCTACGGCGAAATGGACAAGTTCGCGTCCTGGATCGAGAGTCACCGTTCGGGCTTTTTCGTCAGCTCCTACACCCACTACACCGCGCGGCGCGATCGCGAGTTGATGAGCATGCTGCGGCAAAAGGGTATCGGCGTCTCCCAGGACATGGACGGACCCTTGCGTCCCGGCAGCGTGGTGTTCGTCGAGACCGGCGACGGCATCACCCATCGCGACTACGTCAACCGCGCGTGGACGCAATATCCGCTCAAGGACGTGCTGGTGAAGATGTCGGCGACGCCGGCGCTCGCGCTGACGCGTATAGCGGCCACCAGTTCCGTCGCATCGGGCCGATAGCCTGGATATTGCAGCGCCCCGGCATTTCGGCGCGCTGCCAGTAATTCTTCGTGGCACCGGCTGCGGCGTCGTCCACGTGACGGATGGCAAGATGCGCGGCGGCAATTCCGCCTTCGGCTTCATCGGCACCTACACGGGCGAAGGCGACATCATCAAGGTCAAGTTCTCGACCGAGCGCTATAACGACGACCCGTCCTTCAAGGCGCTATTCGGGCTCGACCAGATTACGCTGACGCTTAGCGGTCGCGAAGACGGTGACATGGCCGAATTCGAAGGCACCAGCTGGAACTGCCGGGCGTTGCCTTCAGGGCCCTGCTGAGCCGGATCAGCGACTGGCCATCCGGCTCCCAGTTCTTCAGCTCTCGATATCTTCAGCTCTTGGGCAGCTTCGGAATGCTCTCGGCAAAGCCGTTGAAGCAGGCCAGCCGTTCGTCCTCTTCCTTGAAGAATCGACAATCGGCGTAGCCCTTGGCCTTCGCTGGCTTCGGCTTTGGCGTCGGCGGGATAATGGCATCGTAGCAGTTGAGCCGGTCCTTGGTGCCGTCATCGAGATCGAGGCAGGCCTGGAGCCGCACCGCGATCGATTGCGGCTTGCTCTTCGGCGCCGCGGCGGCCGGCTTGGCGGCAGCCTCTTTCGTGCGCTTGGGCTTGACCTGCACCAGCGGCTTGTCCCCAACCATCGGCGGCTTGTCGGTTTGCGCAAACGCAGAAGCTGAATAGAGCACCGCGGCAACCGCCAAAATCATCCTCATCTCAGTCAACTCTCTTTGGTCCCCATGCCTCGCCTTCTAGCGCTCTCCCGCGCGGTTTGCCAAGCGCCTTGAGCACAGGAAACGCCGGCTTCAGCCCGGAGCGGCAGCGGCCGGCCGGGGCCGGCTCACGACCACCAGGACCAGCGCCAGCACGACGAAGCCGACCGCGACCAAGCCGACGCTGTGCAGCAGTTCGCGGGCAAACAGCAGCCCTCCGACGGCAGAGCCGATGGCCTGGCCGATATAGAGGACCGACGTATTGAGCGCGACGGTCGCAGGCGCGAGTGGCGGCGCTGCCGCGACCAGCCGCACCTGCTGCATCGAATTGGTCGATGCAAAGCCCAGTCCCCAGATCGCAACCGCGATCGCCATCCACACAAGGGTGCCCGCGCTCAGTGCCCACCCGGTAACGCCCGCGAGTAACAGGCACGTGAACAGCAACGAGGTCTGGTACGGCCCCCATGTGTCGACGATACGACTTGCGACGGCGACGCCGAGGAAGCCGCACACGCCATAGATGCCGAACACCATGCCGATCGCATCCGGGCTCGCCTCGGTCAGCTTCTTGAGCAGCGGGCCCATGAAGGTGAACACCGCGAACTGGCCGGACATTTGCAACAGGTAATCGCCAGCAGCAGCAGGATCGTCCTGCTGCGGCCGACCTCGCTCCAGGTCTTCAGGTCGACCGGCGTGCCCTTCAAGCCGGCCGGCAGGCGCACCAGCAGCAACAGGAAGCTGACGCAGCCGAGCGCGCCGATCTCGCCATAGGCGGCGCGCCAGCCATAGCGGCTGGCGATGAAGGTGATCAGCGGAAGACCGACGGCGGCGGCGAGCGACCAGCCGAGGAAGATATAGGCGATCGTGCTGCCGCGTCGCTCGGCCGGCACGATCAGCGCCGCCGTGCCCGCGGCCTGCGGCGTATAGAGCGCACCGACCGCGAGCATCACCAGACGGATGGCAAGGAGGCTCGTGTAGTCGGCTGCGAAGGCCGAGGCGAGATTGCCGGCTGCAAGCACCGCGAGCGTGGTCGTGAGCAAGGTCCGCCGCTCGATGCGGCTGGTCAGCCACGCCGTCAGCGGCGAGCCGATGCACAAGGTGATCGCGCCAAAGGTGATCAGGAGCCCGGCCGCATGGATGCTGATCCCGAGCCCCGCCGACAATTCCGGCAGCATCCCCGCCGGCGCCAGCACCGAGCTGCCGGTGACGATATTGCCAAGCATCAGGGCGGTTGGCGTGAAACGGCCGGCGCGGGGATTTTCCATGCAAATGCATGTAGCCGAGAGCTGTGGCCAGTTAAAGGGCCTCCTCGAAATAGTTGGTGCGGGCGCCGGCTCTACGCGCGCATTTTCTTGGAATTGCCCGATTGCGCAGGCCGAATCGCCTGATATATCGCTCGTTCCCGCTTACCTGCGCTCGTTCGCAGGAGTGAGCTTCAGGAGAAAAGCAATGTCCGACCAGCCCAAGTCCGAATCCGGCTTTCAATACAGCCTCAGCAATCTGAAGCCCGTGACCCCCTCCCTCAAAATCACCCTCACCTTCCCCGACGGCGCCCAGCGCCAGTTCGACAGGAGCATCACAGGCCTCGAGATCGCCAAGGGCATCTCGCCGTCGCTGGCCAAGCGCACGGTCGCGATGGCGCTCGACGGCGAAGTCGCCGATCTCGACGATCCGATCGAGCCCGACGCGAAAATCGAGTTCGTCAACCGCGACGACCCGCGCGCGCTGGAACTGATCCGCCATGACTGCGGCGCATGTGCTCGCCGAGGCCGTGCAGTCGCTGTGGCCGGGCACCCAGGTCACTATCGGCCCGGTGATCGAGAACGGTTTCTACTACGACTTCTTCCGCAATGAGCCGTTCACGCCGGACGATTTCGCCGCGATCGAGAAGAAGATGCGCGAGATCATCGCGCGCGACAAACCCTTCACCAAGGAAGTCTGGGACCGCGAAAAGACCAAGCAGGTGTTCCGCGACAAGGGCGAGGCGTTCAAGGTCGAGCTGGTCGACGCCATTCCCGGCGACTGAGCCGATCAAGATCTACTGCCAGGGCGACTGGTTCGACCTGTGCCGCGGCCCGCACATGACCTCGACCGGCAAGGTCGGCAACGCCTTCAAACTGATGAAGGTGGCCGGCGCCTATTGGCGTGGCGACTCGCAACAACCCGATGCTGACCCGCATCTACGGCACGGCCTTCGCCAAGCAGGAGGACCTCGACGCCTACCTCAAGCAGATCGAGGAAGCCGAGAAGCGCGACCACCGCAAGCTCGGCCGCGAGCTCGACCTCTTCCACTTCCAGGAGGAAGGCCCGGGCGTCGTGTTCTGGCACCCGAAGGGCTGGACCATCTTCCAGCAGCTGATCGCCTATATGCGCCGCCGCCTGACCGGCGACTACAACGAGGTCAACGCGCCGCAGATCCTCGACAAGTCGTTGTGGGAGACCTCGGGCCATTGGGGCTGGTATCGCGAGAACATGTTCGCGGCGCAGTCGGCCGGCGACGAGGCCGAGGACAAGCGCTGGTTTGCGCTCAAGCCGATGAACTGCCCCGGCCACGTCCAGATCTTCAAGCACGGCCTGAAGAGCTACCGCGACCTGCCGCTGCGCCTCGCCGAATTCGGCGTGGTGCATCGCTACGAGCCGTCCGGCGCGATGCACGGCCTGATGCGCGTGCGCGGCTTCACCCAGGACGACGCGCACATCTTCTGCACCGAAGATCAGCTTGCCGACGAGTGCCTGAAGATCAACGAGCTGATCCTGTCGACCTATGCCGATTTCGGCTTCGACCGGCGATCTCACCGTCAAGCTCTCGACCCGGCCGGAGAAACGTGTCGGCACGGACGCGATGTGGGATCACGCCGAACGCGTGATGGCGACCGTGCTGCGCGAGATCCAGTCGCAGAACAACCACATCAAGACCGAGATCAATCCGGGCGAAGGCGCCTTCTACGGGCCGAAGTTCGAATATGTGCTGCGCGACGCCATCGGCCGCGACTGGCAGTGCGGCACCACGCAGGTCGACTTCAACCTGCCGGAGCGGTTCGGTGCGTTCTACATCGACCATGACGGCGGCAAGAAACCGCCGGTGATGGTGCACCGCGCGATCTGCGGCTCGATGGAGCGCTTCATCGGCATCCTGATCGAGCACTATGCCGGCAACTTCCCGCTCTGGCTTTCGCCGGTGCAGGCGGTGGTCACGACCATCACCTCGGAAGGCGACGAGTACGCCAAGCAGGTGCTGGAGCAGGCGCGGCGCGCCGGGCTTCGGGTCGAGATCGACCTGCGCAACGAGAAGATCAACTACAAGGTCCGCGAGCACTCGCTGGCCAAGATCCCGGCGCTGCTGGTGGTCGGCAAAAAGGAGGCCGAGACGCATTCGGTCTCGATCCGCCGCCTCGGCAGCGACGGCCAGAAGGTGATGACGACGGCGGAGGCGATCGCCGCGCTGGTCGACGAGGCGACCCCGCCGGATGTGCGGCGGATGCGTGAGACGGCCTGATCCCCGAAATCGATCTAAATTCGCTTTCGGTTGCGGGCGTGCATTCCTATCTGGTGACTGCACGCCCGACGACCGGCCGAAGAGGTAACTGCCCGTGCCCGATGCCATCGAACTCCTGAAGACCCGCCGCTCGGTCAAGCCGCGCGAGATGACCGGCCCCGGCCCCTCGCCGGCCGAGCTCGAGACCATTTTGACCATCGGTGCGCGGGTGCCCGATCACGGCAAGCTCGCGCCGTGGCGCTTCATCATTTTCGAGGGCGACGCACGTCAGCGCGCCGGCGAGGTGATCGCCAAGGTGTTTGCGCGGAAAAATCCCGGTGCGCCCGCGGCCGACATCGAGACCGAGCGCAAGCGTCTCACCGATGCGCCGCTGGTGATCGGCATCGTCAGCTTCACCAAGCCGCATCCGAAGGTGCCGGCGTGGGAGCAGGAATTGTCGGCAGGCGCGAGCGTCATGAACATCGTCACGGCCGCGACCGCGCTCGGCTACGGCGCCTGCTGGCTCACCGGCTGGTTCTCCTTCGATCGCGACGTTCTGGACGGCCTTGGCCTCAAGGCGGACGAAAAGCTCGCCGGGCTCGTTCACATCGGCACGCCGACCAAGCCGAGCGAGGATCGTCCGCGACCGGTCCTTTCTGAAATCGTGACGCGGTTTTAATCGAAGTCTTGTTGACGCATCGGACGTCTTGCGGCTTTGATCCCGACGAGGGAGAAGCCCGGATGAAGCGTCGTGAATTTCTGATCGGGACTGCGATGCTGGCCGGGACGATGGCGCGGAGCCGCGCCGCCGGCATCCCTGCGCCCGCACCCGACAAGCTGCAACGCATCACCGCGTTCTTCGAGAACGAGGTCACGGCCGGCAGATTGCCGGGGGTCACGGTCCTGATCCAGCAGCACGGCAAGCCGGTCTATTTCAAGATGTTCGGCGTACGCGACGTCAGGACCCGCCTGTCGATGACGCCGGACACGATCTTCGCGATCCATTCCATGACCAAGCCGATCACCAGCCTGGCTGCGATGATGCTGATCGACGAGGGCAAGCTTGCGCTCACCGACCCCGTGTCGAAATACATTCCCTCCTTCGCCGGCACCAAGGTGGGACTCGAGGTCACCAAACCCGATGGCTCGCTGGCGCTTGATCTGGTGCCGCCGATCCATCCCGTGACTATCAGGGATCTGATGCGGCACACCTCTGGCATCAGCTACGACTATATCGGCGGCAAATGGGTGGAGCTCGCCTACAAGGCGGCCAACATCTTCGAAGGCCCGTTCGACAACAGGGAATTCGCCGAGCGCATCGCCAAGCTGCCGCTGGCACGCCAGCCGGGGACGCTGTGGCGCTACGGTCATTCCACCGACGTGCTCGGCAGCGTCATCGAGATCATCACCAAACAGACGCTGTACGACGCCTTGAAGCAGCGCATCTTCGATCCGCTCGGCATGACCAGCACCAAATTCGTGCTGACGACATCGGATGAACTCGAGCGAATGGCGCGGCCGCTGCCGAGCGACCAGATCCTGCTCGACGCCGAGCACGAGCGTCTCGCCCATCCGGAATGGCAGTCCGGCGGCGGCGGCCTGCTCTCGACAGTCGCCGACTATCAGCGCTTCGCGCAAATGCTCCTCAACGGCGGTGAGTTTGACGGCAAGCGCTACCTCAGTCCCGCCGCCTTCAAGGACATGACGACCGATCAGATCGGGCCGGGCTCGGGCGTCGGCCGCGACTATTTCTATTTCCCCGGTGACGGCTTCGGTTATGGCTACGGCCTTGCGGTGCGCACCGATCCCGGCAACGCAAAACCACCGCCGCCGGGATCGATCGGCGAGTTGAAATGGGACTCCGGCAGCGGCACCTATTTCGGCGTCGATCCCAGGCTCGACATGGTCTACGTGCTGATGCAGCAGACCCAGAACGAGCGCGGCCGCATCACGCCGTCCTTCAAGGCGCTGGTCTACGACTGCTACCCCGAGGAGCTACGCCGCCCGTGAGGCGCGCAGGCCGAAGTCGGCGAGCAGCTTTGCGATCTCGGCCGCCGGCCGCGCCGCGCTGAACAGAAAGCCCTGCACCTCGTTGCAGCCTTCGGCCCGCAGCCAGTCGAGCTGGTCCTCGGTCTCGACGCCCTCCGCGGTCGTGGTGATGTTGAGGCTGCGGCCGAGCCCGGAGATCGCGCGCACGATCGCGACGCAGTCGGGCCGCTGCGCGAGGTCCTTGACGAAGGAACGGTCGATCTTGATCTTGTCGAACGGAAAGCTGCGGAGATAGCTGAGGCTGGAATAGCCGGTGCCGAAATCATCCATGGAGATGGCGACACCGAGCTCGCGCAACTGATGCAGGATCGCCAGGTTCGCGTCGGTCTCGGCCAGAAAGATCGACTCAGTGATCTCCAACTCGAGCCGCTTCGGCGACAGGCCGGATTGCGCCAGCGCCGAGATCACGACCT
Source organism: uncultured Alphaproteobacteria bacterium (assembly GCA_963819355.1). Lineage (GTDB taxonomy): Bacteria > Pseudomonadota > Alphaproteobacteria > Rhizobiales > Xanthobacteraceae > Bradyrhizobium. The sequence goes on along the minus strand of CAWFVZ010000012.1, from coordinate 167,757 downwards.
GAACCAGATTGCGGCTGCGGAATTGCGCCGGCGACAGATTGACCGCGACCTTGACGTCGGCGGGCCATTTCACCGCTTCAGCACAGGCCTCGCGCAACACCCACTCGCCGAGCTGGGTGATCAGGCCGATGTCCTCCGCGACCGGAATGAATTCCGCAGGCGAGATCATGCCCTTGTCGGGATGATGCCAGCGCAACAGCGACTCGAAGCCGGAGATGCGGTCGGAGGCGATCGACACCAGCGGCTGGTAGTGCAGCTCGAACTCGCCATTGGCGAACGCGCGGCGCAAATCGAGCTCCATGTCGCGGCGCCTCTGCGCCTGGAGATCCATCTCGCGTTCGAAGAAATGGTGCACGCCGCCGCCGTCGGACTTCGCCCGGTACAGCGCCATGTCGGCGTTGCGCATCAACTCCTCCGACGTCACGCCGTCGCCCGGCGACAGCGCGATGCCGATGCTGGCGCCGATCACCATCTCCTGGCCGTCGATGTCGTAGGGCGCCTTCAGCATATCGATCAGCAGGGTCGCGCAGGCGCTGGCCTCGTTCGGCGAGACGTCGGCCGCCAGAATCACGGCGAACTCGTCGCCGCCGAGCCTTGCTGCGAGGTTGGCGCCGCGGACCGCGGTGGTCAGGCGCTCGGCCACCTCTTTCAGCAGGCGGTCGCCCGACGGATGCCCGAAGGAATCGTTGATGTTCTTGAACAGGTCGAGGTCGATATAGAGCACGCCGACACGCTTGCCGACGGCCTGGTCGAGTGCCTGCTTCAAGCGCTCCTGGAAATATTCGCGGTTCGGCAGATCGGTGAAGTCCGTCATGGTGGGCCATGTGCGCGATCCGCGCCTCGGCCTTGCGCCGCTCGGTGATGTCGACCACCGCGACCAGATAGCCGTCGCGATCGTCGAAGGCGACGCGGCGGCCGAAGGTGAGCACCTCGATCTCGCTGCCGTCGGCGCACAGATGCCGCCAGTTGCGCGACGAATGATAGGTGTCGCCGATGCGCTCGAGCGCCTCGGCATGGCTGTCCCATTCGTCCTCGGGCCAGATCTCGTGCAGCTTCATGCGCAGGAAGGCGGCGCGGCTGTAGCCGTAATGCTGGACCGCGGCGTCGTTGACGCCAAGGAACTGCTTGGTGTCGGCGTCGAACACCCACATCGGCATCGGGTTGTTGTCGAACAGCAGGCGGAACGAGGCGTCGCGCCGCTTCAGCGCGGTGACATCGGAGATCGTCAGCGAGACCACGTCGGCGAAGGCGGTGGCGCTGAACCGGAGATAACGGCCCTCGTGCTCGATCTCGAGCTGCTCGCCGCGGCCGCCGGAGACCGCCTGAGCAGAAATACCATGATCTCGGGCGCGGCCAGCAGCGTGCTGCCCTCACTGATCCGCCGCCACAACAGGCTTGCACCGGCGACCTGCAGCAGCAGCCCGGCGCTCTTGTTGTGATGGACGATTTGAAGATCGAACGGCGCACCGTTGGCGTCCCGCAGCGTCGCCAGCGACACCACCGCGTCATCGGTTGACGAGAAGATCGCGTCGAGCAGATTATATTGCGCGCCGCGCTCGTTGACGTAGGCGCCGACCAGCGTCGCGCCCCAGCGCGAGGCCGTCGGCAATGCCAGTACATCGTAGGTCCGGACCATGCCGTCGCGCACGCAATGGGCGCTGGCCTGGTGCGGCCGTCCGTTCCTGAGCGCGCTCGCCACCGCTTCCGACAGCGCCGTGGCGCAATCCGGCGACAGCTCAGCGACCGGAATGTCCCAGCGCTCCTCGCCGAGCCATTTCTGCACGTAGCGTCCGCTGCGCGAGAGTTCGAGCGCGCCGTCGCCCTTGAGCAGCGCAATGTGGTCGGCGAGCCGCCCGAGGCTGCCGAGCATCACGTCCTCATAACGCGGCAGCCGGTCACCCGGCTTCAACGCGGCACGCCATTTACGCTGAAGCACCGGGATGTCGTCGAACATTTCGGTGGCCGGTTTTCCCGACATCTTCTTCGCGGCACTCATTGCAGTCCCCAACGCACTTTCTCGCGCATCCAACGCAACCCCGCTTAATGCCTTGTAAAAACCGCCCCGGCGCGGGTTCCATTCGGCGATTATGACAGTTTTAAGTCGGGTGTTGGTTAGCGCGCATTATGGACTATGACGGTTGCCTAAAATGCGCTGCGTCCGACTACGAGATCGAAGTTTCGCGTGCAACTGCATCAACGTCCTCATTGCGAGCGCAGCGAAGCAATCCAGAGTCTTTCCGCGGGCGACAGTCTGGATTGCTTCGCTGCGCTCGCAATGACGGAGCATGCAGACACACCTTCGCATCCTCGCGGCTTGTCTCGCCCGAGTCTTTGCTTCGTCGCCTTGCCCTCTTGAAAGAGGGCGCAGGGAAGACCGGGTGCCGGCTGGCACCCGCGGTCCACTGTGCGACAATTGCGCTACAAGAATCTGCACAGCGGCATACAGGTGAAGCCGGGGCATCCCGGCCTTCCCTGCGCAGTGGTTTGACGGCTTATGTCGTGCTCTCCCCGGGGAGCGATGCACTATTGCCCCCGTCGCCTCGCGGATGACTGATGTGAAGGCCCGGTTGGGCCACACGCATCACCACGAGCCTTGACGCACAGACCCCGGGCGTCAGGACCACACGATTTCGCCGTACGCGGATCACACCGGTCGTGTGCGCGAGGTTTTTGCTCACGGTTGCCCGCCCTGCAAAACCCTTCGCGCCGATGTGGCCCACGTCCACCGCCGCCCGGCCCGCGTTCGTGACGATCGCGATACGCCCCTCTTCCTTGGGCCGGAGTGGGACGACACATACGCCGTTTCCGAATTTCGGTAAAGTGGAATATTTTCACCGAGCGGCGTTGACCCACCGCTCGCGTGTTTTGCCTGACGGGCAACGCAAGGGCTTGTCGGCGGATCACCCCGCCAATCGTTCGATCACGATATCGAGCAGCGCGCGGAGGCGGGCCAAACGCCGGAGATCGCGATGATAGCCGACGAAGGTGTCGCGACCGGGCGGCGTTGCGCCGATGTCGAGCGCGACGAGGCGGCGATCGCGGTCGCCGAGAGGACGCGGCAGCACGGCGAGCCCTCCACCGCCGGCGCAGAGCTCCGCCTGCGCCTGGCGATTATTGCTGCGCGAGGCGATTTCCGCCTTCGGCAGTGTGCGCTTCAGCCAGATCGCGTCGGGCATATCGGAAAATTCCGCGTTCATGGTCACGACGCGGACGCCGCTGCCGTCGCCGGCACGCGGCGGCTTGCTGCCCTTCTTGCCGTAGAGCGCGTAGGGAATGTGGAGCAGCTTCCTAGAAATGACTTCGGGCTCATTGAACGGCTTGATGCGAAAGACCAGATCAGCCTCGCGTCGCGGCAGGCTGTAGAGTCGCGCGTCGGTGAGGAGTTCGACGGTCACCTTGGGATGGCGCTTGCCGAAAGCGGCGATCGCCGGCGACAGCATCACCGTGCCGAACCAGTCCGACGAGGAGAGACGCAAGGTTCCGTCGAGCTGCGTCTCCGTACCCGTCGCCTGCCGCTGAAGCGCGAGCGCCTCCTCCTCGATCCGCTCGGCATGTGCCAGCACGGCCGTGCCTTCATCGGTGAGCACAAAACCGTCCGCGGTGCGCTGGAACAGCGTCTGTCCGAGCGCCTGTTCGAGCGCGCGCAGCCGCCGCCCCATGGTCGGCTGGGTCTGGCCGATTTTTCGCGCGGCAGCGCCAAGCGTGCCCTCGCGCGCGATCGCCAGGAAGATGCGCAGATCGCTCCAGTCCATCGAAATCCCCGCTCATTCAAAAATGCACGACAATCGTACATCCTTGTTGCTTCCCATACAAAAACTCATGGGCATATTGGAGGCCGACAACGGAGCAAGACGATCATGACGAAGCAATCGACGATGCGCGCAGGCGTGCTGGAGACCCACAACGCGCCGTTGCGCCTCTCAACCATCTCCAGGCCCGGGATCGGCCCGCGCGAGGTGCTGGTGCGGGTGCGGGCAAGCGGGGTCAATCCGCTCGACACCAAGATCCATGCCGGCTCCGCGGCGCATGCGCGCCATCCGCTGCCCGCAATCCCCGGGATCGATCTCGCCGGAACGGTCGAACAGACCGGGCGTGAGGTCTCGCGGTTCAAGCCGGGCGACGAAGTCTACGGCATGACCGGCGGCGTCGGCGGCGTGCAGGGATCGCTGGCGGAATTCGCCGCGGTCGATGCCGACCTGCTGGCGTTGAAGCCCACCAATCTCAGCATGCGCGAGGCAGCCGCCCTGCCCCTCATCTTCATCACGGCCTGGGAAGGCCTGATCGACCGCGCGGCGTTGAAGGCCGGCCAGAAGGTGCTGATCCACGGCGGCGCGGGCGGCGTCGGTCATGTCGCGATCCAGATCGCGCGTGCCTTCGGCGCCGAGGTGTTCGCCACCGGCTCGGCGTCGCAGCGCGCGACGATCGAAAATTTTGGCGCGACCTTCATCGATCGTGACACCGCGGTCGAGGCTTACGTCGCCGAACACACGGGCGGCCGCGGCTTCGACGTCGTCTACGATACCGTCGGCGGCATGGTGCTCGATGCCTCCTTCGCAGGCGTGCGCCGCTTCGGCCATGTCGTGAGCGCGCTCGGCTGGGGCACGCATGCGCTGGCACCGCTGTCGTTCCGGGCCGCCAGCTATTCCGGCGTGTTCACGCTGCTGCCGCTGCTGTCAGGGGAAGGCCGCGCGCATCACGGACAGATCATGGCGGAAGCCACGCGCCTGGTTGAGGCGGGCAAGCTGGTGCCGCTGCTCGATGCCAGGCATTTCACGCTGGAGAGCGTCGGCGAGGCCTATGCGCTGATCAGGGATCATGCCGCCAGGGGCAAGCTGGTCGTCGACATCTGACGGCGCGGCGCGCGACTAGTCCTTGCTCGACGCCGCGGAGCGGTTGCGCAAGTACGCCTGCGACAGCAGGAAGAACAGCGCGCGCTCGCCATGATATTTGGCCGACGGCCGAGTACGCTCGAAGCCACCGGCAAAAATCTTGCCGGACTGGTCGGAGACCTGCCACCGCCAGCCAAGGCGCTTACGTCTGGTAAGAATCACTTCGAACATGCCGACGGGCTTGGTCCCCTGCTCCTTGCCGGTGCTGGCATACAAGCCTGCCCCGGCCATCCCCCATTTGACGGTTGGCCGACATATAACGCAGTAGTACGGAAAGCGAATGAAATTGATTATCGGAAATACGTATCTTCCACCGGCATTGACGAAGTTGCTACGCCTGCGGAATAAGGTGGTGCTGCCGGTGTTTCTTACTCTCATTGTGACGTGGCCTGGTAGCGCTGACAGCGGCATTCACAGCGAACACGAGACGAGAACGTCCGGTAAGCGAACGCTCACCGGACGTTCGTGACAGGTTTTAGCGGCCGACTCGCGCCTGAAGGTGCGCAGGATAGCGGTCGCCTTGCACGGCCACCTTGGCCAGCACCTCCGCAATGGCCGCGAGATCCGCCTGCGACAGCGTCACCGCGGCCGCACCGAGATTCTCCTCGAGCCGGTGCAGCTTGGTGGTGCCGGGTATCGGCACGATCCAGGGCTTCTGCGCGAGCAGCCAGGCCAGCGCGATCTGCGCCGGCGTCACATTCCGCACTGCTGCGATCTCGCCGAGCAGATCGACCAGCGCCTGATTGGCTTTTCGTGCACTTGATGAGAAGCGCGGTACGATGTTCCGGAAATCGTTACTGTCGAATGTCGTTTTCTCGTTGATCGCGCCGGTCAGAAAGCCTTTGCCAAGCGGGCTGAAGGGCACGAAGCCGATGCCGAGTTCCTCCAGCGTCGGCAGGATCTCCTGCTCCGGCTCGCGCCACCACAGCGAATATTCACTTTGCAATGCGGTGACGGGCTGCACCGCATTTGCGCGGCGGATGCTCGAGGCGCCCGCCTCCGACAGGCCGAAATGCAGCACCTTGCCCTCGCGGATCAGATCTTTCACCGCGCCCGCGGTGTCCTCGATCGGCACCGCCGGATCGACGCGATGCTGGTAGAACAGATCGATGCGATCGGTCTTCAGCCGCTTCAGCGCCGCCTCCGCCACCGCCTTGACGTTGGCGGGCGTGCTGTCGAGCCCGGCGTCAACCTTGCCGCCCTTGAAGCCGAACTTGGTGGCAATGACCACTCTGTCGCGGAACGGCGCCAGCGCCTCGCCCAGCAGTTCCTCGTTGGCGAATGGGCCATAGGCCTCGGCGGTGTCGAAGAAGCTCACGCCGCGTTCGAACGCGGTCCTGATCAGCGCGATCGCCTGCGACGTCTCGGTTGCGGGGCCATAGCCGTAGCTCAATCCCATGCAGCCGAGGCCGAGGGCCGAGACCTCCAGACCACTCTTGCCCAGTTTGCGGGTTTGCATCGCATCTCTCCTTCAAAATCAAACTCGGTGCGAATTTAGGCCGCGCCCGAGCCTGCGATTAGGTGATAAAATCGGCATGTACTCATGATCCGGATTCATGAATGGCCCGCACCAACAACACCCACGACCTGCTCGCCTTTCTCGCCGTCGCGCGCGAGCGCAGCTTTACCCGCGCCGCCGCCCAGCTCGGCGTGTCGCAGTCGGCGCTCAGCCACACCGTGCGTGCGCTGGAGGAGCGGCTGGGCTTAAGGCTCCTCACCCGGACCACCCGCAGCGTCGCGCCGACGGAGGCCGGCGAGCGGCTGCTCCGCCATGTCGGGCCGCGCTTCGACGAGATCGACGCCGAGCTGTCGGCGCTGACCGCGCTGCGCGAGACGCCGGCCGGCACCGTCCGCATCACGACCGGCGAACATTCGGCGCAGACCATCCTGTGGCCGGCGCTCGCAAAGCTGCTGCCGCGCTATCCCGACATCAAGGTCGAGCTCGTCGTCGACTACGGCCTGACCGACATCGTCACTGAGCGCTACGACGCCGGCGTCCGTCTCGGCGAGCAGGTCGACAAGGACATGATCGCGGTGCGGATCGGACCCGAGATGCGGATGGCCGTGGTCGGTGCGCCTGCCTATTTCGCGGCGCGGGGCAAGCCGAAGCAGCCGCAGGATCTCACCGAGCACAATTGCATCAACCTCCGCCTGCCGACCTATGGCGGAATCTATGCCTGGGAATTCGAGAAGCGCGGCCGCGCGATGAAGGTGCGCGTCGACGGGCAATTGGTGTTCAACACCGGCCTGTTGCGGATGAATGCCGTGTTGGCCGGCCTTGGCCTTGCCTATCTCCCCGAAGATCTCGCGAAGCGCGAGATCGCCGACGGCCGGCTGATCCGCGTGCTCGCCGACTGGTGCGCGCCGTTTGCCGGCTATCACCTGTATTATCCGAGCCGGCGGCAGCCGACACCGGCGTTTGCCGTGCTGGTGGAGGCGCTGCGGTATCGAAAATGAGACTTGTTATTTGGGCATGATCTTGGTCGGAAAACCGCTACGCACTTTTCCGGATCATGCTCTAGCGCGCGACGACTTCGACTTCGCCATCGACGCCGTTGACGACGTTGAAGCCGCGCTCGTAGACCTTGCCCTCGTTCTTGGCGATAGCGCGGTATTCGCCTTCGGAGAGCACGACGCGCGGGAAGGCGCCGATCGATTCCTTGATGACGTCGCCGCCGGGGGTCAGCACCGACCAGGCGGTGTTGGCGAGCGCCTCGCCGCCCTTGTCGCTGACGAGCTTCAGCGTGATGACGGCGGCGCGGTGGGTGATGGTGACGTCGGTGAGCTTGCCGACCTGGACACGGATGTCCGAGCGCACCACCGAATTGGCGTCGCCGTAGTTGGAAATGATGTAGTAGGTGCCCTCCGGCAGCAGCACGACGTCGCCGGCGGCGACGTTCGGCACCAGCGAGGCACGCTCGCCGGACTCGAACTGGCTGCCCTTGTAGATCGCGAACGAGATCTGGTTCAGCGGAATGCGGCTGGTGCCGACGCGGCCCTCGATGCGCAGGCCGCCGGCCGGCAGCACGAAGGATTTGCGGTCGGTCTCGGCCTTCAGGCTGACGGTGCGCACTGCGCTGACGAGGCCGAAGGCGACGTGCACGACGTAATTGCCGGGCGGCAGCACGATGTTGGGCGTGGCGTTGCGGTCCTCGCGGATCAGCTTGAAGGTGCCGTTCTCGTCGGGACGATCGGCAAACACCCGCCACACCAGGCCACTGCTGATCGGAGGTGTGTCCTTACCGTATTTCGCGGTCAGCGACAGCACCGCCTGACCGGGCGCGGCCGCATTGAGCGGCGCCGCCGGCGGCACGGTGGTCATCGCAGGCGGCGGCATGCTGGGCGTATTCGGCTGCGTCAGGGTCGGCGGCAGGCTCGGGGGGCCGGCGCCCGGACCGGAGGGCGGCGCCAGACTGACGGCACCGCCGGGGTCGGGCACCGAAGCCGGGGGCACCGGCGGCGGACGATCGGAGAAAAGCTGCGCCTGCGCAGCATTTTGGCCTGATACAACGAGGCACGCAGCAAGGACGAGCGCCGGCAGCAGCCTGCCGCCGCGCCGCCATCCGATGATGCCGTCACCCCCACGAGTTCATGCCATCTGCTTTTCACCGAAAACGCGGCAAATTCAAGCCTCAGAAACCCCGAGAAATACGGCGTTATGGAACCCGAATGACGCCTGCGTGATTAGTCCTGCGCCACCGGCCTCGCCATACTCATGCCCCGTGCCCTCCCCGAGACGGCATAAACCATGCTCCACCCCGGTTCTGGCGGAGTGCAAAAGCAGTGCCTAGTCTGGCGAATGTGACTGGCCCCGCGTAGGAGAGTTTCGGTGCTGGATATCTTGAAAGGTCGGGGCGGGAACGGCGCGAATGGCGAGAAGGTCGGGCTCGGCAGCATTCGCAAGCCGGTCATCGGCCTAGCGCTCGGCGGCGGCGCCGCGCGCGGTTTTGCCCATATCGGGATCCTGAGAACGCTGTTGGCCAACGGCATCGTGCCCGATGTGGTGGTCGGCACCTCGATCGGCGCCGCGGTCGGCGGCGCCTATGCGGCCGACCGGCTCGACGCGCTGGAAGACTGGGCGCGCAGCCTGCAGGGCATGCGCAACATCCTCGGCTATCTCGACATCCGCCTCGACGGCTCGGGCCTGATCGGCGGCGAGAAGCTCGCAACCCGGCTCGAGGAGGCGGTCGGCCAGACCCTGATCGAGGACCTCCCGATGAAGTACGCCTCGGTCGCGACCGAGGTCCGCACCGGCCACGAGATCTGGCTGACACGTGGCCGGCTGGTCGAGGCGATGCGCGCCTCCTATGCGCTGCCCGGCATCTTCTCGCCGGTGATGGTCGGCGACCGCTGGCTGGTCGACGGCGCGCTGGTAAACCCGGTGCCGGTGTCGGCCGCACGCGCGCTCGGCGCCGAAATCGTCATCGCGGTCAATCTGTCCAGCGACATCTTCACCCATTCAACGACGATCTATCAGCACGGCGCGATGCCCTCGCCGGTTGCCCCTGCCACTGAGGAGACCCCGGCCAAGCGGCGCTTTCCGCGCTTCTTCTCGCCGGAGAAAACCGTCAAGCGCGAGTTCTTCGGCAGCGCCGGACGTCCCGGCATCTCCTCGGTGATGATCGACGCATTCAACATCATGCAGGACCGCATCACCCGCGCGCGGCTCGCCGGCGATCCGCCCGACCTCCTGATCACGCCGCGGGTCGGACAGTTCGGCTGGTTCGACTTTCATCGCGCCGAGGACCTGATCGCGCACGGCACCCGCGCCGCGGAACGCGCGCTGGAGTTGATCCGGGAGACAATCGACGTGCTGGCGCCGGCGCCCGAGGGCGCCGTGCCGAAAATAAGCGAGTAGACCGGCTCAGGCCGTCTTGATGTAGTCGCGCAGGGCTTCCTGCTCGGACTCGTATTCCCGAACGCGCCATTTCACGATATCGCCGATCGAGATCAGGCCGACCACCTTGCCACTGTCGATCACGGGCAGATGGCGGAACTTGCCGGTGGTCATAATCTCCATGAGCTCGGCGACCGTGTCGGTCTCCTTGCAGGTCACGACTTTGCGGGTCATGGACTGGCTCACCGGCTCCTCGAGGACGCCGGCGCCGCGCTCACCGATCACGCGCACGATGTCGCGCTCGGACAGGATGCCTTCCAGCCGGCCCTGGTTCATGACCAGCACCGCGCCGATCTTCTTCTCACCGAGCAGTCTTACCGCGGCGGCCAGCTTGGCGTCGGGCTCGACGCTCATGATCTGGTGGCCCTTGCTATTGAGAATGGAACGTACCGTCATTGTCGCCTCCCTGAATCGGATCCGTCCGCTGCGCGCGGTTCGGACTTGTTCGCGAGTTTTCAACTAACAGTTTTGGCGCCGGTTTCACGCTCGGGCGCTTTGCGAAGCGCAGCCGTATTTTGTTTGAGCATGATGTTTTCGGAAAAACGCTGCACAGTTTTCCGGATCATGCTCCTGCGGCTTGTCGCTTCGGAACATTCTTCGCGAGATGATGGATGAAATCGCCCTGCACCGCAAGCGCCGCTTCAAATACCGTTTGAAATGTCCTGTGATGACGCATCCGCAGCATCGCTTCGCACACGCGGCACGGGATCGAACAGCGCGAACAGCAAGAGCCCTGCGAAGAAGCCGCCGATATGCGCTTCCCAAGCCACGCCCGCGCTTTCGCTGTCGACCCCGATCGCACCGACGCCGAAAATGATGTTGAGGGCGAACCACACCGCGAGGAAGCCGACGATCCGCCTGTCGCGCAGCGCCCGCAACAGCGGCAGCGCCGGAACCCTGGCGGCGGTGTCGGCATCCGAACGGTTGAACGACAGAAAGCTGCCGCGCACGAAAGCAAACCGGATCGCCGCCGCCATCGCGCCCGACACCGAAGCCGAGGCGCCGATCATCGGCACCACCGCATGCTCATGGGTGACGAGATGGGCGAGCGCACCGGCGGCGGCCGTCATGGCAAGGAACCCGAAGAACCGCACCGCGCCGAAGCGCCGCGCCAGCGCACTGCCGAACGGCAGCAGCCACAGCACGTTGAAGGCAAGATGGGTCAGATTGGCGTGCAGCAGCGAATAGGTGACAAAGCTCCAGACCTTGGCGCCGGCGCCGCCGTCGAATGGCAAACTGACCAGCGAGGAATTGTATCGCTTCGGGATGAAGCCGAAGACGTCGATGGTCCAGTTCTCCAGTTCCGGCGGCAGACAGCACCCGCAGATGGATCACCGCCAAAAGGACGACATAGGTCGTCAGCGGCAGCGGCAGCGTCAGGACCGGCTCGCGCGGCGGAGCCGTCTCGATTGAGACCGGTTCGTCCGACGGAGGTTGTGGCGGGGAATCCAAGGCAGTTTCGCTTTCAGGCGCGATCGAAGCAGCAGCTTGGAGATAGTCGCCTTTACCCACCCTGTGCAAGTGCACAAAAGGAAAAGGCAGGGCCCTGGGAAAGCCCTGCCTGTCCGTGTCGATCTTGCCGGCACTACGGAGGAACAAGGAGCATCCCCACCCCTCCCCGCGGCCAGTGACCAAACTGTTTGACGCCCGTGTACAGGCCTCGCCGAGAACCTGGAAGACAGCGGCGAGGCTTGCGACCGCGATCACCATAGCAGGCGTGAAGGCCGCGCAAAGCGCATAGTTAATTTAACGTTAACGACGCAAAGGCAGTGCGCGCGAGGCCGAAAACGCGCCAGCGGCATGGACGCTGCAAATCCCCTCCTGCACAACAACACAGGGATCTTGGGTGCACTGAAGCGGGACAGCTTTGTCCCACATGGTGCGGCCCCGGGGTGAGCGTTCAGTCATGAAACATCCGTCGAGCCGCGCCTTCTTCGCGTATTGGGACAAGAAGCGCGGCAGCGCGCGGGCCCCTGATCGGGCTGATATCGACCCCGCCGCCGTCCGCGAGCTGCTCGGCGACATCTTCGTCCTGTCTTGCGGGCCGAAAACCGGCTTTCCGTTCCGCGTTGCCGGCACCCGCGTCTGCGCGCTCGCCGGCTGCGATCTCAAGGACCAAAGCTTTGCGGCGCTGTTCACCGAGGCCAGCCGCGGCGAGATCGCGGAAATCGCGACCATCGTCGCCGACGAGACGCTCGGCGCCATCGCCGGCCTCATCGCCATGCGCGAGGATGGCAGCAAGGCGCATCTCGAGCTGTTGCTGCTCCCCTTCAACGCCCGTCCGCACACGCCTGTCAGCGTCACCGGCGTGCTGGCGCCGTTCGACGACGAATGCGGTGCGCTCGGCCCGTTCACCGTCACCTCCTGGCGCTATCTGCACCAGCCGGAGAAGCTGTTGCCGCGCGCGATCCGCAAATTGCAGGTCGCACGCGGGCTGATGGTGTATGAGGGGCTGCGGTAGCCCTCGTTTCGACGCGAGCGCGCGCCGCGACCTCATGCGGCCCCTTACAGGACGACACAGCCATGTCCGACGTTATCAATTTCGGCTCGCTTCAGCTCCGTTTCCTGCACAGCAAGGATGACACCGGCGGCAGCGTCGACATCTTCGAAATGACGCTGCAACCGAATGCACGGATGCCGATCCCGCACTATCACGACCGCTGGGACGAAACGATCTACGGGCTGTCCGGCGTCTCGACCTGGACGATCGACGGCAAGCAGAACGATCTTGGCCCCGGAGAATCGCTCTTCATCAAGCGCGGCATCGTGCACGGCTTTGCCAACCGTTCGACGGCGCCGGCGACATGCCTGTGCATCCTGAGCCCCGGGGTGCTGGGCCCGCAATATTTCACGGAGATGGCCGCGCTCCTCTCGACTGGAGCGCCACCCGATCCCGCGAAGATGAAAGAGACGATGCTGCGCTACGGATTGGTGCCGGCGCCGGCTGCGTGAGTGAGGTCGCTGGCCGAAGCGGCCGCAGAGCAAGCCTTATTGTCCCGTCTCAAGGCGCCGCGTCCCGGCGGCGGTGAGTTCGAGTTCACCGAGCCGTCTGATCGCGTAGCCCAGAGCCACGAGACGCTCCCAGTGCAACTGGGGGATCTCGCCTTGGCATTCGGCCACGCCGACCTTGCGCAATGAGTTAAGTTCGTCGCTGCTGAGCGGGGGATGACTGGCCATTACGCGATCTCGTCTGTCCAGACCTTGAAGCTGACCAGCTCGTTCGGGCCAAAGGTCTGCGTGATCGGTACGTCGCAGGCATCGCGACCCTGCGCGATCAGGATGCGCCCCTGCCGCGGCTCGTTGTTGCGCGGATCGAACGTGTGCCAACGCCCGCCGATGAAGGCCTCGAACCAGCCGGCGAAGTCGCCCACCGCCCACGGCTGCGGCGTGCCGACATCGCTCAGATACCCGGTGCAATACCGCGCGGGAATGTTCATGCAGCGGCAGAACGCAATGGCAAGATGGGCATAGTCGCGACAGACGCCCTTGCCTTCCTGGTAGGCCTCCCATGCCGTCTTGGTGGCGCGTGCATGCTCGTAGCCGAAGGCGATGTGGCGATGAACGAAATCGCAGATCGCCTGCACCCGTGCCCAACCCGGCGGCGTCTTCTCGAACAACTTCCAGGCGATCTCGGAAAGCCGGTCGGTCTCGCAGTAGCGGCTGCCAAGCAGATAAATCAGCGTATCGGCAGGCAGCTCTTCGATCCTGTGCTGAACGGCCGAGCCAAACACCGGGTCCGGCAGACCGCTGTCGCGAACGACGCCGTCGGCGGCAAGGCGCATGCGACCGGCCGGCGCGACCATGCGGCTGCACCAATTGCCGAACACGTCCCGATAGGGTGTGATCTCGACCGCCGGCATGGCGGTGAGGAAGTCCGGCACGATGACATCGGAGGCGCGGGTGAAATGCGTGCCCAGCACCATGATCATCGGCGTTGGCTGCGGGAAATCGTAGAGCATTTCGAATCCGACACGGAACTTCATCGAAACGCCTTTCCGGCTGCTGCCTGCTCGAAATGGCTACGAAACCATCGAATACAAGGCAGTCAACCGGAATTCTCGTGTCACACTGGCCGCCCTCGCCGCCTAAGCAGCGAAGAAAGCGCGTTCAATCATGGCATCGCCAGATGCCAGGCGCCGTTGAGAAAACCGTCGCCGGTGACATCGCCGGGCTTGGTGTCCTTGGCGAAAGTGTAGAGCGGCTTGCCCTTGTGGGCCCATTGCCTGGAGCCGTCATCGCGGGCGATGATGGTGTAGCCGTCGCCGGCGGCATCGCTGGCCTCGGCCTTCAGCGCCGGCCAGTTTGTCGCACACGGACCGTTGCAGGCAGATTTGCCATCCATGTCCTTGTCGAACGTATAGAGCGACATGCCCTTGGCGTCGGTGAGCACGTTGCCCTTGTCGGTCTTGCCGGTCTTGGTCGGCGGTGCCGCGAACGCAGCGGAGGTGAGCGCGAGGGACGCAACGAGCGTGAGCGCGAGGCGGATCGAGGATGTCGTCATGGTGTCTCCTGTCATGCAATTGGCTTGCAAAATTGACTTGCAAGGGTAGGACGCCGCACCGCGCGCACTATTCCTCGAAGGCCGCCAAAGATATTTTTGGCTGCGCGCGTCGGTGCGACGGAATAAATTGCGGTGGTTGATACGGAGCAAGCGAGATGAGCAAGCCGCATTGGCGCCGCGCGCACGCCACCGACCTGCCCGCGATTGGCGCGATCGCGGCGCGGATTCATCCTGATCTCCCGGAGCGCCCCGAGGTGTTTGCCGAGAAGATGCGGCTTTATCCGGACGGCTGCCGCGTGCTCGCCGCAGGGAATGAGATCGCAGGCTACGGCCTCGCGCATCCCTGGATGCAGCGCCGCGTCCCGCCGCTCGACGGCTTCCTCGACCAATTGCCCAACGCTGCGGACTGCCTCTATGTGCATGACGTCGCCGTGCTGCCCGACTTCCGCGGCGGCGTGACGCGCGATTATGTCGCAACGATCGAAGGGCCGGCACGCGCGTCAGGCATCGCGGCGCTTGCGCTGGTTTCGGTCTACGGCACGCACGTGCTGTGGGAACGTCTCGGCTTCCGGCCCGTCACACCGGATGCGGCGCTGCGCGCCAAGCTCTCGTCCTATGGCGCAAGCGCGACCTACATGCTGCGCGAGCTCGCCGGTCCGCAGCCCACCGCCACGTAAGCGCCCCTCACCGGCCGATCCGGCTCACGTGGGCGTGAAGCCAGGCCTCGAACCGGTTTCGATCAGCCCCCGTCGAAGGACTGTGCGAGCCGTTCCGGTCTCGCCGAACCGAGGCTGGAGAATTCCCATGAAACTCGCATTATCGAAAGTTGCCTTGATTGCAATTGTTGCAACGACCGCGTTCAGCGCAACCAGCGCCAACGCGGTGCCGCTGCGGACCTACGGTTGCGACGTCGCCTTCTTCGAAGGCTGCGGCATCCGGATCGACGAGCCGCAGCAGAACGTACGGCGCCATGTCATTCGCGCCGACCGCGACACGTCGCCCATCTACATGAAGCAGACCGATCCCCGCTACAATTCCGCGATGCGTGATGCCGGTGGTGGTGGCGGAGGCGGTGGCGGTGGTGGTGGTGGTGGTGGTGGCGGCGGACGCTGATCATCTGAGCTTGCAGAGTTCCTGCAGGAACGCCGCGGGCTCCTTGCCGGCGGCGTTCACGCATCGTGATGGCAGCGCGCGGACGATGTCCGTCGCTGATCAGCCGCGATGCTTCTTCTTTGCCTTCTTCCCGGGCCCGGTCTTCGTGGGCCAAGGGGTGACGGCCTTCGACTGTCCGGCGTGACCGGGCTTGTTCGGGGGCTTCTTTTTCTTTCCGAAACTCGGCCCATCGCCAAATTTCGAGCCGCCTTCGCCGTGAGGCTTGCGTTGCGGCTTGGGTCCTCTTGCTGCATGGAAGTCGTCGCTTCGACGAGGGCTATCATCTGTCTCGCGGTCCTCGCGCCGAGGCGCGTGCGGCCGCTTCTCCGAATGTGCCTGCGCCTGCGGCGCATCCGTCATCGGCTCGAGGCGGATATTGTCTTCCTTGTCCGGACGCTTGATCTTGGCCGCGAAGGATTCCGCAACCCGCTCGGAAATTTCGAACTCGGTCGTGGTGTCCATGATCTTGATGGCGCCGATGTCGCCCTTGTCGATGCCGCCGCGACGGCAAATCATCGGCAAGAGCCAGCGCGCTTCCGCATTCTTTCTTCGTCCGATGTTGGCCCGGAACCATACGCTGGCCTCCGCCATGCCGTGACGCGGCGAGGATTTCCCCGCCTTCGATCGCGGTCCGGCAGCACGATCATCGCCGCGCGAGCTGCGGACATCGTCGCGCGGCGCGCGGTCATCGCTGCGGCCACGATCGTCACGCGGCCGTCCGCGTGCCTTGCCGGGATCGAGAATGTCCTCAGGCGACGGAAGCCGCGCGCGATAAAGCCGCGCCAGGGCTGCGGCGATTTCCTCGGCCGATCGCTCGGCCAGCAAGGCCTGCGCCAGCGCCAGATCGTCCGCGGTCGTCTCTTCGGTGAACAACGCGTCCTTCAGCATGCGCTCATGGTCGAGCTTGCGGATTTCATCCGCCTGAGGCGCCGCCCCCCAGATGGCCTCGATGCCGGACAGATTGAACATCATCTCCGCACGCCGCCGTCGTATCGGCGGCACCAGCAAAACGCTGACGCCCTTTCTTCCGGCACGCCCGGTGCGGCCTGAGCGATGCTGCATGACCTCCGCGTCATTGGGCAGTTCCGCGTGAATGACGAGGCCGAGACTCGGCAGGTCGATGCCGCGCGCCGCCACGTCGGTCGCGACGCAGACGCGGGCACGCCCGTCGCGCAAGCGCCTGGAGTGCCTGGGTGCGCTCGCTCTGCGTCAACTCGCCCGACAGCGCGACGACCGAGAAGCCGCGCTCCAGCAGCGCCGCCTGCAGATGCCTGACGGCATCGCGGGTGTTGCAGAACACCAGTGCGCTCGGCGACTCGAAAAAGCGCAGCACATTGACGACCGCGTGCTCGACATCGCCGGGACCGACCCGGATGGCGCGGTACTCGATGTCGGCGTGGCCGCCCTCGTCGCCGGCGACTTCGATCCGGAACGCCTGCTGCTGATACTGCTTCGCCAGCGCGACGATGCCGCGCGGAAAGGTCGCGGAGAACAACAACGTGCGGCGGTTGTCCGGCGTGGTCTTGAGGATGAATTCCATGTCCTCGCGAAAACCGAGATTGAGCATCTCGTCGGCCTCGTCGAGCACGACGGCTTTCAATTCCGAGATGTCAAGACGGCCGCGCCGCAAATGGTCGCACAGCGGCCGGGCGTGCCGACGACGATGTGGGCGCCGGCGGCCAGTTCGCGCTGCTCGCGGCGCGGGTCCATGCCGCCGACGCAGGAGACGACGCGCGCGCCGGCATATTGATAGAGCCAGGTGAGCTCGCGCTGGACCTGCAAGGCGAGCTCGCGGGTCGGCGCGACGATCAGGGCCAGCGGTGCGGCGGCCTGCTCGAACCGCTCGGCACCATCGAGCAGATCCTTGGCCATGGCCAACCCGTACGCGACGGTCTTGCCCGAGCCGGTCTGCGCCGAGACCAGCAGATCGCGGTCGACCGCAGCCTCGCGAGCACGGCGAGTCTGAACGGGGGTCGGTCAATGTAATTGCGTTCAGTCAAGGCACGGGCGAGCGGCGGGCTTGTCGTCGGAAAGGACACGGGATGAAAAACCTTCGTTGGGTCCAGGCGCGGAACTGTGAGCCGCGCGACCTGAAACTGCATGCGCGGCAAATGGTTCGGCCGCACGCGTGGTGATTTGATTTGGACGCTCTTTACGCCAAGCGCAGGCGAATCACCATGCCTAAGACGCATGGCTTCGGAGGAGTGGAGAATAGGCTTACTGGCCAACCCGACCCACTACATCCAGCGTTTTCGGTCCGTTTTGCTGCATATAGCGAGATTTTGCCGCAAAGCAGGGTCGGAGGACCGCTTCGCCGGGCAAGATCGCCCGACTGGCTGGCTACAAGTCTTGTCGCATCCGCAATTCGATCCCAGATCGAGCGTCACGAGAGAGCGGGATATGGGTGAAACATGGCCGACGGGATATCGCTTGCCGACAAGCTCGCGACCTTTGGGGATTTCTGGTCTCCGCGCACGGTCACGACCTTCAACGATTGCGACGTGATGGTGGTGAAGGTGAAGGGCGAATTCACCTGGCACAAGCACGACGACACCGACGATTTCTTTCTGGTCCTGAAAGGCCATTTGGACATCGAGCTGCGGGACCGCACCGTGACGCTCGGACCGGGCGAGCTCTACGTCGTGCCCAAAGGTGTCGAGCATCGCCCGGTGGCACGTGAGGAGGTTCATCTGCTGCTGATCGAACCCTCCGGCACGCCGAACACGGGCGACAAGGCCACGGCTGCAGCGCGCAAGCTCGCGTAGCGGGGCGCGGTTCTAGTCCCGGGAGGCCACGAGCCTGCTGAAGCCGCCAACCAGCCTTGCTCTTATCCGTGCGACATAGTCTTTCGCCGCGCGGCTCAAGGCGCGGATGGCGCGCCAGGCTTCGGTTGCCTGCAGCCATGTCTTCATCTCGGTGAACTTGCCGTACACCCAGGCGAATGCCGGAATCCGCATCAGCTTGTCCCGCGTGAGATGGAACAGGCGCTCGACCAGCACGAGCTTGAGCAGCTCGCAGCCGACAAACGCCGCCACACCGCTCAGGAACTGGCCGGTTGCGACGAGGTACGCGGCCACCGGCTTGATCGGCTCCAGAATGATCACGGGCACGGAGAACAGCGCGAGCGACGGATAAGGCGGCAGCGATTTGATCCAGGCGCGCAACCGCTTGAATTCGAAATGCCGCGCGAGCCAGCGCGAGACCGGCCGCGCCACGGCCATGAACACCGCATCCACCAGGAAGTAGATGGCAGCCAGGATGTAAGTGACGGGTTTCAGGATTCGCTTCACGATAACTCTCCCGCCAACTGAAAGCCGGAACCTTGGCCTAAGTTTCACCGTGACTTGAATAAGTCGAGGAATCCCTGCGGAACTTTTTGGGCATCCGGTCGGCCCGGCTCAGATCTCGGCATAGATCTCCAGAAGATTGCCGTCGGGATCCCTGAAGAACAGCGTCCGATGCCCGAACGACTGGTTCGTCGGCGGCGAGAGCAGCGCCACGCCCTGCCGCACGAGCTCGTCAGCGCACGCATCGACCTCGGCTGCGGACACCTTGAAGGCCAGTTGCAGCGAGGCGCTGCCCGCCGGCGTCGGCGCATCGGCCGCGGTCCGGCTGGGTCTTGCGAGGGCCAGCGTGTTGCTGCCCAGGCCGTACTCGACCCAGTTCGGCGACAGCTCGCGCAGCAGGGACAAAGCGAGCACGCCCTCATAGAAGCGGCGCATCGCCGCCATGTCGCGCACGAAGATGACGGTGTAGTCGATCGCGCGGATGGCGCTGAAGGGCGAGCGGGTGCGGCTCGGTTCGTTGGTTTGTTCGTTTGTCATCGTAGCCATTATTCCAAATTCCGGCTCGCAGCCCGCATGGAGCGGAATGCGGGACCGACCGCCCCGGATTGCGCTGCGCTCGATCCGGGCTACGAGCTTCGCCAGATTTATCGCAACAAACCACCGCTATACCGCAGCTCGTAGAGCGTTGCGCCATCATGCCGCGCAATCGTCTCGATGCCGTGGAAGCGATCGAGCCCGCCTTCGGCCTCGTTGCGATAGATCATGTCCGCCTGCTCGAACAGGCGCGGTCCCCGAAAGGGCTCCTCGACGCTCACGCCCAGCAGCGCCTGGCGCAGGAATTTGTAGATTGCGAGAAAGGTGTGCCGATCCGCGATCTCCGCGCGCGCACCGCCGCTGTAGCTCATCGACCAGATGACGCGATCGTCCCGCGACACGGTCTCCTGCCCGGCGAAAAATCCCATCCCGAAATAGATATCGCGATAGGCATAAGGCGGCGCACGGTGCTCGAGCTGTTTTGAGCCGGCGAGCAGCGGCGTGGCCACGGTCGCGTCGTCATCGAGGCCCGCATAGGTGCGCCGCTTGGCTTCGACCAGGAATGCCGGGAGACCGTGGGGGATGGACGGCATCGCCTACTCCACCAATTCCGGCCACGGCACGATGGTCGACTTCACCGTCTTCATCGCCATCGCATCCCTCACGGCCTGCGCAACGCCCTCCTCCGTGAACGGATAGATCGTCTGCATCTTCAGCCAGGGATATTTGCCCGCCGTGCGGTAGAGCATGTCGACGCCGAGCGGCAGATCGTTGCCGGTGAAGCCCCAGGAGCCGAGCACGTTGAGGTCCTTGGTGCAGATGCGGTGCCAGGAGGTCTCGATCGAGCCGGCGTCGGTGAACTGGCCCATCTCGACATAGGTGCCGCCGTCGCGCAGCATCTCGATGCCTTCGGGGCCGGCGGTCGGATGGCCCGAGCAATCCATCACCAGATCGGCGCCAAAGCCACCGACGATCTCGCGCACGCGGGCGATGCGCTGCATCGCGGCGATTTGAGCTCCTCGATGTTGACCGTCGCTTCCGCGCCGAACTCGCGGGCGAGCTTGAGCCGCGGCTCTTCCGGCGCACCGACGCAGATCACGCGCCCTGCCCCCATCTCCTTGGCCGCCGCGACCGCCAGAATGCCGATCGGGCCCGAGCCCTGGATCACCACCGTGTCGCCCCAGCCAAAGCCGCCGGCACGGCTCGCGCGGTTGAAGGCGCGGATGCAGGAGGTCAGCGGCTCCGACAGCGCGCCCAATCGCAGCGACATGTCGTCGGGCAGCTTGTAGATCTTGGTGCCCGGCAGCATGTCGAGATCGACATAGACATATTCGGCCCAGCCGCCCCACATGTGCGGCGCCTTGTCGAAGCCGAGATAGCGGCCGTAATAGACCGGCGTCAGGCATTTGTTGGCGGTCTGCGGATAATGGATGCAGTAATAGCAGTGGCCGCACGGCATCAGCGGCGGGATCATCACCTTCGAGCCGACCTTCAGCGGCTTGCTCATGAAGTCCTCGGTGAATTCGTCGCCGCATTCGACGATGACGCCGCCAAGCTCGTGGCCAAGCGTGAACGGCCAGGGCAGCGGCTTCGGCCAATGACCTTTCAGGATATGCAGATCGGTGCCGCAGACGCCGCACGCGCCGATCTTGATCAGCGCGGCCTTCTTGCCGACCTTCGGCCACGGCACGGTCTTGATCACGGGCTCGCTGCCCGGTCCTGCGTGGGTGCAGACGCGGATTGATTCCATGGCCGTTTCCTCGACGTCCGCTTGTTGTGATTGATTGGTGCGGGCTGACGGGAAGCGTATGTGAGATGCGCGGTCGTGCCAAGCTGCGGTTATCCCGTAGCCCACACACCCAAGTGTCTTGAGCACTCACCGGTGAACGTGTAGGGACGGCTCACATCCCACTCAGGTGATCGCTTGAACCCCCTGCCCCAAAATCCCGTCGTCGCGTCCGGCTCGTTCGCGGCGATGAAGTCGGTGCCCTATCGTGCTCCAGTTCATCGCCTACGTGCTGGCGATGATGGCCGACAATATCGAGCATGTGATCAGCTATTGGGTGGTGTTCCAGAAATTCCATTCGCCGGCGCTGGCAGGCTTTGCGGTGCTGTCGCACTGGCTGCCGTTCCTGCTGTTCTCGGTGGCCGTCGGCGGGCTCGCCGACCGCTTCGATCCGCGCCGCATCATCCAGTGCGGGATGCTGCTGTTCATCGTGGCCTCGGCCGGATGGGGCTTCTTCTTCATCACCGGCACGATCCAGATGTGGCACGCGATGTTGCTGCTGGTGATCCACGGCTGCGCCGGCGTGCTGTGGCAGACACCGAACCAGCTGCTGCTCTACGACCTCGTCGGCCCGGCAGATCTTCCGAGCGCGGTGCGGCTGAACGCGATGGCGCGCTATCTCGGCATCCTGGTCGGACCTGCGGTGGGCGGCGTCATCATGCTGACGCTCGGCACCTCGCACGGCATCATCTTCAACACGCTGTTCTATCTGCCGATGCTGCTGTGGCTGTTCTGGGCGCCAGTGCGCGACAAGAGCGTCGCGCCGTGCGGCGCTTCGCCGTGCGCGGCTTCGCCGACATCGTCGACACGATGCGTGCGATCGGTACGCAGCCGGTGCTGACGACGATGACGCTGGCTCGCCGGCCTCACCTCCTTCATGATCGGCAACGCCTATCACGCCCAGATGCCGGGCTTTGCCGGCGATCTCGGCCACGGCGATCCCGGCGTGTCCTACAGCGTGCTGCTCGCAGCAGACGCCGCCGGCGCGCTGCTTGCGGGCATTGCGCTGGAAGTCCTGGGGACGGTTGAAGGGCACGCCGCGCACCGCGATCCTGCTCGCAACGCTCTGGAGCGTTGCGCTGCTAGGCTTCGCGTCAGTGCGGATCTATCCGGTTGCGATCGTGCTGTTGTTCTGCGCGGGCTTCTTCGAGCTGTCGTTCAACACCATGGCGCAGGCACTGGTGCAGTTGAATGCGCCGCCCGATATCCGCGGCCGCGTCGTCGGCCTTTACAATATGGCCGGCCTCGGGATGCGGGCGTTCAGCGGCATCACCGTCGGCGTGTTCGGTGCCGCGATCGGCATTCACTGGTCGCTGGGCTTGTCGGCCGCGGTGCTATTGGCATTGCTCCTTCTGCTGAATCAGTGGGCCGCGAAGAAAGCGTGAGGGCGCGGCGTTCCGGCGCAGCCCGTTGACTCTAGCCCCCCGCCACCGCACGCTTGTGGCAGCGGCTCGGGAGATGAGGCATTGCGCAATCGCTGGGCTATTCTTGCGATCCTGTTCGTCGTTCGCCTCACCATCGCGTTCCAATTCCAGAGCGTGGCGGCGGTCGCGCCGCTCCTGGAGAAGACATTTGGCGTCGGGCTCGCCGATATCGGCCTCCTGATCGGGCTTTATTTCACACCGGGCGTCGTGCTGGCGCTGCCGGGCGGCGCGATCGGCCGGATGTTTGGCGACAAGCCGACGACGATCGCGGCGCTGCTGCTGATGACGGCCGGCAGCCTCGTGATGGCCACGACCGACGTCTGGGGCTTGCAGATGGCCGGCCGGCTCGCCTCCGGCGCCGGCGCCGTGCTGCTCACAGTGCAACTCACCAAGATGGGCGCCGACTGGTTTGCCGGAAAGGAGATCGCAACTGCGATGGCGATCTTCGTCAGCTCCTGGCCGACGGGCGTGGCGATCTCGCTGCTGGTGCTGCCGGCGATCGGCACCGCCTATGGCGCCGGCGCAGTGTTCGTGGCCGCGGCTGCGCTGAGCGCGACCGGGATCGTGCCGATCGCCTTCTATCAGCCGCCACCGGCGGCGAGCGCGGTGACGGCCGCCTTGGCGGCGCGGCTCGATCCTCTCGCGCTGCTGGCGGTGATCGTCGCCGGCCTGATCTGGGGCCTCTTCAATGTCGGCTTCGCCATGATCTTCTCGTTCGGTCCCTCGCTGCTGGCCGAGCGCGGCTGGAGCATCGCGGCGGCAGGCTCCGCGATCAGCCTGGTGCTGTGGCTATCGGTGATCTCGGTGCCCGCCGGCGGCTTGATAGCCGACCGGACCGGGCGGCCGCTGACCTTGGCAGTCGCGACGAGCCTCGCGGTTGCGCTGCTGCTGGCCTGGCTGCCGCGGTCCGACGCGGTGATCGCGATCCTCGTCCTGATCGGCCTGATCAGCGGCCATCCGGCCGGGCCGATCATGGGCCTGCCGGCACGGGTGCTCGTCCCCGAGACCAGAGCGATCGGGATGGGCGTGTTCTACACTCTCTTCTATGCCGCGATGATGCTGGGTCCGGCGGTGGCGGGACGGCTCGCCAAATCGGCAGGCACCGCCGCGATCGCGCTCGATCTGGGTGTGCTGGCCGTGCTCGCCTGCCCGCCGCTGATGTGGCTGTTCGAACGGATTGTATCTGTCCGTAATCGCCGCGCCAAATCATAACGCGGCATTAACCCTATGCACCTTACGGTCGTGCCGGACTCCGCCCGGGCGGGGGGTCGGGTAGTGAAAATGGCGTTGGCGAACAAAAAATTTCTTCCGGCCGCCGAGGAACGTCGGCGTTTCCAGCGGGTGAAGGTGCACCTGCTAGGTCGTTACATGCTGCCGGATCGCCGTGAATTCCCCTGCCAGGTGATCAACATGTCGCCCGGCGGGCTCGCGCTGCTGGCGCCCGGCATCGGCAATGTCGGCGACCGCGTGGTCGCCTATCTCGACCATATCGGCCGGGTCGAGGGCAAGATCACCCGGATTATCGACAACGGCTTCGCCATGACGGTCGGGGCGACGCCCCGCAAACGCGACAAGCTGGCCGCCCAGCTCACCTGGCTCGCCAACCGCGACATCCTCAATCTGCCCGAGGACCGCCGCCACGACCGCATCGTGCCGCGCAACCCGATCGCTGTGCTAACGCTGGAAGACGGCACCAAGATGACCTGCCGCATCATCGACCTGTCGCTATCCGGCGCGGCCATTGCCGCGGAGAACCGCCCGTCGCTGAAATCGATCGTGCTGCTCGGCCAGGTCCAGGGCCGCGTGGTCCGAAACCTCGAAGATGGCTTCGCGCTGGAGTTCTTGCACTCGCAGCCGATCGAGACTCTCGAAGAGAGCGTTACCGCGCGGTAAAGCGCGACGACGCCAAAACCCCTGTTCTTCCAGCCTCAAAGGCGGCCTCCGTGATGCGGACGCCGCCTTTTTCGTGCGCGGCGATGGCCTTTCGCGAGTTAACGCGCGGCCTGTTCACGTGCGGAAACCGCAGTTCCCGCAGTGTTCCCGCGTTAATGGCTACAATTTGAATCAATTGCAGTAATACCGCATTTTATTCGAATTATATTCAAGTATAGATCGAATTTGCCGCTTCTTTTACTTGTATTCGTCTCGACTTGACTTGGCTGACTTAGCCGCAACTCAAAAGCTGCATGCGCAATGTGGTCCCAACAAGAAACGGGGGCCACGATGTTTGACTTCAGGGGACAGGGGAAGGCACTGGCACTAGCTGCCATGCTCTTCGGGATCAGCGCGGCAGCGCAGGCCGGCGAAAGCCGTCTGCTCTACGCGAGCCTCGGCGACACCACGCGTGCGCCGATCGGCTGGGTCGAGTTTTGTTCGGAGAATGCCGCTCAGTGTCAGGGCGGGCCGATGCAGCCGCGCGACATCGTGATGTCGCAGACAGCGTGGCGCGACCTGACCAAGGTCAATCGCTGGGTCAACGAGACCGTCAAGCCTTTGACCGACCAGGACCACTGGGGCGTGATCGAGAAGTGGTCGCTGCCGACCGACGGTTACGGCGACTGTGAAGACTACGTGCTGTTGAAGCGCAAGATGCTGATGGATGCCGGTTGGCCGCGCCAGGCCCTGCTCATCACCGTCGTGCGTGACAAGAAGGGCGAAGGGCACGCGGTGCTGACGGTGAAGACCGACAAGGGCGAGTTCGTTCTCGACAATCAGAACGAGACCGTCGTTGCCTGGACGGAGACCGGCTACCGCTTCGTCAAGCGCCAGTCGCAGAGCGATCCCAACGTCTGGGTCTCGCTGGGCGATACCAAGCCGGCGGTCTCCACCGCCAGCGCCAGAGATCAGTAGTTACGAGAGGACGAGTTACGCGATCCGGTCACATCCCCACCCCTCCCCGTCCCAGACCGGTTCGCGCGCGGCCAGCCATCCCCCAATGGCTGGCCGCAACTTTTTTGAAGGCATGATCGACGCCTGCCCTCGTCAGCGCGGCAGGATGTTCTTGTAGACCTTGCCGCCTTTCATGATCACCACAAAGTTCTTCGCGGGATCTTCGACGAGGGCGATGTTCTCGAGCGGGTTGCCGTCGACCAAAAGGAGATCGGCAAGCGCGCCTTCCTCCACCACGCCGAGCTTGCCGGGATAGGGATTGCGCGGGCCCGACAGGCTCAACAGTTCGGCATTGGTCGACGTCGCCATGGCCAGCGCTTCGGCCGGCGTGTACCAGCGCGTCAGCGCGGCCAACATTGAACCCTGCTTGTCCGCCAACGCCTTCGAGAACAGGACATCGGTCCCGAACGCGGTCTTGATGTGATATTTCTTTGCCAGCGCATAGACCCTGTCGGTGCCGGCGACCACCTGCCGCATCTTGTCCTGTTCCGAAGGTCCGAGCGCGGCAGCCGCGGACATATCCAGGAACGGCTGCGTGCTGAGCCAGATCCCCTTCTCCGCGATCAGCTTTGCGCTCGCCTCGTCCATGAGGTGACCGTGCTCGATGCATCTGACGCCGGCTGCGATCGAGCGCTGGATCGCGACCGGCGTATAGGCGTGAGTGGCAACGTATGTACCCCAATTGTCGGCGGCCTCGACGGCGGCGCGCAGCTCGGGCTCGGTAAAGGTGGAAACATCGAGCGGACTGAAGGGCGAAGCGACGCCGCCTCCCGCGGTGAGCTTGACCTGCGAGGCGCCCTGCATCAGCTGCTCGCGCGCGCGCACGCGGACTTCGTCCGGGCTGTCGGCGACCAAGCTGCCGCCGATCAGCTCCATGCGGCTGAGCATGCCGCCGATCGTTCGCGGCAGATCGGTGAGCTGGCGGAAATCGCCATGACCGCCGGTGATGGTGATGATGGCGCCGGACGGATAGATCCGCGGACCGGCAACGAGATCCTCGTCGATGGCCCGCTTGAGGCCGAAACTCGGCCCGCCCATGTCGCGAATGGTGGTAAAGCCGCGCATCAGCGTGGCCGTCGCCTCACTGGCGGCGAGCAGATTGTTGTAGCCGACATCGCCGAGGGCCGCCATCGGCGTCGGCCTCACCAGCATCGCGTGCCAATGCGCATCGATC
The DNA here is from genome assembly GCA_963819355.1 of uncultured Alphaproteobacteria bacterium. GTDB lineage: Bacteria > Pseudomonadota > Alphaproteobacteria > Rhizobiales > Xanthobacteraceae > Bradyrhizobium. Next base: position 141,224 of record CAWFVZ010000012.1, on the reverse strand, counting down.
AGCCCCGGCATCAGCACGCGGCCGCCGCCGTCGATCACCTGGCCAGTCGCGGCGATATCCGCGGCCGAAATCCTCTCAATCTTCCTGTCCCTGACGAGGACATTCGACGCGGCCGAGAGCGTCCCGTTCTTGCCGTCGAAGATTTTGACGTTGCGGAACAGGACGGCAGAGTCCTGCTGGGCCGGCGCAGGCGATGGGCTGCCGAGGCCTATTCCAATCGAGACAAGCATTGCGGCGGCTTTGAAGAAGCCGGCCGGCTTGGTCAAAATCCGCATATCCAATCTCCATGCAGATGCGCTACGCAATTCCAACCGCAATTTGCCGGGCAAGAACCAGCCAGCCGACGCCCCGCCGCCAATTTGGATTGATGCCTGCAAAACGCATCGAGTCAATTTGCAACCACAGGAAGATTTTGCAAATCAGCCATACGGCCCGATGAGATGCGTCGGCACCAAGTTCTGCCAAATGGGTAAGCGCGACTGCCAGGCTTCCGTCGAATCCAAACCGCAGGCGCTTACGCGCCGAGCACATCCGCGAGCCGCATCTCGTCGGCGGCGGGATCCTTCAGGAACAGCTCGGCCTCGATCTCCGTGAGATGCGACAGCATCTGCGCGCGGGCGACTTGCTTGTCGCGCTTGCGGATCGCGGTGACGATCTCGGCGTGGTGATCGGTGCCGCAGGCAGGCGTGTCATGGCGGCGATAGAGCAGGATGATGAGCGAGGAGCGCGCGATCAGCTCCTTCAGGAAGCCGAGATAGATGCTGTGACCGGACATCTCGGCGATGAGGCGGTGAAATTCGCCGGAGAGCCGCACCGAGGCGCGCGCGTCGCCGCGCAGCCCGGCCTCGCGCTCCTCCGCAAGATGTCGCTGGAGACGGCTGATCCAGGCCGGCGACGCCGCATCAACGGCGTGGTCGACGATGGTCGGCTCGATCAGGCGACGCGCCTCGAACACCTCGCGGGCATCCGCAGGCGTGGGTCGTGCCACGAACGCGCCGCGGTTCTTCTCGATGTTGACGATGCCTTCATGCGCGAGCTGCTGAAGCGCGGTGCGAACCAGCGTGCGGCTCGCGCCATAGATTTCGCCGATCTCGTCCTCGCCGAGCTTCGTGCCCGGCAGCAGACGATGCTCGAGGATCGCCGCGGTCACGCCTTCCCTGATCCGGCTGACGCGATCGCTCGCGTCTGGCGCATCGGATTTCTGTCGGATTTTGTCGGCCATCAGTTCGAAGTGTTGGGTTTGAGGGCTCGATCGGCGAAGTTCGGCATCGAATGGTAGTCGACGAGCTGTATCCAATCACAGGCGAAACTTTATACAATCTGCGCCCATTTTGTGTGCACAGCGCCGTCCATACGGCGAGCCGCGCTGCGGCGCCAAATTCGATCTAACGATCTGACTCCGCTGTACAGTTTTTGAGTTTGGCAAACCGCGGGCTGTTGGCACGGACCTTGCGGAGAGAGGGGGGAGCATCGCCCTCCTTCGGACACGCCATGGCCACTCCTGCCGCTCTCGAACTGGTCGCCGTCACCAAGCGCTACGACACGACCCTTGCGGTCGACAACGTCAATTTGAAGATCCCGGCCGGCACCTATTGCTGCCTGCTCGGCCCGTCCGGATGTGGAAAAACCTCGACTTTGCGCATGGTGGCCGGCCACGAAGCCGTCAGCGAGGGCGACATCATCCTGGGCCCGCAGAACGTCACCGACCTCGAGCCTGCCAAGCGCGGCACGGCGATGATGTTCCAGTCCTACGCACTGTTTCCGCATTTGACCGTGCTCGACAACGTCGCATTTGCCCTGAAAATGCGCGGCGTCGACCGCGCAACGCGGCACAGGCGCGCCGGCGAATTGCTGGAGCTGGTCGCGATGACCCCCTACGCGGCGCGGCTGCCGGCGCAGCTCTCAGGCGGCCAGCAGCAGCGCGTCGCGCTCGCCCGCGCCCTCATCACCGAGCCGCAGATCCTGCTGCTCGACGAGCCGCTCTCCGCGCTCGATCCGTTCCTGCGGGTGAAGATGCGAGGCGAGCTGAAGCGGCTGCAGCGCGAACTCGGCATCAGCTTCATCCAGGTCACCCATGGCCAGGAAGAAGCGATGGCGCTCGCCGACCACATCGTGGTGATGAACCAGGGCAAGATCGAGCAGCAGGGCTCGGCCCGCGACATCTTCCACCACCCCCGCACCGAATTCGTGGCGCGCTTCATCGGCGGCCACAACGTCCTCAGCGACGCAGGCAAACTCATCGCCGTGCGCGCCGATCAGCTCGGCATCAAGCCGCTCGCCGACGGCGTGTTCGGCGCGCCGGCGCTGCTGACCCACACCGAGTACCAGGGTTCCTATGTCGCCGTCTCGCTCACGCTCGACGACGGCACCGCCCTGTTCTCCCACGTTCCGGAGGCTACCTTCGACGTCCATCCGTTCCGGCCGGGCGATCGCGTGATGGCCACCTGGGATCCCGCCAAGGCGCAGCGCCTGCAATAGCGCCGTCATCATAGAAAATGCGCAACACAGAGGAGTGATTGATATGACCGAGTCCACCAAAAAGACCGGCGTCAGCCGCCGCACGCTACTCAAGAGCACCGCGGGTCTCGCCGGCCTGGCCGCCGGCTCCGGCGCCATCACCGGCTTCCCTTACGTCATGTCGGCCGAGCCGAAGGTGCTGCGCTATCTCGGCACCGCCGTGAACGAGGGCGACGACATCTCGAAGCAGTGCCTGAAGGACACCGGCATCAAGATCGAATACATCACCGCGACCACCGACGATGTCACCAAGCGCGTGATGACGCAGCCGAACTCCTTCGACGTGCTGGACACCGAATATTTCTCGCTGAAGAAGCTGGTGCCGTCGGGCAACATCCTTGCCCTCGATGCCAAGAAGATCAAGGAATTCGACAACATCACGCCGGTCTTCACCAAGGGCGAGACCCCCGGCGGAAAGAAGATCGGCAACCAGGGCACCGCGCCCTGGAAGGTGCTCTATCTCGAGGGCAAGGACTCCAAGACCTTCTCCAAGACGGCGACCGAGTTCGTCACGCTGATCCCGACGGTCTACAACGCCGACACGCTCGGCATCCGTCCCGACATCATCAAGCGCCCGATCAGCTCGTGGGCTGAACTCCTCAATCCCGAGTTCAAGGGCAAGGCCTCGATCCTCAACATCCCCTCGATCGGCATCATGGACGCCGCGATGGTTGTGGAAGCCACCGGCAAGTACAAATATGCCGACAAGGGCAACATGACCAAGGAAGAGATCGATCTCACCATGAAGGTGATGACGGAAGCCAAGAAGGCCGGTCAGTTCCGCGCGTTCTGGAAGGACTTCAACGAGAGCGTCAACCTGATGGCTTCAGGTGAGACCGTCATTCAGTCGATGTGGTCGCCGGCAGTGACCAAGGTGCGCTCGATGGGGATTGCCTGCACCTTCCAGCCGCTGAAGGAAGGCTATCGCTCCTGGGCCTCCGGCTTCTGCGTGTCCAAGGGCGTGTCGGGCGCGAAGCTCGACTTGGCCTATGAGTTCGTCAACTGGTTCCTGTCCGGCTATGCCGGCGCCTATCTCAACCGCCAGGGCTACTATTCGGCCGTGCTCTCGACCGCGAAGGCCAACATGGAGCCCTACGAGTGGGCTTACTGGATGGAAGGCAAGCCGGCCGAGAAGGACATCAAGGCGCCCGACGGCTCGCTGCTGGAGAAGGCTGGTGCCCTGCGTGACGGTGGCTCCTATGAGGAGCGCATGGGCGGCGTCGCCTGCTGGAACGCCGTGATGGACGAGAACGACTACATGGTCCGCAAGTGGAACGAATTCATCGCCGCGTGATGGATACGTCGGAAGACATCCTGCAACAGGCATCCCCGGATCTCGTCCGGGGATCGGAGACGGCGCGCCCTGCAAAAGCGGCGCGCCTGTCGCCCTCCTTCATCTCCTGGCTTCAGGCCGGGCCGATGATGCTGGTGTTTCTCGCCTTCTTCCTGATTCCCCTGGTGTTCGTCGTCATCGTCTCGTTCTGGGACTACAACGAGTATCAATTGCTGCCGGCCTTCTCGGGCCGCGGCTACACCGACACGTTCGAAGGCTGCATTGCACAGCTGCCTGATCTCTGTACGATCGGGCGAACCTATGTGAAGACGCTGAAGCTCTGCGTCATGGTCTGGGCGATCACGCTCTTCATCGGCTTCTGGGTCGCCTACTTCCTCGCCTTCCATGTGAAGTCAAAGACCTGGCAGATGGGATTGTCGCTGCTCTGCACGATCCCGTTCTGGACCTCCAACGTCATCCGCATGATCGCCTGGATTCCGCTGCTCGGCCGCAACGGCCTGGTGAACTCCGGACTGGTCAAGAGCGGGCTGATCAACCAGCCGCTGGAATGGCTGCTGTTCTCCGAATTCTCCGTGGTGCTGGCGCTGGTGCACCTGTTCACCTTCTTCATGGTGGTACCGATCTTCAATTCGATGGTGCGCATCGACAAGTCCCTGATCGAGGCGGCCTACGACGCCGGCGCAACCGGCTTCCAGACGCTCGTCAACGTCATCATTCCGCTTGCCAAGCCCGGCATCGTGATCGGCTCGATCTTCGTCATCACCATCGTGATGGGCGATTTCATCACCATCGGCGTGATGGGCGGCCAGCAGATCGCCTCTGCCGGCAAGATCATCGAGACCCGGGTGAACGCGCTGCAGTTCCCCGCCGCGGCCGCCAACGCCGTGATCCTGCTCATCATCACCTTCCTGATCATCACCATGATGTCGCGCATCGTCGACATCAAGAAGGAGCTGTAGGCGATGACGGAGGGACGCCCGCGCTCTTTCTACGTGCTCGCGATCTTCTTCGCGGCCTATGTGCTGTTTCTCTATGGCCCGATGATCGCGATCTACGTGCTGTCGTTCCAGGGGCCGCAGGGCGGCCTCACCTTCCCGATGAACGGCGTGTCGACCTACTGGCTCTCCAAGCTGTTCCAGGGCACCGGTATCGTCGATCTCGGCGCGGCCTTCCGCCGCTCGCTGCTGCTTGGCATCATCGTGATGGCTGTCACCGTCGTGCTGTCGGTCGCCGCCGGCATGGCGTTTCGCCGCAAGTTCAAGGCGCAAAGCATCTTGTTCTACTCGGCGATCGCTAGTCTCATCGTCCCCTCGATCATCACCTCGCTCGGGATCTCGCTTGAATTCCGCATCATCGACGATTTGATCAAGGCGCACTGGAACGAAAATTTCGAGACCTCGATGGGTCTGCTCACCTCCGGGCTCGGTGCGCATCTGACCTGGACGCTGCCGTTCGGCCTCCTGATCATGTTCGCGATCTTCAACCGCTTCGATCCGCGGCTCGAGGAAGCCGCGCGCGATCTCGGTGCGACGCCGTGGCAGGCCTTCCGCCATGTCGTGCTGCCGATCATCCTGCCCTCCGTGATCGGCATCGGACTGTTCGGCTTCACGCTGTCCTGGGACGAGCTCGCGCGCTCCAGCCAGGCGATCGGGGCAGTGAATACATTGCCGCTCGATCTCCAGGGCCTCACCACCACCGTGACGAACCCGGACATCTATGCGCTCGGCACCATCATCTCCGCGGTCTCGTTCGCGGTGATCACGCTTGCGCTCGGCACCATCCACATGCTCAACAAGCGGCAGGCGGCCAAGGGCTCGGACGCCGGCAAAGGGCTTGTCTGACAAGGGGCTTGTCTGATCGAGATGCGACTTCACGTCGTCAATCCCAACACCACGGCGTCGATGACGGCGAAGATCGCCGCGGCGGCACGCGCGATCGCGCTGCCTGACACGGTGATCGATGCGCGCCAGCCCGCAATGGGGCCGGTCTCGATCGAGGGCTTCTACGACGAGGCCTTCGCCGTCCCCGGCATGCTCGGCTGCATCCGCGAGGCCGAGCGCAACGGCGCGGACGCGCACATCATCGCCTGCTTCGACGACACCGGCCTCGATGCCGCGCGCGCGGCGGCCAAGGCGCCGGTGATCGGGATTGGCGAAGCCGGCTTCCACATGGCGAGCCTGGTTGCTGCGCGCTTCGCCGTGGTGACGACGCTCGGTGTCTCCATCGTGCCGATCGAACACAATCTCATAAAATACGGCCTCGCCGAGCGCTGCGCCCGCGTCCGCGCCGCCGAGGTCCCGGTGCTCGCGCTCGAGGAGCGCAACAGCGAGGCGCTCGGCAAGATCTCCACGGAGATTGTGGCCGCGATCCGCGACGACCGCGCCGAGGCCATCGTGTTGGGCTGCGCCGGCATGGCCGATCTTGCCGCCGAGCTCGCCGGCGACCCATGGCCTGCCCGTGGTCGACGGCGTCGCCGCAGCGGTGACGCTTGCCGAGGGGCTGGTGCGGCTCGGGCTGAAGACGTCCCGGCTCGGCCCCTACGCGGCACCGCGATCGAAGACCTATTCCGGTCCGTTCGCACCGTTTCAACCGTGAGCCTCCGCGACGCGGCCCGGCGCCTGATCAAATTCTATCTTTCTGTCACAGGCGACCCAAGTTTCGTCCAACCCCGTGCTATGAAGTCGCACCAGTACTTTTACGGGGCTTGTATGAAAAAGAACGATGTCACGTGTTCAGCGTGTGGGGCCGGCTTTCGGCGGCTCGAGCTTGCCACGCCGCCTGCCAACTCAGGCGAGTATCGCTGTCCGGCCTGTGACGAGGTCGTGGAGACCTTCGACGGCAGCGCCTTCATCGCCTATCGCATGACGATCCAGCCCTCGATGAAGGCTGCCCGCCCGTAAGCCACCGTCTCCCCCGCCGCGCCTTTGCAGCACGGCGGGCTGCTTCCCTGACGCTCCACGCTCAAGCTGAATTCGGCTTGGCGAGGGTTTCTTTTTGGCGGCCGCCTCGACCGCCGGAGCCTTCGCGTTGGGTCAATTGCGCTTTTTCCAACCGCGGCCACCTTTTCGTCCCATTTGTTGCTGAAAGGTAACACTTTCGGGACGTCCCGGCCGCCTTGCTCTGCGTTCTTGTGCTGCCGCTCTTCGCCACTCACCAAGTTTCAATTTGGGTTTTGTCAGCGATGATCGATCTCGCAGAGAACACACCGTCCAATCCCCTCCTCCGTCTCGGCGCCCAGCCGATCGCGCTGACGGCTGCGGCGCTCTTGCTGCTGATCGCCGGAGTCACCTCGATCGCGATCTGGCGCGCCTACACCGGCGCTGCGCCCGAGACCGACCGGGTGGTCGCGTCGCGGCAGCTTCAGGCGCGCACGGCGCTGGCCTCCGAGCAGCTCGTCGAGAAGACCAAGGGGCTGGAAGCAACCCAGCAGGAATCGATCGACCAGCTCCAGGTCGTGCAGGACCAGCTTTTGACCATGAAGCGGCTGCTCGCGTCGCAGCAGGCCGACACCAAGCGTCTGTCGGAGCAGGTCGCCAGTTTGAACGAATCCATCGACGGTTTGCGGCAATCCTTTGCCAGCGTCCGCGCCACCGAGGCCGACACGCCTTCGGTTACCCGGAGGAAACCGGTGCATCATCATGCCAGCGCAAGAAAGCGTGGCAGATCACGGGGTTGACAGCCCGATGATTATTTTCGCGGCTTGTGAACTGGATCACATTTGCCAGTATGATTCCGGGCGATGATGGCGGCTACCGGATGGCGCGAGCCGATTTCAATATCCGGGGCTGGCAAGGTCGTTGACGGTATATTGCGTCAACGGCCTTGTTTTTTAGTGCCTCGGTATTCTGGTGCCTCGGCCGGGCGCCCGCGCTAGTCGCAGACCCCGCTGGTAGCCTATTCGCAGACCTGAGCGCGGCGGACGCGCCAGCCCGATTGCGTCATCACGCGCTGCCGCACGAGATAGCAGCGCGAGCCATAGCCGCCATCGTCATAGCCGGCGCCGATAGTAATAGGGGTCGCCGTAGTAGGGGTATCCGTAACCATACGCGCCGTAGCCGGCGCCCGCGATCCCGACGCCGATTGCGACACCGGGCCAGAAGCCGCCGCCGTGCCAGCCGTGGCCCCAGCCGCCGCCATGGCCCCAACCACCACCGCCGCCCCAATGGCCGGCTCCCATATGGCCGCCTCCACCGAAACCGCCCCGCGCCTGCGCCGCCTGGGGCGCTGCGAGACCGACTGCCGCGACGGCCAGTGCGGCCATGATCAACTTGCGTAACATCACTCAACCCCTCCGCGTGGAAACGGTCCACGCTTCAATGCGGGGGCAACCTAATGTCATTCAGGCCTTCATGACAGCCACGCTGGCTCACTTCCGCGCGAGCTTCAGCAGCCGCGGCAGATGCTCTTCATCTTCTTGTCGAGCAGCTTGTTCTCGGCGTTGGCATCAGCGTCAGAGTTCGTACCTGAGGCGACGCCGGTGGTGACACCTGGCGCCGTGTTCGCGCCAGAGGATTGCGCCGTGCGACGCCGGCAATTCCGGATCAGGATGGCAGCGCCGAGCACGCGCTGTGGGCGGCCGGTCACGAGAAAGTCGCGGGCGCGATCGAAGCGCGCGAGTGCGAGGGCAGCCGATCTCAACCGATCCGCTTCAGGCCCTTCTTGAAGCGCGGGCCGTTGGCGACATAGAACCCCGCCGCGCTTCCCATCTTCTGCACCTGGGCGTCGTCTAGCGTGCGGATCACGCGCGCGGGTGAGCCGATGATCAGCGAGCGTTCGGGAAACTCCTTGCCCTCGGTGATGACGGAGCCGGCGCCGACGATGCTGTTGCGGCCGATCTTCGCGCCGTTCATCACGATCGAGCCCATGCCGATCAGCGCACCCTCCTCGATGGTGCAGCCGTGCAGGATGACGTTGTGGCCGACCGTGCAGTTCCGGCCGATGACCATCGGAAAGCCGAGGTCGGTATGGCAGGTCGAGCCGTCCTGCACATTGGCCCCCTCGCCGATCTCGATCCACTCATTGTCGCCGCGCAGCACCGCGCCGAACCAGACGCTCGCACCCGGCTTCAAGCGCACGCGGCCGATCACGGTCGCGGTCTCGGCGATGAAGTAATTGCCGTCAGCCGGAAGATCGGGCGCCTGCCCGTCGAGCTCGTAGATCGCCATGGAGGTCTCCTGTCACGTCAACCCCAGCCATAGCGAAACGACGACGACGAGGCAAAGGGCCGCCGCAGCAGGCAGCCCTGCAAAGCGTCAGGCCAGAACGCCGGCCGCGCGCAGCGTCATCAGGAAGAAGGTGCCGCTCATCATGCTCCAGAAGCCGGCGATGACGGTCGCCATCATCACGAATTCGAGGCGGCGGCTCTCAAGACGCATGCCGCGTAGCGTGTTGCGCATGATGATGAAGGGCGCGGCGAACACCAAGAACGGCACCGCCGCAAACGTCCTGGGGGCCACCCCCTCCTGCAACAGCCCGAAACCGGCGGGCCGTTGCGACAACGCCTGGTATCCGTTTGCGAGAGCTCCCGCGAGCGCGAAGCCGATGCAGATCGAGAAGAACATATTGAAAGCTTCAGGTGTCATCGGAACAGTCTGCCCTTACGCAACGCCGGAGCCTTCCTGTGACAAATAGTGCCGGTTAACGCTACATTATCCTTAAGCAAGGGTTAACGGTGCCGCCCGGCCCGCGCAGGGCCGCCTCCCGTTCCTGGTAGCCAGGAACCTTCCGCGACGTCACCGCCGCATGGCATATTCGCCGTTGATTCGTCGGCCCCCCGGCCGACCTCCGGCCCATTTGCGCGACGTCATGACGGTGTTTTCGGTAACCTCCCCTCGCACGCCCAGGACGCGCACCCGGGCGCATCTCGTCCCGATCGCACTCAGCGGCGTATTTGCGGCAAGCGCGATCGCGCTGGTCGCCTATCTGTTGTGGCCGACCTGGAGCACGGGCGGCGCGGCCGCGCCGGACAAGCTGCCGGTGAGCGTCGGCGGAACGCTGTTCAACCTGCCGACATCGGCGATCCGGATGAAGATCCAGCGGCACTCCGGACCACAGGAGCGCATCGATCTCGATTTCCTTTATCCTTCGCTGGAACCACCTAGCGGGCCAAGGCACGTGACCGCGGACACGGTCGACGCCGCCATGCAGCCGATCGACCGCATCTTCCTCTCGATCGCGGCGCATCACGATGCGCTCTCGCCCGAGCAGCGAACAGCGACGATCTATCCGCGTTATCTCGACCAGGCCGCGACAACACCGGAAGACGGGCTGACCATGCGGATGTTCCGCACTGACACGCCCTATGGCAACGAGGATTTGTATTCCGGAACGAGCCCTGCGCTCGCTGCACGCTGCACACGCGATGCAGCCACGCCCGGCATGTGCCTGTCCGAGCGCCGCGTCGACGGTGCCGACCTCACCTTCCGCTTTCCGCGGAGCTGGCTGTCGCAATGGCGCGACGTGGCGGACGCGATGGACAGGCTGACCGTGCAGCTGCGCGGGCCGCGGGGCTAAGTGCGGCTCGCTTGCACGACCCGCACCGGCTGATAGGCTCGTCGTCGGCACATCAAGCGCGGTGACCAGCGTGAGCGATACGGCAGCAAACATGCCACCAGGCGCCCAACTCCTGGGACGCGAATGGATTGGCTATGACGAGAGCGGGCATGCCGTGATCCGCTTCCAGGCTCAGCCCGCGTTCGCCAACAGACACGGAACTGTCCAGGGCGGATTCCTCGCAGCGATGCTGGACTCCGCCACTGGAGTTTGCGCGCTCGCCGAACTCTCACCTGACCTGACCGTGGTCACCAAAAGCCTCGACACGCGCTTCCTGAAACCAGCGGCGGTTGGACCCATCGCGGCTCGGGCGCGGGTCGTCGAACAGACGGAGCGCGACATGGTCGTGCAGGCCGAGCTCATCGATGCAGAGGGCATCACGGTCGCCGACGCAACGGCGCGGCTGCGCATTCTCGCGAAGAGATAGGATGAGGGGGTCGCGGCGCGCGCGGCCCCGTCGAGCGACACGATCGCCGCACTATTCCTGATCGACCAGATCGTCCTCGAGGATCGCCATCTGGAACTGGAAGGAGCGATCATCGTCCTCGTCGTCGACGAAGAGCACGCCGATGAACTCCTCGCCGATATAAACCTCGGCGGAGTCATCCTTCTTGGGCCGCGGCACGACGCGGATCTTGGGATTGCCGAATACGCGCTTCAGATACGCATCGAGCTTTCTGACTTCTTTGACGTCCACGGCAAGTCTCCGATCGAAATTGGTCGGCGGGGTTTTAGGACGAGACGCGGCGAACCGCCAGCATGAATTGCCAAAGAATTTGGGGACGAAACGGGCCGGACGAGCCGGCCTATTCAATGTCAAAGAGCCTATCAAATCCCCATCGCGTTGATCATCTGGTCCATGGTGCGCGACGGCTCGGCGCAGCCGGCTTCGCCGACGATCTTGGCAGGCACGCCCGCGACCGTGACGTTGTGCGGCACCGGCTTGACCACGACCGATCCCGCCGCGATGCGTGCGCAATGGCCGATCTCGATGTTGCCGAGGATCTTTGCGCCGGCGCCGATCAGCACGCCGTGGCAAATCTTCGGGTGACGGTCCTCGTTCTCCTTGCCGGTGCCACCGAGCGTGACACCGTGCAGGATCGAGACGTCGTCCTCGATCACCGCGGTCTCGCCGCAGACGAAGCCGGTGGCGTGGTCGAGGAAGATGCCGCGGCCGATGCGCGCGGCGGGATTGATGTCGGTCTGGAACACCGCAGAGGCACGGCTCTGGAGGTAATACGCAAAATCCTTGCGGCCCTTCAGATAGAGCCAATGCGCGAGGCGATGGGTCTGGATCGCGTGAAATCCCTTGAAGTAGAGCAGCGGATCGATGAAGCGCGAGGTCGCGGGGTCACGGTCGTAGACGGCGACCAGATCGGCGCGGAAGGCGTTGCCGAGATCGGGATCGTCGCGCAGCGCCTCGTCAAAGGTCTGGCGCACCAGGTCGCCCGAGAGCGCGGCGTGATCGAGCCGATCGGCAACACGGTGGACCACCGAATCTTCGAGGCGGCTGTGGTGCAGCACCGTCGAATAGATGAAGGTCGCAAGCTCGGGCTCGCGGTGGACGATGTCCTCGGCCTCGCCGCGAATCCGATCCCAGATCGGATCGAGCGTTGCGAGCTTTCCTCCCGGATTGACCTGATGCACTGCCATGGGATCTGCTCTTTCGAATTGGCTCGTTTGGCTGGCTCTATAGCATAGTCTAGACGACAAAGTCCTGACGGGCTTGCCTGAGAGTGAACAGTGCCTTGCCCCGCGAAAGTATGCCAACGCGTTGAATCAGAAGAGATTCTTCTGACGCTCCCCGGCAGCAAGGTCGGCTCAAAGTGGTCAGAGTTTCGCCAAATTCAAGCCGGGCGGCGTCAAACTATTGGTGAATTTCGTCTCAACCGTTATTGCGGGCATGGTCCAGAGGACGACGGAGCGGATTTGACCATCACCACCGATAGTTTAGGCGCGCGCGCAGCGGGCTCGTTTTGGCTGCGGCTGGCGGCGGTGGCTCTGCCCCTCCTCCTGATCGCGCCGGCGTTCTGGAACGGCTATCCGCTGTTGCAATGGGATACCGGCGGCTATCTGGCGCGCTGGTACGAAGGTTATCTCGTCCCCAGCCGCTCCACCGTGTTCGGCCTCTATCTGCATTACGGCGAGGGTTTCGGCTTCTGGATCAACCTCGCGGTCCAGTCGCTGGCAACGCTGTGGTTGTTGCAGCTGACGCTGCGCGTGCTCGGGTTGATGCAGACCTTCCGCTTCGTCGCGATCAGCCTGCTCCTGATCCTGTCGACGGCGCTGCCCTGGCTTGCCAGCATGCTGCTCACCGACATCTTTGCGGGTCTGTCGGTGCTGTCGCTGTTTCTCCTGATCGTCGGAGGCCGCCGCATCTCGGGGCCCGAAAAGGTCGCGCTGTTCGTCTTCACCGCCTTTGCCGCCGCGACCCACAGCGCCACGCTCGGCGTGCTGCTCGGGCTCTGCGCCGTTGGCTGGATGATGCGGCCACTGCTGGGACGCCGCCTGCCGCTCGCCGGATTGACCCAGGCGAGCCTCACCATCGTCGCGGGCGGTCTGATGCTGATATCTGCCAACCATGCGCTGTCGGGCAAATGGGCCTGGACGCCCGGCGGCTATGGCGTCGCCTTCGGCCGCATGATGCAGGACGGCATCGTCGCGCGCTATCTCAACGACCGCTGCCCGCAAGAGAGCTTCAAACTCTGTCCGTATCGCAATGAGCTGCCGGCGACCGCCGACGAATTCCTGTGGGGCACGAGCATGTTCAACACGCTCGGCCGCTTCGAGGGCATGAACGACGAGATGGGATACATCGTCGTGCACTCGCTCGCGGCCTATCCGGCCTGGCAGGCCGAAGCGGCGTTGCAGGCGATGGGGCAGCAATTGCTGCATGTCGCGACCGGCGAAGGCACCAGCGGCTGGATTCCGCACACCTACGGCATCATCGAGCGCTACATCCCGGCGCAGGTGACGCCGATGCGCGAGGCGCGGCAGCAGAATTGGGGCATCGATTTCGAATATTTCAACTGGCTGCACGTTCCCGTCGCGCTCGTCTCGATGCTGGGGCTGCTCGCTCTGCTCGGGCATGCGCTTGCACAACGCCGGCTCGACGATCTCACGCTGCTGGCGGCGACCGTGACGCTGGCGCTGCTCGGCAACGCCTTCATTTGCGGCATCATCTCAGGGCCGCATGATCGCTATGGCGCACGCATGGTGTGGGTTGCGACTTTTGTGGTGCTGACGGCGCTGGCGCGCGCCTTCGGCGACGACGAGCCCGCGACAGCTCAGCCGCGGCGTGACAGGAAGTCCAGCACGCCGGTCTTGTAGACCTTGTCACCGACCGCGCGCATGTGATCGCGGCCCGGAATATCGAGCACTTCCGAGCCGGGGATGACCGCGCCGAGCGCGCTGGCCGAACCCGCAACGTCATCGGTCGAGCCAACCGCAATCAGCACGGGCACGTCGATCCGCGCGGCCTCGTCCTTCGTCATGAGCTCGCGCGTGCCGCGCAGGCAGGCGGCGAGCGCCTTGCGGTCTGAACGGGTCTGATCGGCAAACGCGCGAAACGTGCGGCCGACGGGATCGGTGACGTCGTCGAGCGAGGGCGCTTCCAGCGCCTTCGCCACGTTCTCGCCGGGACCGGTGCCCTCGATCAGGCCGCCGATGCCGATGCCGCCGAGGATTGCCGAGCGCAAGCGCTGCGGCTCGTTGAGGCCGAGCCAGGCCGTCATCCGCGCGCCCATCGAATAACCCATGATGTCGGCCTGCGGGATGTCGAGATGGTCCATCAGTGCGAGCACGTCGCCGGCCATGGTGGGGATCGAATACTGCGCAGGCTCGAAGAGCTTTGCGCTCTCGCCATGGCCGCGATTGTCGAGTGCAATGACGCGGCGGCCATTCTTGCGCAACTCCGAGACCCAGGTCGGATAAACCCAGTTCACGTTCTTGCTCGAGGCGAAGCCGTGTACCAGGATGATCGGATCGCCCTCGCCTTCGTCGAGATAGGCAATTTCAACGGCGCCGTTGTGAAAGCTCGGCATCAGCAGTTCCGCAGTGTTGTGGGGAAGATTGATCTTAGAGCATGATCCGGAAAAGTGTGCAGCGGTTTTCCGGCAAGATCATGCTCAAACAATAGCCTGGAGCGCGACGACGATCGCGCATTAGGCCGTGATGGCCGTGTTTGCCAGTGCGGCTTGCGCTTCGATCTGCGCCCGGCGGAGCCGGCGCGCGCGCCTGCGATCGCACCAGGCTTGTGTCAGGCGCTCGGTGGTCGCCTTGATCGAGGACAACAGCCCGAACAGCGTCAGCGCCGCGCCGAACAGCCACAGCGCGAGATCGAACGCGCCGCCGAGGAGCAGCAGCGCGCCACGGCCCAGGAGCTTCATGATCGCGCGCGTCTTGCTTCCCTGCGCTTCCGCAAGCCGGGCCGCGCGCGCGACATCCTTCGGGCCCTCTGCGATGCGCAGCGTGTCCATCGCGCCGCGCGTGCCGGTCTTCTCGGCGACGCGCGTGACGTCTTTGCCCAGCCGGACCAGCGCGCCGGCCTTCTCGACGCGGAACGCGGCCTTGATCGCGCTCACGGTCTCGCCCGGCCGCAGCACCGAGCCGGAAGCCACCGCATTCTGAAGCATCGGCGTGTCGACCACCTCCCGCGCCGACCGGCCGGCCCATGCGGCGAGCCCCTCGCCGAGCCGACCGACTTTGCGGGCATCCTTGACCATCGTCAGCCCGGCGCGCACCGGCGCGGCACCGCCGGCCGACACGTAGGTCACGGCCGTCACCGCCAGGCCCGCAGTCGCAAGACCGAGCACGAGGCGATCGGTGTCCTCGCCCATGGCGAGGTGCTTGCCCTCGCGCACGACGTCCCTGATGTCACCGATCACGAAGAGATCGCCGGCCACCGTCCCGGACATGCTCGCGACGTCATCGGCGCTGCCGGTGACGAGCCCAGTGGCAAACCGCCTGGCGAAATGCGATGTGGAATTTTCGACTTTGACGGCATCACTGACCCGGTTCAGCAGGTCGTCGGGCAGCGCGATGTTGCGGTCGCGCGCGAGCGCGACAAAACTGTCGGCGAGATCGGCGTCACCGGCCGCAAGCGCGGCCTCGATATTGTCCTGAACCAGGCGGTCGTTCTGCGCGAGAGCCGTATCGAGCTTCAGCTCGGACAAGGCTGCCGGATCGTCCTGGGCGGCGAGAACCGCGCCGGCCGCGCGGGCATGCGGCGCTACCTGCGCGAGCACAAAGCTGCATGCAGCGATCCCGGTCAACGCTGAGCTGATTCGCAGCCACTTCATGCCAAGAGCCTGGACGGTCCTAAGATCAGTTGCGCCTGATGGTTGGTCTTTTTGCCGCAATTGCACGCGTCCACAGACATAGTATGCCAAAATTGCGACACAACGTCCCCGACGAAAGAAGGGCTTCTCTCAGGCCGCAAGATTGTGTCGAATTTGCATGAGCAAATGAGCATGGGGCATTGCGGAGCTTTCGGTTCCGCTGGACTAGCAATCATCAGCACCCGCCAGTATGGTCCGCGGCGCCTCAAAGATGCCGCGTCAGTTTTTGATTGTGTCTGCCGCCATTGCCACGCCAGGATGAGTTACGATGTCCGACCATGTCGTCCCGCACTTTCATAACGATGCCGGTGTTCCCGTCATCGAGATCGGCTCGCAAGAGTTCATGTGCGTGGGCGCCAACCCTCCGTTCGATCATCCGCACGTTTTCCTCGACCTCGGCAACGACAACGAGATCATCTGCCCCTACTGCTCGACGCTGTACCGCTTCGCCGCCGACCTGAAGGCGGGCGAAGCCCGTCCGCCGGAATGCGTGCTGAAGGACAAGGTGGCCTGACCGGCAACAACGGTCAGGAGTGGCCCTCCCGCGTACGATCGTCATTGCCGGCGCCGGAATCGGAGGACTGACGGCCGCGCTTGCGCTGGCCGCCCGCGGGTTTCGAATCGTCTTGCTGGAAAAGGCCGAGCGGCTCGAGGAAGTCGGCGCCGGCCTGCAACTCTCCCCCAATGCCAGCCGTGTGCTGGTCGAGCTAGGTCTGACGGAGCGGCTGAAGCTGCGCGCCGTCGTCCCTGAAGCGGTCTCGATCATGAGCGCGCGCGCCGGCGGCGAATTGTTGCGCATGCCGCTCGGCGAGGCGGCGTCAGCGCGCGCCGGCGCCCCCTATTGGGTGGTGCACCGCGCCGACCTCCAGGCGGCGCTCGCCGGCGCGGTCGCAGACCATCCCGATATCGATCTGAAGCTCGGCGCGACTTTCGAGGACGCCGCGCCCCACGCCAAGGGGCTGACGGTCGTCCATCGCAGTGGCACCATCCGCCGCAGCGATCTGGCAAGCGCACTGATCGGCGCCGACGGCATCTGGTCGACCGTACGCCAGCATCTGTTTCCCGAGGTGCAGCCGCGCTTCTCCGGGCTGATCGCCTGGCGCGGGACGCTTGATGCCACACAGCTTCCGAAGGAGTACGCAGCACGGCGGGTGCAGCTCTGGATGGGCCCAAACGCCCATCTTGTCGCTTATCCGATTGCGGGCGGCCGCCAGATCAATGTGGTGGCAGTGCTGCCTGGCACCTGGAACAGGCCAGGGTGGAGCACGCCCGGCGATCCCTTCGAGGTGATGGACGCCTTCGCCGCACCACGCTGGCCGCCGACCGCACGGATGATGCTGGCAGCGGTCGACAACTGGCGCAAATGGGCGCTGTTCGGCGTGCCCGATGGCTGCCCCTGGAGCAAGGGCCCGGTCGCGCTGCTCGGCGACGCCGTGCATGCGATGCTGCCGTTCGCGGCGCAAGGCGCCGGCATGGCGATCGAGGATGCCGCTGTGCTCGCCCAATATCTGGGCCTCGAGGCCACCGAGGACGCGGCCGGAGTCGCCGCTGCGCTGAAGCAATATGGCCGGGCGCGTCAGGCCCGCGTCAGGCGCGTGCAGCGCGCCGCGCGGCAGCAGGGCCGCATCTATCATCTGGACGGCCCATTCGCGATCGCGCGTGATCTCGCGATCCGCGCGCTCGGGCCGGACCGGATGCTGGCGCGGCAGGACTGGATCTACGGCTGGCGTCCCTGACGCGGGCCCCGCCGGCGCCGTGTCTTCAGCGGGCCGTGCTTCTGGATTTCGGCGCGGGCTTGATCACGGGCGGCTGCAGCGCCGCGGCCGGCGGCTCCGCAGCGGGCGTTTCCCGGCACTTGTTGCGGCGCCAGGCGTCTTCGGCCAACTGCGCCGCGCCGCGCACCGCGACGTAGTCGTTGCGATAGGCGAGCTCGGAGACGACGGTGCCGCCGGTCCCGGTCTCCGCCTTGTCCATCAGCTTCTGCAAATCCGCGGTGCGGGCGGCGAGCGCCTTGCGCTCCGCCTCGAGCTGCTTGCAGTCATACAGCTCGTATCTGGCGGGATCGGCGAAAGCCGGAGCGATCGTCTCGCTCACGCCGGCACAGCCGGACAGCGCGAAGCCGGCCGCGACCAGCACGGCAACCGCGCACCACGGGCGCAGGGAAGAGGAAAGCGAAGCAGGCATGGCCGGAAAAATAGTCCCCGTGAATTGAGAATGCCTAAAGCAGGGCCAGATGTCCGGATTGAGGCTTTGCCTTGTGCCGCCGGCTCGCTTAAGGAAGAACCGCCTGTCCAGCGAGAGAAGCGCCAATTCCAGACGGTTGGACGGGACTTAAGTGTTTGATCTCGTTGGATCAAGCGGGCATGGCGGAATTGGTAGACGCAAGGGACTTAAAATCCCTCGGTGCGCAAGCGCTGTGCCGGTTCGACCCCGGCTGCCCGCACCACGAGAGCTGATGTCGTAGGCCACGACGGCAGCATAATCCAGAAGCAGGCAAGTGCGACGGCGATCTGGACGAAGCTGCCTTCGATCGACATCCCCGAGAACGAAACGAACGCTGGACCGGCAACGCCGACGGTCAGTACGGCGGCAAGGGCTGCGGCGGGAAGATCGACGATCAGGACGGCGGCATAGACCGCGAGCTCGAGGAAGGCATATTCCTTGAGGCGCGGCGAGCAGAGATAAAGTCCGTACATCGCGAGCACCGTGAAGCGCATCGCTGCATGCGGATGATCGATCAGCCAGCGGTCGAGGCGCGCCGGCAACGATCCCTCATTGTTGCGGACCGCGCGCAGCAGCGACCAGCCGAGCGGCGCGAGCACGAACGCGGTTGCCGTCAGGGCGTAGGTGGCGAACACGAGCGGCTTGCTGTCGGCGAGCCCTACACGATCCACGATGCTTTGCGCGAGCAGCAACAGCGAAGGATTGGTTTCTTCGATCCGGACCGAATGCTGATCGGGGATCCCGCCCGTGATCGCGAGCAGCCAGCTCGAGAACAGGTGCGAATAGAAGACGGCCGAGACCAGGATCGGGAGCACGAAGCTTACGCCCGCCACCATGATCAGGACAAGTTTGCGCCGCCGTGACAACGGCAGGAAATAGAGCGCAGCCAGCACCGGGCAGAACACCAGCTTGAACGACATCACAAGGCCGAGCAATGCAGCCCCCGCGACGCGCGATACGGCATTTCGATCGTCGTGCGCCGCAGGCTCCACGGGGCGAAGCAGAAGCGCAAGGGCTCCGGCAGTCAGCACGCCACCGAGGATCGCAAAATTTCCGGAGGCCAATACCCATTCGAAGCCGACGAATGCACCGAGCACGCAGAGAATCCTGAGCGCGACCTCGCGCAAGCTGCGGCGCCGGCGGAGGCCGGGTAGGAGCAAGCCGCAGAGCACGGCAAGCACGAGAAAGACGCCCCTGTGATGACCGACGAGAAAGCCGCCCGCGCAGAACGGGCGGAAGACGTCGAGCGTCACCGGCAGATAGGGATAGGACAACTTGGTGCCCTTCAGATTCTTGACGAAATAGGGATCGAGCCCGTCGACATGCGCATCGACCGCCGCGCAATTGACGCGAACATCCCAGCCATAGTTCACGTCGAGCGCGGCGTCGTTGGCGAGATTGCCGAGCACCAGCAGCGTCACCAGCGTGATCAGGCAGGCGAGCCAAGCGTTCCGCCGCCCAGCCATATCGGCCGACGGCCCCAACCATCGTGTTGTGCTGGTGACGTCCGACACCCCTGATGCCCTGTCTGGTTTGCGAGTTCCCTCGGCGCCTGACCCGGCGTCCGGTCAGGCCACAGTGGACAGGATGCGTTGCGGATTCATCTCCCCGTTGGGGTGTCCCCGCTTCTATGGTAAATCCTTGGTTTCCAGACCGCGCCTGCCGCGGCGCGCGGGCGGCGAACCAGGCGTCGCGCGCCTCCCATGTGTCCTGCGTCGCTGCCATACGCGCGAACTGCTCGCTCTCGATGCCAAGCCCCTCCGAGATCGAGACATCGAGCCCGCGCGTGACGGCGGTGATGACGCGGGCCACCGCCGGCTGCGAATGCCGCGTGATGCGATCAGCCCGCGCCAGGGCCGTGGTCCAGCAGTTGGTCGTGCGGCACGATGCGTTCACCCCGCCGGACAGCCATCCCAAAACATGGGTTGTGCAATGCAGCATGCGCATGAGATATGGCCTCTGAAATCAGAGGTGAGCTGCTTGTCCGACGTCAATGCCGACGACTGGGTGTCCTCGGGACACCGTCCGATGGGTTTTCCCGAATTCGTTGTCGTGATCGCGTCCATCATGGCGCTGAATCCGCTCGCGATGGACATGATGCTGCCGGCGCTGCCCAATATCGGGGCGGCCTTCGGCATTCCCAACGCCAACCATCTCCAGCTCGTGCTGTCGACCTTCCTGATCGGGTTCGGCGCGGGCCAGTTCGTCATGGGTCCATTGTCCGACCGATTCGGGCGCAGGCCAGTGCTGCTCGGCGGCATGGCGGTTTATGCGGTGGCGAGCGTGCTGGCAGTCGCGGCGCCCTCGTTCGAGACGCTGCTGCTGGCGCGTGCGCTGCAAGGGCTCGGCACCTCGGCGACGCGCGTCATCGCGACCTCGATCGTGCGCGACTGTTACGCCGGCCGCCGCATGGCGAGCGTGATGTCGCTCGCGATGATGGTGTTCATCGCGGTGCCCGTGATCGCGCCCTCATTCGGACAGGCTGTGCTGCTGGTGACGCAATGGCGCGGCATCTTCGTCGTGCTGATGCTCTACGGCCTGCTCGCGCTGGCATGGAGCGTGTGGCGGCTCCCGGAGACTCTGCCTGAGACCGAGCGCAGGTCGCTTGCGCCCGCCGACGTGCTCTCGGCCTTCAGCCAGACCGTGACCAACCGCCAGACCATCGGCTACGCGACGGCCGCCGGCAGCGTGATGGGCGCGCTGTTCGCCTACGTGTTCTCCGCGCAGCAGGTCTTCACCGGCATCTATCACCTCGGTCACTACTTCCCGCTCGCCTTCGCCGCGATCGCAGCCGGTACCGCCATTGCCGGCTTCCTCAACGCCAGATTTGTCGGCACCCTCGGCATGCGCGTGATCTCGCACGGCGCACTGACGCTCTACACCGCGGTGGCGGGCGTGATGCTGCTGACGGAAAGTCTCGGCATGCTGCCGCTTCCCCTCTTCATGACGCTGTCGGCGCTGATGATGTTTTCGTTCGGCATGATGGTCGCCAACTTCACCGCGCTGGCGATGGAGCCGCAGGGCCACATCGCCGGCACCGCCTCCTCGCTCTACGGCTCGATCACGACGCTGATCGGCATCGCGGTCGGCACGGCGATCGGCCAGAGTTTTGACGGCACCCTGCTGCCGTTCTCGGTCGGCTTCTTCCTGTCGACGCTCGCGGCGCTCGCGATCGTCCTGGTGGTGGAGAAGGGACGGCTGTTCAAGCCGCATCATCGCCCCATCGTGTGAGGGACTTCATGGACCTCTCGACTTTGGGGCGGTGCGTCGCTGTTCGCGCGTGGCGGCACCATCAGCACGATCACATTCCGCGTCAGGCCGGGCTTGCCCCAAAGTGATGCCTGCACGGTGAATTCCCGCCCGGCGCGCGAGGACACAAATTCCATCCAGCGACCACAATAGTCCTGGCCGCGGAAGCAGAGCGCGGCCCAGCCGCGATCGAGCGTCGTCTTGCGCGGTAGCCCCCATCGCCCGGAATGCAAAATCGATCGGCACGTGATTCAAATCGACGGGTGGGAAACTAATGTCCGAAGACGAACCGTCTATTCCAATAGAAATGATTGGAAACCGGAAGAGTTGAAAGCGCCACGCCTTTGCCCAACAAGACCAGCAAAAGACAACGGCGCCGCTGATGACAGCGGCGCCGCGTGATGATCGGGACGAAAGGTGCAGGATGCACCTTCCTCTTGCCCGGTCTGCCTTACTCCGACTTGTCGATGTTCCAGAACACCGGCGTCGCCGGGCCGTCGATTACGCCGGTGAGCGACTTCCGCCACGCGCTCGGCGCCAGATACTGGCCGAGCGGCACGTAGATCACCTGGTCATAGGCTTCCTTCTGGATCTCGGTCGCGATCTTCTTCTGATCGTCGAGCGAGGCGGCCCGGACGAAGGCGTCCTTGAGCTGCTCGATCTTGGCGTTCTCCGCCCAACCGAACCAGCCCTTCTTGCCCTGGCCGCCAATCGAGAGGTTGGAGATCGGGTTGGAGACGTCGGCGCTGACCCAGTTGGTGAAGAACATGTTCCAACCGCCCTCCTTCGGAGGCTTCTGGCTGGCGCGGCGGCTCACCACCGTCTGCCAGTCGGTCGCCTGCGCGTCGACCTTGAAGCCGGCCTCGCGGAGCAGTTGCACCGCGACCGTCGGCTGCGCCTTCAGCGTCACGACATCGCCGGGCACCATGACCACGACGGGCGTGCCGTCATAGCCGGACTCGGCGAGCAGCTTCTTGGCTTCCGCCATGCCGTTGCCCTTGACCAGCGTTTCGGAGCCGACGTCGGTCGCGAACGGCGTGTCGCAGATGAAGAAGGCGCCGCAGATCTTGTAGTATTTGGGATTGCCGACGAGCGCGTCGAGCACGTCCTTCTGGTTCATCGCCAGAAGCGCGGCACGGCGGATCTTCGGATTGTCGAAGGGCGGATAGAGGAAGTTCATGCGCCCGAGCGTCTGGTAGCCGAACTTGTTCAGCGTCTCGACCTTGAGGTCGGGATTGCCTTCAAGCACCGGCAGCAGGTCCCACGGCGGCACTTCCATAAAGTCGATGTCGCCCGATTGAAGCGCGTTCACCGCGGTCTGCGGGTCCGGCATGGTGATCCACTCGACGCGGTCGACCTTCACAACCTTGCCGCCGGCGGTCCAGCTCGCCGGCTCCTTGCGCGGCACGTAGTCGGTGTTCTTGACGTAGACCGCCTTCACGCCGGGCTGGAATTCGCCCTGCACGAACTTGAACGGACCGGAGCCGATCTGCTCGGGGATCTGCTTGTCCGGCGGCGTTTCGGCCAGACGCTTCGGCATCATGAAGGCCACGCGCGAGGACGGCTTGCCGATCGAATCGAGGACGAGACCGTAGGGCTCCTTCAGCTTCAGCGTGATGGTCTTGGCGTCGGTCGCCTCGATGCTGGCAGTGAACTGCATCATCTGCTGGCCCATGCCGTCGACCGCGGCCCAGCGCTTGAGCGAGGCGACGCAATCTTCCGCCGTCACCGGCGCGCCGTCATGCCACTTCAGGCCGTCACGCAGCGTGAAGGTATAGGTGAGCTTGTCGTCGGAGACTTTCCAGTCCGCCATCTGCGGCTGGATCTTGAAGTTCGAATCCGTCGTGATCAGCGTGTCGTAGACCATGTAGCCATGGTCACGCGTGATGTAGGCGGTGGTGAAGATCGGATCGATGATGCGCAGATCCGAATGCATCACCGCGGTAATGGTCTTGCCGGCCGCCGCAAGCACCGGCGAGGCCAGCGCGGTCGAAAGCGCGACGACCGACAGCGCAAGTTTGGAGGCGAACGAGCGACGCCCCCGGCGCATCAAATGGAACATAGAAAGTTTCTCCTGACGTGAAACTGTTCAAAGGCAGGTTATTGGTTGAGCATTCGGTTCGTTCTTTAGGCGAACTAACCTCATGCAATGCCTTTATCTTTTCGAGACTTGCAGACAGCCTTGAGCGCGTCAATCCGGTTTCGGTGCAGCCCAAGGCGGCGCTCGCACGGGCTCCACGAAGATCGGTTTAGCTCTACAACGCTGCCCGCCTATCCCGCCCCGAGCGGATGCAATGCGCGTTCCATCTTTTCGCAGCTTGAGAGACATTAAGATGAATCCAGCCAATCTTCCCTTTGATTCCGAGGCCATGCTCGAGGGCCTGCGCAACTGGGTGGAATGCGAAAGCCCGACCTGGGACGCGAATGCGGTGAACCGCATGCTCGATATCGCAGCGCGGGATATGGCGATCATGGGTGCGACGATCGAACGCATCGCCGGCCGGCAAGGCTTTGGCGGCGTCATCCGTGCGCGCTTTCCGCATCCGAAGCAGGGCGAGCCGGGAATCCTGATCGCCGGGCACATGGATACCGTCCACCCGGTCGGCACCATCGAGAAGCTGAAATGGCGGCGCGAGGGCAACAGATGCTACGGCCCCGGCATCTACGACATGAAGGGCGGCAACTACCTCTCGCTGGAAGCGATCCGCCAGCTGGCACGCGCCTCTTTCACGACGCCGCTGCCGATCACCATCCTGTTCACGCCGGACGAGGAAGTCGGCACGCCCTCGACGCGCGACATCATTGAGGCGGAGGCCGCACGCAACAAATATGTGCTAGTGCCTGAGCCCGGCCGCGCCGACAACGGCGTCACCACCGGTCGTTACGCCATCGCGCGCTTCAATCTCGAGGCGACGGGACGCCCGAGCCACGCCGGCGCGACGCTGTCGGCGGGACGCTCGGCGATCCGCGAGATGGCGCGGCAGATTCTTGCGATCGATGCGATGACGACGGAGGACTGCACCTTCTCGGTCGGCGTCGTGCATGGCGGCCAGTGGGTCAACTGCGTGGCCACCACGGCCACCGGCGAAGCGCTCTCCATGGCCAAGCGCCAGGCCGATCTCGACCGCGGCGTCGAGCGGATGCTGGCGCTGTCGGGCACAGCCAATGACGTCTCCTTCAGGGTCACGCGCGGCGTGACGCGCCCTGTGTGGGAGCCGGATGCCGGCACCATGGCGCTCTATGAGACGGCGCGCGGCATCGCCAAATCGCTCGGCGCCGAGCTGCCGCATGCGAGCTCCGGCGGTGGCTCCGACGGCAACTTTACCGGCGCGATGGGTATCCCGACGCTTGACGGTCTCGGCGTACGCGGTGGCAATGGCCATACGCTCGAGGAGTTCATCGAGGTCGACAGCCTGGTCGAGCGCGGCCGGCTGATGGCAGGACTGCTGGCAACGCTGGAGTGACGGCGCAGCCGTCATTCCGGGATGTTCGAAGGACCAGACCCGGAATCTCGTCATTCCGGGTTCGATGCTGACGCATCGCCCCGGAATGACGAACGTTCGCACTGCACAATGCATTGGCAGTCGCGGTCGAAATTTAGCCTTGTCCAAAAATGAGGCGCATCGTACTGCTCGATGGTCCACGCGACGATGCGGGAGAGATCGCAACGAAGGCCTCTGGCTTTCGTTGCGGCGCCGACGGAGCAACCGCCCCGGAAACTCTCAGGCAAAAGGACTGTATCGTCAGGACGATCTGGAGAGAGACGGCACGGCCAAAATGGTTGTGACGTCCACCGAAGGGGATAGTCCGCATAGGCCTTGTGAGGTCCACCCTCATTGAGGTCCGTGTCGGATCAAGCTCTCAGGTAACCGTGACAGATGGGGCGCCGCCAACGGCCTTTGGGCCGGCGGTTAGCCAACTCTAACTCACGGGAGCCCCGCATCCACCATGACCCATATCGCCATCATCGGCGCCGGCATCACCGGCGTAACGACCGCCTATGCCCTGCTCGAACGCGGCTACAAGGTGACGGTGCTCGACAAGCACCGCTATGCCGCGATGGAGACGTCGTTCGCGAACGGCGGACAGCTCTCCGCCAGCAATGCCGAGGTCTGGAACAGCACAGCGACGATCCTGAAGGGCCTGCGCTGGATGTTCCGGCGTGATGCGCCGCTGCTGATGAACCCGCGGCCGAATTGGCACAAATATTCGTGGATGGGCGAGTTCGTTGCCAACATCGGCAACTACCGCGCCAACACGATCCAGACCACGCGGCTCGCGATCGAAGCCCGCAAGCATCTGTTCGAGATCGCGACGCGTGAGGGCATCAACTTCGATCTCGAACGCCGCGGCATCCTCCACATCTATCACGACAAGAAGGGCTTTAAATCCGGGCTGCGCGTCAACGCGCTGTTGCAGGAGGGTGGCCTCGATCGCCGTCCAGTGACCTCTGAGGAAATCCGCAGCATCGAGCCGGCGTTGCGCAAGGGTTATTACGGCGGCTTCTACACGCCGTCAGATGCGACCGGCGATATCCACAAATTCACGCGCGGGCTGGCAGAGGCCTGCACGCGGCGCGGCGCGACCTTTATCCACGAAGCCAACATCAATTCGATCGCGCGCGCCGGCGCAGGCTTCGTCATTGGCTGGGATGATCTCGCCGCAAGCGACGCTGTCGCATCCACACGCGGCATGCTGAAGGTCGATGGCGTCGTGGTCTGCGCCGGCGTGGCCAGCCGTCACTTCGCCGCCCTTCTCGACGAGCGCGTGAACATCTACCCGGTGAAGGGCTACTCGATCACCGTACAGCTCGACACCACTGAGAGCCGCAAGGCGACGCCGACCGTCAGCCTGCTCGACGAGGCCGCAAAAATCGTCACCAGCCGGCTCGGTGCCGATCGCTTCCGCGTCGCCGGTACCGCCGAGTTCAACGACTTCAACCGCGACATCCGCGCCGACCGTGTGCAGCCGCTGGTCGACTGGGTGCGCAGCAACTTCCCCGCTGTCGAAACCTCGCGGGTCATTCCGTGGGCCGGGCTGCGCCCGATGATGCCGAACATGATGCCGTTGGTGCGCGCCGGCCGGATGCCCGGCGTGTTCTTCAACACCGGCCACGGCCATCTCGGCTGGACGCTGTCGGCCGCGACCGCGCAGATGATTGCCGGGACCATCGACGGCTGGCGCGGGCTGAACGCACCGCCGACCGTGCCCTCACTTGCGGTTGAGCACGAGGTGCGTCGTGCATCTTGAGTGGTCACAAATCGATGCAGGGCGGCCCCTTGCGACCGCCCTGCCCTTGGCACACAATTTGCCCCGAAAAGCCGGCATCTCCGGCCGGCATTTCCAGCCCGAATGACAGGCGCGCATGATAAACACGACAGACTCCTCGGGCTCTCGGCCCTGCAAATTCCGCAGCCGGAGATAGGTGCATGCTAGGTTATCTCATTCGCCGCGTTCTGGCGGCGGTGCCGGTGATGGGCGTGGTGGCCCTGTTCGTCTTCCTGCTGCTCCGTCTCACCCCGGGCGACCCCGCCGCGATTCTCGCCGGCGACAATGCGACGCCGGAACGGCTCGAGCGCATCCGCACCTCGCTCGGCCTCAATGATCCCCTGATCGTGCAGTTCGTCACCTGGGTGGGCAAGCTGCTGCACGGCGATCTCGGGACGTCGCTGATCTCCAACCTGCCGGTCATGAAGATGATCGGCCAGCGCGTCGAGCCGTCGATCTCGATCGCGCTGTCGACCATCATCCTCGCCGTCATCGTCGCGGTGCCCCTGGGGGTCATTGCGGCCTGGAAACACGGCACCTGGATCGACCGCTTCGTGATGGGGCTCTCCGTGCTCGGGTTCTCGGTGCCGGTGTTCGTGATCGGCTACGTCCTGATCGAGGTGTTCGCGATCGATCTGCGCTGGGTGCCGGTGCAGGGCTTCAAGAGCATCTCGGCCGGCTTCGGCCCGTTCTTCGAGCGCATCATCCTGCCGACCTGCGCGCTCTCCTTCATCTACATCGCGCTGATCGCGCGCATGACGCGCGCGGCGATGCTCGACGTGCTCGGCGAGGACTATGTTCGCACCGCGCGCGCAAAAGGCATCAACGAGGTCGCGGTGATGATGCGGCATGCTTTGCGCAACGCGGCCGTGCCGGTGATCACCGTGATCGGCACCGGCTTTGCGCTGCTGATCTCCGGCGTCGTCGTCACCGAGAGCGTGTTCAACATCCCCGGCATCGGCCGCCTCACCGTGGATGCGGTGCTGGCGCGCGACTATCCGGTGATCCAGGCGATGATCCTGCTGACTTCGCTGATCTACGTCGTCGTCAATCTCCTGATCGACGTCGCCTACACGCTGCTCGATCCCCGGATCCGGTACTGAGGCAAGGACAAGAACAAAAATGTCAGTCGATACCCTTCCCCAGTCGTCCATTCCGATCACGTCGCCGCTGCGGCCACGTTTCGGCTTCCTCACCTCGACACCGATCATCGCCACGGCAACGGTGTTGCTCACGCTGATCGTGCTGGTCTCGATCCTGGCGCCGCTGATCGCGCCGCATGATCCGATCCAGCTGGCACCGTCGCTGCGGCTGAAGCCCTCCTCGGCGCAATTCCTGCTCGGCACCGACGCCTATGGCCGTGACCTCCTGTCGCGCGTCATCTACGGCGGCCGCGTCTCGCTGCTGATCGGCATCGGCTCGGCGATCCTGTCGGTCGTCATCGGCCTTGCGATCGGGCTCGTCTCCGGCTTCTTCAAGCTGGTCGATTCCGTCCTGATGCGCGTCATGGACGGCCTGATGGCGATGCCGAGCATATTGCTCGCGATCGCCGTGGTGTCGCTGTCCGGCGCCAGCATCTGGACCGTGCTGATCGCGATCACCATCCCCGAGATCCCGCGCGTGGCGCGCCTGGTGCGCTCGGTCGTGCTGTCGGCGCGCGAAGAGCCCTATGTCGAGGCGGCGATCTCTGTCGGCTCGTCCCTGCCAAAGATCATGTGGCGGCATCTGATGCCGAACACGATCGCGCCGTTGATCGTCCAGGGCACCTATGTCTGCGCCTCCGCGATCCTCACCGAGGCGATCCTGTCCTTCCTCGGCGCCGGCATCTCGCCGGAGACGCCGACCTGGGGCAACATCATGGCCGAGGGTCGCCAGTACTTTCAGCTCAAGCCGACGCTGATCTTCTGGCCGGGCCTTTTGCTCTCGATCGCCATCCTCAGCATCAATCTGATCGGCGACGCCGCCCGCGACGCACTCGATCCGCGCATGAAGCAGCGGGAAGGCAAGTGATGACCAACCCCGTTCTCGACATCAATAACCTCGTCGTTTCCATCGGCAAGAAGCCGAAGGGCGCGAACATCATCGACGGCATCTCGATCCAGGTCCACGCGGGCGAGACGCTGTGCCTTGTTGGCGAAAGCGGCTCGGGCAAGTCTGTCACCTCGCTCACCACGATGGGCCTGCTGCCGAAGGGCACGCTGGTACCGACCGGCGGCAGCGTCAAGCTGGTCGGTGAGGAGATCCTCACCGCGACCGACCGCCGCCTGCGCCAGCTGCGCGCGACGCAGATGGCGATGATCTTCCAGGAGCCGATGACCGCGCTCAATCCGGTGGTGCCGGTCGGCCGCCAGATCGACGAAGTCCTGCGCGCCCACACCAATCTCGATGCGAAGGCACGGAAGAAGCGCATCCTCGACATGATGGAGCAGGTGCGCCTGCCCCAGGTCGAGCGCATCTTCGCCTCATACCCGCACCGCCTCTCCGGCGGCCAGCGTCAGCGCATCATGATCGCGATGGCCTTGGTACTCGAGCCGAAGCTGCTGATTGCCGACGAGCCGACCACCGCGCTCGACGTCACCACGCAGAAGCAGATTTTGACCCTGATCCGCGACCTCCAGCGCGATCACGGCACTGCCGTGCTGTTCATCACCCACGACATGGGCGTAGTGGCGGAGATCGCCGATCGCGTCGCGGTGATGCGGCAAGGCCGGCTGGTCGAGACCGGCACGCTAGATTCCATCCTGCGCAATCCGACCATGGAGTACACCCGCAATTTGCTCTCCGCGGTGCCGAGCCTGGTGCCGCGCGCGCCACGCGAGGAGAGCAAGGAACCGGTGGTGCTCGAGGCCAACGACCTCAGCAAGGTCTATAAGGAGCGCGCGTTCTTCGGCAAAGGCCGCGAGGTCGTCGCCGCCGACAAGGTCACGCTGACGCTTCGCAAGGGCCGCACGCTCGGCATCGTCGGCGAAAGCGGCTCGGGCAAGTCGACGGTGGCGCGCTGCATCGTCCGCCTGATCGACCCGACCTCCGGCGGCGTGCGCCTGGCCGGCCGCGAGATCTCCGACATCTCGCGTCGCCTGCTCCAGCCGCACCGACAAAAAATCCAGATCGTGTTCCAGGATCCCTACCGCTCGCTCAACCCGCGCGTCACCATCGGCGAAAGCATCGCCGAAGGCCCGATCAACTACGGCGTTTCACATGCCGATGCGATGAAGCGCGCCCGTGAACTGCTCGAGCTCGTCGGCCTGCCGGCCGATGCGGTGTCGCGCTTTCCGCACCAGTTCTCCGGCGGCCAGCGCCAGCGCATCGCGATTGCGCGCGCGCTCGCGCTCGATCCGGACGTGCTGGTCGCGGACGAAGCGGTCTCCGCGCTCGACGTCTCCGTGCAGGCCCAGGTGTTGGAACTGCTCGACGAGATCCAGAAGCGGCTCGGCATCGCCATCCTGTTCATCACCCATGATCTGCGCGTCGCGGCCCAAATCTGCGACGAGGTCGTGGTGATGCAGCACGGCCGCGTCGTCGAACAGGGCCCGGCTGCCGAAGTGCTGACGGATCCGAAGGAGGCCTATACCAGGGCCTTGCTCGAGGCCGCGCCCGGCCGCGGCTGGGACTTTGCGAACTTCCGCCCGGTGTCCGAGAGCGTGGCGGCGAGTGCCTGAGGTCGTCTTGGCGAAAGCCAGGACGACACCGAAGATGCCCCGCACGTCGCTACATTCACAACGCGCAGTGTGCCGCAGCATTCCCAAAACGTCTTGACCCCATGCGCTTTCGAATTGCTTCCCACCTTGCTCTCGCCGCAGGCCCAAGGCTAACGTTGAAGGCTAACGTCGCGAACTTTCAAACGCTGGACTTGAATTGATGACACGTATCGCCGTCGGCGGCTTCCTGCACGAGACCAACACCTTCGCGCCGACGAAGGCGACGTTCGCGGACTTCCAGCATGGCGGCGGCTGGCCGGCGATG
The DNA here is from genome assembly GCA_963819355.1 of uncultured Alphaproteobacteria bacterium. Taxonomy (GTDB): domain Bacteria; phylum Pseudomonadota; class Alphaproteobacteria; order Rhizobiales; family Xanthobacteraceae; genus Bradyrhizobium. Next base: position 110,819 of record CAWFVZ010000012.1, on the reverse strand, counting down.
ACGCAAGGCGCCGACGTGCTGAAGGTGATGCGCCGCATCAATGTCGGCCTTGCCGGTTTCGTCGACAGCGCGGAGGCCAATGGCTGGGAGCTCGTTCCGACGATCGCCTGCGGTGCGAGCCCGTCGGCGCATGTCACCAAGGACGCCTTTGAGCGCATCGTGAAGGTGATGGTCGACGGCATCGCTGCCGCCGGCCCGCTCGATGCGGTCTATCTCGACCTGCACGGCGCCATGGTCACCGAGCATCTCGACGACGGCGAAGGCGAGATTCTGGCACGCGTGCGCCGCGTCATCGGCAAGGATATTCCGCTGGTCACGAGCCTCGACCTCCATGCCAACGTCACGCCCGAGATGATGGAACATGCGGATGCGCTGATCGCCTACCGCACCTATCCGCATGTCGACATGGCCGAGACCGGCCGCGCCTCCGCAAAGCATCTTGCCCTGCTGCTGAAGACGAAGCGGCGCTTCGCAAAGTCGTTCCGGCAATTGCCCTTCCTGATCGCGATCAGCTGGCAATGCACCAATGACTATCCCACCAAGGGCATCTACGAAAAACTCGCCGCGCTGGAGAGCGATGCGGTGCCGACCCTGTCCTTCGCGCCGGGCTTCCCCGCCGCCGACTTCCGCGATTGCGGGCCGAGCGTGTTCGCTTATGGCAAGACGCAGGCCGATGCCGATCGCTGCCGCCGATGCGATCGTCAAGCTGATCGAAAGCCACGAGGACGATTTCGACGGCAAGATCTGGTCGCCCGACGACGGCGTCCGCCACGCGATGGAACTTTCGAAGAGCGCGAGCAAGCCGATCATCATCGCCGACACCCAGGACAATCCCGGCGCCGGCGGCGATTCCGATACCACCGGCATGCTGCGCGCGCTGGTGCGCAACAAGGCAGCGCCGCGACCGGCGCGATCTACGATCCAGAGTCGGCGAAAGCCGCGCATGCAGCCGGCGTCGGCGCCACCGTCACGCTGTCGCTCGGCGGCAAATCCGGCATTCCCGGCGATGAGCCCTATCACGAGACCTTTGTCGTCGAAAAGCTGTCCGACGGCCGCTTCATCGCGCCCGGCCCCTATTACGGCGGCCGCGAGATGGAGATGGGCCCCTCCGCTGCCTTGCGCATCGGCGATGTCCGCGTCGTCGTCTCCTCGCACAAGGCGCAGCTCGCCGACCAGGCGATGTATCGCTATGTCGGCATCGAGCCGACCGACGCAGAAGATTTTGGTCAACAAGAGCTCGGTGCACTTCCGCGCTGATTTCGAGCCGATCGCGGAAAAGCTGATGATCTGCGCCGCGCCCGGCGCGATGCCCGCCGATACCGCCTCCCTGCCCTGGACGCGCCTGCGTCCGGGCATCCGCATCAAGCCGAACGGCTCCGTTTTCACTCCCCCTTCACGCTAACCGGACAGGACACATGCCCACCATTGACCGTATCGACGGCTATGCCGACGAACTCACCGCCATCCGCCGCGACATCCACGCCCATCCCGAGATCGGCTTCGAGGAGGTGCGCACCTCCGGCATCGTCGCCGACAAGCTGAAGGGCTGGGGCATCGAGGTGCATCGCGGTCTCGGCGGCACCGGCGTCATCGGCGTCATCAAGGGCAAGGGCGCAAGCGGCAAGCGCATCGGCCTGCGCGCCGACATGGATGCGCTGCCGATGGAAGAGAACACCAATCTGAAATGGCGTTCGACCATTCCCGGCCGCTTCCACGGCTGCGGCCATGACGGCCACACCACCATGCTGCTCGGCACCGCGCGTTATCTCGCCGAGACCAGGAATTTCGACGGCACCGTGCACCTGATCTTCCAGCCGGCCGAGGAAGGCCTCGGCGGCGCGCGCGCGATGATCAAGGACGGGCTGTTCGAGAAATTCCCCTGCGACGAGCTCTACGGCCTGCACAACGCGCCCGACCTCAATCTCGGCGAGATCGCGATCCTGCCGGGCCCGGCGATGGCCGGCGCCGACTTCTTCGACCTCCGCATCAACGGCTATGGCGCGCATGGCGCGATGCCGGAGCGCTCCAAGGATGCGGTGATCATCGCGACCACGCTGGCGCAGGCGATCCAGACCATCGTCAGCCGCAACGTCGATCCGCTCCAGTCCGCGGTGGTGTCCATCACCCAGATCCATGCCGGTTCCGCCTACAACGTCATTCCCGGCGAGGCCCATCTTTGCGGCACCGTGCGCGCCTTCTCGGACGAGGTCCGCGCGCTGATCCGCGAGCGCATGCGGACGATCTGCGCCGGCATCGCCGCGACCTTCCAGTGCGAGATCGAAGCCGACATCCGCGACACCTTCGGCGTCCTGGTCAACCAGGTCGAGCAGTCCAAGGTGGTCGAAGAGGTCGCGCGCACCATCGTCGATCCGGCCAAGGTGATCACCCGCAGCCAGCCGAAGATGGGCAGCGAAGACTTTGCCGACATGCTGCAAACCATTCCCGGCGCCTATTTCTGGGTCGGCCATGAGGGGTCGGTGCCGGTGCACAATCCCGGCTACGTGCTCGACGACAAGATCCTGCCGATCGGCGCCAGCATGCTCGCGCGGATCATCGAAACGCGCATGCCGGCAGGTTAGCAATGCACAAGAAGAGCGTCGAAGAGGCGGTCACCTCGCTGCACGATCTCTCCGCGGTCGATCTGATCGCGGGCTATCGCGCCAAGCAGTTCTCGCCGAGCGAGGTGCTGGAGGACGTGCTCGCGCATGTCGCCGCGTGGGAGCCGCACCTCAAGGCGCTCTATGCGTTCGATCCCGACAGCGCGCGCGAGGCCGCAAAGGCCTCGACCGCGCGCTGGACGGGCGGCGAGCCGTCCGGTGCGCTCGACGGCGTGCCGGTGACGGTGAAGGACAACATCGCGACCAAGGGCGTGCCGGTGCCGCTGGGTGCCGCCAGCGTCAAGCTGGTGCCCGCCGAGAAGGACGCCCCGCCCGCTGCGCGGCTGCGCGAAGCCGGCGCAATCATCTTCGCAAAAACCACCATGCCCGATTACGGCATGCTGTCCTCGGGGCTCTCCAGCTTCCACGCGCTGGCGCGCAATCCCTGGGATCTCTCCAAGAATCCCGGCGGCTCCAGCGCGGGTGCGGGTGCTGCAGCGGCGGCCGGCTACGGTCCGTTGCATCTCGGCACCGATATCGGCGGCTCGGTGCGCCTGCCCGCGGGCTGGTGCGGCCTCGTCGGATTGAAGCCAAGCTTCGGCCGCGTGCCGATCGACCCCGCCTATGTCGGCCGCGTTGCCGGCCCCTTGACCCGCACGGTCGACGATTGCGCGCTGATGATGAGCGTGATCGCAAAGCCCGACCGCCGCGATGGCACCAGCCTGCCTGCCGAGCCCCTCAACTGGAAGACGCTGGAAAAGTCTCCGCGGAAGTTGCGCATCGGCCTGATGCTCGATGCCGGCGTCGGCCTGCCGGCGGAAAAGCCGGTCCGCGACGTCGCGGTGAAGGCAGCCAAAGCATTCGAATCCGCCGGCGCCGTCATCGCCGAGGTCGACGGGATCCTCACGCGCGAGATGCTCGACGGGCTGGACAATTTCTGGCGCGCGCGGATGTGGGATGACCTTTCGAAGCTGACGCCGGCCGAACAGGCAAAGGTGCTGCCCTATATCTTCAAATGGGGCGAGTCCGGCGCAAAGTTGTCGGGTGTCGACGTCGTCCGCGGCTTCAACCAGACCATGGCGATCCGCGCCGCTGCATCAAAGCTGTTCTGCGAGCTCGACTACGTGATTTCGCCGACCGCGCCGAACGTGAGCTATGCGGCGGAGTGGGCCTCGCCGACCAACGATCCGATGAGGCCGTTCGAGCACATCTGCTATACCGTGCCATGGAATATGTCGGAGAACCCTGCCGTTTCCATCAACGGCGGCTTCGACACCAAGGGTTTTCCCATCGGCGTGCAGATTGTCGGCCGCCGCTTCGACGATATCGGCGTGCTCGGCCTGGCCAAGGCGTTCGAGGGCCTGCGGGGTGCGCAGAAGCACTGGCCCGAGCCGCCGGCCAAATAATTTCCATCATGGCCGGGCTTGTCCCGGGCATCCACGTCCTCGTACCGGCCGCCACGTGCCCAGTCCGCGCAAGACGGACGGTGACGACCATGCATGACGTCTCTTCGAGAAGAATTCAAGACAGGGAAGGAAACCACCCATGGCGTATGAGACCATCAAATACGAGGTCGCCGAGCAGATCCTCACCATCACGCTGAACCGGCCCGACAAGCTCAACGCCTTCAACGCCCAGATGCAGGCCGAGCTGATCGCCGCGTTCGACGCCGCCGACAAGGACGACGACGTCCGTGCCATCATCGTCACCGGCGCCGGTCGCGGTTTTTGCGCGGGTGCCGATCTTTCGTCGGGCGCCGATACGTTCGACCGCGATGCGCGGCGCGGGCCGGTCAAGCGGTCAGCCGACGGCAAGGTCGATTATAGCGATCCGCAGGTGCGCGATGGCGGCGGCCAGGTGACGCTGCGCATCTTCAAATGCCTGAAGCCGGTGATCGCCGCGGTGAACGGTCCCGCCGTCGGCATCGGCGTCACCATGCAGCTCGCTATGGACATCCGCATAGCATCAGACGCCGCGCGCTTCGGCTTCGTGTTCTCCCAGCGCGGCATCGTGCCAGAGGCGGCATCGAGCTGGTTCCTGCCGCGCATCGTCGGCATCTCGCAGGCGCTGGAATGGTGTTATTCCGGTCGCGTCTTCCCGGCGCAGGAAGCGCTCGCCGGCCGTCTGGTCAGCAAGGTCGTAGCCCCTGATGATCTGCTGCCGACCGCACGCGCGCTCGCCAAGGAGTTCGCCGCCAAGACTGCACCGGTGTCGGTCGCGCTGATCCGCCAGATGATGTGGCGCATGATGGGCGCGGACGATCCGATGGAAGCCCACAAGGTCGACAGCCGCGGCATCTACGCCCGCGGTCGCTCGGACGACGTCAAGGAAGGCGTGGTGTCGTTCCTGGAGAAGCGGCCGGCGCAGTTCAAGAACAAGGTATCGAGCGACATGCCGGACTATTTCCCGTGGTGGACGGAGCGGGAGTACAAGTGACGCGAAGCGTCATCCCGGGGTGATGCGCAGCATCGAACCCGGGATCTCGAAATTCCGGGTTCGCCCTTTTGGGCGCCCCGGAATGACGGTGATGATAATTAGTCCATCATCAGCGCAACACGCCCGACCGCCTTGCGGTCGATCAGCAGCCGCATCGCTTTCGCGTAATCCGTCAGCGGCAGGCGGTGCGAGATGTTGGGACGCAGCTTGCCCTCCTCCGCCCATTTGAGAAGCGCCTTCAGCCGCACCTCGCCGAGTGCCGGATTCTGTCGCACGGCTTCGCCCGCGCGCACACCAAGCACGCTGGCGCCCTTGATCAGCAGCAGATTGGTCCTTGCGGAGCCGATGCCCCCGGTGAAGCCGATCACCAGAAGCCGCGCACCCCAGGCGATGCAGCGCATCGAATTCTCAAAGACCTCGCCGCCGACGGGATCGAACACGACGTCGGCACCGCGGCCGTCGGTGATGCGCTTGACGGCGTCGCGAAACGGCTCGCGGTCATAGCGCACGAGATGCTCGGCGCCGCGCGATTTCGCAATCGCGAGCTTCTCGTCGCTGGAGGCGGTTGCGATCACGGTCGCGCCCAGCATCTTGCCGATTTCGACGGCGGCAAGGCCGACGCCGCCGCCGGCACCGTGCACCAGCAGCACCTCGCCCGGCTCAACCCGGCCGCGATCGATCAGCGCGTGATAGGCGGTGCCGTGGCCGGCGAGGTAGGTCGCGGCTTCCGCATAATCGAACGTCGACGGCATCGGCGTGAGCTGCGCGGGCATCACCACGGCTTCGTCGGTGAAGGCGCCATGCCGCATCTTCACGATGACCTTGTCGCCGACGGCAACGCCCCTCGCCTCCGTGCCGACCTCGGAAACATCACCGGCGGCTTCCATACCCGGCGTATACGGCAGCTCGGGCTTGAGCTGATATTCACCGGCCGCCATCAGAACGTCCGGAAAATTCAGTCCGGCTGCGCGGATCGCGACGCGCACCTCACCCGGCTTCAGGGAGCGCGACGGAAGCTCTTCCAGCCGCAACGTTTCGGGCGCACCGAGTTTGCGGCACACGACAGCCCGCACCATCAGGCCGCACTCGCCTTGCCGCGCAGCAGCGCCTCGCGGATCAGCGGCAGGCGATCGTTACCAAAGTACATGTCAGTCTTGTCGACGAAAATCGTCGGCGAACCGAAGCCGCCGCGCGCCACGGCCTCTTCCGTATTGGCCTTGAGCTGATCCTTGATCCGCTGGTCCGCGATGCCGGCGAAGAACTTTTGCTCGTCGATGCCGACCTTCTTGCAGATCTCGGCGAGGACCGCGTCCTGCGAGATGTCCTTGTCCGCACCCCAATAGGCCTCGAACACCGCAGTCGCGAACGGAACCATCTCCTGACCGTGCCAGATGCAGCCACGCATCGCCTTGACGCTGTTCACCGGAAACACCGTCGGCGGCATCTTGATTGCAAGGCCCGCCGAGCGTGCCCAATCCTGAAGGTCCTTTCTCATGTAACGCGCCTTCAGCGGCACCGGCGTATCCCGCTGTGCATAGACACTCGGATTGACGGTGTTGAAGATGCCGCCAACCAGGATCGGCCGCCAGATGATCTCGGCTCCAAACTCCTTGGCCAGCGGCTGGATGTTGTGGAAGGCGAGATAGGTCCACGGGCTGGAACAGTCGAAGAAGAATTCGATCATGACGTTTCCTTTGCTTTCGTCATTCCGGGATGCGCGGCAGGCGCAGGCCCGGAATCCATTTCACAACGTTGACTGCGGCCCGATGGATTCCGGGCTCGGCGCTACGCGTCCCCCCGGGATGACGGCTACTTCTTTCCCAACACTTCCTTCGCACGCTGGCCAAACATGTCTTGCGTGAATCCTCGTCGAACGGCTCTTTCACGAACTTGCCGATCGCAAGCCCCGCCTGCACCAGCGGCCGGGCACGCACCTCAGCGTACCAGCGCTTGACGTTCGGATAGTCGTCGAGCGTAAAGCCCTGCGCCTTGTGGGTCATGGTCCAGGGGAAGCAGGCGATGTCGGCGATGGAATAGTCGCCGGCGACATAAGCGCCGGTCTTGGCCAATTGACCGTCGAGCACGCCATAGAGCCGCGCCGCCTCGTCGCGGTAACGCTCGATCGCATAAGGAATCTTCTCCGCCGCATAGAGCGCAAAATGGCCGTGCTGGCCGAGCATCGGCCCGAGCCCCGCCATCTGCCACATCACCCACTGGATCGTGGTGGAGCGGCTGCGCAGATCATTGGGCAGGAACTGGCCGGTCTTCTCCGCCAGATAGATCAGGATCGCCCCGGTCTCGAACACCGAGAACGGCGCGCCACCATCGGCAGGTTCGTGATCGACGATCGCGGGAATGCGGTTGTTGGGCGAGAGCGCGAGGAATTCGGGGCTGAACTGCTCGCCGGCGCGGATGTTGACGGGCTTCACGGTATAGGGGAGCCCCAGCTCCTCCAGCATGATCGAGATTTTCCAGCCATTCGGCGTCGGCGCATAATGGAGATCGATCATCGCCTTCCCTGTCATCGCCGCTGGAATAGAGGCGACTTTTGTTGTTCTGTACCTCGACGTTAAGACATGGCAGACAGTGGCGCAATCACAACCCGCCGGGAGGGACCCATGCTGTTTCCAACCACGATCGCCGGCTCCTTGCCGAAGCCGGAATGGCTCGCCGAGCCCAACATGCTCTGGGCGCCCTGGAAGTCGCAAGGTGACGAGCTTGCACGCGCCAAGCGCGACGCCACGATGCTTGCGGTGAAGGTCCAGGAGGACGCCGGGATCGACATCGTCACCGAAGGCGAGCAGGCCCGGCAGCACTTCGTGCACGGTTTTCTGGAGAAGATCGAGGGCATCGACTTCGCCCACAAGGTCGAGATGGGCATCCGCAAGGATCGCTACAAGGCGATGGTGCCGCAGGTGGTCGCGCCGCTCCGCCTCAAGGGCCGCGTCCATGCCGACGAGGCGCGCGTCGCCCGCACGCATACGAAGAAGAAGCTGAAATTCACCCTGCCCGGCCCGATGACCATCATCGACACCATTGCCGACCGCTACTATGGCGATCGCGTGAAGATGGCCTTTGCCTTCGCCGAGCTTCTGAACGAGGAGGCCAAGGCGCTGCAGGCCGACGGCGTCGATCTCGTCCAGTTCGACGAGCCCGCCTTCAACGTCTACATGGACGAAGTCAACGACTGGGGCATCAAGGCGCTGGAGCGCGCCGCGCAGGGCCTCACTTGCGCCACCGCCGTGCACATCTGCTACGGCTACGGTATCAAGGCCAACACCGACTGGAAGGAGACCCTCGGCGCCCAATGGCGACAGTATGAGCAGATCTTCCCAGTGATCGACGCGAGCCCGATCCAGCAGGTCGCGATCGAGTGCCGTAATTCGAAGGTGCCGCTCGATCTCCTTGCGCTGCTCAAGAACAAGATCGTGCAAGCCGGCGTGATCGATGTCGCCAGCGACACGGTGGAGACGGCCGAGGACGTCGTGAAGGTCATCGACGCGGTGTCGAAATTTGTGCCCAAGAGCAACATCATCGCGACCACCAATTGCGGCATGGCGCCGATGCGGCGCGAGATCGCCGAAGCCAAGCTGATGGCACTCGGTGCCGGTGCGGCGCTCGCGCGCGAGAGGCTGGGGTGATCGCGGTGATGCGTCTGGCGCTCATCATCACGGCGCTTCTAGCGATCGCACAGCCGGCGCGCGCGGAGGACCGCTCCGTGCTGCTGAACTGCAAGGCGATGGTCGAGCGGGCGTCGAAGGATGCGAATGCTGCGAGCGAAGCCGAATTGACCCGCTGCCGCCAGGTGATCCGCGAATGGGCGCTGCGCGACGCGCGGACGACCGTGGATGAAGAGGGAAGACCGCTGCGCTAGGGCAGCGCAGTTGGATGCAGCACGGGCCGATAGCCGGCTTTCAGTGTGCGTAGCGTCGACGGCGGCGTCAGCAGAGTTGCTTCGGCGGGGTGACGCTCTATCGCGGCATAGCCCGCCGGCGACCACAGGAATGTCCTGCCCTGCGTCACCAGAAAACTCTCGTCACCCTGTTGCACCATTGCCCCTTCAGGAAGCTGATCGAGCGGCATCAGCAGGACGTGCAGCCGCTTCTTGCCGTGATCGAGCCGCTCGTGGTGCAGCACCGTGTCAATGTCGTGCATGCGAACATTTTGCACGCGATTGCCTTTCTCCCACGCACTCCGGAAGCGATTGGCATCGTCGCGTCGGCAGTAGAAGCAAGGGCGATGACCGGCGGCGAGCGCGGTAGGCTCATCCAGGAAGAACAGCTCGGTCCAACTTTGCTGCGCCATCACCTCGCGGCGCCGGCCACGGAATTCACAGGTACAGGTGAGCCAGGCCGGCGACGACCAGCGCTTTTTCAACAGCGTCTTCGTCGCGGGATCGTGGATGATGCCGCGATTGCCGGTGAACATCCCGCGATGCGGCGTTGAGATGATGTCGCCGGTCGGCGTCACGCGGTTCTGCAGAGGCATTATTTTGGCGCCGCTGTGACACGCATCTTCCAGAGGTTCCAGACGCGGTCGAGCACCTGGAGATTGATCGCATCGGCCTTCGCGCCCTCGGTCGCCGTCAGATAATTCACCTCACCGCCGAGCGCGATCGCCTGCGCCTGAAGCCGCGCATTGACGTCGGTGTAATAGGCACGGAAGACCGCGACCTTCACCGACGGCCCGACGGTGGCATCACCATGGCCGCGCATCAGCACCACCGGCTTGTCTGCGAGCGCAAGCGCCAGCGACTTGCCGATCGCGGCATTGCTGACCAGCATGTTGGTCTCGCCGAATTCCTTGCGGATCTCCCAGACCGGCGCGCCCGCGCCGAGGAATGCTGCATTGTGGAAGACCGGCCGAAGCGCAACCTGGCTGACGGAGAACGGGATCACACCGGGCGAGTGCGTGTGCACCACCGCCATGACATCCGGCCGCGCCTTGTAGATTTCGCTGTGGATGAAGCGCTCCAGGAAGACGCTGCGCCCCTTCGCATCCACCGCGTTGCCGCCGAGATCGAATTCCATGATGTCGTCCGAGGTGACGAGCGCCGGCGCCAGCGAGCGCGACATCAGGAAATGGTCGGGATTTTTGGGGTCGCGGGCGCTGACATGACCGAACGCGTCGAGCACGCCCAGCTCGGCGAGAACGCGGCTGCCGACCACGATGTCTTCGATCGATGCCGCATCAACGCCGGACTGAGACGCCGCCGGTGAATTCTGACACCTCGCTTCGCCCACGACGAACATCGCAGCGACGGTGACGATGAGGCCGAGCCGTGCCTGCCATGCCGATCGATTGCATTCGGTCATCGCAGCCAGCCCGTGTTGGTGTCACGCTGCGCCGTCGCGGAGCGGCGGGAGGTAGGAGAGAGCGGTGTCCCAGGGAAAGAAGATCCAGGTGTCCTGCGAGACTTCCGTGATGAAGGTGTCGACCAGCGGACGTCCCTTCGGCTTGGCGTAGACGGTCGCGAAATGCGCATCAGGCAGCATCTCGCGCACCAGCTTGCCGGTCTTGCCGGTGTCGACGAGGTCGTCGACAATCAACAGCCCCTTGCCGGTGCCTCCGCCGAGTTTCATCGCCGATTCGGAGATACCTTTCAGGACCTGAAGCTCGCCCTGCTTGTCGTGGTCATAGCTGGCGATGCAGACCGTATCGATCACGCGCACGCCCAGCTCGCGCGCCACGATCGCGGCCGGCACCAGACCGCCGCGGGTGATCGCGATCACCGCGTGGAACGGGCCGACCTCGTTGAGCCGCCAGGTCAGTGCCCGGCAATCCCGGTGGAACTGGTCCCACGACACCGGAAAGGGCCTGCCTGCCCGCTCCTGCGCGCTCAGTTCCGGTGCTTCACCAGCCATCATCCTCTCCTGCCAATCGTCGTCCGGCGGCTCCGTGCTAGCGGGAGATGTTCAATCCCGCCAGCATTTCCTTCACCGCGGCCATAGCCGCCGCGAGCTTGTCGGCGTTGCGCGAGCGCACCACCAGATTGGTGTTCGGCTTTTGCTCTTCATCCATGAACGGATAGCTGCCGATGATAGTGTCGGGGTGCGCGGCGGCGATCGCCCGCAAGGGGCTGCCGATGTCGCCCTCCCGCGCATTGGCGCGGACCGATTTGGAGAGCATGCGGACGCCGGATTTCAGCTTGGGCGAGACGATGTCCATCATGGCCTGCATGATCGACGGCACGCCAGCCATCACGATGACATTGCCGATCTTGAAGCCGGGGGCGAGGATAGTCGCGCTCTGGATCAGTTCGGCGCCGTCGGGGATGCGGGCCATGCGCAAGCGGGCCTCGTTGAGGTCCTGCCCGCTCCAGCGCTCGCGGAAACGGGCGACGACCTCCGGGTGGTGGTCGATGCCGACCCCGAACGCCTTGGCCACGCTGTCGGCGGTGATGTCGTCATGAGTTGGGCCGATGCCGCCGGTGGTGAAGACGTAATTGTAACGATGCCGCAGCGCATTCAAGGCTGCGATGATGTCGTCCTCGTCGTCGGAGACGACCCGGACTTCCTTGAGATCGATGCCGATATTGGTCAGGTATTCGGCGATGAAGCCGATATTCTTGTCCTTGGTCCGGCCGGACAGGATTTCATCCCCGATGACCAGAATGCCTGCCGTGACGATCTCGCTCATAACTTAAGTCCCTCACCTGTCCCGCCGAATTTGCCGGGGTAACGCGTTGAAGTCACGCGGTTTTGCCGCCGAAATAAGCAGTCCTCAGCCATTTTTTCAGGCAAGCCCCCGGTCGTCCCCGGCAAATGCGCCCCCTCCATGCTTATCGCGCTGGCCCGGCCCTTGCTACCACCCAGCAAAGTCATGCACTCTTGCCGCATGGCCACGGAGAACAGTCGGGATCTATGGCAGTCGCGTTTGACGAAATGAACATTCCCGGTGGGGACCTTCGCCCTGCCTATCAGGAGCTGGCGCGCTGGCTCAAGGAGACGCCTCCCGAGGCGCTCGAATATCGCCGCCAGGAAGCCGAACTCCTGTTCCGCCGCATCGGCATCACCTTCGCCGTCTATGGCGATTCCGAATCCACCGAGCGCCTGATCCCCTTCGACGTGATCCCGCGGATCATGTCCGGCATGGAATGGGCGCTGCTGGAGAAGGGCCTGAAGCAGCGTGTGCGCGCGCTCAACATGTTCCTGCGCGACATCTATCACGGCCGCGACATCCTCCGCGCCGAGATCGTGCCCGATGATTTGATCTTCCAGAACCCGGTATTCCGGCCCGAGATGAACGGCCAGGACGTCCCGCACGACGTCTACGTGCACATCGCCGGAATCGACATCGTCCGGGTCGACGCCAACGACTTCATCGTGCTCGAGGACAATGCGCGCACGCCGTCCGGTGTGTCGTACATGCTGGAAAACCGCGAGATCATGATGCGGTTGTTTCCGGATTTGTTCGCCCGCCACAGAGTGGCGCCGGTCGAGCGCTATCCTGACGAGCTGCTCTCCGCCCTGCGCTCGGTCGCGCCGCAAGGCGCCTCGGGCGAGCCGACGGTCGCCCTGCTCACCCCCGGCGTCTACAACTCGGCTTACTACGAGCACTCCTTCCTTGCCGACAAGCTCGGCATCGAGCTCGTGGAAGGGCGCGACCTCATCGTCAAGAACAACGAAGTGTTCATGCGCACCACGGAAGGGGTGAAACGGGTCGACGTGATCTACCGCCGCGTCGACGACGACTTCCTCGATCCTCTCACCTTCCGCCCCGACTCCGCACTCGGCGTGCCCGGTCTGATGTCGGCCTATGCGGCCGGCAACATCACGCTCGCCAACGCCGTCGGGACCGGCATCGCCGACGACAAGGCGATCTACTCCTACATGCCGGATATCGTGAAATTCTATCTTGGCGAGGAGCCGATCCTGAAGAACGTGCAGACCTGGCGCTGCCGCGAGCCGAAGGACCTGGCTTACGTGCTCGACCATCTCGGCGATCTCGTCGTCAAGGAGGTGCATGGCTCCGGCGGCTACGGCATGCTGATCGGCCCCGCCGCGACCAAAGCGACGATCGAAGCCTTCCGCGAAAAGCTCAAACGCGAGCCCGAAGGCTTTATCGCACAACCGACGCTGGCGCTGTCGACCTGCCCGACCTGCACGGCCTCGGGCCTGGCGCCACGCCACGTCGACCTGCGGCCCTTCGTGCTCACGGGCAGCAAGAGCACGACGATCGTGCCGGGCGGCCTCACCCGCGTCGCGCTCAAGGAAGGCTCCCTGGTGGTCAATTCGAGCCAGGGCGGCGGCACCAAAGACACCTGGATCCTGGACGAGTAGAGAGATGCTGTCGCGTACCGCCGAAAACCTCTACTGGCTCGCCCGCTACGTCGAACGGGCCGAATATCTCGCGCGCACCATCGATGCGACGCTGCGGGTCACAGCACTTCCCGCCGCCTATATCGGCAAGACCAACGAATGGGACTCGGCGCTCTTGACCGCCGGCGTCGCCGCGAACTTCTATCAGCAATATGAGGAAGCCAACGAGCACAACGTCGTCGACTACCTCTCGTTCTCCGCCGACAACCCGTCCTCGATCAGGAACTGCATCGAGGCGGCGCGGCTGAACTCGCGCTCGGTGCGCACGGCGCTGACCAGCGAGATGTGGGACACTATCAACTCAGCCTGGATCGAGCTCCAGGCGGTCTGGAGCAAGGGCACGTCCACGCGCGAGGATCTGGCAAAATTCCTGCGCTTCGTGCAGGAGACATCGCTGCGCTTCGACGGCTCTGCCTACCGGACCATGCTGCGCAACGACGCCTACTGGTTCTCGCGGATGGGCGTGCATCTCGAGCGCGCCGACAACACCGCGCGCATTCTCGACGTGAAGTACCACGTGCTGCTGCCCGAGGAGGAGCATGTCGGCGGTCCGCTCGACTTCTATCAATGGAGTTCGATCCTGCGCTCGGTGTCGGCGCTCACGGCCTACCACTGGGTCTATCGCGAGACGCTGAAACCCTGGCTGATTGCGGATCTGCTCATCCTCAACGATACGCTGCCGCGCTCGCTGGCGAGCTGCTACGGCAATCTTGTGCGCAACCTCGACCAGATCGGCGTCGCCTATGGCCGCCAGGGCCCGGCCCAGCGCCACGCCCGCGGCATCCGCAATCGACTGGAACACAGCAATATGAACGACATTTTCCAGCACGGTGTGCATGAATTCATTCAGGAATTCATCGCGGACAATTCCAGGCTAGGCGAAATTATCACGAAGCAGTATTTGATCTGATACATGCAGTCATTCCGGGGCGACCGAACGACGACCTCGGAATGACGGAATCAAAACACCATGCGCCTGCGAATCCAGCACACCACGACCTATCGCTACGAGCCGCAGGCCACGAGCGTGATTTCAGATTCTACGCATGACGCCGTGCAGCCATGACGGGCAATATGTGGCGGAATGGCAGATCGACGTCTCGACCGACACCAAGCTCGACACCCATGAGGATGCCTTCGGCAACGTCACCCATGTCTTGTCCTGCGGTCCCGTCGGCGACATCAAGATCATCGCCGAGGGGCTGATCGAGACCCACGATACCGGCGGCGTGCTGCGCGGCGCGGATGAGCGCTTTCCGGCCGGCCTGTTTCTGCGCGCCACCGACCTCACCGGCGTCAATCCGGCGATGACGGCGGTCGCGCGGCAATTGCGCGCGGAATCCGAGAGCGACACGCTCGGATTCCTGCACACGCTGATGTCGCAAATCAGCGACCACATGACGTTCGACGAGGACCCGACCAACAGCGGCACCTCCGCCGCCGAAGCCTTTACGCTCAAGCGCGGCGTCTGCCAAGACTATGCGCATATCTTCATCGCCTGCGCCCGCAGTGGCGGCGTGCCGGCGCGCTTCGTCTCCGGCCACTTCTTGCGGTCCGACGGCACGGTGCATCAGGACGCCGGACACGCCTGGGCGGAAGCCTACGTCGATGGTCTGGGCTGGGTCGGCTTCGACCCCGCCAACAGCATCTGCACCACCGACGCCCATGTCCGCGTCGCGATCGGGCTCGATTATCTCGGCGCGGCGCCGGTGCGCGGCACCCGCTATGGCGGCGGCGCAGAGACCCTGACGGTCGCGGTCAAGGTCGAACAGGCCGGCCGCGGCGGCCAGTCGCAATCGCAGTCACAGCGGCAGAACTAGGCCAGCGTTACAACCGTAATCGACAAGCGCGGCGCTGAAACCACGCCGTAGCGCCATCTGTCCAATTTCTGTTGCGATCCGTTTCCTGCAACAGAAGTTGAGACAGATGCAGCTTCACGAAGAAATCGCCAATCATCCCCTGTCACTGCGCAATCCCCACAAAGCCGCGCTTCTGGGCATCCGCGAGTTGGCTCCCGAGATCACGGCACGCGCTGCCGAGATCGAAGCTGCACGCCAGCTCCCGCCCGATCTGGTGGAACGGCTGAGATCGATCGGGATCTTTCGCATGTTCGTGCCGCGGAGCCATGGCGGGCTGGAGCTCGATTTGCCGGCCGGGCTCGAGGTCATGAAGGCCCTGACCCGTCTCGACGGCTCGATCGGCTGGATCGCGATCGTCGCCGGCGTCGGCGGCCTTTTCGCTGCCGCGTCACGCCCTGAATTGTACCAGCAGATCTACCAGGACGGTCCGGACGTGGCGATCTGCGGCTCATCCCAGCCGGCCGGAACGGCAGAGCGTGTGGCCGACGGCTACCGCGTCAAGGGCCGTTGGCCGTTCGCAAGCAGTTGCACGCATGCCGACTGGATCGGCGGGTTCTGCATTGTCACCGACAACGGCAAGCCGGTCCCCGGCCCGCACGGCAAGCCGCAGGTCCGCGCTGTTCTGCTGCCGGCGCGCGACTGGAACATCGAGGACACCTGGCACGCGGCCGGGCTCAAGGGTACCGGCAGCCATCACATCACGCTGCGGGAGACGCTGGTTCCCGAGACCCATGTGTTCGATCTCGATGCTGCCCCCCACCTGTCGGGTCCGCTCTATCAGGCGCTGCGGCAATGGCTGCCATTGCTGCACGGGACCTTCTCGGTGGGCCTGGCGGAGGGCACCGTCGACGACCTGCTCGCGCTGGCCCATACCGGGAGGCAGCAATTATATGCGGCCGCGCCGATGCGGGAGTCCGAGATCTTTCAGTTCGGGCTCGGCCGGATTTCCGCCGACCTCCGGGCTGCGCAGGCCTTTCATGAGGTCCAGGTCGCCGGCCATTGGCGGCGCGCGCTGGCCGGCACGCTGAATGACGAAGACCTCATGATCGAAGGGTCTCGAGCCGCTGTCTGGCTCGCCACGACCTGCGTTGGCATTGCGGACGCCTGCTTTGCGTTGGCCGGAAGCAGCGCGGTCTACGATAGCTCGCCGCTGCAGCGGCGCCTGCGCGACGTTCACGTCGGCGCGCAGCACGCTCACGCGCAGCAGAGGCACTATGTCGACGTCGGCAAGCTGGCCTTGCGCCGTTCGGATGAGCGTGCCGGCTGACCGCGTGAGCCGTGCTACATTCGCAGGATCAGACCAGACCCTGCGAGGTACCCCATGGCGACCGTAAAGCTGCTTTCGGACGACGAACTCTCCAGCGAGGCGCGCGCCGTTTTCGACGACATCCGCAAGGTCCGGCAGTCGGACTTCGTCAACAATTTCTGGCGCGCGCTGGCGCATGATCCGAAGACGCTGCGGCGGACCTGGGAGAGCATCAAGGAGGTGATGGCGCCGGGCGCGCTCGATCCCAAGATCAAGGAAATGCTCTATGTCGCGGTTTCAGTGGCGCATGGCTGCAGCTACTGCATCCATTCGCACACGGCCAACGCCAGGGCCAAGGGCATGACCGAGGCGGAATATGGCGAGCTGCTCGCCATCGTCGGCATGGCCGCCGAGACGAACCGGCTGGTCACCGCGCTCGGCGTCCCCGTCGACCAGGCGTTTCTGGTCGATGCCGCTGAATAAGATAGGCTTTTTCTCCCCATTGCATGCCGCCCGCAGGGAACGGGGGGTTTCATGCGCCCCCGAAATTGGCTACTAGTTTGGCGCCGACAAAAGTGCTCGCGTTCGGGGATTGGAAATGACCTATTGTTGCGGAATCCTGGTTCGGGACGGTCTGGTGATGATCGCCGACACCCGCACCAATGCCGGCCTCGACAACGTCTCGACCTTCCGCAAGCTGCACATCTTCTCCAAACCCGGCGACCGCATCATGGCGATCGCCAGCGCTGGCAACCTCGCCATCAGCCAATCGGTGCTCTCCACCCTCACCGAGGGCCTGGAAGATCCCACCACGGGCGAAATTGAAACGCTGATGAACGCGCCGACCATGTTCCAGGCCGCCCAGCGCATCGGCCGGGCGATCCGGACCGTGCATGCGACCGAAGGGCCGGCGCTGAAGTTCGAGGATGTCTCCTTCGACGTCTCCTTCCTGTTCGGCGGCCAGATCAAGGGCGCGCGCATGCGCCTGTTCATGGTCTACACGGCGGGCAATTTCATCGAATGCACCACCGACACGCCGTACTTGCAGATCGGCGAGCACAAATACGGCAAGCCGGTGCTCGACCGCGCCATGCATTACGACGTCGAGCTCTACGAGGCGCTGAAGACCAGTCTGATCTCGATGGATTCGACCATGCGCTCGAATCTCGGCGTCGGCCTGCCAATCGACGTGCTGGTGGTGCGCTCGGACGCCTGCGATGCCGACCTCAACCATCGCATCGAGGCGGGCGAGCCCTATTTCCACGATCTGCGCTCGCGCTGGTCGGCGGCGCTGCGCGCGGCGCATCAGAACATCCCGCGGCCGCCCTACAAGAACGAAAAAGAACCTAAAACCTGACAGCTTAAGAGAAAAGGCAGGAAACGATGAGTGAAGCGAAAAAGATCGCGGTGGTGACGGGCGCCGGCACCGGTGTCGGGCGCGCGGCGTCGCTGGCGCTGATGAACACCGGCTTCACCGTGGTGCTCGTAGGCCGCCGGCTCGAAATGCTCGAGGAGACGGCGAAGCTCGGTCCCGCCGGCAAGAGCCTGTGCGTCACCGCCGACATGACCAAGCCGGACCAGATCGCCGCGCTGTTCGCCAAGGTGAAGGAGACCTATGGCCGCCTCGACGTGCTCTTCAACAATGCCGGCATGGGCGCGCCGCCGGTGAATTTCGAGGATCTCAACCTCGAGCAGTGGCAGGCGGTGGTGAACACCAACCTCACCGGCCCGTTCCTGTGCACCCAGCACGCCTTCCGCATCATGAAGGACCAGACCCCGCGCGGCGGCCGCATCATCAACAACGGCTCGATCTCGGCGCATGCGCCGCGGCCGTTCTCGGCCGCCTACACCTCGACCAAGCACGCCATCACCGGTCTCACCAAGGCTTCGAACCTTGATGGGCGCATGTACGACATCGCGGTCGGCCAGGTCGACATCGGCAATGCCGCAACCCCGATGACCGACCGCATGGTCGCCGGTCCCGGCGTGATGCAGCCCGACGGCACGATGAAGCACGAGCCGCGCATGGACGCGAAGGCGGTCGGCGATGCCGTGGCCTACATGGCCGGCCTGCCGCTCGACGCCAACGTGCTGACCATGACGGTGATGGCCAGCAAGATGCCGTTCGTGGGACGGGGCTGAACTAAAAACTGAAAAACAACCCCATGCACAGTAGGCGCCAAGGGGGGCTCGCTGCTGCTCGGCTGCCGGGGTGACGCGACGTAAGTCTCCACGAGCTGCTTCCACAATCGTCATATGTGGACGGCCCCTATTGGCAAGCACTTTTTGAAGTATCGAACGACTTGGTCTGCTTCGGTCATATGTCCGGCCTGTTGGTGCGGGTTTGTGACCGCTGGCCCTGATGAAATCCGATTGCCGTGGTCCCTATCATTGCGGCGAGCTTGGCAGCTTATGACGATGTCGGGGTGTCCATGGCGTTCGGTGGTGACCGTATCGCTCATCATTTCTTTGGTGCTTACCAAACTTGAACCGGCATACTCCCCTTGAACGCTGTTTGAGATGGCGAGGTGCGCTCAAGCCTTGACATAGGTATCGGTACGGAAGCCTTCGCCCGTGGTCATGATCGCCCAGCAGATCCTTGCCAGCTTATTGGCCAGAGCCACCGCTACCAGCCGCTCAGGCTTCCTGGCCCGCAGCGCGTTGATCCAGTCGGCGAAAGCACCTTTACGCTTGCCTGCGACACGCAGCACCGAAGTCGCTCCCGTAACGAGCATTTTGCGGATGTAGCGGTTGCCTTGCTTGGTGATTGCGCCGAGCTTCTCCTTGCCGCCGCTCGAGTTTTGCCTGGGCGTCAGACCGAGCCATGCCGCGAAGTCGCGCCCGGACTTGAACACGCCTGGATCTGGAACACTGGCCGCGATCACCGAGGCGATCAAGGTCCCAACGCCGGGAATCTCGTCGAGCACGCGGCTGGTCGGATTTTGTCTGTGCGTCCTGGCGATCTCTTCCTCCATGGTCGCGATCGACAGGTCGAGCCCTTCCAGATGTTGAGCCATGCAGGCCACCGCGGCCATGGCAATCGGCGGAAGTGCAGCATCCGCCTTCGCCAGCGCCAGCAGTTCATCGACGCGGCCTATGCCCTTGGCGGCGACAATACCGAACTCGGCAAGGTGGCCGCGCAGGGCGTTGACAGTCATCGTGCGTTGCTTGACCAGCAGTTCACGGGTCTTGTGCAGCATCAGAACGGCTTGCTGGTCGTCACTCTTGATCGGTACGAAGCGCATATCCGGTCGCGACATCGCCTCGCAGATCGCCGCCGCGTCGACCACGTCATTCTTGCCTCGCTTGACGTAGGGCTTGATGTAGGCCGGTGGTATCAGAACCACCTCGTGCCCCATCGCGGCCAGCTGGCGAGCCCAATAATGCGCCGAACCGCAGGCCTCCATGCCAACCCGGCAGGGCTCGATCTGCGAAAACACCTCATGCAGCTTCGAACGCTTCACCTTCCGCGAGATTGATCGGCCGCCTTCGCTCTCAAGCGCGTGAACCTGAAAATAGTTCTTGCCCAGATCAATCGCCGTTCTGATAAACTTTGCCATGGACGGCCTCCCTCTTTGTGGCGCTCCGGCGACCACGTTTTGGCACTTGATGCCGTTCAGGTGGGGCCGTCCACAACATCATTGCGAGCGCAGCGAAGCAATCCAGACTGTCACTGCGGCAGGATTCTGGATTGCTTCGTCGCACCAGCGCAAAATTGCTTCGCAATTTTGTCGCGGGCTCCTCGCAACGACGCGTGGAGAGAGCGCCCCTACTCCAAACTCTCCACCTGGCGCAGGCTCGGAAACAGCTTCATCCACAACAGCGCGACCGCGACGGTGCAGACGCCGCCGAGCACGGCGGCGGGCATCGCACCGAACAGCGCGGCCGCCACTCCGCTCTCGAACTGGCCGAGCTGGTTCGAGGCGTTGATGAAGAGGAAATTGACCGCGCCGACACGGCCGCGCATCTCGTCGGGCGTCGAGAGCTGCACCAGCGAGAAGCGGATCACGACGCTGATCGTGTCGGCGGCGCCGAGGACGGCGAGCGACAGCACCGACAGCCACATCCACGACGACAGCGCGAACACGATCGTGGCAACGCCGAACACGATCACCGCCTGGAACATGCGCAGGCCCACGTGACGCGAGATGGCGTGACGCGCCAGTACCATCGTCATCAAGAGTGCACCGACTGCCGGCGCGGCGCGCAGCAGGCCGAGCCCGACCGGGCCGGCCTGGAGAATGTCGCGGGCATAGATCGGCAGCAGCGCGGTAACGCCGCCGAACAGCACGGCGAACAAATCGAGTGAGATGGTGCCGAGGATCGCAGGATTGCTGCGGATGAAGCGGACCCCGGCGAAGATGTTGTCCGAACTCGTGCCCTCCTTGGCGACCGCCTGCGGGCGCGGCCGGATGAAGCCGGTCAGGATCATCCCCAAAATCCAGAACAGCAGCATCACGGCATAGGCAAGATGCGGCGCGATCGCATAGGCAAGGCCGCCGAGCGCAGGCCCGGTGATGGTCGCGACCTGCCCCGCGCCGCTCGCGACCGCCGTTGCGCGCTGGAGCGACCCCTGCGGCGCGATGAGCGGCAGCAGCGCCGCCGTGGTCGGGCTCTCGAAGGCGCCTGCAATGCCGAGCACGAAGGTCGCAACGAAGATCTGCACCTCGCCGACCGCGCCGAGATAGGTGATGATGGCAAGATAGAGCGCGGTCGCGGCTTCGACGAGCTGGCAGAGCTGCACCACGCGCTTGCGCTCGTAGCGGTCGGCAGCGTGGCCGGCGACGAAGACGAGAAGCGCGGTGGGCGCAAATTGCACGAGCCCGACCATGCCGAGGTCGAAGGCTGATCCCGTGAGGTCGTAGATCTGCCACCCGATCGCGACCGCCGCGATCTGGCTGGAAAAGCGTGACAGGCTGCGCGAGAGCAGGAAGAACAGGAAGGCGCGGTGGCGAAGGAGCTCACCGGCGCTGACCGGCGGACTGGCTGAAACTGGCTGCTCTGGCATCGCCTCTTCGGTCACGCTCGGATTGTTCGCCCCTGATATCGACGCGCCCCGCGTGGCCGACGCGGAGGTGCTTGTCAACAGCGGAAGTTCCGGTGACCCGGCCGCGCCCGCAGACAGTCGCCAGGGAGAGGACGGATGCAGACAACATCTTTTGCCGGCATCCGCTTCATCCGCGAAAGTCCGGCGATCCTCGGCACCATTCTACTCGATTCGTTCGTGGTGCGGTTCGGCGCCCGCTTCCGGACCCGTCCTGTCTCGTCAGGTAAGCGGAGCCCGTCTCCGTCGCGGATGCCTCACGCCGCCTTTGTCGAGGCGAGGAACTCGTCCACCCGTTTCTGAAGCTGGCAGGACTGCGCGGCGAGCTCGGTTGCGGCACCGAGCACGTGCCCAGCAGCATCACCGATCGACCCCGAGGCCCGGGTGACGACGACAATGCTGGCGGAGACCTGCTGGGAACCGTGCGCGGCCTGCTGGATGCTGTGAGCAATCTCGTGGGTCGCCTCGCGCTGTTGCGTGATGGCGGAGGCCACCTCGGTGGCGATCCGATTGATTTCGGAAATCGTGCCCACAATGCCACGGATCGCCGTCACCGCCTCCGCAGTGACGTCCCTGATCCCGGTGATCTCCGCGGATATCTGTTCCGTTGCCTTCGCCGTCTGCGTCGCCAAGCTCTTCACTTCGGATGCGACGACGGCAAAGCCCTTACCTGCCTCGCCAGCTCGCGCCGCCTCGATCGTCGCGTTCAGGGCGAGCAGGTTGGTCTGCGCGGCGATCGCCTGGATGAGGCCAATCACCTCGCCGATCTGTTCCGCGCCATCTGCGAGCTTCTGCACCGTCGCATCGGTACGTTTTGCCTCTTCGACCGCTTTGCTTGCGATCTCCGCAGAGTGAGCCACCTGGCGGCCGATTTCCTGGCTCGAGCTCGAGAGTTCCTCCGTCGCTGCCGCGACCGTGTCCACGCTGGCCGACGTCTCTTCCGATGTGGCGGCAACTGCTGACGCCTGCTCCCGGCTCTGTTCCGCATTGCCGCTGAGGGTCCCGGCCGTGGCCTCCAACTCGGTCGCGGCAGCAGAGAGCGCCTGCACAAGCTCACCGACCTGACTCTCGAAGGCGCCCGTGAGCGTCTCGATGCGGTTTGCGCGCTGCATTCGAACTTCATTGGCCCGCCGCTGCTCTTCCTCGAGCTGCCGCGCGGTCACCGCATTGTCGCGGAACACCTCCACGGCCTTAGCCATTTCGCCGATCTCGTCATGGCGGTCGGTGCCGGGAATGCCTTGCTCGAGTTGCCCGGAGGCAAGGCGCGTCATGACGCCGGTGAGATTCACGACAGGCCGCGCAATGGCGCGCCCGATCAGCATATTGCCTCCCGCGACGAGCAGGAACACGAGCACTGCGGCAAGAAGGAAGCTGGATGTGGCCTGGCCCATCTTTGAACGCA
Organism: uncultured Alphaproteobacteria bacterium; assembly: GCA_963819355.1. GTDB lineage: Bacteria > Pseudomonadota > Alphaproteobacteria > Rhizobiales > Xanthobacteraceae > Bradyrhizobium. Next base: position 87,914 of record CAWFVZ010000012.1, on the reverse strand, counting down.
TGGCCTCGAAAGTCTTGTGCCGAGCCTCGTTGCCCAGTTGCGCGACGCCGCCCAGTGCATTCGCGACGTTTTGACCCTGTGCCGTGGCGTCGTCCATAAAGATGAAGGCGTTGGCGACGTCGCCGCCCTTCAGCAGGTCGAGCACGTCATCGACGGCCTTTCGCCACTTGCCGAGTGCTGTCGTCAGGGCGTCGAGCGAGCCAGCCTCGCTCACCTGTTGCAGCGCCGCAAGTGCCGCCGAGATGTCCGCGAACGCGTTTTGCACTTCGCCGCTACGCTGCGCTCGCAGTTTTTCATCCTTGCTGTTCGAAGCGATGGCGATCGCAGCGTACAGCGCGCCGTTCGCTCGGCCGATCACCGTCTCGAGCCGATCGACCCGCTCGACCCGGACGAAAGCCGTGCCGTTCAGAAAGTCGACGTCTTTTTGAAGCGAAAGGAGAATGAGGCAAGTAGACGCGACGATGATCGCGAGCGCAAGCAGGGCGATGGCGGGCGAGATGGCAAGTTTGATTGCCATCCGCACATTCGAGAGCCAGCTCATTCGCCCTGCTCCACGGCTCGGGATTACTTGTAGTAGCCGACGGCGCAGACTTCGTCGTCGGCAACCTTTTGCGCGAGGGCCGTTTTCGCCTCGATCTGCTTTGTTACGGGGTTCGAGAACTTGTAATCAACGGTGGCGACGCCCTTCGCCAGGGCCTCATCGGTGACCTGCGGTGAGAACACCTTGCCTTCGGCGTCCTTGGCGGTTTCGCCGGATTTGCCGATCAACGGCGGGACCATGGTGTGAAGGGTGATGACGTGATCCTTGTTCATGCACCAGAGATAAAGGTCACGGTCGACATAGGGTCCGCTCTTGTCGGCAAAGTCCTTGAGCGCCGCCTCGCGCCCGACTTGCTTGTAATGCGCGACCGCCTTGGTCAGCAACGCCTTGGCCTCGTCGGGCGTGCCCTTGTCGGCTGCCATCGCAGGCGAGGAAAGAACGGCCGCAGCCAGCGCTGCGACGATAGTCAGTTTCATGATGAGGTCCCTTATACATGGCCGGTCACGCCATTAACGTTCCAGCGCAGTAGGGACGAAAACTCCTTAAGTTCCGGTGGAGATATTCACCCGGAAAGCTACGGCCGTAAAAATGCGGACATTTCACCAGGCCGCCGGGCAGCCACGCGTGTCGTTGCCGCACGACATGATTGACGCCTACGCTCCGGACTACCTTTGCGCGACGGGCGGCCCCGGGGGCAGTGATGGTGCTGTTCTGGATGCCTGGGATGATCATGACTGGACCGGGCATTGCGTTTGCGACGCACGTCCGGTCATAATCATTGGGGGTTTGGGGACATCATGCTGCGGCTGCAATCGACACTCGGCGTTTTCGCATTGCTGCTGATCGCCTTCGCGTTGGCGGAGAATCGCCGCGCGGTCTCATTGCGCCAGGCGGCGATCGGCCTTGTCGTCACCTTCGTCACCGCGATCGTACTGCTGAAGGTGCCCGTCGTCGCGCATGCCTTCGGCGCCATCAACGACGCGGTTGGCGCGATCTCTGCGGCCTCGCGCGCCGGCTCCTCCTTCGTGTTCGGCTATGTCGGCGGCGGTCCCCTGCCCTTCGACCTGAAGGCGCCGGGCGCCGATTTCATCCTGGCGTTCCAGGCGCTGCCGATCGTGCTGGTGATGAGCGTGCTGACGACGCTGCTGTTCTATTGGCGCGTGCTGCCGCCGATCGTGCGCGGCATGGCCTGGCTGCTCGAACGCACGCTCGGCGTCGGCGGCGCGGTCGGGCTCTCGACCGCCGCCAACATCTTCCTCGGCATGGTCGAGGCGCCACTGTTCGTGCGGCCGTACCTCGCACAGATGACCCGCAGCGAATTGTTTCTGGTGATGACCGGCGGCATGGCCGGCATCGCCGGCACGGTGCTGGTGCTCTATGCGACGCTGCTTGCGCCCCTGATCCCCGACGCGGCCGCGCATTTCGTCATCGCCTCCGTGCTGGGCGCGCCGGCCGCGATCCTCGTCAGCCTGATCATGGTGCCGGAGACATCCGACAAACGCACCGGTGGCGCGCTGGAAGATCCTGAGATGGAGGTCTCCGGCACGATGGATGCGATCGTGAAAGGTACCAGCGCAGGGATCGAGCTGCTCATCAACATCGTCGCCATGCTGCTGGTGCTGGTGGCGCTGGTCTATCTCGTCAACGCCATCCTCGGCCTGCTGCCGAACATCGCCGGTGCCGCGATCTCGCTGCAACGGCTGCTTGGACTGGTGATGGCGCCGGTGTGCTGGCTGATGGGGCTGCCCTGGGACCAGGCGGTCGCGGCCGGGAGCCTGATGGGCACCAAGACCGTGCTCAACGAGCTGATCGCCTATGTCGACTTCTCCAGGCTGCCGACGGGCACGCTCGATCCACGTTCGCGCCTGATCATGCTCTACGCAATGTGCGGCTTCGCCAATTTCGCCAGCCTCGGCATCATGATCGGCGGCTTAGGGGTGATGGCGCCGGAGCGGCGCGAGGAGATCAACGCGCTGGGGCTGAAGTCGATCGTGTCGGGGACGCTGACGACGTGCTTGATGGGCGCGATCGTGGGGGTGTTGAGTTAGGCCCCCTCGGCCCCGGGGCGCGCGTAGCGCGAGCTACGGTGCGCACGAGCTACGGTGCGCAATTGCGCACCTGAGAATCCATCAGGCCGCAGTGCATGAGGTGAAACGGATTTCGGGTTCGCGCCAAGAGGCGCGCCCCGGAATGACAGGAAGTTACGCCTTCAGCTCCACCGTCTTGAACTCCGCCGGCAGGATCACTTCCAGCAGCTCGACGTCGTCCGAATAATCCAGAATCATGTGCTTGATCTTCGGCGGCTGGGTCCAGGCGCTGCCTTCCTTCATCAAGGTCTCGCCCTCTCCATCCATGTAGGTCTTCACCCAGCCCTTGAGCACGTAGACCATCTGGAAGTCGACGGCGTGGAAGTGCAGCTTGGACACCTCGTCCGGATTGCAGGGGCCCTGCAGTCGGATCACGTGCGCTTGCGCGAGGCCGTGGCTTGCAGCGGCGATGCCGAGGTCGCGATATTTCGCGTAGGCGCGCAGACCATCGGCCTTGAAGTCTTCCTCGCGGTGATGGCTGATCGCGATGCGCTGCTTTGGACGCGCGGGCTTTTTGATCGATGATTTGGCCGGCGTCGCGCGGGCCTTCGCCTTCACCGCCTTGCGCGCGGATGATCGCACGGCGGGCTTCGCTCCGCTCCGCTTCTTCACCGCGGCTTGCGTTGCGCTGCGCGATTTCACCTTCTTGGCCATGGCCGCCTCCCGCTGTTGTTATCGGGAGAGATTAGCACAAACGGGACTCGTAGGGTGGGTTAGCCGAAGGCGTAACCCACCGCTTCGCTCCACGATCGCCGAAGCATGGTGGGTTACGCTTCGCTACCCACCCTACAAAACTCACCGTTCAATTCAGCCGGAACACGCCGTCCACGGCGCGCAGCTCGGCTGGCTTGATCAGCTTGGAATGCGCCACGGTCACCGAGTGAAGCGGGCCGTCGAGCTTCTCCTGCCAGAACGCCAGGAAATCCTTCAGGGCCGGGAATTTCGGAAACATGTCGTAGTTCTGCCAGACGTAGGTCTGAAGCAGAGAGGGATGATCCGGCATCCGATAGAGAATTTGCGCCGTCGTCAGCCCGTAGCCCAGCATTTGTTTCCGGAAGTCCTCGGAAACCCCAACCCGCAGTCCCATGCCAACCTCCTTTGCAGGAGCGCATTCAGGGGTGGCTTGCCGGTACGCTGCTTACGAGCCACCCGGTAAAGATGCGCTCACATGAGAGAAATGTGACGCAAACAGACAATCCATCTCAAGCCCAAAAGTTTAACAAGCTGTTGAAATTCAATGCGTTAGCAGCAGATGCGGCTCCGTGCTAATACGGCCCCCAATACCGGTTAACGATGGTAAAGAGATTCTGGCAGACAGGCCTTATGAGTGCCGATTTTTCTGCTAGAAGCCCTTGCTCCCGCAAAAGTCCTGTCCTATTTGAGCTTAGCCCGCACTGGCACTCGCGGGCATCGATTGCTAACACCCTGAAAACATCAATCTGAGCAAATGCTTAGGAGGACTGCATGAAATTCCGTCCGCTTCACGACCGCGTCGTGGTCAAGCGCATCGACGCAGAAGAGAAGACCGCTGGCGGCATCATCATTCCCGACACCGCCAAGGAAAAGCCGTCCCAGGGCGAAATCGTCGCCGTCGGACCCGGTGGCCGCGACGAAGCCGGCAAGCTGATCCCGATCGACCTGAAGGTCGGCGACCGCGTGCTGTTCGGCAAGTGGTCCGGCACCGAGGTCAAGATCGACAACGTCGACCTGCTGATCATGAAGGAAAGCGACATCATGGGCGTCCTCGACGTCCCCGCTTCCAAGAAGAAGGCGGCCTGAGAGCCCCCTCTCCCCACCAGCTAAACCCCTCAAGGAAAAATCCAGATGTCAGCTAAAGAAGTCAAATTCGGCGTAGATGCGCGCGACAAGATGCTGCGCGGCGTCGACATTCTCGCCAACGCGGTGAAGGTCACGCTCGGCCCCAAGGGTCGCAACGTCGTTCTCGACAAGTCGTTCGGCGCTCCCCGCATCACCAAGGACGGCGTCACCGTCGCCAAGGAGATCGAGCTCGACGACAAGTTCGAGAACATGGGCGCCCAGATGGTGCGCGAAGTCGCCTCCAAGTCCGCGGATGCGGCCGGCGACGGCACCACCACCGCAACCGTTCTCGCGGCTGCGATCGTTCGTGAAGGCGCCAAGTCGGTTGCCGCCGGCATGAACCCGATGGACCTGAAGCGTGGTATCGACCTCGCGGTGGAAGCCGTGGTCGCCGACCTCGTCAAGAACTCCAAGAAGGTCACCTCGAACGAGGAGATCGCCCAGGTCGGCACCATCTCCGCCAACGGCGATGCCGAAATCGGCAAGTTCCTCTCCGACGCCATGAAGAAGGTCGGCAACGAGGGTGTCATCACCGTCGAGGAAGCCAAGTCGCTCGAGACCGAGCTCGACGTCGTCGAGGGCATGCAGTTCGACCGCGGCTACATCTCGCCCTACTTCGTCACCAACGCCGACAAGATGCGCGTTGAGATGGACGACGCCTACATCCTCATCAACGAGAAGAAGCTCTCCTCGCTGAACGAGCTGCTCCCGCTGCTCGAGGCCGTGGTGCAGACCGGCAAGCCGCTGGTCATCGTCGCCGAGGACGTCGAAGGTGAAGCGCTTGCGACCCTGGTCGTGAACCGCCTCCGTGGCGGCCTGAAGGTCGCGGCCGTCAAGGCTCCGGGCTTCGGCGATCGCCGCAAGGCCATGCTGCAGGACATCGCGATCCTGACCGGCGGCCAGGCGATCTCGGAAGATCTCGGCATCAAGCTCGAGAACGTCACGCTCAACATGCTCGGTCGCGCCAAGAAGGTGATGATCGACAAGGAGAACACCACGATCGTCAACGGCGCCGGCAAGAAGGCCGACATCGAAGCGCGCGTGGCCCAGATCAAGGCGCAGATCGAGGAGACCACCTCGGACTACGACCGTGAGAAGCTCCAGGAGCGTCTCGCCAAGCTCGCAGGCGGCGTCGCGGTGATCCGCGTCGGCGGCGCGACCGAGGTCGAGGTGAAGGAGCGCAAGGATCGCGTTGATGACGCGATGCATGCGACCCGCGCGGCTGTCGAGGAAGGCATCGTCCCGGGCGGCGGCGTCGCCCTGCTCCGTGCCTCCGAGCAGCTCAAGGGCCTGCGCACCAAGAACGACGACCAGAAGACCGGCGTCGAGATCGTGCGCAAGGCGCTCTCCGCGCCCGCTCGCCAGATCGCGATCAACGCCGGTGAAGACGGCTCGGTGATCGTCGGCAAGATCCTGGAGAACAAGACCTACGCCTACGGCTTCGACTCCCAGACCGGCGAGTACGTCAACCTGGTCACCAAGGGCATCATCGACCCGACCAAGGTGGTCCGCACCGCGATCCAGAACGCAGCCTCGGTTGCGGCGCTGCTGATCACCACGGAAGCCATGGTCGCCGAGCTGCCCAAGAAGGGCGGCGCCGGTCCGGCGATGCCCCCGGGCGGCGGCATGGGCGGCATGGACTTCTAAGGTCCAACGACCTCAAGGACTACGAAACCCCGGCAGCGATGCCGGGGTTTTTGTTTGTGGAGACCCAGCTCTCTCCACTCGTCATTCCGGGGCGGCGCGCAGCACCGAGCCCGGAATGACCACTGGTCACCCCACCTTCCCCATCCGCTCCGGACGCAGCCCGCCTCTGGAATTGAGCGACCAGAAGATCCGCACCACCCTGCCGACGAGATTGTCCATCGGGATGAAGCCCATCGCGGATTTGAAGCGGCTGTCGGTCGAGTTGTCGCGGTTGTCGCCAAGCGCGAAGAAATGGCCCGAGGGCACGGTGTAGACTTCGGTGTTGTCGACAAAGCCATTGTCGACACAGTCATACGTGACGTAGCTCGCGCCGTTCGGCATCGTCTCGCGCCAGCGCTTCACCTTTGCGCCGAGCTCGCCCCCGCAGGCGGAGCCCGCGGACACTTCCTTGAGCGCAACGCGCGTCACCGGCTTGTCATTGAGGAAGAGCTGCCCCTGCCGCATCTGCACGCGATCGCCGGGCAGCCCGACCACGCGCTTCACATAATCGACCGTAGTGTCCTTCGGCGTCCGGAACACGACGACGTCGCCATAGTCGGGATCAGCGGCGCGGAAACGTCCCGAGATCCATGACGGCGCGAATGGAAACGAATAGCGGCCGTACCCATAGGCATATTTTGCGGCGAAGACGAAGTCACCAACGACCAGCGTCGGTGTCATCGAGCCGGACGGGATATTGAACGGCTGATACAGGACGATGCGAAACAGGAACGGCGGCGACCACAGCACCGGGATCAGCAGGATCAGGATGACGATCGCCTTCCATTCCCGGGATTTGGCCCGCGGCCGGATGGTGTCCTGAAGAGTGGTCATCGGCTGCCCTGCCCGAAATCGTAGCGACCGCAAGATTACGCAACCTGTGGGCGCGCGCAATCCCTGCTTTGCGGACTTGGTCGTGCGGCTTGTGGACTGCGTTCAACGGCGCTGAACCGCGTCGCCGCCGCAAGCGATCAGTCGCGTGACAAATCCCTGAAGCAGTGGCGAATCCAGTCGATGGTCAGCCGCGTCGCCGGATCGCGCTTCAGATGGTTCTGCACCAGCAGCCAGACGTCGCGGCGCTTCGCGAGCGGCGTGGCGCGCAGGCTACGGTCTGCGAGCAAATCTCCGCAGCTATGTTCGGGCAGCACGCCGGCGACTTGATGCGACTGGATCATGGTCCTGACGATGCGGACATTGTCGGTGACGCAGCGCGCGTTCTTCACGTGCCTGGCGCGCAGGAACTGCGCTTCGGGAATGGCATCGAGCTCATCCGGAAAGACGCAGGCGACGGGCTCGCCATTCTGACTCTGACCGGCTCGAAGAAATACAGCCGCATATCGGCAAGCTTTGAGATCGTGAAGTCGCCCTTCTCCGGCTTGCGCAGCCGGATGGCCAGGTCGGCCTGCCAGCGCGAGAACTTGACGTTGCCGCTGGCGGTCAGGAATTGCAGGGTCAGCCCCGGATTGTCGCGCAGGAAATTGGGCGCATGCGGCGCCAGCAGCTCTTCGGCCACCGCATTGGTCGAAGCGATGCGCAGGCGGCCGACCGGGCCCGGCTCGCTCTCGCCGAGGCGGTCGATCGCCGCAACATGCGCGGCCATCGCGCCGACATGCTCGAGCACCGCCTCGCAATGGCGCGTCGGCCGGCGCAAGCCATCGACAGCGTCGAACAGGGGCACGCCGAGATCGCGCTGGATGCGCGCAAGCCTGCGGCCGACCGTGGTCTCGTCGATGCGCAGCCGCGCGCTGGCGCCGGCATAGGTGCCCTCGTCCCTGACCGCAGCGATGATGCGCAGATCGTCCCAGTTCATGGCTGCGAGCCTAGCAGGCGTCGCGTCGTCCTGCAAATTTGCAGCCATATGCTGCAATAGTCCTGCACAATGGCAGGCCGCCGCCGCGCTAGTGTCGCGTCATCCGATCGTCCCGAAAGGCCTGACCCGCATGACCGCTCCCAAGACCCTGCTCGAACTCGCCGGCGCCGACCTCAATCCGCCGAAGCTCGCCGATGCCTGCCTCGTGCTGATCGACATCCAGAACGAATATCGCGCCGGCCCGCTGGCGCTGCCTGATGCGGAGCCCGCGATCGCCGAGGCAGCGCGCTTGCTCGCGCGCGCGCGGCAGAGCGGTGCTGCGATCTTCCACATCGCGCACAAGGGCCGCGCCGGCAGCCTGTTCGACCGTGAGGCCGAGCGCGGCGCCATCGTGGACAGCCTGGCGCCGCTCGCGAGCGAGCCAGTGATCGAGAAGGCGCTGCCGAACGCCTTTGCCGGCACTGACCTGCAGACCCGGCTCGCCGCGACCGGACGCACGAACATCGTGCTTGCGGGCTTCATGACTCATATGTGCGTGAGTTCGACCGCGCGCGCGGCACTCGATCTGGGCCTGCGTGTCACAATCGCTGGGGATGCCTGCGCCACCCGGGATCTGCCCGACGGTCGCGGCGGCACGCTGGCCGCAAGGACCATTCACGAGGTCGCGCTGGCCGAGCTGTCAGACCGCTTCGCGCTCATCGCCCTCACCGATGCGCTGGCCTGAATTGCCCAACTAAACCTGGAGCAGAGCCACATGCTGCAACTCTATTTCTGGCCGATGGCCTGCTCGCTGGCGAGCCGCATCGCGCTGATGGAAGCTGGCATCGATGCGCGCTACCACCTCGTCCATCTCTGGACCAAGAAGCGCATCGAGGACGATGCCGATTTTCGCACCGTCTCACGCAAGGGCGCGGTGCCGGTCCTGGTGCTGGAGAATGGCGAACGGCTGACGGAGAGTGCCGCCGTGCTGCAATACATCGCCGACCTCAAACCGGAAACGGGGCTCGCCCCGCCTCCCGGCCATGCCGATCGCTACCGGCTCCAGGAATGGCTGAGCTTCATCGGCGCCGAGATCCACAAGGGCTTTCTGTTTCCGACCTTCTGGTACAAGGAGGATGCGCCCAAGGCCGCGCGTGAACGGATCGAGGAGAGCGTCGCATTCGCCGCCGATCATCTGAAGACGCGCGAGCATCTCGTCGGGGATCGTTTCACCGTCGCGGATGCGCATCTCACCTGGGCGCTGCTTTTGCTCCGCTATGCCCGCGTCGAAACCGACCGGCATCCGTCGCTGGTCAGCTATCTCGAACGCATGCAGTCACGGCCCGCAGTGAAGGAGGCAATCGCCACCGAAATGGTCTTGCGCAAGACCGTATCGGTTTAAGCGCGGATCACTCGACCCGCGCCAGCACCGCGAGCCTGCGGATGCCCTTGTTGCGATAGGCGTCGAGGAATGCGTAATAATCCTTGAACGACACGCAGCCGTTGGAATTGCCGTTCGGCCCGAGCATGAAGGTGTGGGCGAGCAGGCCGTCGCGGCCGTAGATCGCGTTCTCGCCGCCGACCGGGGTCAGGCGCAGCGCGGGAACGCCGTGGAACAGCGCTTCGCGCGGCTTCAGCTCGTAGATGTGCGGCGGGGTCACGCCGCGCATGCGCACGCGCGAGGAACGGGGATCGTCGAGGTTGGAGCCGAGGCCGGAATGCGCCTCGAGCTTGGTGCCATCGGGCAGATACACCGTCTTCGCGGTGATGTCGTAGACCGCGGTCGAGCGGTCATAGGGCGGCGAACCGCCGAGCATCGGGTTCTGCTCCTTCGGCGCGATGGAAGCGGTCACGCTGGCATCGGCCGAGGCATAGGCCAGCAAGCCGCCGGACGGCTCATGCTTGCCCCAGAGCTTTTCCACCATCGACTGGCGCGGCCCGGTGATCGACATCACTGCGGCCTTGGCGCGATCGGCGAAGGATTTTGAGGGTTTCGCCTCGGGCGCCGGCACGATCTCGGCCGGGTCGGCCGAAGCCAGCTGCACGGGCGCAGCAGCGCGCTTGGCCTTGGCGGCGTCCGCGATCTTGTCCACGACCTTGGCTGGGCTCAGCGGCTTCAGTGCCTCCGCAACCCTGGCGATGACGGTCGGCTTCGCAGGTTCCTTGGCCGCCTCAGCAACCTTCGTCGCGGGAACCTGAGCTGCGGCGCTCGCCGCGTTCGAGTCCACCCCTCGCGTCGCGGCTGCGGCAAAGCGTTCGTTGAACATTTCGCGTGAGATCGGTGCAGCCACTTGCAGCCGGTCGGGCAGCAGCGCAAACGTGTCCCGGATGGCCTCACCGGCCTCGCGCAGCGCGACCTTGGGCGCGCGCTTGATCACGGGCTCGTCATAGCCGGAGGCGCCGACGGTCGGATAGACGCTGGCGGCGAAGATGTTGTTGTAGACGGTCCAGCCGGCAAGCACGACGCAGCCGATCGCGGCCGCGCCAAGCACGTTTTGGGTGGTCATTTTCCGGGAAGGCTTCCGATAAGATTTTGATCTTGGATTTTTGGGCTTCCGTGCCGCGTTACTCTGCGCAGCGATACTCGTACTCATTCGCCTTGCGTCCAGGACGGTGTCACTAGGTCCCCCTTCGAAGTGCCGCTGGTCACGTTCCGGGAACAGCATCTCGCAGAGGGTCGGAGCGGCATTAAGGCGGCTTTTAGTTAAATGCGGATTAAGTTCTGGCAGATCTGGGGCAACTCGTTAACGCTGTCCCATTTAGAGAAAAAAGCCCGCAAAACTACGGACTTAGACGAAGCTGTTAACCATAATTCTTGGCCGGTTTGCGCAAGGACCCCGACGCCTCCGGCCGCATCCAGGACGCACTCAACGACGTCAATTTCGTGATCATCAAACCGGCCCGACGGTAACATCGAAACGTTGTGCGAGGCTGGTGCGTGCCGGCCGTTCCTTCGCCGCCCCATGAGCGCGGCTGTCGGCAGAACGGCAGCAGCCCACACACATCACACATCGCGCAATGCGCTCACGCGGCACGGCGCCCTAACTGAAAGTTGATCGTGCCGGTCTGGAAATGGCCGTGCCGAGAAAATAGCTACGACCTCGGCACTTTTCAGCAGCCTCTGCGTGTGATACGGTGCCGTATCAACATTGCCTTGAACTGTGCCGGGCACGCAAACGGAGGCTGGCATGAGAGGGTTTTCGCGCGCCGGGTTTTACGCCCTGGCGTGGTCATTGTTGTTGATTGGATCTGCGACTGCACAGTCTGCCGCCAATGCGGGCTGCACGGCATCGCCATCCGCCGCCGGTACGCAGACCTGGCGCTGCGACAACGGCATCACGATCGTTGCGGAAAATGGCGCCAGATTTGAACTGAATGACGCCAACCGCGACGGACATATTGACTCCGTGGAGTTGAGCAGCAAGGCGCTGCTGGTCGAGGTGCCCAGGAAGCGCGGCGGCAATCCCTTCAAGGTGCTGACGCCGCAAGCGATCGCCGCTGTGCGCGGTACCAAATGGGCCGTCGACGTCGCCGAGGCCAAGACCTCCGTGTTCGTCGCCGATGGCCGGGTCGGCGTGAGCCGCAGGGCGCGTGGACGTGGCGTCGTGCTCGGAGCCGGCCAAGGCGTCGACGTGGAAGCGACCGGTCCGCTGACCGTGAAGCAATGGGGCCAGCCGCGCGTCGACGCGCTGATGGCAAGGCTGGGTCAATAAGGCTCGGCCAACAGAACAGATAGCAGTACGGCGTAATGAACAGACGCGTTCAAATCGTAGTGGCCCTCGTCCTCACTGCCCTGTGGGGCGCCGGCATTTTTGCCGCTCACGCCAATGGCCATCTGCGCTTTCTCGATCGGCTCGAGGCGACGCTGACCGACCTGCGCACGCTCGCGCGCGGCGTGCTGCGTCCGCCCGACCTCGTCACCATCGTCGCCATCGACGACACCGTGGTGAAACGCGGCGGCAGCTATCCGCTGCCGCGCGCCGACCTCGCCCGGGTCGTCGACACCATCGTGCAGTTCAAGCCGAAGGTCGTCGCCATCGACCTGCTGCTGGTCGACCGCAGCGCCGCGATCGGCGACGCCACGCTGGCCCACGCGCTCGCCACCGGCCCCGTGGTGCTGGCCGCCGCGGCGATCTTCCCGAGCGCAAGCGAGACCGTGGCGCCCGGCAGCGATGAGCCGCTCGCCGCCCTGCCCCAGGCCGAGCGCTTCCTGCTGCCGTTGCCGGCGTTCGCCGATCACGCCGATGTCGGCATCGTCAACGTCGCGACCGGGCAATCAGGCTCGCCGCTCTCGGTGCCGATGCTGTTCCGGACACACGACAAGGTCGAACTATCGTTTCCGTTGCGGGTCGCAAGCCGCGCGCTCGGCAAGCCGCTGACGATCGCGCCCGATCAACTCATGCTGGGCGATCGCGCGGTGCCGACCGATACCGACTTTGCGCTGCCGATCACCTATTACGGCCCGCGCCGCACCATCCGCACCGTCAGCGCCCAGAGCATCTTCGACGGCACGCTCGACAGCGCGGCGATCGAGAACCGGATCGTCGTGATCGGCGCCGCGGTCGCCGGCGGCGGCGACTTCTATCCGACGCCATTCGATTCCCTGATGCCCGGCGTCGAGGTGGTTTCGACCGCGATCACGCATCTCGTGGCTGGAGACAGCATCGTGCGCGACCGCAAGGTTCACGTCGCTGACGCGCTTCTCGCGATCCTGCTGCCGATGCTGCTGGTGGGTCTGCTCGCCTGGCGGCGGAGCGCGCTCGGCCTCGTCGCGGCAGCGGCGGTGATGGTCGCCTGGGCCGGGCTCAATCTGTTCGCTTTCACGCACGGCGTCTGGCTCGATGCCGCGACCACGCTCGCGGCCGCGGTGCCGCCGGTCGCGGTGTTTGCCGGCGTGCAGTTGTGGGCAGGAGGCCGGCGCACGCAATATCTCGCTGCCAAGAGCCGGTCGCTTGCGCAGTTCCAGGCGCCCGCCGTGCAGGAATGGCTGGCACGCGATCCCAATTTCCTGGCGAAGCCCGTCCGGCAAGATGCGGCCATCGTCTTCATCGATCTCTCCGACTTCACCGCACTGAGCGAACGGATCGATCCGGACGAACTCCAGGGCATCCTGACGGCGTTCCACGTGCTGATCGACAAGGCCGCGGTCGATTGCGGCGGCATGATCACCAGCTTTCTCGGCGACGGCGCCATGATCCTGTTCGGCCTGCCGAGCCCGATGCCGGATGACGCGTCGCGCGCGCTGAAATGTTCGATCGATTTGCATCGCGGCGTCGAGCGCTGGATCGCGTCACTGCCGCCTGCGATCGGCGGCCGGCTCGGTTTCAAGATCGGAGCGCATTTCGGCCCGATCATCGCCTCCCGTCTCGGCAAGAGCCACCAGCACATCACGGCAAACGGTGACACCGTCAATCTCGCGAGCCGGCTGATGGAGGTCGCGGCCCAGAACGATGCGCAGTTCGCTCTGACCGATGCGCTGCTCGATGCGGCCGACTTTCACGGCGCTCCCGACGGCGTCCTGTCGGGCCCCCTGCTCACGCAGGTCCGCGGCCGCTCGGGCGTCGTCACCGTTTGGTTCTGGCGCGACCAGAACAGGCCGAGCCAGACCACAGCCAAGGTCGAGATGATCGACTGAGGCCGCTAGCGCGCCTCCGGCGGATGCGCCTTGCGCCTCAGCACCCCCATGCCGCCCAGCTTGCCGCGCGTCATCAACTCGCGAAAACTGTCGTTGAGGAGAATCTCGTCGACTTCTTCCGAGATCAACTTCGCTTCGGCCGCAGTCATGACGTTGGAAGTGAACGAGCCGCCCTGTTTCATCGCGTTGAGTACATCCTTGACCAAGGGCACCCCGTCGGACGGGATCTCCGGCGCCTGCCAGTCCAGATCCTCAATGACGAACAGGCCACCCGGCTTCAGGGAGGGAAACAGCACGCCGAGAGTGAGATGCTGGTGCACCGAGGCGTCGGAACCGTTATCGATGATGATGTCCAACGGCCCTTCCTTGCTTCCGAGCTCCGCCAGCATGCTCCGGTCGCCCTGATCGACGCGATGGATCCTGACCCGCGGATGGGAGAACCAGCTGAAATCCTCGAAGTCGGCCCCTATGACTTCGGCATTCGGGAAGTATTCCAGCCACATTTGCAGCGACGGCACGTGATCTTGGGCCTCCCCTTCGACCCGCCCCCGGCACAGACCGATCTCCAGGATGCGAATGGGCTCAAGGGCCTTCGATCGAAACAGTTCATGATAGACGCGGGTATAGTGATGGGCAGCGCGGCCCTTGTAGATTGCGCCCTTGTCCGAGTCGAATTTCGCCGCAAGCTGCGTCAACCAATTCGGATCGAGAACCAGCTTCTTGAGATAGCCCGCCACGCTCTGGTCGGGGACTGCATCAAAGCGCAGCCCCCTCTCGGCCCACATTTTTCCCCACAGATGGACACCCGTAACACGGGGGTCGCTCAACAGTTCGAAGCCGGCCCGGCTTTCGTAGGCGAGCAAACCCACTTCACGCCAGTCGATCGCGTTGAAGGTTGTCGGCGGCAAAATCGACGACTGGAGCTCCTCGTTGCCCGCCACGAGCAGATATTCGCTCAACAATAGCGGCCCCACTGCGCCGTATTCGACGCGCTTTTCGCTGAAAAGCCGCTGGAGGGACAGGGCATACAGATTGGCCATGTGAAGCGAGCCCTTGGGCGCGCGCATCGCGTCGCCGATGCAGACATGCCCATCCTCAACTCCCGACCATTGCGCGGAAAACACGTGCTCCATTGCAAAATTCAGAGGCTTCACCAGGACGATGTCCGTATCGAGCCACCATCCTCCGAATTCGTGAAGAACGGCATAGCGGAAGATGTCGCTGAAGTAGCGGATCTCGCTGTGCAGGACAGCATGCTGGTAGATCGAACCCGGCACGACGTTTCCGGCATCAACCACCATAACCCCGGGCGGCACGCGCGCCTGCATGGCGGCGACGTCATCGTAGGTGTACAGCTTGACCGGGTGCCCCTGCCGGATCATCGACTGAAGCGAGAGACGCGACATCTCGTTCAGCGGAGCGTCCGACCAGAAGCAATGGATCGGATCGCGAGCCTCTTCCGGCGTCGAGCGGCTTTGAAGGTGAGCATTGAATTGCTCCGTCAGGGCATTCCAGCCGTGGCGAGGAACGGAACGGCACTCCGCAAGGAACGGCAACTTCTGGTACGCCCGCGCGATCACGAAGCAAACGCTCGCCGGGTTGAAATGCTGCGCCCTGTTCAAGGCGTTGCCGTAGTTCTCCCAGACCGTCGGGTCAACGGGATCGAGCGCCACCGCCCGCTGAAACGCCTCAAGCGCCTGTTCCTGAAGTCCCTTGCCTTGCAGAGCCGTCCCGAGCGTTGCGAGATAAGTCGCCTTCATCTCATTCGTGAGGGCGCGGCAGGCCCACTCAACGGCCGCATCGTAATTCCCGTTGAGCAGAGAGACGCCAGCCATGAGATGAAGCAAGCCGGCATGATCCGCGTTCGAGGCCAGCCCTTCCCGGCAACGGGCCTCGGCTTGCTCAAGCTCGCCCGTCCGCAGGTGCTGAAGGCATATTCTGTAGTATTCATCCCGCGACGGCGAAGACGGCTCTGTCGAGATCTCGATTGCTCCCGCGAGAGCGCCTTCGTGATAGTTCATCAGATACCTTTCAGACCGCTGGAGAGCAGGCGGCAACCCGATTCCTGAAATTCCGGAAGGTTGCCGCTCCTCAGCTATCCCTTGGAGCTTGCACGAAGCTGGACATCGCTGCCGGTTCCCCGCGTCGCCGCATGGCGAATCAGGAGAAGCCGCTGATATGCAGCGTCATGTTCAATTCTCGAAACTACGCGAGATCGTAGTCGAAAGCCGAGGTTCGGCTTCCAAAGGGGTGTATCCTGGGAATGAAGAACTCTGGGTGGGGAGGATGGTCTTTTGGCTTTTGATTTTCGAGAAAGCAAAACTTCAATGGGGGAAGGCCAGATTTTGGACGCCAAGACGGATGCCATTCTGGACGCCAAGACTAACGCCTTCTTGGAGAGTTTCGTAACAGGCCCGTTAAAGGATGCAATTGTGCTTCTTGCCGCGAAAAGAGCAATGCTCCGTGAAGACATTGGCGAGTTGCGGACATTGGCTCTCGGATCGTCACATGGCGACCATGGGTTCGATCCGCAGTTCTGCCATGGGTCATTCAATCTTTGCAGCAGAACGCAGGACCTGAAGCATTCGTATGCGTTGTATGAAACAACCAGCAAGCTGGCGCCGAACCTAAAAAATATTGTAGTTTTCTACTCCGTGTTTTCGGCCGGCTTTTTTATGGAGAACACCCGGTCAGAAAAGATCCTCTCTCCTGCTCTCAATGGATTGTTTTCTCTTGGGCTGAAATACGAGGACAATCGTTTCGCCGCGCTCTCGGAACAGATACGAGACGCTTTCACTGATTTCGCACTCCAACTGGAAGGGCGGCACGGAATTCCTCCCCAAATGGGTGCAGATCATCACTCCAGAAAGTTATGGGGCGGCACGTCGGGTGAATGATCATCTCAAATGGAAGAATAGTGATGCGAATCTGTATTTGATCAAGATCATACGGCTCGCTCAGCACCTCAAACACAATCTTTGCATCGTCATCCCCCCTGTTCGCTCCGATTACCGGGAAGCTGTTGGTATCGGCTCTGCCAAGCTGTTCCAGGAGTTGTTGGAAATTTGCAGCGAATTCCAAGTCGGCTCTATGCTGAACTGTTTCGATGGCGTTGGATTTGCGGATGAGTATTTTGGTGACTTCGACCACCTTTTGCCGGAGGGGATCGGACCAAGACTTTTAACACAAGCAATCGACGCGAAATTCAGGGCTGGTTGAAGTATCTATGAAGGTCCGTGAGGAATGACATCAGCAGTTTGCTCGATCTGTTCGGCGCGATCATGAGAGTATTGATCGTTGGGGGAACCTCTTCGTTGGCACAGGCGCTTATCCCGCTTCTTCGCGAACGGTGCGAGTTGTTGACGGCTGGGCGTAAGGGCTGCGATATCGAACTAGACTTGTGTTCGCCCGACATTCAAATTCCGAGCGGGATTGACTGCGTCGTGAATATGGCCGCAGCCTTCGGGGGCAAGGAATTGTCAGATGCCTTGCAAGCGATGGATGTCAACGTGCTTGGCTTGATGAAGCTCTGTCATGCCAGCTCAAAGGCAAATGCGAAGCATTTTGTGCACATCTCCAGCATCTTTTCGGATCTCAAGAGCGATTCTCCCTTCTTCGGAGCTTACTCACTTTCAAAGAGGCATTCTGAAGACGTCGCGCAATATTGCGGTAGCCGGCTTCGGCTGCCGGTCGCGGTGCTGAAGCCTTCTCAGATTTATGGTGTGGGGGAGCGGTTCCGAAAACATCAGCCATTCCTATACACCATCATCGACAAGGCCGAGAGAAATGAGGACATAGAGTTTTTCGGTTCGAATGACGCCTCGAGAAATTTTATTCACGTACAGGACGTCGCCAAAATTGTCTCGACAATTATTACGATGAAGATCGAAGGCGTCTATCGCTGCGCCAACCCCGAAAATGTCACCTATTCTCAAATTGCGGCGGCGGCCATTTCCGCCTTCGAAAGTAAAAGCAAGGTCAGGTTCTTGAAAGATAAACCTGACATCCCAAACAACGGCTTTGCTTGTGATGAGATGCTGTTCCGGCTGATCGACTATTTTCCCCGCATATCAACTGCGCAAGGAATGCAGATGGAAGCGACTCATCGAAGGCGGGCGTCGTGAGAACGGTATTTGTTTCCGGCGCTCATGAAATCGTCGGCTACGAAATCTTACGCTCCTTAAGAATGTCGAAGCGGCCGATGAAGCTCATCGGGACCTCAGCATACACCGACTCGGTGGCGCCGGGATTTTGTGACGTTTTCGAGGAGGTGCCCAGGACGGATGCGCCAGGCTACCTTGATTGGCTTCTCGCGCTACTGCGCAAGCATCGCGTTGATGTGGCGATCCCCGGCATTGATGCAGACATGAACAAGTGGGCAGACCAGGTAGCTGAAATTAAATCGGCCGGAACCAAGGTCGTTATCAATTCGCTCGATCTGATTTCGAAATGCTCCGACAAATGGAACTTCTATGAACGGCAGCTGGAACTGAGCCTGCCCTATGCGATTCCGAGTTATCTGGAAATGGACTTCGATTTCCTTAGAGAGAAATGCGGCCTGCCGTTTCTGCTGAAGCCTCGTCGGGGTTTTGGATCCAAGGGCATAGTGGTGGTTGAGACCGCGGAGCAATTTGCCAACATTGCCCCCACGAAGCATGCGTCACTCATGGGCCAACCTGTTGTCGGACGCGATGATGAGGAATTCACGGTGTCCGCGTTTTGCGATGGCCGCGGGGACTATTCGGCCAGCATGGCGCTGCGGCGCAAGCTCTCCAGGGACGGGTTCACGGAAAAGGCCGAGGTTGTCGATGAGGCGGAATTCTCCGAAGCAGTTCGGGATTTATGCAAAGCATTCTTCCCCATTGGGCCAACCAATTTTCAGTTTCGCAAGACTGATCGCGGCTTGAAGTTGCTTGAGATCAATCCGAGGATTTCGTCGTCCACGTCAATTCGCGCCGCCTTTGGATATAACGAGAGCCTGATGGCGGTTGAAATGGCCCTCGAGAACCGGATGCCAATCCAACCGGAAATAAAGCGCGGTAGAGCCGTCCGCTATACGGAGGATTTTGTTTTCTATGACGATAGCGTTCATTTCTGACATCCACGGAAATTTCGAGGCGCTAAAGGCCGTCCTCGCCGAGGTCGATCGGATGCGCGTCTCTGAGATCTTCTGCGTGGGTGACGTGGTCGGCTACTATTCTCAGGTCAACGAATGCTGCGATGAACTCAGACAGCGCGGTGTCCAAAGTGTTCTTGGCAACCATGACTGGTACCTGGGCTTCGGCGGTTTTTGCACCAGATCCAAGAGCGTAAACGATTGTCTGGCCTATCAGAGGAAGGTGATCACTTCCGAAAATCTGGATTGGCTAAAAACCTTTCGCGTACAAATGCAAGTGGGCAATGTCCGGGTCGTGCACGGCGGATGGGGGGATCCGATCGATGAGTACATCACCCTCAACCAAGAGTATTTCGAGCGGCTCTCCGGAGAGATTTTTGTAAGTGGCCATACCCACGTGCAAAGTCTCCATCACTTTGGCGAAAAGACCTATTGCAATCCGGGGTCGGTCGGACAGCCGCGCGACGGTGATCCACGAGCCGCGTTCGCAACTTTTGACGGCAAGAACTTCGAGTTGCATCGGATTGAGTACAATATGCAACCGGTATTTGCACTGATGGAAGCCGCGGGATTCAACGACTACTACTACGGCGGACTGAAGACTGGCGCGAAAAACCTTAGACGGCTTGAGGATTGAGATCAGACCATGTTGCAATGGGAAAAGCTTGGAAAACTCTTTGATCCCCGCGACCACAAGGATCATCCCTGGATACGTGAATTCGCGCAGTCCCCGAGCGTCCTGATTTTCGATGAAATCATCAGAGTTTATTTTTGCTCAAGGCCTGCGCCAGACGAGAGGGGCGAATACAAGAGCTACATTGCGTTTATCGATCTAGACCGAAAGAAGCCTTCGCGCGTGCTTCGAATTTGTGACAAGCCGGTGTTGGAGCTTGGCGGGTTCGGGACCTTTGACGAATTCGGGACGAACCCGGTCTCGGTGATCCGGTACGAGAACCAGATCCGTGCGTATTATGCAGGATGGACGCGGTGCAGAGTCGGTCCGGTTTAACGCCGCGATCGGCGTTGCCATCAGCAATAACAACGGCAAATCCTTTGAGAGAATTGGCGAAGGTCCGGTCCTTTCGTACACGCCGGATGAACCGTTTCTGCTGGGAAGCCCGCGGATTCGAAAATTCAACGGCACATGGTATCTTTGGTACGCCGCGGGCAAGCGTTGGATAAAAACTCCGAGCAGGACCGAGCCGATTATCAAAATTCGCATGGCCACGTCCTCTGACGGATTGAATTGGCGAAGGCCCGGCGTCGATTTGATCGAAGATAAATTGGGTGAAGACGAATGCCAGGCGGGCGCCGATGTTATCGAACGCGCGGGCCGTTTTCATATGTTTTATTCTTATCGGCAAAGCCAGGACTACAAAGGTAAGGACGGCGGATACCGCATCGGCTACGCCGTTTCGGACGATCTGGTGAACTGGAAAAGGAATGACGAGCTAGCGGGACTTGGAGTTTCCGCCGATGGCTGGGATTCCGAAATGGCAAACTATGGCCACTTGTTCAGTTTGGACGGCGAGACGTATATGATCTATCAAGGAAATGAAATGGGTCGAACAGGCATCGGTTTGGCGCGCCTCCAAAACTGTCCGGATTGGTTTAAGCCATGAAATGGAACAAGCTCGGCAAGATCTTTGACCCCACTGAACATGAACTGCCAAATGGTTGTTTGGAGTTTGCCCAGTCGCCGCAAGCGTTGGTTCTCGCGGATCGCGTGCGAGTCTACTTTTCAACTCGCAACCGCGACCAGGTCGGAAAATATCTAAGTCACATCGCCTACGTGGATTTCGCCAAGAATATGCGCGAGATCCTCGATGTCGCCAAGCACACGGTTATAGAACTGGGAGGGCTTGGCGCCTTCGACGAGCATGGTATTTTCCCCATGCATGTTTTCGATGACGGCGGGAGAGTGCTTGGATTTACCACGGGATTTAATCGAAAGATCTCGGTAGGCGTGGATTCGTCGATTGGCCTTGCCATAAGCAAAGACGGCGGACGGACGTTTCAAAAGCACGGAACGGGTCCAATCATGGCCGCCTCTTTGAACGAGCCCTTTCTGATCGCCAATTCATTTGTGATGTCGATCCGCGGCATTTACTACATGTGGTACATTTTCGGAACGAAATGGAAATCATCTTCGGAAACCGAGCCGCCCGACAGAGTCTACAAGATCGCCTGTGCTACATCCATCGATGCAATCAATTGGCAAAGGGACGGAAAGCAAATTGTCGCTGACCGCCTCGGCGAAGATGAGTGCCAGGCGCTGCCGACGGTATTTCACCGGAATGATCTCTACCACATGTACTTTTGCTTCCGTCCTTGCCACGGGTTCCGGGAAGGCAGAAATAGCTATCGTCTCGGATACGCTTATTCGCACGACCTGATCAGCTGGACGCGAGACAATTCAAAGGCCGGCATCGACCTTTCGCAGGATGGCTGGGATTCACAAATGCAGTGCTATCCGCATGTTTTTGCCTGCGATGACAAAGTCTATATGCTTTATAATGGAAACGAGTTTGGTCAATTCGGCTTTGGACTAGCCGAATTGGTATAGCCGCAGAGTCTTTGAGAGACCTTTATGCCGCAAATGAGAGACTACAATCGCGAGCTGGATCACTCGGGTAAACTGGAAAATCAGAAGTACGCTTACCAGTTCGATTTCGATGTGATGCAGCCATTCATGATCCGGTCCTTTGCGCCCTTCTTCAGAGGTGAAACTCTTCTTGAGTTGGGAAGTCACAAAGGCGAATTCACCAAGAAGCTTCTGCCGTTTTTCAAAGATATCACTTGTGTCGAAGCATCGGATGTCGCGATTGCGGATGCCAAAAGCCGCTTGGGTTCTGGAATTGAATTTGTAAACTCCATATTTGAAACCGCGCAACTGCCGAAGCGATACGACAATATCGTGATGACCCACGTCCTTGAACATCTTGACGACCCCCAACTCGTCTTGCGCTTGATCAACGAAAAGTGGCTCTCGGAAAATGGGAGACTGTTTTTGGCAGTCCCGAATGCACATGCCCCGTCGAGGCAAATTGCGGTCAAGATGGGATTGATCTCGCACAACGCCGCCGTGACACCTGCGGAAGCGGAGCACGGTCACCGTTGCACCTATTCGTTGGATACCTTGGAGCGTGATGCGGTTGCGGCGGGCCTCAATGTCATCCATCGCTCCGGGATCTTTTTTAAAGCTCTAGCCAACTTCCAGTGGGATCGCCTGCTGCAGACCGACATCATTTCGGAAGCCTATCTCGAGGGTGCCTACAAATTGGGCCAGCAGTACCCGGATCTTTGTTCGAGCATTTTTTTGGTTTGCGAACCTGGACAAAAGAAAGCTTAGACTGGGTGCTTTCCTGGTATCTGTGCCGGGATCAGCGCCTTCTACAACTGGAAGAGCAAATCCAGCGGTTGAAGGCCTGCCCCGCGCCTAAACCAGATCATAGTTCCCGGCTATTATTTCGTGCAGCTTCGAAACTGAATTGAACATCAGCAAGTCCACGATCGAAAGGTACGGCACGTGAGCTTGTCCGAATTGTTCGTAGGGAAAAGGCCTTGTTCGAAGGGCTTTAAATTCAATTCCGCGGGCCGCAAAAACATCTAAATCGTAGAGTTCCAAGCCACCAATCGCGTTGATATACTTTTTTGCACTCGTCCGCTTGGCACAATGCAAGCACCTTATCCTGCTTCTTAAGTGAATGGTCAATAGGGAATCTCGGAAGAGATTTTGAAGCTGGTTTTCAAGCCTAGATGCTCGCACGTCAAACGCAGGGAATTGAAAAGATAGCTAAATAGATTGGGGCCTTGAAAGCCAACGATCTCTTCCAACAGCGGAAACGTTCCCTTGAAGAAGGGCGCGGCGCTATAGGCTCCGCGCCATTGATTGAGTAGCTTTGCACGGTCGAAATCGACCGCCAACTCCCCGCTCACGAATATCCAAGGCATCCAAATCCTTCTTCAACGGAAGCGAAAACATGACGTCCGCTCCGTTGACGAGCATCCGGTTGCGGTTGATCCATCCCTTTTTGGTATATTTGATGTTGTCGTAAACAATAAAAAGATCGACCGCGCCAATGAGCTGATAGTACCCGATGTAGGGAAGAAAATACGGCTGCATGATCGCGATCTTCATTTTGTGCAACGCCCTGCTACTGTGAAGAAGCTCATTCGCAAACTTCGTCCATATCGAGGTAAATCTGCAGCCAAGCCACCTGCCCGGCCGCCGAGAACGCACTCGGGTGATGACGATCGGCGCTCAATTTGAGTTCACCAGTCCTGCACCTCAGTAAAGGTGGTGTGCATCTAACCCCAAATCCGCGCCGCACTCGCGACATGACTTTGGGTCGTTGAGGTAGCCGCATGGTTGCGGGGCACCACAAGCGGTGCAAAACAAGCATACGCTTTAACGAAGCGATAGATGCTGTTCCCCATCATATCGGCCCCCATCGTCGTCAGCGCGCGGTTGCCAAGTGCCTCGATGGTAACCACCCGGTTGTCCATCGGGAAATAATACGGATACATTCTCCGCGCTCCTGCAGGGGACAACACGTACCCACCTGGACCAAAGCAGCAGTTCAGCCGGAAGGCCGCAACCTGGGATGTCGATCTCTGGAAAACGGCATCGCTCAGGTCATCCGCGTGACGAGGCTTAAAAACCATCATCGCTTTCATGCCTGGCACCAACTCAAGACCGGGCATTGAAGTCGACGTTATGGCTGGCGCCAACTCAAGATCGAGAATTAAATCGGTATTGTAGCCGAGTACCAGAACATCCCAGTCTCCAAGAGACGGAAGAAGCGTCTCCAGGCGTGCACTAATGTCGTGACGAATGGTGCAATCGTCCTCAAACACGAGGGCCGGCTCATCCTGCTCCGCGACCAACTTCCATATCCGCGACATTGATGCGGTACCGCCGACTGTACCGGGGGCGAACCGCGAACCAGGAGCCACAATCCCCATCGCCATGACTTCCTCGTTGGTCATCTGGGATCCGTCGCACGCAGCGAAACGTTCGAAAGCAATTCCGCAGCCTTCATTCCGTTTCAGGAAGCTTGCGAATTTCTCCGGCTGACGATCGAGATTAACGACGAAATTCTTCATTTTTTTTGCCACCAATAGCGTTAAGGCGACCGGCGCCGCTACGATCCACTAATTAACAATCCATATTGATTCGCTATACCCGCATGTTTGCGGGGGCCGGGGCACGTCAAGCTACGCGCAAGCTACGGACGATATCGACAAATAATCGATATCGTGGACTCGATATTGCTGACGCCATCGCCAAGCATGAAATTGGGCGTCATGAAAATTCGGGTTTTCGAACTCTTGCAACGCATCAGCTAGTGGATTCCGAATGCGAACTATTCTGGTTACTGGAGGCGCAGGGTTTATCGGAGCAAATCTGGTTCACTACCTCATGGAGAAATATCCCCTCGACAAGATCGTGGTCCTCGACGCGCTGACCTACGCGGGCGCCGTCGAAAATCTTCCGCCCGATATGGTTCGCTCGCACGATTCCCGCGCGCTGCTCTGGTACGGCAATGTTTGCAACGCCGCGCTGGTCGACACGCTTGTGGAAGAAGCCGACGTGGTGATCCATCTTGCGGCGGAGACTCACGTCACGCGCTCGATTCATGACAGCCTCCAGTTTTTCCAAACTGACGTGCTGGGACTCAAACGATTGCGAACGCGGTTGCCAGGTTCGGACGCAATATCAAACGCTTTATCCATGTCTCGACATCGGAGGTGTATGGAAACGCCGTCGCGGACCGCATGGATGAAGACCATCCACTGAATCCGATGAGCCCCTACGCAAGCGCAAAATGCGGTGCCGACCGGCTGATCTATTCTTATTGGGCGACCTACAAGATCCCCGTCGTGATCGTTCGGCCTTTCAACAATTTCGGGCCGATGCAGCATCTCGAAAAACTCGTTCCTCGCTTTATCACCAGCGCGATGCTCAACGAACCGCTGACTGTTCATGGCGGTGGCGAGGCCGCGCGCGATTTCGTTTACGTGGAAGATACGTGCCGCGCGATCGATCTCATCCTTCAGGCTCCCGGTGAGTTGGTCCATGGCGAGGTCTTCAATGTCGCGACGGGCGAACACCGCACGATCAATGAGATCGCCCGCGACATCACCTGCGAGATGAATTATTCACCTGACAAGATCGAATTCGTCGGCGACCGGCCCGGACAGGTCGTGAGACATACCGGTGATTGGTCAAAGATAAATCGCGTGCTCGGCTGGAAACCGCGCTTTACGTGGCACGATGGCCTCAGGCAGACGATCGATTGGTATCGCGACAACACGGAGCGCTGGTCGCGACAGCTTTGGCTGCGGAGAATTCCGATCACGTCGACGACAGGAAGGAAAGAGTATCACTAGTCGATCCGATGGTGACCTGCCAGCTGCTTGTCCATCAAGCCCGCAGCAGCTCGAAACGAGTACGGTTGTCGCAAACCAGTGCCGGTCGCGAGTACCATGGCAGGAGTTGCTGGACAGATCGGTCATTGTTGTGGACCAGAGAGGACTGACACGGTCGTGCCTGAATTTCCGACGCCCCGGGCCAAAGGCCCTCTCAATATCGTGCGTCCGAGCTTTCCTAAAACAGGGCAGTTCCTGGCCGCCTTCGAGAAGGCGCTGGAAACCGGCCAGGTCGCCAACAATTCGCGTTGGGTCGTCGAATTCGAGGCGCGTTTAAGCGAGTATCTTGGCGTCCCTACCCTCGTTTTCTGCAATGGCCAGATCGGCATGATGACCATGCTGAGGGCCGCGGGAATCTCCGGCGGCGAAGTAATCGTGCCATCATTCACGTTCAGCGCCACACCGCATGCTGTCAGCTGGGTAGGCGCCGAACCGGTATTTGCGGACATCCTCGATGACCTGACTATGCGCCTCGACCCGAGCGATGTGGAGCGCAGGATCACGGACCGTACCGTCGCCATCCTTGCCGTCGATGCTTATGGGGTAGCCAGCGATTACGCCTCGCTTTCTGACATCGCCAAGCGCCACAAGCTGAAGTTTCTTGTCGATAGCGCGCCGTCGTTCGGCACCCGCGTCAATGGACGGCTGGTGGGCGGCTTCGGAGACGCGCAGATGTTCAGCTTCCACGCCACCAAAGCCTTCTCGACGATGGAGGGCGGATGTGTCAGTAGCCGCGATCCGGAATTGCTCGCCCGGGTTAAAGCGCTGCGCAACTTCGGGCAAGTCGATGGTGCCGACTGTCATGAGCCAGGTTTGAACGGCAAGATGCTGGAGATATCGGCTCTCATCGGCCTCGAGCAACTCAAGACGTTCGAGCACACAGTTGCGACACGCCGTCGGGCTGTCGAGCGCATGAGAAGCGGCCTTTCCCAGATTCCCGGCCTGCTGGTGGGGCGCGAACCCGCAGGTGTACAAGCGAACTGGCTATTCCTGCCGGTCGTTGTTGACATCGAGGGATTTGGACTCGACCGAGAAGCGCTGGCATCGGCGCTTGAGAAGCACAATGTTTTCGTCCGGAAGTATTACAGCCCGCCCTGCCACCACATGACGGCCTACAGGACACAGAAGGAAGTGAAATTAGACGTGACGGAGCGAACTGCCTACAACGTGATTGCGCTGCCCCTTTATAACGACATGACCGATGAAGAGTGCGATATCATCGTCGCCGCCATACAGCACGTGCGCCAATCAGCGCCTAGACGCAATGTTTGCAGGTCTTAAGCACAAAAAAATATTGTACCTGGCTCGCACCGCGAACTGCCGCCCCGCTCAGGGCTGAAATTCAGGCGGCGGTGCGCGGTCCAGCACGTCGCCCCTGGCGCCTTCAAGAAGATCGATGCCGTAAGTCTCGACCACGAGCGGCCCGCGCTTGCGCTGCAACTCGGCGACACGCCTCACCTGCGCAAACAGGTCGTTGAGGAACGGGTGGCCGTCGGGGCGCAGTTCATCGACATAGATCAGCTTGCCCGCGAGCAGTTTTGGATCGGGCTCGGGCATGTTGACCCAGCGGATGCGCTGGTTCTGCTGCACCACGCAGGCGCCACGCGGCAGATAGAAGGCGAGCCAGCCCGTGGTGCCGTAATCCGGCGTGAGCACGCAGGTCGCACCGTTGCGGACGCGGGCCGCTTCGATGCTAGCTGCGAGCTCGCGCCAGCCGACGCCGACGCTGCGCACGGTCGCGTCGCGGCGATAGCCGGACAGGAGGCCCGTATTGGCCTGCAGGATCAGCGCGGCAAACATCACGATTCCGGTGGGCGGGGCCCAGCGCAGGCAAAAATCCACCAGGCGTCGCGCACGCGGTTTCCACTGCGCCAGGTTCGCAGCCGCCGCAGCAGCGACGATGAAGGGCGGATAGACCGGCGCGAACCAGTTGGCCTCGACGCGGGCGTGCAGCGAATGCCAGACAAAATAGGCGACGATGGTCCAGAACAGCGTCTCGATCAGCACGCGCGAGGCCAGCACACCGGCCCTGCGCCAGGTCAGCGCGTGCAGCCCCATCGCACCGAGGATGAAGACCAGCGGAGTCGCGAACGCGATCTGGGTCGGGATCAGCTCGGCAATGAAGACCGGGCGGAAGTCCTCGATCCTGGCGCGCCCGAGCTGCTTTGCGAACGAGACCCATTGATGATCCGCATTCCAGAGGATCACCGGTGAGAACAGCGCAAGCGCGACGAGGCCGCCGAGATAGGGCCAGGGTGAGAGAAACCAGCGCCGCAGTTTTGGCACCGCCGCGAGCCAGATCAGGATCGCCGGCCCGAAGAACATCGCGGTGTATTTCGACAGCAGCGCCACGCCGACGGCGGCGCCGACCGCAAGCCACCAGGCACCGCGACCGGTCTCCAGCACTTTTGCGAGGAAGAACAGCACGAAGCTGGATGCGACCAGCAGCGGCGCATCCGGCGTCACGATCAGCGTGCCGACCGAGGCCATCATCGTCACGTTGAGCAGGATGGCGCTGGTCGCCGCCACGCGGGCACCGCCGAACAGGATCGCGGCGGAGCGATAGATCGCATAGCTCATCGGCAGTGCGAGCAGGATCGAGACCAGGCGGACGCCGAGCTCGGTGTCGCCGGCAATCATGGTGCCGGCGCGGATGACGTAAGCCACCATCGGCGGGTGGTCGTAATAGCCCCCGGCGAGGTTGTTCGACCACATCCAGTAATAGGCTTCGTCGAAGGTGATCGGCGTGACCGCGGCCGCGACCAGCCGCAAGCCGACCAGCGCGAGAATCGCCAGCGTCGCATTGCGGACGATCCGCGCGTCAGCCCCGCCCATGCCAGATTTCCTCGGTGCGCTATTTCTTGCGCCAGACGAACAGTCCGGACATCGCGTAATTCCACACCACGCCCATCAGCGCACCGGCCATGCCGGCCAGCCACCAGATCGGCTCCTGATCGTAGACCGAGAAGGCGACGCCGACATTGGCGAGCAGGCCGACGCTGCACACGACGTAGAACATGATCAGGCCGCGCAGGATTGCAAAACCCTTCAGCCGCTGGTCGCGATAGGTGAGGAAGTTGTTCATGATGAAGTTGGTGGTCATGGCGACGATGGCGCCGGCGGCCTGCGCCTCCGCGAACGGCGCCTTGATCAGCTCGAGCGCGATGAACAGTGTGGTGAGATGCACCACGAGGCCGACGCCGCCCACCATCGCGAACAGGATGAAGCGCAGCGAAACGATGTCGTTGGTCAGCTTCGCCAGTACCAGGCCGATAAAATCCAGCGCGACCATGGAATCGAGCTTGCTCTCGCCGTGCTGGCGGGCGCCGAACGTGTAGGGAATCTCGACCGCGCGCAAATTGCCATGCGCGGTCGCGACGAGGTCGAGCAGGATCTTGAAGCCGTGCACCGAAAGCTTTGGCGCCAACTGCTCGAAACGGTCGCGGCGGACCATGAAGAAGCCGCTCATGGGATCGGCGATCTCGACCCGCAGCATCTTCCTGGCGACCTCGGTCGCCAGCGCGCTGGCGCCGGCGCGCTGCTTGTTGAAACCTTCGCTCTTGTAGCCCTCGATGTAGCGGCTGCCGACGACGAGCTCGGCCTGATCGCTTGCGAGCAGCAGCAGCATCTTCGGCAACTGCGTTTCGTCGTGCTGGAGGTCGGCGTCGATCACGGCCACATAGGACGCGCTGGAGGCCAGGATGCCCTCGATGCAGGCGCCCGACAGGCCGCGGCGGCCGATCCGGCGGATGCAGCGCACGCGGCTGTCCTGCTGGGCAAGCGCCCGCACGACGTCCCAGGTGCCGTCGGGCGAATTGTCGTCGACGAACACGACTTCCCAGGCGACGTTGGCGAGCGTCGCCTCCAGCCGCCGGTACAGCACCGTGACATTGTCGCGCTCGTTGAAGGTCGGGACGATGACCGACAGTTCCGGCCCCTCGTGAGCCTGCGGCGGGTTGTCGGCGCCCGGTCTGATCGCTTCATTCATGACGGCAGCGTATATCCGCCGCGTCCTGCGATGCCAAGCCGGGGTTCTCTCGGGATCGGCCCAAAGGGGCCCTAAAATGCCAACGACCCCGGAACGGCGGACCGCGCGTACATCCGGCGCGAGCCCAAGCTATTCCAAGGTCGTCCCGGCGCCGGAGCTTTCGCTCAACGTCGCCGTTACAAGCTAGGTGGGGCCGACAAAGCCGCTTCGCAAGGGGCTGAAGCGCCCTTTTTCAGGCCGCTACTGGTTCGGGACTTCCCGGATCACCGGACCTCGCGGCGCCGGCGCGGCAGGGGCTGCAGGCGCCATGGCGGCGGGGGCCGACTCGCCCTTGGCCGGCTTGGCAGGCTTGCCGTACTGGCCGATCGGCCCGAAGACGACGGCGACCGCAAGCACGATCGCCGCAACGATCGCGCCAAAAATGCCACCTATCGACTCAGACGACATGCCAACCCGTCCCTGTTCCAGATGAGCCCAGTCATACCACGGATGAACGCAGCGCCGGAAGGGCTCCCGGACCCGACAGTTAATGGCGCTACTTCTGCGGCGGCCTGTGCTTGACGAAGGCGGTCACGATGTCCTTCTGCGCCGACGCCACCGCCCTGTTCGCGGTCGCGAGATGGGCGCCGGAATCGATGGTCGGATATTGCGAGGTGAGATAGTCGAGCAGCGCCACCCGGTAGTATTGCCGCTCCGACGGGCAGGCTCCGGCGACCGAGCGGCCAAACTCCTGCTCCGACAGGCCCTGATTAAAGTCGCGCGAATATTCCCGCGCCAGGCAATGCCAGTAATCGTCGCGGCCCTGCATGGCGAGCTTCTGCGCGCCCTTCGTGTCGTCGTCATCGGCCATGCCAGTAGATGTCATGGCAGCAGATGTCATCATCACGAGCACCGCTCCCATCATCATCCGCATCTTGTTCTCCTTTTTGCGCAGATTTCGTCGTGAGCTTAGACGGGACACGGCAACTGGCCAATCACTTCTGGTTTGACCAAAGCGCGGTGTGATCGCGCTTTGGGTTATCGTTTGAGCACGATCCTTTCGGAAAACCGCTTCACACTTTTCCGGATCATGCTCTAGGATGCAGACCTCCCCTCCCCGTCGATGCGAGATCCTCCCGTGGCCAAAGCAAAAACCGCGTCCAAAAAATCCGGCAACATCTTCATCGGCGTCGGCGGCTGGACCTTTGAGCCCTGGCGCGGGGTGTTCTATCCGGAGAAGCTGACGCAGGCGAAGGAGCTGTCCTACGCCGCCTCGAAGCTGACTTCGATCGAGATCAACGGCACCTATTACGGCTCGCAGAAGCCGGAGAGCTTTCGGAAATGGGCCAGCGAAGTGCCGGAGGGTTTTGTGTTCTCGGTCAAGGGGCCGCGCTTCGCCACCAACCGCCGCGTGCTGGCCGAGGCCGGCAATTCCATCAAGCGGTTCTATGATTCCGGCGTGCTGGAACTCGGCGACCATCTCGGCCCCGTGCTGTGGCAGTTCGCGCCGACCAAAAAATTCGACGGCGCCGATTTCGGCAAGTTCCTCGAACTTCTGCCGCGCAAGCTCGACGGCCGCGCGCTGCGCCATGTGGTGGAGGTGCGCCATGACAGTTTCTGCACGCCGGACTTCGTCGCGCTGATCCGCCAGTTCGAAACGCCGGTGGTGTTTGCCGAGCACGGCAAATACCCGGCGATCGCCGACGTCGCCGGCGATTTCGTTTACGCCCGGCTTCAGAAGGGAAATGACGAGATCAAGACCTGCTACCCGCCGAAGCAGTTGGATGCCTGGGCCGAGCGCTTTCAGGCCTGGGCCGACGGGGGTGAACCCGACGACCTGCCGAAAGTCGACAAGGCCAAGCCCAAGAAGGAACCGCGCGACGTGTTCGCCTATGTCATCCACGAGGGCAAGGTGCGCGCGCCGCACGGTGCCATGGAACTGATCGCGCGGGTGGCCTGAGGGGTCGCATGGCAAAGGCGAAGAGGCTCTTCACGATCGGCTATGAGCAGACGCCGCCCAAGGCCGTGCTGGACGAGTTGGAGCAGGCCGGCGTCAAGCTTCTGGTCGACGTGCGCGCGGTGACGTCGTCGCGCCGCCCGGGCTTTTCCAAGAAGCAGCTGGCCGCAGGCCTCGATGAGCGTGGCATCGCCTATGTCCATCTCGCCGCCCTCGGCACGCCGAAGGAAGGCCGCCTCGCAGCTCGCAGCGGCCAGTACGAGGTGCTGGAGAAGATCTATTCAAAGCACCTGAAGACGCCGCAGGCCAGGGAAGAGATGGACGAGCTCTCCGCGCTGGTGAAGAAAGCGGGACCGGTGTGCCTGCTCTGCTATGAGCGCGACCATACGCATTGCCACCGCCAGATGATCGCGGAGATCATCGAGGAGCGGGATGGGGTGGCGGTGAAGAATTTGGTGGGGCGGCAGGTGTAGCTCCGTCGTCATTCCGGAGCGCGCCTCTTGGCGCGAGCCCGGAATGACAGCTCAGCCCTCCCCCGTCAGCTGGAACGTCCCTTCCATCATCTGCACGCAGCTGCCGCCCACATGGGCGGAGACGATCTTGCCGTCCTGCTTGCGCACGCGCGTAAACAGGATGCTGGGCCGGCCCACGTCAAAGCCCTGGCCTACCGTGAGCTTCAACTCACCGTCCCGCGTGGGATCGAGATCGGCGAACAGGGCGGCCGCTGCAACGGTGGCGCTGCCGGTGGCGGGGTCCTCGACGAGGCCACTGGCGCCGCGCATGAACATCCGCGCCTGGCGTTCGCACGGTGCCTCCGCTGTGGGCACGTCGCGCGTGTAGAACCACACCGAGAAGGCGCCGTCGCGCGGAAGGATCCGGCCGAAGGCCGCCGCGTCGGCCCTGGCGCGCTTGAGCGCATCGCGCGAATGCAGCTCCGTCACCAGGAACGGTGTTCCGACGCCGACGATTTGCGGCGCATGATTGTCCGTCTTGATGTCGTCCACCGTCAATGAGATACAGGCGGCGACCTCCGCCGCGGATAGCTGCGCGAAGCGCGAGAGCGGCTGCGGCGCGGTGAGCTCGGCGCTGACCACTCGGCCCTGCTCCCGAAAAATGTCGACCGGCACGAGCCCCGCCTTCTCCTCGAACAGCAGGCGCGGCTTCGGCTCCTTCGCGATCGTCGCCAGCACGAAGGCGGTGCCGACATTGGGATGGCCCGCGAAGGGGATCTCCTTCACCGGCGTGAAGATGCGCACCTCGGCATCATTGGCCTTGTCGCGCGGCGGCAGCACGAAAGTCGTCTCGGAATAGTTGAACTCGGTCGCGATCGCCTGCATCTCACGCGTCGAGAGTCCGCCGGCATCCAGCACCACGGCGAGCTGGTTGCCGCCGAAGGCGCGATCGGTGAACACGTCGACGGTGATGTAGCGGCGCTGCATGGTCTGTCCTTGCGCAAGTGGCGGCCGCAACCGGCCGCATCGCCGGCAGTGTACAAGCCGGCGACATCGTCCGTCATGCCCCAAAATTCGGAGCAATCGGAGCAATTGAGGAAGACGCAGATGTTTGACTTGGCCACAGCAATTGCGAGGCCGGGTCGGCAGACTTCGTCAACCCGACCTCGCGTGCTCGTCAGTTCGCCTTCGGCATGCAGGGCGGCTCCTTGTAGGGCGCAGAGGCGAACGCGCCCTGTGCTGGCGCCCTCACGCAATCCGCAGTCGCCTGGGGCGCGGCGCGCCGTGCGACGACGTCGCGGGCGGCTGCAGCCTGGGTTTGATAGAGAGCTGCGGCAATCAGAGCAGCCGAGACAAAGGTCGATCGGGTCATGGGTTTTCTCCGCGTGACAAACGGAAGCCGAAGGTTCGGCTTCCTGAATGCAAGAGCGGATTGCCCGGCGAGATATTTCAACGCGCGTCTTCAAAGAAACGCGAGCAGCAACCGAAGTCGGCGTGGCGGCGCTTACCCCAGCTGAAACACCGCGACCGGCTGCTCATAGCCGCGCACCATGACTTCGCCGAGCGCCACGGCATCCTCGCCGTCATCGCCCAGCGCCTCGCGCACCGCCGCGGAGATCAGCAGCTGCGAGCCGAACTCCTTGTTCAGCGCCTCCAGCCGCGAGGCAAAATTCACGGTGTCGCCGATCACGGTGTATTCCTTGCGCCGCGGCGAGCCGATATTGCCGGCAACGACCTCGCCGAAATGGATGCCGATGCCGATTCTGAGCGGCCAGCTCGTCTGCGCGTTGATGCGGTCCATCGCGGTCAGCATCTCGCGGCCCGCAGCGACCGCGCGATGCGCGGCGTCGGAGGCCTCCAGCGGCGCCCCGAACAGCGCGAGAAAGCCGTCGCCCAGAAACTTGTTCACGATGCCGCCCTGGCGGTCGAGAATGTCGACCAGCACCGCGAAGGCGCCGTCGAGCCGGTCGACGACCTCTTGCGGCGTGCGCGACTGCGCGCCGACAGTGAAGCCGCGAAAATCGACGAACATCACGGCGACGCGACGGAGGTCGCCGGCCGCGCTGGTCCCTTCCGCCATCAGGCGCTCGACCACCTGTGGCGAGACGTGCTGGCCGAACAGATTGGTCACCCGGTCGCGCGCGGTGGCGGCTGCGATGCTCGCGGCAAATTGCCGGCGCAACTGCGCGCCGACGGAGCCGGCGAGCACGCCGCAGATCAGGATGATGGTGCTGCGCACCGCGTGAAAATAGGTCTGCGGCTCGCCAATGCCGCTTTGCGCGTCGAAGTACAGCGCGACAGCGAGCAGCTCGGCCGCGGCGACGAAGCCGGTGAAGGTCGACAGCCAGAAATCGAGCCGGAGGGTCGAGAGAATGACGAAAATGAAGTAGATCAGCGGCACGACGAAGCCCAGCGCCTGGCTCGCACCCATGCTGCGGATCTGGAGGATCAGGATTACGGTCGGCAGCGACGTCTCGATCAGTGCGCCGATGTAGCGCCTGACGACCGGGAGGTCACGATCGAGCTTCAAGTAGCGCCTGATCTGGCTGTAGACCCAGACCTCGAACAGGATGAAGCCCGCCAGGATGCCGTAGATCTCGATGAGCCCTTCGGTCCCATGCCAGACCCGGTTCACGACTTCCGGATCGGCAAGATGGATTGCGGTGAGGAACACATTGATAACGCATCCCGTCGCGATCAGCGCCCTCACGCGCAACAGCTCGGTGCGCAGCACCTCCCGCGTCAGCTCGCGCTCGAACTCCTCCGACAGAACGGCGCGCCCGCCGGTCTTCCTGCTCGCAAAGCTGGTCATCTCTCCCCCTCGATTCCAGGGCAGTCTGCCTCAATCCAGCGTGCGGCGGAAGCGCGTCACGGCGATGGTCATGGCGACCAGCATCAGGGCCACCAGCGCCAGCGTGTCGAAGCGCAAATTCTGCATGGTGGCGCCCTTCAGCATGATGGCGCGGACGATGCGGATGTAATGCGTCAGCGGCAGGCCCTCGCCGACATATTGCGCCCAGGCCGGCATGCCCGCGAACGGGAACATGAAGCCGGACAAGAGGATGCTCGGCAGGAAGAACATCATCGACATCTGCATGGCCTGGAGCTGGTTCTGCACCACCGTCGAGATCGTGTAGCCGATCGCCAGGTTGGTGGTGATGAACAGCGTCGAGAGCAGCGCCAGCAGGAACAGATTGCCGAGCACGGGCACGCCGAACAGGCCTACGCCGATACTGATGATCAGGAAGGCCTGGACGAAGCCGACCAGCACGTAAGGGATGATCTTGCCGAACATCACCTCGACCGGCTTGATCGGCATCGAGAGCAGGCTCTCCATGGTGCCGCGCTCGACCTCGCGCGTGACCGAGAGCGCGGTGAAGATCAGCATGGTCATGGTGAGGATGGTGCCGACGAGGCCCGGAACGATGTTGAGGCTGGAGGACGCGGCCGGATTGTAGCGGGCATGGGCGCGGATCTCGAACGGCATCTCCGGGGGATCGCCGATATAGAGATCGTGCTGGAGCGCGGTCTGCACGATCATGCCGAGCGAGCCGAGTGCGGCGCTCGCGGCGACCGGATCGGTGGCATCGGCCGCTACCAGCAGCGCCGGCTTGTCGCCGCGCCGCACCGCCCGCTCGAAGCCGCGCGGGATCTCGACGCCGAACAGCACCTTGCCGGACTTCAGCAAATTGTCGAAATCGTCGACGTCGTGCACCTCGTAGATAAAGCGGAAATAGGCAGTGTTCTCCAGCGCCTTCAGGATCGAGCGGGCGAGATCGGAGTCTTCCTGGAGCAGCACCGCGCTCGGCAGATTGTGCGGCGTGGTGTTGATGGCATAGCCGAACAGCAGGAGCTGCATCACCGGCAGCATCACGATCATCGCGAACGACACGCGGTCGCGCCTGAGCTGGATGAACTCCTTGATCAGCATTGCATAGGAGCGCTTCCAGAAGCCGAAACGCTCGCGGATCTCGTGCGCGGGAGCCGGATGATCGACGGTGCTCATTGGAAATTGTCCTTGGAGCGGCCCATCAGCTCGATGAAGACGTCTTCCAGCGACGGTGCCGATTTCTGCCAGTGCAGAGTGGCCTTCTCACGCCACGGCGTGATGCTCGACTCCAAAGCGGCGACGTCGCGGCCAGAGACGTGCAGCGATGTGCCGAACGGCGCGACCATATCGATTCCAGGCTTGCCGGTGAGCTCGGCCGTCAGGCCGTTCAGGTCGTCGCCGGTCACCGTGTAGGTGGTCAGCGCGGATTTTGCGATCACCTCATCGACCGTGCCGTGAACCAGGAGATGACCATAGGCGATGTAAGCGATCTCGTGACAGCGCTCGGCCTCGTCCATGTAATGGGTCGAGACCAGCACGGTGAGGCCGTCCGCCGCAAGCGCGTGGATCTCGTTCCAGAAGTCGCGGCGCGCCTTGGGATCGACGCCGGCGGTGGGCTCGTCCAGCAGCAGCAATTGCGGATTGGGCAGCGTGCAGGCGCCCAACGCCAGCCGCTGCTTCCAGCCGCCGGACAGCTCGCCGGCAAGCTGCTCCTCGCGGCCCGAAAGCCCGAGCCGCCTGATCATGTCGCGCGCAGCACCCCGCGCATCGCGCAGCCCGTAGAGCCGCGCGACGAATTCGAGGTTCTCGCGCACCGAGAGGTCCTGGTACAGGCTGAAGCGCTGGGTCATGTAGCCGACCTGGCGCTTGATCTTTTCGGCATCGCGCAAAATGTCGTAGCCGAGGCAGGTGCCCTCGCCGCTGTCGGGCGTGAGCAGGCCGCAGAGGATGCGGATGGTGGTGGTCTTGCCCGAGCCGTTCGGTCCGAGGAAGCCGTAGATCGAGCCGCGCTTCACCTGCATCGACAGATCGTGCACGACCTCGCGGCCGCCGAACGATTTGGTCAGGCCCTTGACGTCGATCGCGATGCCGTTGCCGCCGCTCATCGCTTGTCCGCCACCGGTGTCTTCGGGTTGAGATAAACGTCGATCGGCTGTCCGACGCGCAAGGCATCGGGCCGCGAGGGCCGCGCCTGGACCAGATAGACGAGCTTGTTGCGCTCCTCGAGGCTATAGATCACGGGCGGGGTGTATTCGGCCGAGGTCGCGATGAAATAGATCTTGGCGGTGAGATCGGCGGCGCAATTGTCGCAGGCGACCCGTACCTCGTCGCCGATGGCAAGCTTCGGCAGTTCGGTCTCCGGCACGAAGAAGCGCAGCTTCATGTTGCCGGGTGGCATGATCGAGAGCACCGGCCGCTGCGCTGCCACCATCTCGCCCTCGCGAAAATAGATCTGCTGGATGGTGCCGGCGACCGGCGCAAAGCCCTTGCGCCGCGCCAGACGCGTCTGCGAGGTCACCACCCGCGCTTGTGCGACCCGCAAATCCGAGACCGCGGAATCGAGCGTCGCCTGCGTGCCGGAGCCGGTCTTTCGTAAGGAATCCGCACGGTCAAACACCTGTTGCGCATTGGCCAGTGTCGCCTTGGTCTGGTTGAGATCGGCGAGCTGGAGATCGTCGTCGACGTCATAAAGGGCGTCACCAACCTTCACTGCGTCGCCCTCGCGGATGTCCAGCTTCGTCACCCGCCCCGCTTCGTCGGGGCTGACATAGATCATGTCGGCCTCGACCCAGCCCTGGAAGCCGGGATCGCGCTTCTCTTTGCAACCGGCTAGCCCGATCGCGAACGCGGCGGCCAATGCGATTCCAAAAATCCTTTGCGACGACCTCATGTCGTCCTCCGTTCGCCAAAAATCAAATCGAGATGGACGCGCAGCATCTCCTGTGCGTCGAGCGGCGCGTGCCGCGCAAACAGGCTCTGCCAGATCACTGCGAGTATCGCCGGCGCGACCAATATCTGCGGATAGCGTGCGAGGTTCTTCTCGCGGATCTCGCCGCGGGCGATGCCGAGCTCGATCAGCGCGCGCATGCCGGTCATCCCGCGCGAGACGACCTCGCGGTAGTAGAAGTCGGACACGGACGGAAAGCGCGGCCCCTCCGCCACGATCAGGCGCACCAGATCGCCGCGCCTGGTGCCGATCACCTCTCGCAGGAAGTTGCTGGCAAAGGCCTCGACCAGATCGCGCACCGAACCGGTCGGCGGCGGCAGCGCATTGAGCCGCACCACCACCGGCACGATCACGGTGCGCACCAGCTCCTCGAACATCGATTCCTTGTCCTTGAAGTGCAGATAGATCGTGCCCTTGGCGACGCCGGCACGCTTCGCAATGTCGTCGAGCCGCGTCGCGGCAAAACCGCGCGCGATGAACTCCTCCATCGCGGCGTCCACGATCGCCGCACGCCGCTCCGCCGCGCGCTTGGTGCGGTTCGAGGCGGGCGCAACGCCTTCCTCGCCAGCTTCGGGCGAGCGGCGCCTTGCTTGGGATACAGCGGCCTTGGTGGGCTTCCTGATCATTTGTAATTTATGACTGACTAGTCAGTCATTGTCAATCACGGAATCGGATCGCCCCATGACCAGAATAAATTAGCATTGACTAATGCATTAGCCTTTGCTAATCTGTTAGCATGATCGAAGTTGTCCCAAATCCCATCACCACCGTGATGCGCGCCCTCGCCGACCCGACCCGGCGCGCCGTGTTCGAACGCGTGTTCGAGAGCAAGGAAATCAGCGTCGCCGACCTCACCCGTGGCAGCGGCGTGACCCAGGGCGCGATCTCGCAGCATCTGAAATCGTTGAAGCAGGCGGGCCTCGTCGCCGAGCGCGCCGAGGGCCGCAACGTCTATTACCGCGCCGCCCCGCAAGGCCTCGAGCCGTTGGTCACCTGGATGGATCATTACGGCGTCTTCTGGCGCGAGCGCTTCCAGAACCTGCGTGACCTCTTGAAGGAGATCGACCCGTGAGTGCCGCCGAACTGAAGACCGAGACAAAAGACATCGTCCTCGACGAGGTCTTCCCTCACGCGCCCGAGACGATCTGGAGGACGCTGACCAGTGCCCAGCTGATTGCGCGCTGGCTGATGCCGCCGACCGGCTTTGAAGCGGTCGAAGGCAAGGCCTTCACTTTCCAGACCACGCCGGGAGGCAACTGGGACGGCGTCATTCATTGCCGCGTTCTGGAGGTCGTGCCGAACCGGCGCCTCGTCTACGCCTGGAAGGGCGGCGATGTGCGCAACACCGGCTACGGCGCCCCGCTCGATACCGTCGTCACCTGGTCCCTCACCCCGGTCGAAGCCGGCACGCGAATTCAGCTGGTGCATGCGGGCTTCGTGATGCCTGGGAACGAGAGTGCCTACACGGTCATGAGCGGCGGCTGGAAGAAGGTCGTCCGGCAGCTCGACGAGATCAGCGGCGAAGACAGTTAAGGAGTGACCACGATGACCAAGCCCTATACCGGCGGCTGCGCCTGCGGCGCGATCCGTTATTCGATTGTCGGCGAGCCCCTGTTCGCCAACCACTGCCAGTGCCGGGACTGCCAGCGTGAAAGCGGCACCGGCCACGGCTCGTACGCCACTTTCGCGCGCGACGGCGTCACGGTGACAGGCGAGGCCAGGCGGTGGGATATGGTCGGCGACAGCGGCAACGTGAAGACGCGCGCCTTCTGCGCCGAGTGCGGCTTGCCGGTCTACATGACCTTCGCAGCGATGCCCGGCATCTTCACCATCCGCGCCGCGAGCCTCGACGAGCCCGCCCGCTACAAGCCGCAGGTGGTCACTTACGCGGCGCGCGGACATGACTGGGACCCTCTCGATTCCGGCCTGACGAAATTCGAGACCATGCCGCCGAGGTGAGGCGCAGACCTCAGCCAAAGTCGAGCACCATGCGGCCGTCGATCTTGCCGGCCTTCATCCGGTCGAAGACGTCGTTGATCTCTGCGAGCGGCACCTTCGTCACTTCGGCTTTCACCTTGCCGTCGACAGCGAACGCAATGGCTTCGTCGAGATCCCGGCGGGTGCCGACGATGGAGCCGCGCACGGTGATGCGCTTGAGCACGACGTCGAAGATCGGCGTCGGGAATTCACCCGGCGGCAGGCCGACGAGGCTGACGGTGCCCTTTCGCCGCACCATCTTCAGCGCCTGCGCAAAGGCTGCAGTCGACACCGCCGTCACCAGCACGCCGTGCGCCCCTCCCCCGGTTGCCGCCAGCACCTTGTCCACGGCGTCGGCCTCCAGCGCGTTGACTGCGAGATCGGCACCGTTCTCGCGTGCGAGCCTGAGCTTGTCTTCGGCAATGTCGACGGCGGCGACCTTGAATCCCATCGCCTTCGCATACTGGATCGCGACATGGCCGAGCCCGCCGACGCCGGATATCGCGACCCACTCGCCGGGCCGCGCATCCGTCTCCTTCAGTCCCTTGTAGGTGGTGACGCCGGCGCAAAGGATCGGCGAGATCGCGGCGAAGTCGATCGACGCCGGTAGCTTTGCGGCGAAAGCGGCAGAGGCGATGACATATTCGGCAAAGCCGCCATTCACGCTGTAGCCGGTGTTGTGCTGGTGCTCGCACAGCGTCTCCCAGCCGGTCTCGCAATATTCGCAAGACATGCACGCATCATGCAGCCAGGCGACGCCGACGGCGTCGCCGACCTTCAAATTCTTCACACCGGGCCCGAGCGCGGCAACGATGCCGGCCACCTCATGACCGGGAATGAAAGGGGGCACCGGTTTCACCGGCCAGTCGCCGGAGGCCGCGTGCAAATCGGTGTGGCAGACGCCGCAGGCCTTCACCTTGACCAGAACCTCGCCCGGACCGGGCTGCGGCACCGGCACGTCCTCGATCACCAGCGGCTTGCCGAATTGTCTGACAACGGCGGCTTTCATGGTCGGCATCGGTCTGCTCCATTGCAATACGCAGAGCAGACTAGCGATGCCGGGCGGCGATCCCTTGATTGGTGTCAAACACCGCAAGTTTATCCATCGCAGCGACCATCACGACACCGCGATGGCGAGGCTGCTCGAAGCGTCGTCAACTGTGGAACTTCAATCCGTCGACAATCTTGTCGATCACCTTGCGCTCGGCGCGCATCGCGATGCCGACGAGATTGAGGTCAGTTCGCGCAACCGCCTTCACCACTTCGCGATTGGCGGCGTCATGCGTGGTCTTGAACATGTCCTCGGTATAGACCGCCGATGCGACGTTGCGCGCGAGTGCCCGATCGAGCGCGCGCGACAACGCCGGACCATCGGCACCAAAGATCAGGATCGGCTGGCCGATCAGCGCAAGATATTCTGTTCCCGAGGCGTCCTCATAGGCATCGCCGATGCATTCCGGAAAGGCGGCAGCGACGCCGCTCGTCAGGAACGACGCGACATTGAGCTTCTGCCAGGCTTCCAGATCGTTGCGGATGACAACGGCAATCTTGGTGTCGAACAGCATGAATTCTCCCACACACATCCAAGCATCGAGAAAGAATGGGCAATTTCTCTCGCGACGATCGCGGACACGAATGTAAACCGGATTGCCCGATCGATCACAGTTGGAAAATTTCGATGGAGATGCGGCCAGCTACGCTTCTCCTCGCAAGTCGAGTGGGGTATATCTCACGCCCCCGTCATCGAACTGTCATAAACTGAGCATGTCGGAAACCGGCGAGATCAAGCGAGCCTTCGAACCCGCGCAGCGTCCGGCGAGGACGAACGGTCATCCCTTCCCGGAAAACGGGAGGACAATCAGGAACTCCGCGGCGTCCGG
Source organism: uncultured Alphaproteobacteria bacterium (assembly GCA_963819355.1). GTDB lineage: Bacteria > Pseudomonadota > Alphaproteobacteria > Rhizobiales > Xanthobacteraceae > Bradyrhizobium. The sequence continues at coordinate 46,797 of CAWFVZ010000012.1, read as the reverse complement.
CGCAGGTCAAGAGACTGCTTCCGAGTTCCCTGACATCGGGCTTTCGTCCAACGAATCCTCGCAGGCGGGCCTCACCGACAAATCGCGCCCCGACGCGGCGGCTGCGGAAACCTCCCGTGATGTTGCACCACACACCACCGAGATCGAGCTCAAGCTGCTTGTGGATTCCGATCGCCTGGCCGATTTCAGCAACGCACCCGTCATCGTCGTGAATGCGCGCAACAAGGGCTCGCGAAAGCACCTCAAGGCCGTCTACTACGACACGCCCAAGCGTGCGCTTCAGCGCAACGGATTGAGTTTTCGGGTCCGCCAAAGCGGCGCGCGATTCACGCAGACGGTGAAAGCCGAATTCGGCAACGATCCGCTCCGGCGCGGCGAATGGGAGGCGAGCGTGCCTTCCTTTGCTCCCGATATTGCGCTGGCGCTGCCCTTCATCCCGGAGAAACTGCGCGCCGATCTCGAACGTCATCCGCTCGAAGCCGTCTTCAGTACCGACATCCGTCGGCATCAACGCATCGTCGATCTGCCATCGGGCACGGTCGAGATCGCCTTCGACCAGGGCCATCTGAAATCCGGCGATCGCTCGCTGCCGGTCAGCGAGATCGAACTGGAGCTGAAGTCCGGCAGCCCGTCTGCCATCTATGAGCTCGCGCTCCGGCTTGCGGAGCATGGACCGGCCAGGCCTTCCATTCGCAGCAAATCGTCGCGCGGATTCGAGCTTGCGGCCGATACTCCGCCAGCAGCACCGAAGCCGCCAAAGCTTCGTCTCGATCCATCGATATCGCTCGATGAAGCCTTCTCCGAAATTCTGCGGTCCTGTCTTCGGTCTCTGCTCCAGTCGTTGCCCGCCGCCGAGGACGGTCGCGATCCGGAGGGGATGCATCAGCTTCGCGTCGCGCTGCGGCGGCTGCGGTCCGCCCTCGACCTCATGCGGTCGGTGGTGTCGTTGAACAAGCTCGACCTGCTCCGCGCCGAAGCAAAATGGCTTGCGGGACATCTTTCCGGCGCACGTGATTGGGACGTGTTTCGACACGAGACTTTGCTGACGGTCGCGGATGGCTGTCCGTCTGTCGCCGGCTTCGACACGCTGGGAGAGCTTGCGGAGGAGCGCCGGGCAACTTGCTACGACAAGGCCCGCCTCGCCCTCGCCGACCGGCGATGTTCCTATTTCGTGATCGGGCTGGGCGGTTGGATCGAAGCGCGCGGCTGGCGCAGCGATGTTGCTCCCGAGGGTCTGGCGCAACTGGCGGAGCCTGCGATCAACTTCGCACGAAACATCCTATCGACGCAGCATGCGAAGCTGCTGAAGCGCGGCCGTCGCTTCAAATCGCTGTCGACGGAGGACCGACACCGAGTCCGTCTCGCCGCGAAGAAGTTACGCTACGTCGCCGACTTCCTGCTCCCGCTCTGCGGGCAGCGCAAATCCGCCAGGCGATTCTCGCGCAAGCTCGCCGACCTCCAGCAAGAGCTCGGGGTCTACAATGACATGGCGACGACGACATCACTGCTTGCGGATGTCGACGCGACATCGACCGGCGGCGGCATGGCAGCGGCGGCCATCGCCGGCTGGCAGGCCCATGCCATGGTCGGCATCGAAGCACGCCTGCTGAAGGGCTGGTCGGAATTCGCAAGGACGAAGGCGCCCTGGTCGATGGACCCACAGGAGCAAACGACGAGACTGCCGCAAGGCCCCTCCGGGTGGCTGCGCTAGCCCTTGGCGTCGCAGGCCCAGGCGCGGATCACGCATTCCTTGCCGCCATATTTGTAGCATTCGCGCGTCGCGGCATTGAGCGTGGCCGAGATCTTCGGCTTCACGGCATAGCCATAGGCGCCGCAGGGGTTGGCCATATCGACCGACATCGCCGCGCAGGCGCGCTTCATCGTCACGGTCGTGCAATCGCCCTTGCACCGCTTCTGCGCCGCGGCGCGGGCTTCGTGCTCGGCGCCGTAGTCAAAAGCCTGGCCGTAGGCACCGCACTTTCCAACCGCAAACGCGCCGGCAGCGTGCGCCTCCGTGATGTGGCGGGCGCCGGCGACACATACCGACAGCGCAAAGAAAAACATCGCGCAACGGCGCGCGACGACATTCGAAACCATGGAAAACCCCTCCCCCCAAGGCAGGTGATGGGGACTCTAGGCCGCGGTCGTTTCCAGATGGTGAACGGGAAGTTGAAAACGGACGATTGCGAAGTGCCGTGGGGTGGATTGGCGAACCGTAATCCACATCTTTTGTTTCCGCCGAGATCACAGTGGTGGATTACGCCTTCGGCTAATCCACCGGCGGCAACATCATCCCCGCCGTGCCGCTTCCAGCGCCTGCGGCGTGTCGATGTCGAGGAAGGCGCCCTCGCCGTCCACCGGCACTTCGGCGACTGCTTCCGCGTGCTTGGCGATCAGGTGGCGAGCGCCGACATCGCCGTCGAGCGTCATCAATTCCTTGAAGAAGCGGCGCGACCACAGCACGGGATTGCCGCGGCGGCCGTCGCTGACCGGCACCACGATGAGATTGCCACGGTCCGGCGCAAAGCCGTCGATGAGCCGGTCGATCAAGCCGGCATCGATCAACGGCATGTCGCCGAGACAAACCACGGCGCCGTCGCAAGCTTCAGGCACGGCCGCAATGCCGGCCTTCACCGAGCTCGCAATGCCACCGGCGAAATCCGGATTCTTGACGAACCGCACCTTCAGGCCTTGCAGTGCCTGCTCGATCAGCTCGGTCTGATGGCCGGTGACGACGATCACCTCCGATGCCTTCGAGGCCAGCGCTTGCTCAGCCGCAATCCGCACCAGCTTCTTGCCGTCGAGCTCGGCCAACAACTTGTTCGGCCCGCCCATCCGGGTCGAGCGGCCCGCCGCGAGCACGATGGCCGCGATGTTGCTGTTGCCCTCGATCTCCGGCTTTGCGCGTGGCTGCGGTCGTGTCACGATCTCCATCAGGAGCCCGCCGACGCCCATGCCCATCAGCTCGGAGCGCGTCACCTTGATGCCGGCGAGCAGCCGCATCAGCACCCAGTCAAACCCGTTCTCGACCGGCGAGCGCGCGCAGCCCGGCGCGCCCAGCACCGGCACGCCGCCGGCTCGCGCGATCAGAAGCAGATTACCGGGATCGACCGGCATGCCGAAATGCTCGATCTCGCCGCCGATTTCGGTGACTGCGGCCGGGATCACATCGCGGCGGTCGGCGATCGCCGAGGCCCCGAACACGATCACGAGCTCGGCGCCGAGGGCGAGCAATTCCTTGATCGCGGCAGACAGCGCCGGTTCGTCATGCTGGACCCGCCTCTCGGCAATAATCTTGGCGCCGGTGGGCTCGAGTCGATCGGCGGTGACGCGCAGCGTCTTGTCGACCACCTTGGAGGCGAGACCCGGCAGCAGCGTCGAGACCACGCCGACGCGCTTGATCACGTAAGGCGCGATCTTCAGGACGTCCTTGCCGGCGGCCATCACCGCGGCATTGCGCAAGGCGCCCTCGACCCCGAACGGGATGATCTTGACGGTGCCGACCATCTCGCCCTCGACCACCGGCTTGAAGGCGGAGAGCGTCGCGAAGGTAATGGCCTCGTCGATATTATTGATGCGGTCGACCGCGGCGCGGTCGATCACCAGCACGCCCGGGCGCGCGGCAAACAGGTTGGCGCGGCCGGTGAAGGCGCGCTCGACATGAATGCCCTCACCGCCAATGGCAAGCGCGATGCTGGCAGCCGCGACGTCCTCGGAGACGTCGCCCTCCTCCATCCGCACCACCACGACGTCCTTGATGCCGGCGCGCGTCAGCGCCTCGACCTCAGCGGGGCCGATCGTCGTACCTTTCTTCAGCACCAGCGGTCCCTGGCGCAGGGTGTGGACGGTCACCCCGCCGATCGCGTCCTTGGGGCTCGCCGGGCCAAACTTCATGCCGCTTCTTCTTTTTCTTTGGGCGGCAGCCGAAGCACCGCCGTGATCTCGGCCATGATCGACACCGCAATCTCGGACGGCGAGACCGCGCCGATCGCAAGCCCAATGGGCGCGTGGATGCGCGCGATGTCAAAGTCTTTCGCGCCCTGCGCCCGCAGCCGGTCGCCGCGCTTGGCATGCGTCTTCCGCGAGCCGAGCGCGCCGATATAGAAGCAGCCGCGCTCGAAGGCGTGCAGCAGCGCGGGATCGTCGATCTTCGGGTCGTGCGTCACCGCGACGAACGCCGTGTAGGCGTCGACATTCAGCGGCGGCAGGGCCGTGTCTGGCCATTCGGCGACCAGCGGAATGTCGGGGAAGCGCTCGGGGCTCGCAAAGGCCGTGCGCGGATCGACGACCGTGACGTCGTAGCCGAGCGAGCGCGCCAGCGGCGCCAAGGCCTGGCTGATATGGACCGCGCCGATGATGACGAGCTTTGCGGTCGGCGCGTAGACGTTGAGGAACAGTTTTTTGCCGCCGGCCTCGATATTGGCGCTCTTGCCCATGCGAAGCTGTTTTTCCAGCTCGGCACCCAGCGGGTCTTTCGCGAAGTCTTGCGCCTTCACCAGCCGCTGCTCACCGCTCTCGGTGTCGGTGACCAAAATTGCCGGCCGGCGCGAGGCGCGCTCGGCGTTGAGTTCGTGCAAGATCGCGAGCTTCACGGCTAACCGACTTTCTCGACAAAGACGCGGATGGTGCCGCCGCAGGACAGCCCGACATTCCAGGCGGTCTCGTCAGCCACGCCGAATTCAAGCATCCTCGGCTTGCCGCTCTGGATCACGTCCATGGCCTCGGTGACCACGGCGCCCTCGACGCAGCCGCCGGAGACCGACCCCAGAAACGTGCCCTCGTCATTGATGACGAGGCTCGAGCCCGCCGGGCGCGGCGCCGAGCCCCAGGTCTCCACGACAGTCGCCAGCGCGACGCCACGGCCGGCCTTCTGCCAGTCCTCCGCCGCCTTCAGAATATCCTCGTCGCGATCGAGCATGGTTGGCCTCTCAGGCTGCGGGGCGGATCAGGCTGCGGTGATGCGGCGGCAGCGGCCGGGACAGCGTGGTGATCAGCTCCTGGATCGAACTCAAATTATGCACCGGGCGGAATTCGTCAACGTGCGGAAGCATCATTTTGATGCCCTGCGCCTTGGCCTCGAAGCCGCCGAACCGCAATAGCGGGTTGAGCCAGATCAGCCGCCGGCAGGACCTGTGCAGCCGGTCCATCTCGAAAGCGAGCTTGGAATCGGCCTCGCGCTCCAGCCCGTCGGAGATCAGCAGCACGATGGCGCCCTGGCTTAGCACGCGCCGCGCCCACAATTTGTTGAAGTTGTGCAGCGACGCCGATATCCGCGTACCGCCGGCCCAGTCTTCGACCGCCGCCGAACAGTTCGCCAGCGCCTCGTCGGGGTCGCGCTGGCGTAACGCGCGTGTCACATTGGTGAGCCGCGTGCCGAACAGGAACACCGAGACGCGCTTGCGCGCGTCGCCGATGGCATGCAGAAAATGCAGGAACAGGCGGGTGTACTCGCTCATCGAGCCGGAGATGTCGAGCAGCGCCACGATCGGGGCCGGCTTTTCGATCCGCCCGAGGCGATGGATGTCGATGATGTCGCCGCCAGTGCGCAACGACGCGCGCAGCGTGCGGCGCAAATCGAGCCGCAGGCCGCGCGGATCGGGCTGCTGCCGGCGCGTCAGAAGCTCAGCCTGTGGCAGCCGCATCCGCTCGATCGCGCGCAGCGCCTCGGTGATCTCCGCCGCGCTCATCTGCGCAAAATCCTTCTTCTGAAGGATTTCCTTGTCGGAGACCGACAGGCGCAGATCCTGCTCCTGGTGCTGCGGCGTCTCGGTCATCTTCGGCTGCGACATCGCCTCCTGCACGCGGCGCGAGCCGGCCTGCGGCTTCTTCTTGGCCTGGTCCGGCAGCGGCACCGAATCCAGCATGTGCTTCCACTCTTCCGAAGCGCGGAAGAACAGATTGAAGGCCTGCCTGAAGATCAGCGCATGCTCGTGGCGCTTGACGAAGATTGCCTCCAGCGTGGTGAAGACGTCGGCGCGGTTGCCGATGTCGATCACAGGAAGCGCGTTCATGGCATCGATCACCGCGCCCGGGCCGACCGGCATGCCGGCGGCACGCAGCGCACGAGCGAAGCCGACGATGTTGTCGGCGAACTGCTCGGTTTGCTCTGGCGCCAGGTGGTTGATGGCCATGTTTAAGCACTCTCAGCCGTCATTCCGGGGCGCGACGAAGTCGCGAGCTATGATGCGCAATTGCGCATCTGAATCCATTCATCCACTAACCCTGCGGCCCGATGGATTCCGGGTTCGCGCTACGCACGCCCCGGAATGACAAGCTAGTTAAGACGCTCGCGCGTCAATTCTCGCTCGTCGCTTCCTTCAACACCTTCTGCAAGGCGTCGCCCTGCATCCGCGTGATGTCGTCCTGGTACTTGAGCAGCGCGCCCAGCGTGTCGCCGACCACTTGCGGGGTCAGCGAACGGGCATCGAGCTCCGACAGCGCGGTGGCCCAGTCGATGGTCTCGGCGACGCCCGGCGACTTGTAGAAATCCTGGTTGCGCAGCGCCTGCACGAAGCGCACGACCTGCTGCGACAGCTTTGCCGAGATGCCGGGCACGCGCGACTTGACGATGGCGAGCTCGCGGTCGGCGGCGGGATAGTCGACCCAGTGATAGAGACAGCGCCGCTTCAGCGCGTCGTGGATCTCGCGGGTACGGTTGGAGGTGATGATGACGATCGGCGGATGCGGCGCCTTCACCGTGCCGAATTCGGGGATCGTCACCTGGAAGTCGCTGAGGATTTCGAGGAGATAGGCCTCGAACGCCTCGTCGGCGCGATCGAGTTCGTCGATCAGCAGCACCGGCGGGCCGGCTACGTCTGGCTCCAGCGCCTGCAGCAGCGGCCGCTTGATCATGTAGCGGTCGGCGAAGATGTCGCTCGAGAGCTGATCGCGGTCGGTGTCGCCGGCGGCTTCCGCCATCCGGATCGCGATCATCTGCGCGGCGCTGTTCCACTCGTAGACCGCGGAGGAGACGTCGAGGCCTTCATAGCACTGCAGCCGGATCAGCTTCCGCCCCAGCGCCGCCGACAGCACCTTTGCGATCTCGGTCTTGCCGACACCGGCCTCGCCTTCGAGAAACAGCGGGCGGCCCATGCGCAGCGACAGATAGGTCACCGTCGCCAGCGACCGCTCGGCGAGATAACCGCGCGACGTCAAGAGTTCGAGCATCGCATCGACCGATGCCGGCAGGGTCGCTGAAGTCATGAAAGGCCAGTCTCGTTTGTGCCCCTCACTGGGGCAAGTATTGAGCCAGTTCGTGAGGCCCACTCATTCCTTGGCGTTGGCGGCATCGAGAGCGCGCCGAGTCAGCACGCCAATGAGATGGGCGCGGTATTCGGCGCTGCCATGGATGTCGCTGTTCAGCCCCTCCGCCGGCACGTCGATGCCATCAAGCACCTTCGACGAGAACCGCTTCTTCAAAGCCTCCTCGAACGCCTCGACCCGGAACACGCCGTCCGAGCCCGCGCCGGTGACGGCGACACGCACGTCCGAGGGCCGCCGCGCCACGAACACGCCGACCAGCGCGTACCGGGAGGCCTGGTTGCGGAACTTGATATAGGCCGCCTTCTTCGGCAGTGGGAACATCACCTTGGTGATGATCTCGTCAGCCTCCAGCGCAGTCGTGAACAGGCCCTGGAAATACTCCTCGGCCTTGAGGCGGCGCTTGTTGGTGACGATGGTCGCGCCGAGCGCGAGCACCGCAGCCGGATAATCCGCGGTCGGATCGTTGTTGGCGAGCGAGCCGCCGATCGTGCCCTTGTGGCGCACGGCGGGATCGCCGATCTGGCCGGCGAGATTGGCAAGCGCCGGGATCGCTTCACCGACGAGGGCGGAGGTCGCGACCTCGGCGTGCTTGGCGGTGGCGCCGATCACGAGCGCGCGGCCCTTCATCTCGATCGTGTTGAGCCCCTCGATATGGGAGAGGTCGACCAGATGCGGCGGGCTCGCGAGCCGCTGCTTCATAACCGGGACCAGCGTATGGCCGCCGGCGATCAGCTTGGCGTCTTCGTTCTTCACCAGCAGATTGGCCGCCTGCCGCACGGTCGCAGGGCGATGGTATTTGAATTCGTACATGGGGGTGTCCTGATCGCGGAATGCGCGCGCGGTTTAGGCGAGATCGGATTTGGCCATCGCCTTCGCGCCGGCGGCGATCGAGGCGACGATGTTCTGGTAGCCGGTGCAGCGGCAGAGATTGCCTTCCAGCTCCTCGCGAATGGTGTGGTCGTCGAGCTCATTGCCCTTGCGATGGACGATGTCGATCGCGGTCATGATCATGCCGGGCGTGCAGAAGCCGCACTGCAGGCCGTGATGCTCGCGGAAGGCCTCCTGCATCGGATGCAGCGGCGCGCCGTCGGCCGCCAGCCCCTCGATGGTCTTGACCTCATGGCCGTCGGCCATCACGGCCAGCGTGGTGCAGGATTTCACGGCCTTGCCGTCGAGATGCACGACGCAGGCGCCGCACTGGGAGGTGTCGCAGCCGACATGGGTGCCGGTCAGCCGCAGATTCTCGCGCAGGAACTGCACCAGAAGCGTACGCGGGTCGACATTGCCGGTGACAGGGTTGCCGTTCACGATAAGGGAGATTTTTGCCATAAGCACTCTCTATCAGCGCCCCAACGGGTCCCGTCGAAGCGGTTCTTTTTTATAATTATTCCAACCCATCATATGGGCCAATATGCCCCGGGGCAACATCACCGGGGATGCAGGTCGCCACGACGAAAGGCGCAATGCCAAAGGTGTTGGGCCTTCAGCCCTGTACCGCCTTGGCGAAATTCGCGAAAAATTCGTCGGCCAGTTTCTTGGCGGAGCCGTTGATCAGGCGCTGTCCAAGCTGCGCCAACTTGCCGCCGATCTGCGCCTCGACCTCGTAGCCGAGCAGCGTGCCGCCGTCCTTGTCGGCGAGCTTCACGACCGCGCCGCCCTTGGCGAAGCCGGCCACGCCGCCCTCGCCTTCGCCGGAGATCTTGTAGCCGTTCGGCGGGTCGAGATCGCTGAGCGTGACCTTGCCCTTGAAGCGTGCCGAGACCGGGCCGACCTTCATTTTCGCCGTCGCGCGAAACCCGCCGTCGTCGGTCTTCTCCAGTTCCTCGCAGCCGGGAATGCAGGCCTTCAGCACCGCGGGGTCGTTGAGCTTCTCCCACACGGCCTCGCGCGGCGCCGCGAGCTGGACTTCGCCGTTCATCGTCATGGCCATGGGGTGCCTCCCGAGATCGCATCCGAACAATATTGCTCAAGTAACGCACGGAGACCGCAAAGGAAAGGGCGGCCCCCGGTCACGTGCAATGCATATTCGCAACCGCAAAAAGCTTGCGCCTGCGGTTTGGGATTGGCACAGCCGGGCCATGGTGGTTAGGTCCCGCACAACATGAGCACATCCCTCTCCCCCCTGCTCGCGCCGATGCTGTCGAGCGCAGCCATGCGCGCCGTCTGCGATGACCGGTCGACCCTCCAGAACATGCTCGATTTCGAGGCAGCTCTGGCACGGGCCGAAGCCGCCACCGGCGTGATCCCCAAGGCCGCGGTGGGCCCGATCGAGGCGGCCTGCGAGGCCGATTCTTTTGATAGGACAGCGCTCGCGGAGGCCGCAACGCGATCGGGCAATCTGGCTATTCCGCTGGTCAAGATGCTGACCGCCAATGTCGGCGAGGCCGACGCTGAGGCCGCCCGCTACGTGCATTGGGGCGCGACCAGCCAGGACGTCATCGACAGCGCGACCATGCTCACGCTCCGCGCAGGCATCGACGCGCTCGACGCCGACCTCAGCCGGGCTATCAGGGGTTTTGCGGCGCTGGCCCGCACCCATCGCAATACCGTGATGGTGGCACGGACCTGGCTCCAGCACGCGCTGCCGATGCCATTCGGGTTGAAGGCCGCCGAATATGCCTCAAGCCTCGCGCGCGCCCGCTGCCGCCTGCGGCGGCTACGCCGCGAGGGCCTCGCCCTGCAATTTGGCGGGGCCGCCGGCACCCTCGCCGCTCTTGGCGACAAGGGGCTCGCGGTGGCCGAACGGCTGGCGCACGAGCTGGACCTGCCGCTCCCCGAGGCGCCCTGGCACACTCACCGCGACCGCATCGCGGAAGCCGCATCGTGCTTCGCGATTCTCGCCGGGAGTTGCGGCAAGATCGCCCGCGACGTCTCGCTGATGATGCAGACCGACGTCGGCGAAGCCTTCGAGCCCGCCGGCGAAGGCCGCGGCGGCTCCTCGACCATGCCGCACAAGCGCAACCCGGTCGCGGCAGCAAGCGCGCTCGGCTGTGCGACCATGGCCCCGCAGCTCGCCGCGACGATTTTTGCAGCGCAAGTGCAGGACCATGAGCGCAGCGCCGGTCCCTGGCATGCGGAATGGCCGACGCTGCCGCAATTGATGCTGGTGACCTCGGGTGCGCTCGCCGCCATCGTCGACATCGCCGAGGGCCTCGACGTCGATGCCGCGCGCATGCGCAGCAATCTCGATGCGACGCACGGGTTGATCATGGCCGAAGCGGTCACCTTTGCGCTGGCCGAAAAGATCGGCAAGAGCGACGCGCATCATCTGATCGAGGCTGCGAGCAAGCGCGCGGTCGCCGACAAGAAGCATCTGCGCGAGGTGCTGTCGGCCGATTTGCAGGTCACTGCACATCTTTCGCCGGAGAAAATTGCGGCATTGTTTGAGCCGATGGCCTATCAAGGGGCTTCCCAAGCCCTGATCGACCGCCTGCTCGACAGCCTCGAGCGCGAATAGAGCAGCCCTGAGCGGACATAAAACGGAGACGCCGCAATGCCCATGATCGATGCCGACGGTTGCCTGATCAACGTCTCCGTCGAGGGCCGCGACGGCGGGCCGACCTTGATGCTCTCCAATTCGCTGGGCTGCACGCTGCAGATGTGGGAGCCGCAGATGAAGGCGCTGACGCAGGTGTTCCGCGTCATCCGCTACGACCGCCGCGGCCACGGCAAGTCGAACGTCCCGCCCGCGCCCTATACGATGGAGCGTTTCGGCCGCGACGTGCTTGCGATCCTCGACGACCTCAACATCGAGAAGGTGCATTGGTGCGGCCTGTCGATGGGCGGCATGGTCGGGCAATGGCTGGGCGCCAACGCGCCGGAGCGGTTCGGCAAGCTCATCCTCGCCAACACCTCCTGCTATTACGCCGAGCCGACCAAATGGCTGGAACGCATCGACGCCGTGAAGAAGGGCGGCATCGCGGCGGTGGCCGATGCCGTCATCGCCGGCTGGCTCACACAGGATTTCCGCGAGCGCGAGCCTGACATCACCGCCAGGATGAAGTCGATGCTGCTCGCTACCCCCGTGGAAGGCTATCTCGCCTGCTGCGAGGCACTGTCGACGCTCGACCAGCGCGAGCTGCTGCCAAAGATCAAGAGCCCGACACTGGTGATCGCCGGCCGCCACGACATGGCGACGCCGATCTCGGCGGGCGAACTGATCCGCTCGAACATTCCCGGCGCGAGCATGACCATCATCGACGCCGCCCACATTTCCAACGTCGAGCAGCCGCACGCGTTCACCGACGCGGTGGTCGGCTTCCTGACGCAGCGCTAGTCGCTATCCGGAGAGAAACACATGGACGACCAGAAGCGCCGCGATGCCGGCATGAATGTGCGCCGAAAAGTGCTCGGCAATGCCTGGGTCGACAAATCGATCGCCAACCGCAACGCGTTCAACACCGATTTTCAGGACATGATCACGCGCTACGCCTGGGGCGAGATCTGGACCCGGCCGCATTTCGACGAGCGCACCCGACGGGTGCTGGTGATCGGCACCATGGTTGCGCTCGGACAATGGGACGAATTCCGCCTGCACGTGCGCGCGGCGTTGGCCGAAGGCGGCTTCACCCCCGACGACATCAAGGAAATCCTGCTCCAGCAGGCGATCTATTGCGGCGTTCCGGCGGCGAACCACGCCGTCAAGGAAGCCTCAGCGATTGTGCAGGAACTCGGCCTGCTCACGACCTAACGGCGCGGTGGCCTCGACGGTCTTCGGCGCTGCCGCCGGCCGCTCGATCACCAGCACGATCGCAGCGCCGAGCAGGAGCAGGAGCTCGGTGGCGTGCAACCTGAGTGCGGCCATCTCACCGACCTTCGAGGCCATCACCATGCTCGCGAACGAGATCAGGCTGCCGATCGCAAGCGCAATGCCGAGCGCCTCGTCGCTGCCACCGGATTTGCGGGTGCGGGGAATGGCGAGAAGCGCGAGATAGATCGCGAAGAACGCCACCACGGTCAGCCGTCCAAGCGCCAGAAGCCAGGCGGCGCGCACCGTGCTGAGGCCGGACATCTGGAGATGGTCGCTGAGGAACAGCGCCACCGCGACGCTCGGCCGCTCGTAAAGGCCGTGCACGGGCGCCACCATGATGTTGAAGGCGACCAGCGTCCAGGCCGGGATGAAATAGGCCGCCAGCAGTGCGCCGTTGACCGAGCCGATCCGCCAATTCCTGAACATGCCGCTTCCCGCTTCATTTGGCCCACGGCCCGCGACGGGCGGCGGCTTTGCCGGGAGCTAACTCGCATCGGACTGTGGCGGCAATTTAAACCCTTTGTTTACCTTAACCGCCCCGTTGGACGACGCGGCAGAGAGAAAAGGCCCCGCCTCGTGGCGGGGCCTCCACTCCTGGGCTCCCAGATCTACTTGTCGTCCTGACCGTGCTGACCGCCGTGCGGCTGGCCGGGCTTGTCGCCCTGGCGCTGTGGGTCCTGCTGCTGCTGGCCGGGTTTCTGGCCGCCGCCCTGCTGCTGCCCGGGGCGCTGCTGGCCGGGGTTCTGAGTTCTGCTGGCCCGGATTTTGGTTCTGCTGCTTCGCCATTTGGGGGAAACTCCCTTGTTGGACGTGGAGCGGAGACAACGGCCGGCGGCCATTTTGGTTGCCATGCGGAACCCGGTTCCTCGCAAGTGCGGAACAGGGACATGACAGCCGTAAGGAAATCACCTCTGTACAAGCCTTTATGCCGAGGCATGGCCAGTTGCGGGCGCCAGTTCCCTCCTGTTACAAAACGATGAGAAGGCTCAAGGGCTGCCCGGGGCCCAAGAGAGACTTGAAGAACTCTCTCGAGAGCTCCCTTTGAGCGGCGTCAGGTTTGGGTAACGGCAGCCTATGGATTATTTCGCCCAGCAGCTCATCAACGGCCTCGTGCTCGGCTCCATCTACGGCTTGATCGCGATCGGCTACACGATGGTCTACGGCATCGTCGGCATGATCAACTTCGCCCATGGCGACGTCTTCATGATCGGCGGCTTCATCGCCCTGATCACCTTCCTGATCCTGGTCTCGTTCGGCCTGACCGCGATCCCGCTGATCCTGATCGTCGTGCTGCTGGTCTCGATGGCGATCACCGCGCTTTATGGCTGGACCATCGAGCGCATCGCTTACCGGCCGCTGCGCCACTCCTTCCGCCTCGCCCCGATGCTATCGGCGATCGGCATGTCCTTCGTGCTGACCAACTACTCTCAGGTGGCTCAAGGCGCCCGTGTCAAGCCGATCCCGCCGCTCATCACCGGCGGCTACACGTTGCATGAGAGCGCGGACGGCTTCGTGATCCGGCTCTCCAACATCCAGATCATGGTGGTCCTCACCACAATCGTGCTGCTCGCGATCTTCACCTGGCTGGTCTCGCGCACCCGGCTCGGGCGCGACATGCGCGCCTGCGAGCAGGACCAGACCATGGCGGCGCTGCTCGGCGTCGACGTCGACCGCACCATCTCCATGACCTTCGTGATCGGCGCCGCGCTCGCCGCGGTCGCGGGCCTGATGTACCTGCTCTATTACGGCCTGGTCGACTTCTTCATGGGCTTCGTCGCCGGCATCAAGGCGTTCACCGCGGCCGTGCTCGGCGGCATCGGCTCGCTGCCCGGCGCCATGCTCGGCGGCCTCGCAATCGGCCTGATCGAGACGTTCTGGTCGGCCTATTTCTCGGTCGAGTACAAGGACGTCGCCGCGTTCTCGATCCTGATCGTGGTGCTGATCTTCATGCCGACCGGCCTGCTCGGCCGTCCCGAAGTCGAAAAAGTCTGACGGACCGCCGAGTGACACCCATCCCGCACGAGACCACGCACGCAAGTCGCACCGCCGGCATCCCCGCCCTTCTGAAGACTGCCTTCATCAACGCACTGATCGCGCTGGTGCTGTTCTCGCTGATGGTCGGCATCCGCACCGAGGCGGGCTCCGACGGCCAGCTCACCTATTGGACGCGCTTCGGCGACCTCGCTTCGCTCGTCGCCGCGGTGTTCGGCGGCTCGATCGTGATCGATCTGCTCCGGCAATGGATCGGCCCGACCGGCGCCGAGAAGCTGGTGCCACCCAGCGTGCAGAGCGGCCTATCGTTCGTCGGTCGTTACCTTGCACCGGCGCTCCTGATCTTCACGGTGCTGGTGCCGGTGATCTTCTATAACCAGCGCTACATCCTCGACCTCGCGATCCTCGTGCTGACCTATGTGATGCTGGGCTGGGGCCTCAACGTGGTGGTCGGGCTCGCGGGCCTGCTCGATCTCGGCTACGTCGCCTTCTACGCGGTCGGCGCCTATTCCTACGCGCTGCTTGCCACCAATTTCGGCTGGTCGTTCTGGATCTGCCTGCCGCTCGCCGGCATCCTGGCCGCGTTCTGGGGCGTGCTGCTTGGCTTCCCCGTGCTGCGGCTGCGCGGCGATTACCTCGCCATCGTCACGCTCGCCTTCGGCGAGATCATCCGCCTCGTCATCATCAACTGGCAGGATCTGACTGGCGGCCCTAACGGCGTCCCCGGCATTCCGCGGCCCTCCTTCTTCGGCATTCCGCTCGACAACAGCGACGACGGGCTCGCGGCAAAGCTGGGCATCGAATACTCGCCGACCCATCGCATCGTCTTCCTGTTCTATTTGATCCTGGCGCTCGCTCTCCTCACCAATTGGGTGACGATCCGCCTGCGCCGCCTGCCGATCGGGCGCGCCTGGGAAGCGCTGCGCGAGGACGAGGTCGCCTGTCGCGCGCTCGGCATCAACACCACGACCACCAAGCTCACGGCGTTCGCGACCGGCGCCATGTTCGGCGGCTTTGCCGGCGCGTTCTTCGCGACCCGCCAGGGCTTCATCAGCCCGGAATCCTTCACCTTCCAGGAATTGGCGCTGGTGCTCGCCATCGTCGTGCTCGGCGGCATGGGCTCGCAGCTCGGCGTGGCGCTGGCCGCACTTGCCATGATCGGCGGCTTCGAGCTGTTCCGCAGCCTCGAGGCCTACCGCATGCTGGTGTTCGGCATCGCCATGGTGCTGATCATGATCTGGCGGCCGCGCGGCCTGATCGGCCATCGCGCACCGACCGTGTATCTGACCAAGGCGAAGGCGATCTCCTCCGACCTGGTCAAGGAAGGACACGGATGAGCGGCGAGACCATTCTCAGCGTCGACCAGCTCACCATGCGCTTCGGCGGCATCGTTGCCGTGCAGGACCTGTCGTTTTCGGCCGAACGGAAGAAGATCACCGCGCTGATCGGACCGAACGGCGCCGGCAAGACCACCGTCTTCAACTGCATCACCGGCTTCTACAGGCCGAGTGGCGGCACCATTCGCCTCACCCACGATGATGGCCGGCAGATCGCGCTGGAGCGGCTCAACGATTTCCGCATCGCCAAGCAGGCCAAGGTCGCCCGCACCTTCCAGAACATCCGCCTGTTTCCAGGCATGACCGCGCTGGAGAACCTGATGGTGGCGCAGCACAACGCGTTGATGCGCGCCTCCGGCTTCACCTTCCTCGGCCTGATCGGCGCTCCCAACTACCGCGACGCCGAAAAACACGCGATCGCGCTCGCCACCGACTGGCTCAAGCGGATCAATCTGCTCGACCGTGCCGATGACGCCGCCGGCAATCTCGCTTATGGCGACCAGCGCCGGCTCGAGATCGCGCGCGCGATGTGCACCGAGCCCGCGCTTCTGTGCCTGGACGAGCCCGCCGCCGGCCTCAATGCGCGCGAGAGCGCCGCCCTGAGCGAGCTCCTGCTGTCGATCCGCAACGAGCTGGACACCTCGATCCTCCTGATCGAGCACGACATGTCGGTGGTGATGGAGATCTCCGACCACATCGTGGTGATGGACCATGGCGTGAAGATCGCACAAGGCACGCCGCGGGAGGTGCGCGACGATCCCAAGGTGATCGCCGCCTATCTCGGCACCGACGAGGACGAGGCCGTGGCCGTGATGGAGAGCGGGTCGTGACGTCCGCCCCCGCTCCCCTGCTCGCGATCCGCGGCTTGCGTGCCGCCTACGGCAAGATCGAGGCACTGAAGGGCGTCGACGTCGAGATCAATGCCGGCGAGATCGTGGCCCTGATCGGCGCCAACGGCGCCGGCAAGTCGACGCTGATGATGACGATCTTCGGCAAGCCGCGCGCCCGCGCCGGCCGGATCCTGTACGAAGGCCGCGACATCACCGACGTTCCCACCCACGCGATCGCGCATTTGCGCATCGCGCAATCGCCGGAAGGCCGACGCATATTCCCGCGCATGAGCGTGGCGGAAAACCTCCAAATGGGGGCGGACGCCACCGCATGTACCGACGCCGAACGCGAGGCCACGCTTGCGCGCGTATTCTCGCTGTTTCCGCGGCTGAAGGAGCGCTATGCCCAGCGCGGCGGCACGCTGTCCGGCGGCGAGCAGCAGATGCTGGCGATCGGCCGCGCGCTGATGAGCCGACCTCGCCTGCTCCTGCTCGATGAGCCCTCGCTCGGGCTGGCGCCGCTGATCGCCCGCCAGATTTTTGACGCGATCCGCACCCTGAACCGGCAGGACGGCCTGACCGTCCTGATCGTCGAGCAGAACGCCAACCATGCGCTCAAGCTCGCCCACCGCGGCTACGTCATGGTCAATGGCCTGATCACGCTGGCCGGAACCGGCGCCGAGTTGCTGCAGCGCCCCGAGATTCGCGCCGCCTATCTGGAAGGCGGCCGGCACGGCTGACGCTGCCCAGCGCCGGACCAGTTGCGGCCGAATGTGGCGAGATATCTCCGCTTGTGCCCGTATTTTGCCGGTGACTTCTCGGTAAATTCATTCAACAATGGCGCCGGTTTGGACCGGACATGCCCGGCAACTTCCACAGGCGATCACCCGCGAGGTATCTCATGAAATCACTGAAGCTCATCGGTCTGGCATTCGGCGCGACGATCGCGTTGTCGAGCGCGGCGTTCGCGCAGGATGTCACCATCGCAGTCGCAGGCCCGATGACCGGCGGCGAGTCCGCCTTCGGCCGCCAATTGAAGAACGGTGCCGAGATGGCCCTGGCTGACATCAACGCCGCCGGCGGCGTCAACGGCAAGAAGCTCGCGCTCAACATCGAGGACGATGCCTGCGACCCGAAGCAGGCGCGCTCGGTCGCCGAGAAGATCGCCAGCGCGAAGATCCCGTTCGTGGTCGGGCACTATTGCTCGTCGTCGTCGATCCCCGCCTCCGAAGCCTATGCCGACGGCAACGTGCTCCAGATCACGCCGGCCTCGACCAACCCGCTCTTCACCGAGCGCAAGCTCTGGAACGTGGCGCGCGTCTGCGGCCGTGACGATCAGCAGGGCCTGATCGCGGCGCAGTACATCGCGAAGAACTTCAAGGGCAAGAACATCGCGATCCTCAACGACAAGACCACCTACGGCAAGGGTCTTGCCGATGAAACCAAGAAGGCGCTCAACAAGGCCGGCGTCACCGAGAAGATGTACGAGTCCTACAACAAGGGCGACAAGGACTTCAACGCGATCGTCTCGCGCTTGAAGCGCGACAACATCGATCTCGTTTATGTCGGCGGCTACCACCAGGAAAGCGGCCTGATCCTGCGCCAGATGCGCGACCAGGGCCTCAAGACCATCCTGATGGCCGGCGACGCGCTCGCCGACAAGGAGTACGCCTCCATCACCGGCCCCGCCGGCGAAGGCACGCTGTTCACCTTCGGTCCCGATCCGCGCGAGAAGCCGACCGCGAAGAAGATCGTCGACGCCTTCAAGGCCAAGAACATCGACCCCGAGGGCTACACGCTCTACACCTATGCGGCGATGCAGGTCTGGTCGCAGGCGGCCAAGAAGGCCGGCACGACCGACGCCAAGAAGGTCATGGAAGCGATGAAGGCCGGCAAGTGGGACACCGTGATCGGCCCGATCGAGTATGACGCCAAGGGCGACATCAAGCAGCTCGACTACGTCGTCTACAAATGGGACGCCAAGGGCGGCTACGCCGAGATCAAGGGCAACGGCACCTGAGACAGGGCGCCTGACCTTTTCAACTCAACGCCCCGGCTCGCCGGGGCGTTGTCTTTTGCAGCAGGGTCAGACGGCTGCGGACAGTTCCCCGCCCGTCGTTTCCTGCGCCTTCCGTAGCGCTTGCAGCAGGTCGTTCGGCCGAAACGGCTTTTGCAGGCAGACAACGTCCTCAAGACCAGCCGCCTCGCCCACGAAATCCAGCGCCGTCATGCCGGAAACCGCCACGACCGGAAATCCGGGAACCCGCTCGCGAATAATGGCCATGACCTCGACGCCGCTGGTATCGGCCAGGAAAATGTCGACAATCGCCGCGTCGAAAACGCTCTCGCCGAAGGCCTTCAGGCCGGCCGCCCCACTCTCCGCTTCAACCACGTCATAATGGTTGACCCGGAGGACGATCGAGATCATGGCGCGGACGTCCTTCTGGTCGTCGACAACAAGGACACGGGGCATGGGAACAACTCCCGGATTGATATCATTAATTGGTTCAATTCAACGGCGGCGTGCGGCAAGGCAGTATGGGTTCGTCCAGTAAAGCCAACCTTACCAATTCCCTATTCCGCGTCCCTGTCCAAGCTAAGTAAGCTGTAACCTTCGGTTGAGTTGTGGGCCCGTCCCCGCAGGATGCGCGCCCGGATCCGGCCACCGTGGAGACCAAGGCAGCCGGCCAACGAAGTCACGTGGACTACCCCTATGCCGGTGCAGCGAGAGGTCAACGTGCACGCACAGAACGACCGAAGCACTTTCCTTTCGACCTTGCCGGCCACGCAGAGCGATCGCACTGCGGCATTGGTGATCGTCGGCATCTCAGCAATCCTGTTCGCGCTGGCTGTCCCCTTCGCAGGCAAGCCGCTGACGCAGGTGCCGGCTTTCGTGGCGAGCTATCAATCGGCGCTCGCCGTCAGCGACATCATCACCGCGGTTCTGCTGCTGTCGCAATTCACCGTCCTGCGCAGCCGCGCGTTGCTGCTGCTGTCGACCGGATATTTGTTCACGGCCGCGGCGGCGGTAACCCACGCCCTCACCTTCCCCGGTCTGTTCGCCCCGACCGGGCTATTGGGCGCCGGCTCGCAGACCACGGTCTGGCTCGACATGATCTGGCACGGCGGGTTCCCGCTGTTCGTGCTGGCCTATGCATGGCTGAAGGACGGCGACGGCGGCAACAGGATCGAGGGACCGACGGAACGACCGATCGCGCTCGCCGTCCTTGGCGTGTTCGTCGCGATGATGGCCATCGCCTGGATCGTCACGGCGCAGCACGACCTGCTGCCGGTCCTGCTCAAGGACGGCCGTTACACCACCACCACAATCGGCGTGGTGTCGTTCGTCTGGTCCTTGAGCTTCGCGGCACTGATCACGTTGTGGTTCCGCAAGCCGCATACGGTGATCGACGTCTGGCTCATGGTTACGATGTGCGCCTGGCTGTTCGACATTGCGCTGTCGGCCATCGTCAATGTCGCTCGCTACGATCTCGGCTTCTATGCCAGCCGCCTCTACGGCCTCTGCGCCGCAAACTTCGTGCTCGCCGTGCTCCTGATCGAGAATGTCCG
Organism: uncultured Alphaproteobacteria bacterium; assembly: GCA_963819355.1. Lineage (GTDB taxonomy): Bacteria > Pseudomonadota > Alphaproteobacteria > Rhizobiales > Xanthobacteraceae > Bradyrhizobium. The sequence continues at coordinate 27,055 of CAWFVZ010000012.1, read as the reverse complement.
CCTGCAGGCGAACACGGTGGGCCTGGTCGGCCGGCTGCGCGAACAGTCGGCCTCCGACCGCGACTACTACGGCAAACGCCTCGCGCTCTACGGCGCCGTCGTCGAGTCCTCCAACGACGCCATCATCACGGAGTCGCTCGATGGCATCATCACAGGCTGGAACAAGGCCGCCGAGCACCTGTTCGGCTATTCTGCCGCTGAGGCCGTCGGCCAGTCGATCTACCTCGTGGTGCCGGAGGACCGGAAGGCCGAAGCCAGGGGCATTCTCAACCGTATCAGCGGCAACGAGTTGATCGCCCAGCACGAGACGGTCCGCATTCGAAAGGACGGCCGTCAACTCGACGTCGTCCTGAATGTCTCGCCGCTGAGGTCGGCCAGCGGCGAGATCATTGGCGCCTCCAAGATCGCCCATGACGTCACCGAGGAGAGGCAGGCCCGGGAGAAGCTGCGCCGCGAGACCGAGGAGCGCCAGCGCATCTTCGAGACCTCGCAGGATTTGATTCTGGTCACCGACGGTTTTGGCAATTTCGTCCAGGTCAGCCCGAGCGTGAAGGACATCCTCGGCTACGCCCCGGACGACATGATCGGGCACAACGCGACCGACTTCATCCATCCCGACGACCTCGAGGGCACGCGCAACGAGATGCGCGCAGCCCGCCGCGGCCGGACCAAGCGCAGCTTCGGGGCGCGCTACTACCATTATGACGGTCACGAGGTCTCACTGAACTGGATGGGGACCTGGTCCGAGCCGGTGAACCGCCATTTCTTCATCGGGCGCGACCTGACCGAGAAGCAGGCCGCCGAGGCCCAGTTCAGGCAGGCGCAGAAGATGGATTCCATCGGCCAGCTGACCGGCGGCGTCGCCCACGACTTCAACAATGTGCTCACCGTCATCACCGGCACGATCGGAATTTTGGCGGACGCGGTGGCCGACCGGCCCGAGCTCGCCGCCATTACCAAGCTGATCGACGATGCCGCCGAGCGCGGCGCGCAGCTGACCAAGCACCTGCTCGCCTTCGCGCGCAAGCAGCCGCTTCAGCCGCGCGAAATCGATGTCAATGCGCTGACGCTCGAGGCCGCCAAGCTGTTGCATCCGACCCTCGGCGAGCAGATCACCATCATGCCGCAGCTCACCGAGGATGCCTGGCCTGCTCTGGTCGATCCGGGCCAGCTCTCCACCGCGATCCTCAATCTCGCATTGAACGCGCGCGATGCCATGCCCGACGGCGGCACCCTGGTGCTGGAGACCCGCAACATCTTCCTCGACGACGGCTATGCCAGCATGAATCCCGACGTCGTTGCCGGCAATTATGTGATGATCGCGGTCAGCGATACCGGCTCGGGAATACCGGCGGCCCTGATCGAGCGGGTGTTCGATCCCTTCTTCACCACCAAGGAGGTCGGCAAGGGCACGGGCCTGGGCTTGAGCATGGTGTTCGGCTTCGTCAAGCAGTCCGGCGGCCACATCAAGATCTACAGCGAGGAGGGCCACGGCACGAGCGTGAAGATCTACCTGCCGCGTTCCACCGGCGTGCAGGAGACCGAGTACGAGGCGCTGCAGAACGTGCCAATCACCGGCGGCGACGAGACGATCCTGATCGTCGAGGACGACGCGCTGGTGCGGCAGTATGTCGTGACCCAGGTCAAGAGCCTCGGCTATGCCGCACTCGAAGCGGCCAACGCCGCCGAAGCCCTCATCATCATCGACGCCGACAAGGCCATCGACCTGCTCTTCACCGACGTCATCATGCCGGGCAACATGAACGGCCGCCAGCTTGCCGACGAGGCGGCGCGGCGGCGCCCGGACCTGAAGACGCTGTTCACCTCGGGCTACACCGAAAACGCCATCGTCCATCACGGCCGGCTCGATTCCGGCGTGCTGCTGCTGGCAAAGCCCTACCGCAAATCCGAGCTTGCCAGGATGCTCAGGACGGCGCTGGCGAGTTGAGCCGGCGCTGCGCGTGCGCTATCGCTGAGACCATGCTGCGCATGGAGTACCGTCCTTGAAAAACCTGCTCACCGATATCGCCGGCGTCCGCGTCGGTCACGCCGAAGACGCGAAAGTCGCCTCCGGCGTAACGGCGATCGTGTTCGACCAGCCGGCGGTGGCGGCGATCGACGTTCGTGGCGGCGGCCCCGGCACGCGCGAGGACGCCTTGCTCGATCTTGCCAGCACGGTCGAGCGCGTCGATGCGATCGCGCTGTCCGGAGGCTCCGCCTTCGGGATCGAGACCGGCGGCGGCGTCCAGGCCTGGCTTGCCGAACAAGGGCGCGGTTTCCGCATCCGCGAGGCGCTGATCCCGATCGTGCCGGGCGCGATCCTGTTCGACCTGCTCAACGGCGGCAACAAGGCATGGGGTCGCTTCGCGCCCTATCGCGACCTCGGCTACGCCGCGGCGGTCTCCGCCGGGACGGAGTTTGCGCTCGGCAGCGTCGGTGCCGGCCTCGGGGCCACCACCGCGACGTGCAAGGGCGGCCTCGGCTCGGCCTCCGCCGTCACCAGCAGTGGCATCGCCGTCGCGGCGATCATCGCCGTCAATGCGGTGGGCAGCGCCATCGTCGGCGACGGGCCGTGGTTCTGGGCGGCGCCATTCGAGGTCAACGGCGAGTTCGGCGGCCACGGACTGCCTGATCATTTCACGGACGACATGCTCAGGATGCGTATCAAGGGCGGGCCCGCCGCAAGCGAACGCGAGAACACCACGATCGGCGTCGTCGTCACCGATGCGGTGCTGACCAAGTCCCAGGCCAAGCGGCTGGCAATGATCGCGCACACCGGCTTCGCGCGCGCGATCTATCCGGTGCATGCCCCGACCGATGGTGACGTACTGTTTGCCGCCGCGACATGTGCGAAGCCGATCGAGCCGGTCGCAGGCCTCACCGAGCTCGGCATGGTCGCCGCCAACGTGGTCGCGCGCGCAATCGCCCGCGGCGTCTACAGCGCGACCGCGCTGCCATTCCCCGGCGCGCTGCCGGCGTGGAAGGACCGGTTCGGCTAGGGCCTCAGAGCGCGCTTACACGCTCATCGACATCGATGAAGCGGCGGATCCCGCTGCGGCCTGTGCCTGGCGCTGCATCATCTGCCCGAACCAGTCATAGGGCGAATTGCCGCCGCCCGACGCGCTTGAGGAGCTTGAGGCGCCCGGCACCGTCGTCGTCATCTTGAAGCCGTCGGCATAGGTGACGGTGGTGGTGCTCGAGCCGTCGGCGCCGGTCGTCGTGGTCGAGGTCGACCCGCCGCTCGACGATGAGGACGAGGAATCCGCGTCGCTGCCAGACGCATCGCCCGAGCCGCTCGCGGCCTGCGCATGGTGGTGGCCGGCATGATGGCCGCTGCCTTTCAGCGCCTTCGACATCTCGTCCAGGCTGACGCTGACGTCTGAATTGGTATCGAGCTTGGAGAACACGTCGTCGGCCTGCGCCGTATTGGTGCCGCCGGCCCCGAGCGCGTTCTCGAACTCGGACTTGGTGATCTGACCATCGCCATTCGCGTCGATCTGCGAGAACAAATCCTTCAGCGCAGCGTCCTGGCTGGTCGCTGTCGAGGACGTCGACGATGTGGAGCTGGTCGAACTGCTCGTGGCGCCCGTGCTGTCCGACGACTGGCTTTGCGCCGCAATCAGCGCGCTCATCGTCTCCGGCGCAATCTGCGCGCAGTTGCCCGAATTGACCGACGAGGTCGCGCCGCTGCTCGTGCTGTTGCTGCTGCTGTCGATCGCGAACGGATTGGTCGTCGCGCCTTGCGACGATCCCGTCTTCTGCGTCGACGACGACGATTTCGAATTCGTCAGCGATTGAATGGCATCAAGCGCACTCGAGACGGCGCCAAGCGCAAACAACATTGCACAACTCCAACCCATGCGGCATGCCGCAGCCAATGTTCTGGCGGTGAAGTCAGCAAGCGTCGTGCCAGCGCGAAAAGCTCAATGAAATCCGCATCCACCACGCTTTGCAAAACCGGGGAACATCGGCAATTCGTGCCGGAGCGGCAGAATTTTCCGCCCACAGGAAGCTCACCTCCCCTGCATTGCCCGGTGCGGAGGCCCATGTTAGGGCCAATTCCTCTCATCGCCGCCACGGGAAACCGCGCCATGACCCAAGCCTTCGCCCCCCGCCCCCTGGCCATCGCCCCCTCGATCCTGGCCTCGGATTTCTCAAAGCTCGGCGAGGAGGTACGCGCGGTGGATGCCGCCGGCGCCGACTGGCTCCATCTCGACGTCATGGACGGGCACTTCGTTCCCAACATCTCGTACGGCCCCGACGTCATCAAGGCGATGCGCCCGCACAGCAAGAAGATCTTCGATGCGCATCTGATGATCTCGCCCTGCGATCCCTATCTCGAGGCTTTCGCGAAGGCCGGCTGCGACCACATCACCGTTCATGCAGAAGCAGGTCCTCACCTGCACCGCTCGCTCCAGGCGATCCGCGCGCTCGGCAAGAAGGCCGGCGTCTCGCTCAACCCGGGCACGCCGATCAGCGTGCTCGAATACGTGCTCGACCTGGTCGACCTCGTGCTGGTGATGTCGGTCAATCCCGGCTTCGGCGGCCAGGCCTTCATCCCCTCCGCGATCGGCAAGATCCGCGACATCCGCGCCATGACGGCAGGCCGGCCGATCGACATCGAGGTCGATGGCGGTGTCGGCCCCGACGTTGCAGGCGCGCTTGCCGCTGCCGGCGCCAATGCTTTCGTTGCCGGCACCTCGGTGTTCAAGGGCGGCACGCAAGAGGCGTACAAGAGCAACATTGCCGCGATCCGCAACGCAGCGCTCGCGGCGCGCGGCGAGGCGATCTGAAGCACAGATAACGCCCGCAAATCTGCGGTTCGTACGGGCGTTTGCAGCGCACAATGCCTAAAATTGCAACCGGAATCCGTACTCCTCCGGACTTCCCTGATTCGCGCAAATCACCGCTAGTGATTCCTGCCTGATTTGACAGGAGCACATCATGACGACGACCCTGGCTTGGACTGGCGTGGCGTTGTGGATTGGTTTTTGTGCGTTTGTTGTGTTTGGTCCATCGGTCGGACCGGTGAAGGTCACGGCGCGTTCCACCCGTATCATCCGTCGCGACCGCTATCGGGCCTGAAGCCGATGCGGATCGCGCTCGTGAAGCGTCAACCGAAACGCAGGTGCCGCATCCCGCGCCGCCCGCATCCGAACCTCGACTACTTCTTCGGCCGGCTCGAACGCACCGAAGGCGAGATGCGCGACGATCCGGGCGCCGAAACGGCGGACCTGGACCGCCCGTTCCGGTCACCGCACCGGCATTGAAATTCCTAATTGGACTCTGGATTGATGAAACCGCACTGCCCGAACTGCCTGAAGGAAATGACCAAAGCGCCAGCGTCGCGCAACCTCTTCAACTGCGAGCCCTGCCGCGAGATCATTCAGTACTTCGGGGGCAGCGCGGATCACGGCAAGCCCGGGCCTCAGTTCTCCTCGCCGATCCGCCGCAAGCGCGCCGCACACACCGCGCACGCTGCCTGATCCCCAAGGACAAAGAAGGCGGCTCCGGGAGCCGCCTTCCTTGGGCGAATGTTACTGGCAGCGATGCACCAAGCCGTCTCCGCCAATGTAGTAGATGCTGTTCTGGCAGCCGGCGCCGCCTGCCCCATAGTCGTTGTAGCCGGTGCCAGAATATCCGAAGGACCCGCCACCATAATAGGCGCTAGCCGCGTAAGCCCCGGCGCCCACGGCGCCAGCGCCGTAAACGGCCCGACGGGTCTGCCGGCGGGCAACGCCAGCGACGCTCACGGGGGTTAGCGGTCGGCCGACCCGTGCCTGCGCGCTCTCGACCGACAGCGAGACGCCGCCTTGCTCAGACCACCCGAACGACATCAACGCCGCACACGCGAAGGCCGAGGTTGCAATAGCCAGTGTTCTCAAGGTCATTCTCATACCTTTCCTCCATTGCAGGCCTGCTCCACGGTCGAGCTGTGTGCTTCGCGATTTGGCGAGCGTTGCGTTAGATCAAGAGTCTGGGGCAGCTCGATTGTCTGCGTCATTCAAATGTCCGCTCCCCAAAACCCGTCATGAAAATTGACCTATCGCCGGAATGCTGGCTCTTCAGGCGCGAAAGTGAACATCTCCCGCCTTGTGAGGACGTGCCCTAGCCAGCGCCCTCACCGGAATCTGCCTCATCACCCGCATCCGCAGCCATTCGCGGCGGCCGCACCACGGTGACGGTGCAGGCCGCCTCCGCGGCCACCTTGGCCGAGACGCTGCCGAGCAGCGTGCGCTTGAACGAGCCCTGCCGTGCGCCGATGATGACATGGTCGACCTGGTTGACCTCGGCGAATTCCAGAAGCGCGGCGGCGGGATCGACGGCCTCCAGCACGTGAACCGACAGCCGGCTCTGGTCCAGCTTCAACGGCGTAGCCCAGTGCCGGAGCGCGACAAGGCGATCGATGTGCTTGTTGGAGCCCTGCTCGTCCAGCGTTCGGTCGATCGCGATGCGGTTGAGCTTCAGCACGTTGACACAGGCGAGCCGCGCTGACGGCAGGGTTGCGAGGATGCGCTCCGTGGTCACGCGCAGGGCCTCGTTCAGCTCCGGCTCACCTTCCACCGTGTCGAGTGCGACCGCGAGGATCGGGCTTGAGGCGATCTGCTCGGCAACATCCGACCTTGCCCGCGGCTGCATGACGTCCTGGTTGAAGCGGCGCCGCCACGCAACACTCCAGGGGTCGCGCTTCATCCGCTCCGAACGCGCGGTCAGCTTGACCTGGTCCGGATGGGCGAGATCGAAGGCGAGCTGGGCCGCGGTCGGATAGCGCCAGATCGGCTCGATCTCCAGGCATCGCAGCACCACCTCCTGCAGCCAGGGCGGATAGTCGGCGCGCAACTTTCGCGGCGGATGCGGATCGCGCCACAGCCTCCGCCGCATCGCGCGCAGCGTCTCACCCTCGCCGAAGGGACGGTCGCCGGTCGTAAAGAAATAGAGCAGCACGCCGAGCGAAAACAAATCGCTGCGCGGATCGTCGCGCACGCCCAAAAGCCGCTCCGGCGCCATGTAAGGCGCGGTGCCGTAAGGCAGGCGGAACTCCTCCTGCAACAGGTCCGGCAAATGGTTGTGGTGTGACAGGCCGTAGTCGATCAGCACCGCCTCGCCGCTCTCGCGGAACATGATGCTGCTCGGCTTGACGTCGTGATGGATCACGTTCTGCCGGTGCAGATCGGCGAGCGCGGCCGCGATCTTCGCAACCAGCAGCCGCGCCTCCTCGTAAGGCAGCGGCAGGTCAGGCAGCCGCTTGTACAGCGTGGTGCCTGGAATGCGCTCGATCACGGCATAGGCCTGGTGCGCGAAATCGCCGGTGCCGAAACATGAGGGCACATGCGGACCCGCAAGCCGCGGCAAGATCATCATCTCCATCTCGAACGAGACGATCGCCGCCGGATCCTCGCCCTCCGACGCCCGCGGGATCTTCATCAGCAGCGGCACGTCGATGCCGGGATGGGTGACGGTCCACAGCGTCGCCATGCCGCCGGCATGGACGCATTCGCCGACGGTGTAGCCGTCGATCTCGGCGCCGGGCTTGACCATGGGTTTGGGCATCGGCCTCTAGCGCCCCTGCGACAGCCGATCGGCGAGCCAGGGCGGCAGCCCGTTCTCGCGGATCCTGTTCGCCGCACTCGCGATGTCATAAGGCGCGCGGCAATAGGTGATCTGGCACGAGACCGTGTCGAACAGCACGAAGGCGGCGGACGGATCGCCGTCGCGGGGCTGGCCGACCGAGCCGAGCACGGCCAGCCACTGCCGTCCGCGCAGGAGCGGCACGGAGACATCGGTCTTGGGCACGAGGCCCGACATTTTCGCCGTTACCGACATCGAATACAGCGCGGGCCGGTGGATGTGGCCGCAGAAGGTGACATGGGCAGGCGTCGAGATCAGACTCTTGGCGGCATCCGCCGTCGAACGGACATACTGCCAACGCTGGGGGCTCGAGGCCTCCGAATGGACGAACAGACGATCGCTGTCCTCCACCAGCATCGGCAGCTCGGCCAGGAACCGCCGCTGCGCCACGTCGAGGCGCCCGCGGGTCCATTCGATCGCGATCTGCGCCTCGGCATTCATGGTCTCGGTCGTCGTGCTGACCGCTTCGTCATGATTGCCGCGCACGGCGATGGCACCGTGGGCGACCAGCTCCATCGCGGTCTCCACGACCCATTCGGGATCGGCGCCATAGCCGACGAAATCGCCGAGCAGGACGAACCGCTCCGCGCCCTTGGCGCGGGCGACCTTCAGGCACGCCTCGAACGCCTGCCGGTTGCCGTGGATATCCGAGAAGACAGCGAGAAGCACGCACCCTCCACCCTCAAATTCTTATTGGAAGCCGATAAGGCCAAATTGAGGGAGGTCAACAAGATGCGCCAGCGCGGGGCGGTTTACCAGCACACCGCTGATGTGATGGTGAAGAGGCTATTGCTCGTCCTTCGGCGGCATCCGGGGTGGCGGCAGCGGCGTGAACACGGCGCCTTGGGCGCCGGCCGGCGGAGCATTGAACTCCCCGGTCGAGGAGTTGCCGCCGCTGGTCTCGAGAATGACCTTGGGCGTCACATATTCCCGGACCATGTCGATCAGGCTGCCCTCGCCGCCGCCAAAGTCCGCCGCGCGGCCGCCTTGCGGATGCCCGGCCGCGATCTCGTTCTCCGCCGCGTGGGTCTTGTCGGCCAGCCGGTCGTTGTAGGGGACGCGGAAGGCGCGCGGGATGCCGCTCGGACGATGGTCCTCATCCAGCTCCTCGACCCACAGATAGATCGAGCCGGGATCGCCCTCCAGCGAATGCGGCTCGACGATCCGCGCCCGGAGCAGCTTGAAGGAGGCCGGCAGCCTGTCCGTGCTGGCCCAGCCGAGCAGCCCGCGCATTTCCGTGAAGCTGACGACATAGAAGCCGCTGGTCACGACCACCGCGATCGCTTTCAGCGACCAGTGCAGCCGCGCGTAGACCAGCACCACCAGCAGCAGCGCGCCGATCACGGCATAGGCGACCGACAGCGTGAGGATGACCGTTTGCAGATCACTCACGGCGGACCCTCACCCGCGTGTTCGGGTCGATATCGGCGCCGTTGCGCCAGCTGCTGCGGAACGTCTCGAGCAGCGATTTCGGTCGCTGGTCCACATTGACCACCTTGCCTTCGGCATCGAGCCGGAACCGCACCGCCGTCTTCTCGTCGCCGGTATGGTCGAGCGTGAATTTATTATCGAAGATCACCTGCGCGGTCGGATTGAGCTTCTGCACCTTCACGTTGGCGGTCACAGGCTCGCCGGTCGTGGCGACGAAATGCGAGACGTTGACGGTGTATTCGCCGGCGACGATGCCGCGCAGCGTGACGATCTCCTCGCGGATGGGCGAGGCGATCTTCTTGCCGTTGACCATGATGAAGTCGTTGGCCCCGCCGCGATCATCACGGTCAAGGGTGAGGAAGCCGGCCTCGCGGTGGCGATACCAGGCGATATTGCCGACGGGATCCTGCACGAACAGGTCGAGATCGTCGGGGTGACTGTCCGGCCAGTCCAGCGTGATCATGAACTCCGCCTTGGAGTCGATCTTGCCCTCCTTGGCGTCGGGGGAGACCGCAAGCAGCGCGAGGAAGAACAGGAAGGCGACCACCTGAAGCGCCTTGAACAGCATCACGCCCAGCGGATCAAACGGCTCCTCGCGCGGATAGAGACCGAAATCATCCATCATGACGGCGTTCCAGCGCCTTTGCGCTCAAGAACCGGCGTCACGTAGGTCTCGGTCAGCACCACGGCATCCGAGAACACGCGCTGGGTTGCGGCATCGAGCATGTAGTACTGGATGCGAATCAGGATCGAGCCGACGAGGCCGGCGAGTGTCGTGTACATCGCAACCGCCATGCCGTCGCTCATCAGCCCCATCGAAGACCGCATCGCGACCTTGTCGGCGGCGTCCAGCCCCGCGATCGGCGCCAGCATGATGATGAAGCCGATGATGGTGCCGAGCAGGCCGAGCTTCATCAGCGTGTCGGAGACGAAGGCACCGAAGCCGTTGGAGCCGCGCAGCCGGTCGGCGAGCGTCCGCAGCAGCAGCGTCTGGTCGACCGGCCGGTAATCCTGCGCCGCTGCTTTCGTCACGAGACTCTCGATATGATCCCGCACCAGCCCGCGCGGCAGCGACGTCGCGCGTGCATCGAGCGCCTTGCTGCCCTCGGGCGCCGCCAGCACCGCGCGGCAGCGCCGTGCGGCTGCACCTTCGCGGGCAATCGCCCTCGTCCGCAGGAAGCAGTGGCCGCAGGTGAGGAGATAAAGCGCCGCGATCACGCTCGAAATATAGGTCCGGTCCGAGGTCAGCATCAGACGGATCAGGCCGAACCGCCACAACAGCACGACGGCAAAGATCGACAGGCCGGTGAAGATCATCCAGAACAGGAGCGCGCTGCGCTCGGATGGGTCAGCCGGTTGCCGCGCCATCGGACCGATCGTCATAGAACTCATGCTGCACTGCTCCTGGCTTGCAAGGACTGGCCTGCAACGATTCCCCACCGATTAGATCAAAGCCGCCGCGCCCGGTCCAAAGACCCATGCCCAATCCGGCTTGGGAAATTTGCCCGAGCTGCAATCCGGCCCAAACCCTGCAATTGGCAAGGCGCGGCGACGTTGTTAGGCTGACCTTACCAAACTTTGGGGTGATCGCATGCGCCTCGTGCTTCAGCTTGTCGCCCGTCTGCTTCTCATCGTTGTGCTGTGCCTGGGCGCGGCGACCGTATGGGCCACGTTCGACGCCTATCGCAGCGTCGACCGGGCGACGGCGGCGTCCGCGCAGCGGGTCGCGCAGGCGCTTCAGGCGCTGTACTGGCGCGAGCTCCTGCTGCGCAGCAGCAGGATGCGCGAGCATCTCGTACCGGTTCCGGAGTGGCGCACGCTGGAGACGATGAAGCTGATCGCGCCCGGCGTCTGCGTCGAGTTCCAGCCGGCGACCGCATTCGAAAAGCCGCTCTGCGGCCAGAGCCAGGGGATCGGCAAGGCGCCGCCGGGCTGGTTCGCGGCCATCGTGCCGACCTTCCTCGGCAGCCATGCCGAGGTGGTGCGACCCGTCAGCCCCCGCGCCGCGGCCGCCGGAGCTGTCGTCGCGACGCCGGATGCCGCAGCCGCGATCGCACTCGCCTGGGAGTACATCCTCAATGTGATCCACGTCGCGCTGCTGATGGCGGCGGCGATCGCGCTGCTGGCTTCACTTGCAATCGCGCATACGCTGGCGCCGGCGCGCACCATCGTCACCGCCCTGCAACGCATGGCGCGCGGCCATTATCGCACCAGACTGCCGCGCTTCCGCTCCATGGAGCTTGCGATGATCGGCGGCGCCGTCGAGAAACTTGGCGGCCGGCTGGAGGAAGCGACCGAACAGCGCGCGGCGCTGACGCGGCGCCTGATCGAGATCCGCGACGACGAACGCCGTGCGCTCGCCCGCGAGCTGCACGATGAGTTCGGGCAAAACCTCTCGGCGATCCTCGCCTTCGCCAACACCATCGAGACGGCAAGTGCGAAGGAGAACAGAGATAGCGGGATGGCGCAGGATGCGCGCATGATCTCGCAGGCAACCCTACCATCTGATGGCCTCGCTGCGCGATGCGCTGAAGCGGTTGCGCAATCCCCTGCCCGAGGAACTGGGGCTCGAGGCAAGCCTCGTCAATCTCGTCGACAGCTGGCGCTCGCAGAGCGCGACGCCAGCCGACGATCCAGCTCGACCTCAAAGGCGACCTCACCGACATCAGCGGCCCGGCCGCCACGACCGCCTATCGCGTCGCGCAGGAATGCCTGACCAACGCGCTGCGCCACGGCGCCGCGCGCGAGATCTCCTTGCACGTCGAACGCCGTGTGGGCGAGGATGATACGTTGCTGATCCGCGTCGAGGACGATGGCGGTGGCGATGCGGCGCGCGTGGAGCGATCAACCGGCTTTGGCCTCACCGGCATCCGCGAGCGCGTGACGGCCGCCGGCGGCTCGCTGTCGATCCTGCCCGCCAATCGCGGCCTCAGCATCGCCGCGACGATCCCGCTTGCCGCGTGAGGGCGCCATGAGCGAGGTCGCAGCAACAGGCATCTCGGTGCTGCTGGTCGACGACCACCCGATCGTCCGCCAGGGCTACCGGCGCGTGCTGGAGAGCCAGGGCGATCTCCACGTCGTGGCGGAAGCCGACAATGCCGCGGACGCCTATAATGCCTTCAAGACGCATGACCCCGACGTCATCCTGATGGATATCTCGATGCCCGGTGCCAGCGGGCTGGAGGCGATCCGCAACATCCGCGCCCGCAATGCACGGGCGCGCGTGCTCGTCTTCACCATGCACAATGAGGCCGTGCTGGTGAAAGCCGCCTTCAACGCCGGCGCCTCTGGCTTCGTCACCAAGAGCAGCGCGCCCTCCGCCGTCGTCAACGCCATCCGCAGCGTCGCGCGCGGCGAGCGCGCCATGAGCGACGACATCGCGCATGTGCTGGCCGAGGACAGCCTGTCGGCGGGCTCGGCGCTGGATCAATTGGGCGAGCGCGAAATCGAGATCCTGCGCCAGTTCGCCGGCGGCGCCACCACCGAAGAGATCGCGACGCAGCTCAATCTCAGCCTCAAGACGGTGCAGAACTATCACTATCTGATCAAGACCAAGACCGGCGCGCGCACGGATGCGCAACTCGTGCGAATGGCAGCGGCTTGCGGGCTGACGAAGATCTAGGTCGGAGTGATGATGCTTACTCTTCCCTGGAAGGGTAAGAGCATCAGGCCTTCAGCCCGCGCAGCAACAGCACCAGCGTCGCATCGACGCGCGCTGGCAGCTCCGCATCCTTCCACTCGTCGGCATGGGCCGGGTGGTGGAAGCGGCAGGTCGCATCGAACAGCGCGCGTGCTGTCGTCTTGACGTCGTCCACAGCGAACACGCCCTGCTTCACGCCGTCGGACAGGATCGCCGCGATCTGGTCGATCATGGTATCCTTGTGACACCTGCACCGCCGCGCAGGCCTCGCGCGCCAGCGTCAGGTAGGTCTCGAACATCTCGGGATCGTCGAGTACGCGCGAACGCTTGGCCGCGAACAGCGTGCGCAGCCAGCGGTCGAGCCGCGCCGGGGCGGGCCCCTGCTCCTCGGCGATAGCCAGCAACGGCGCGTCGATGCGGTCGAGCCAGCGTTTGGCGACGGCCTCGCGGAGCGAAGCCTTGCTCGGGAAATGGCGGTAGACGCTGCCGTGGCTCACATCGAGCGCGCGGGCGACGTCGACCACGGTGGCCTTGGCAAGTCCGTAACGCCGCAGCACGTCCTCGGTCACTTCGAGGATCCGCTCCGGCGTCAAGACAACGGCTTCGTTCATGCCAGCACCATGTTCCCTTCGAGGGCTCAGTTACCCGGCGATGGAGCTGCTTCCGAAGCGCCCTTGCCGGCCGTCTCGGAAAGCTCTCGCCTTAATGAGGCAGTTTTGCAGCCTGCGCCGCGATCTGGCGCGCCACCAGCAGATTGAGCCAATGCCCAATCGTCCCGGTGAGATTGATGATTTCGGTCGTCATTGTCGCAAGTCTCCAAGCATTGGCGGTCCCCATTGTTCAATTTCGACCTTCGGTCCCTATTTGTTGGACGTCGGGCTTCCGGGATGCCGCCAGACGCCCAATCGGGGCGTCCGGAACCCGATATACATGTCTCGTTGACAGATTTCAATATCTGTCAGTCAATGATCCGTGATTGATAGTTAAATTTTGAGCCGGTGACCGCTAGGCCATCTGGTGGGCTACCGCGGCATCCCCGCTCCCTCGGCCGGACCGTTTGTTTCGCCCTCCCGCTCTGCTAAATCGCGGCGTAAAAAGCATTTTGGCGGGTCGCCCCTGACCGACCGCCCGCCCCTTTGGAGCCGTGAGATGATTCCCCGCTATACCCGCCCGGAAATGGCCTCGATCTGGGAGCCGCAGACCCGGTTCAAGATCTGGTTCGAGATCGAGGCGCATGCGGCGGACGCCCTGGCCGAGCTCGGGACGATCCCCAAGGAGGCCGCCAGGACGGTCTGGGCGAAGGCTGAGAAAGCCACCTTCGACGTCGCCCGCATTGACGAGATCGAGCGCGAGACCAAGCACGACGTCATCGCTTTCCTGACCCATCTCGCCGAGATCGTCGGCCCCGAGGCGCGCTTCGTGCATCAAGGCATGACCTCCTCCGACGTGCTCGACACCTGCCTCAACGTTCAGCTCACCCGCGCCGCCGACCTGCTGCTCGCCGACCTCGACAAGGTGCTGGCCGCGCTGAAGAAGCGCGCCTTCGAGTACAAGATGACGCCGACCATCGGCCGCAGCCACGGCATCCACGCCGAGCCCGTGACGTTCGGCCTCAAGCTCGCTTATGCCTATGCCGAATTCTCGCGCGCCAAGGAGCGCCTGATCGCAGCGCGGAAAGAGGTCGCGACCTGCGCGATTTCCGGCGCGGTCGGCACTTTTGCGCAGATCGATCCGCGTGTCGAAGAGCATGTCGCCAAGGCCATGGGCCTCGTCCCCGAGCCGATCTCGACCCAGGTGATACCGCGCGACCGCCACGCGATGTATTTTTCGACGCTCGGCGTGATTGCCTCCTCGGTCGAGCGCATCGCGGTGGAGATCCGCCACATGCAGCGCACCGAGGTGCTGGAGGCCGAAGAGTTCTTCTCCGAAGGCCAGAAGGGCTCGTCCGCCATGCCGCACAAGCGCAACCCGGTGCTGTCGGAAAACCTCACCGGCCTCTCCCGCATGGTGCGCGCCTATGTGACGCCGGCGCTGGAGAACGTCGTGCTCTGGCACGAGCGCGACATCTCGCACTCCTCCGCGGAACGCATGATGGGACCGGACGCGACCGTGACGCTCGACTTCGCGCTGGTGCGCCTCGCCGGCCTGATCGACAAGCTGCTGGTCTATCCTGCCAACATGCAAAAAAACCTCGACCGTCTCGGCGGCCTCGTGCACTCGCAGCGCGTGCTGCTCGCGCTGACGCAGAAGGGTGCGAGCCGGGAGGACGCCTACAAGCTCGTGCAGCGCAACGCCATGCCGGTCTGGCGCGGCGAAGGCGACTTCCTTCAGCTGCTGAAGAAGGACACTGAAGTGAAGAAATATCTCACCGACGCCGAGATCGAGGAGCAGTTCGACCTCGGCTATCACCTCAAGCACGTCGACACGATCTTCAGGCGCGTGTTCGGGGAGTCGTAAGGATCGTACGGTGGGTTAGCGAAGCGTAACCCACCACTTCTGTCTCCGCGGAAACCAACGAGGTGGGTTACGCTTCGCTAACCCACCCTGCGAACCACAAGAAACGGACCCTCACCCATGCCCATCGTCAACCGCATTGCCGCCCTCTCCGACGAAATGGCCGCCTGGCGCCACGACTTCCACGAGAACCCGGAGCTGCTCTACGAAGTCCACCGCACCGCCGGCATCGTCGCCGACAAGTTGCGCGAGTTCGGCTGCGACGAGGTGGTGACCGGCATCGGCCGCACCGGCGTCGTCGGCGTGATCCGTGGCCGCAAGTCCGCCTCCGGCAAGGCCATCGGCTTGCGCGCCGACATGGACGCGCTGCCGATCATGGAGACTGCCGATGTGCCCTACGCCTCGAAGATCCCGGGCAAGATGCACGCCTGCGGCCATGACGGCCACACTGCGATGCTGCTCGGTGCCGCCAAATATCTCGCCGAGACGCGCAATTTCGACGGCACCGCGGTCGTGATCTTCCAGCCGGCCGAGGAAGGTGGCGGCGGCGGCAAGGCCATGGTCGAGGACGGCCTGATGACGCGCTGGAACATCGACCAGGTCTACGGCATGCACAACATGCCGGGCCTGCCGGAGGGCCATTTCGCAACCACGCCGGGCGCGATGCTCGCGTCCTCCGACAACATCCAGATCACCGTTCACGGCAAGGGCGGCCATGCCGGTGCCGGCCCGCACAAGGCGATCGACAGTGTGCTGATCGGGTCGCAGATCGTCAACGCGCTGCAATCGATCGTCGCGCGCAACGTCGATCCGCTCAAATCCGCCGTCATCTCCATCACGCAATTCCACGCCGGCACCGCGTTCAACATCATCCCGGAGACCGCCGAACTCGGCGGCACCGTGCGCACGCTCGATGCCGAGGTGCGCGATCTCGTCGAACGCCGCATCGGCGAGGTCGCCGACAGCGTCGCGCGCGCCTATGGCGGCTCGGCGGAGACGAAATACACCCGCATGTATCCGGTAACGATGAACCATGCGCGCGAGGCCGGCGTCGCCGCCGACATCGCTCGCGGCATCGTCGGCGCCGATCGCGTCAACGAGAAGTTCATTCCCATGATGGGCGCCGAGGATTTCTCGTTCATGCTGGAAGCGCGCCCCGGCGCGATGATCCTGGTCGGCATGGGCGACAGCCCTGAATGCCACCACCCGTCCTACGTCTTCAACGACAACATCCTCGGCCATGGCGCATCGTTCTGGGTGCGCCTGATCGAAACGGCGATGCCGGCGTAGAGGGTTCGTAGGGCGGGTTAGTCTTACTGAGTCAGACGGCCGCAGTCCTTGAGGCCCAAGAATCAAGTATTTGAGGAGATTCACTGTTTGGCGCGCGGAGGGCCAGATGAATCTCGATCAGGGTGGAGATAGCGAAACGCGGTTTGCAGAATATGTAGCGGGGCTTGGAAGCGTGATTGGTCACGCGGAGCGGATGAGGCCGCTGCGCGACTACTGCACCGGCTTGATGTTGCCTGGAGAACGCAAGAGCGTGGAACCGATGGCGGCGCGTACGGCTCCAGCGAGGACGTCGGCGCAGCATCAATCGCTGCTTCATTTTGTCGGCGTCGCAGACTGGTCGGACGAGGCCGTGCTGTCCAAGGTCCGCGAGATGGTGCTGCCGGCGATCGAGAGGAGCGGACCGATCGAGGCATGGATCATTGACGACACCTCGTTCCCCAAGCAAGGCAAGCATTCGGTCGGCGTACACCACCAATATTGCGGTCAACTCGGCAAGCAGGCCAATTGCCAGGTGGCGGTGTCGCTCTCGATTGCCAATCATGCCGCCAGCCTTCCGGTGGCCTATCGGCTGTACCTGCCGGAAGCTTGGACGAAGGATCGTGTGCGGCGGAAGAAGGCCGCGGTGCCGAAGGAAATCAAGTTCAAGACCAAGCCGGAGATTGCATTAGAGCAAATCCGCTGGGCCTGCGAGGCTGGCTTGCCGCGCGGTGTCGCCTTGATGGACTCGGCTTACGGTCGGGACTCTCGGCTGCGCGCCGGCATGACGGAATTGGGCGTGGCTTACGTGGTCGGCATCTTGCCGGAAACCCTGATGTGGCGGCCTGAAGCCAGCCCGCGGCGCATGGACAAGCCGATGAACAATACGGGCCGACGCGATGAGCCCGATTTGTTGTCGGCCAAGGAGGTGGCGCTTGCGCTGCCGAAACAGGCCTGGCGCACGGTGACGTGGCGGGAAGGCTCGGCCGACCGGCTGTCCTCGCGCTTTGCGCGTGTGCGCGTCCGTGTCGGGTCCAACAAACGGCTTCCCGAGAAGCTATCGCCGGAGTGGCTGCTTATCGAATGGCCAGACGGTGAAGCAGAGCCCACCAAATACTGGCTCGCCACGCTGCCGGAGACCATCAGCTTCGAGCGGCTCGTCGACCTCACCAAGCTGCGTTGGCGCATCGAGCGTGACTATCAGGAGCTCAAGCAAGAGGTCGGGCTCGGTCACTACGAGGGACGCGGCTGGCGCGGCTTCCATCACCACGCAACTCTGTGCATCGCAGCCTACGGCTTCCTGATCGCCGAGCAGGCGACGATTCCCCCCTCAGGACCGCGTTCCGCCGCGCCAGTCCCGGTACCTCGCTTACGCGACGATTATCGACCCAGAGGCTCCGCCCGCGCGGCCTGAACGCCACATCCCGAGCTCGATCGCAACCATGCGCGCCCGATTGATCCGCGCGCTCATCAAAATCTTGCCGCGATGTCCGTGCTGTGGCGCCGCCGCCCCAGCGAACGGTCGTCGACGCCCATGACGCAGTAAGACTAACCCACCCTACGCCCTACCCGCTGCTCATCCCTGATATTGCAGCACGTGCAGGCCGGCGTTCCAGTCGCTGACGATACATCAGCCCGTCGGGCCGTGACATAGACGTCGCAGGTCTTGGCCGCGAGCGCGACGTTCGGGCGCGGATCGATCATCTTCTTCGGCGTCGGCGGCACCCAGTACGCGATCTCCTTCGGCGCGAACGCATCCTTGATGTCGAACACCCGCACGCCCGGCATTGTTGTAGGTGGCGAAAATCGTCTCCTCGCTCTGGAACGAGCCGGGCCGGTTCTCGTGCAGATTATGCGGACCGAAAGTGCCGATTGGTGCAGTAATCGCGGTCCGCGGGGTCGGCAGCGTTGCGATCGGCACCGGATTTTCCGGCGCGCGCACGTCGACGAACGAATGTGTGGAACAGACCCTTGGCGCATTGTCCGCATTCGCTTCATCCGCGACGACCGCGAGCTTGCGCCCGGGCAGCGGCAACGGCGTGTGCGTGCCGCCGGCAAAGGGCGGCGACCAGTTGATGTGCGACAGCAGCTTCGGATTTGTCGGATCGCTGATGTCGTGGATGGTGAAGCCGCCGTCGCGCCACGCGGCATAGCCGCGATCGCCGGCCGTGATCATGTGATGCAGCGCAAAGCGCTTGCCCTTGGGCGTCGCAGGCTCGCCGGCCGCGCGGTTCATGCCGGGCAGCCACCATTTCGAGACGATCTCCGGCTTCGTGATGGTCTTGCAGATCGACGATGCACAGGATGTGATCGGTGAAGCCGTCGAAATGCGCCGAGACATAGGCGTAGCGCCCGCCCGGCCACCACAGCCGGTTGATGCCGAAGCCGGGCATTTCGAGGAACGCGATCTCGCGCATCTCGGTCGGCTTGGATATGTCGTGGATGCGAAGGCCGGACCGGAACTTCTTGGCCTTGGTGATGCTGTCGGCGAGCGTGTTCTCGAAATAGCCGCGCATGTTGTCGTAGGACTGCATCGCGACGATGTTGGCGCCGTTGGCGAGCAGCAGCAGGTCTTCGGCCACCTGCAGATGATGGGTGCGCGTGTTTGACCCGGCCGTGAAGAAGTTGACCGGCTTCAGCGTGCGCGGATCGGACGCATCCAGCATCGTGACGCCGTCGCTGAACATGTGGCCGACATAGACGTGCGCCGGTTGAGCATCACCTGCACGCCGTCGGGCCGTCCGCCCTGATCGCTGTAGGAGATGTGCCGGATGCCCTTGCCGATGCCTTCCGGCGGAATGTCCGCCTCCGAAGCCTGTGCCGACCCCGGCCATCCCGAGAGCGCGGCGGATCCGAGCACGGCCGACAATTGCTGAAGGTGGTTGCGGCGCGAGAATTGACGCATCGATTTCCCCCAAGTGTTTTTGCAAGTGCTTTTGCAATTGTTTTTTGGGAATGATGCGCGCTTGCGGCGAGGCATGCAAGCCTTGTCCGCCCTCAGCTATGCTTGGACCACCTCGTGCCGCATCACGAACGGCGCGAGCAGCGTGTGCACCTCGCCGGCAACGATTTCGCGCTGGTCCGCCGGGAGCCCGGCAAGTGTCACGGTCGCGATCGAGCCGTGGCTGCCATGGGCGCCGACCCTGACCTTGCAGTCGATGCCTCGTTCGATGAGCGGCGTCAGCACCTTGGTGAACACGCGTTGCGCCGCGTCCCAGCGCAGTTGCGGCTTGAACACCTTGCCGACGCCGGTCACCGGCATCGGATCGATCGGGATGACCTGCACGGGTACCGCGGCACGCTCCGGCGTGCGCTCACGCACCCACGCCTCGAGTTCGCCCGGCTCGACGGACGCGCCGGGCTTTAGCTGCACGTAACCGACCGGCAGTTCGCCGGCGTAAGCGTCGGGCTGGCCGACCACCGCGGCGAAGCCGACGGCGGGATGGCGGAACATGATCTCCTCGATCGGCGCAGGATCGATGTTGTGGCCGCCGCGGATCACGAGGTCCTTGGCGCGGCCGGTGATCCAGAGATAGCCGTCGGCATCGAGCCGGCCGAGATCCCCGGAATTGACCCAGACCCCGTCGACGAAGGCCCCCTTGTTGTGGGCGTCGTTGAGATAGCCGCCGAACACGCCGGGGCCGGCCATGATCACGACGCCAATCTCGTCAGGCCCGCAGTCACGGACCAGGCGGCCATCGGCGTCGAGCTGCACGATGCGGACACGCGCGTAAGGCATGGGAAGGCCGACCGAGCCGAGCCGGATTGGCCGTGACGGATAGGCGAGCGTGTGCACGCTCGAGGTCTCGGTCATGCCGTAGACCTCGACCACCGGCAGCTTGAGCTTGTCCTGGATCGCCGAGCCGACAGCGACGGGAATCGCAGAACCGCCACCGGCAGCGTATTTCAGGCTGGAGATGTCGGCGTTCCCCGGCGGCACCGCGAGCGTCGCGGCAAGCACCGTCGGCACGCTCGACAGCGCCTCGGGCTTGAAACGTTCGACCAGTCCCCAGATGTTCTTCACCGCGTTCGGATTGCGCCAGCCGCTCGGCGACAGCACGACCAGCGAGCCTCCGGCCGAGAGCGTCAGCAGCGCCTGGGTCAGCGATCCCCCGACGTGAAACAGCGGCATGCCGAACAGCATGTTGGCGCCGGGCTTCGGCTTCAGCAGCAGATTGAGCGCCCAAGCTTGATACACTTGGTTGGCGTGGGTGTGCCGCACCAGCTTTGGCGTGCCGGTGGTGCCGCCGGTATGGAAATAGGCGGCGATGTCGCCGCCCGAAATCTTGCGCCCGCTGATAAGCCGGTCGGACGGCTGCTGCTTGATCAGGTCGTTGAACGCGAAAATCCCGTTGGCGGGATCGCCGCCGCCGGCCACCTGCACGATCGCCTTGAGGTGCTTGAGTTGCGGGCGGATCTGCTCGACCTTCTGCCAGATGTCGGTGCCTGGCATCGGCCCGGGCGCCACCAGGATTTTCGTGTTCGCCGCTTCCAGAATTTCCGCGATCTGGTGCGGCTCGAGCAGCGGGTTGACGGGATTGGCGATGCCGGCGGCCTCCGCACCGAACAACGTCACGAAGGCATCGGGGAGCAGCGGCAACATAAAGGAGATGACGTCGCCCTTCTCCGCGCCGAGCGCGTGAAACATGTTGGCGGCTTGCGTCACGCGGGCGATGAAATCGCGATAGGTCACGACGAGCGGCGTGTCGGCCGGATCGGCGTTTTGCAGGAACTGGATCGCCGCCCCGTCGGGGTTGCGCGCGGCACCGAGCTTGATGGCATCATAGGTGCTCTCGGCCGCGACCCGATCGGCATAGGGAACCTGCTCGAAGTCCCGGACCTCCTCGTCCGTCAAAAGCTCCGGATAGTCGTTGCCGATGAACCGATCGAGCGCGTGGATGCCCGCCATGGAATTCCGTCCTCCCTCAGATGCATGTCCCCGCCCCTGTCTTTTGACATTTGGTTTGGCAAGGCTTCGACCGATAGCCGGCCGAGCGCAGACAGAATGATGGATGATTTGGCGTTCGTCCATGACCTAACGGCTACGGTCGTAGCACTGGTGCTCGAGGCCTTTGAACCTCCGCGCCCGATCCGGGGACCAAGAACTGGCATCGGACTCATCTGCCAGCGTCCTGCCGCAAGACCTGAGGTGATCATGACCACGCCCCCGCTGGACCGCGCCACACGGCTGACCGTCGCACTCGCCATGACGTCGGCGATCATGGCAATGACGATCGCCCTGCCGCGCGCCGCGTTCGCCGAGAACGTCAGCTCGACAAGATGCGCGCCAAGATCACCGCCTTCGTCGGCGACAAGATGGAGAAGCTCGGCGGTTCACGCATCGTCTACAAGGTGGACAGCTCTGGCCTGCGCGAGAGCGTCGTCACGGATCTGCGCGACGACGTCTACAAGACCTTGCACGACGGCCATATCGCCTTCTCCAATCTTGCGGTCCGCGACGGCGGCGTCGATGTCAAGATCGCGGACGCCAAAGGCCGCGATCAGCTCGCGCGCAAGCTCGCCTCAGCCGCAGATGGACTGCCCTCGCATGCGCTCGCCGTGACCGACGGCGGCGACGGAGCGGTCAGGCTCGCGCCGACCGATGCCGCATCCGCTGCGCGGCTGAATGAACTCGTCGAAGAATCCATCGCCATGATCGAACAGCGCCTCAAGGACGCCGGCGTCAAGCTTGTCAGCGTCGTCCCTGACGGGACCGACCGCATCCGCATCTTCCTGCCTGGCGTGACCGATCCCGAGCCCATCGCCGCGATCTTCGCCCGGAAGGTCAAGGTCAGCTTCCGCCCGGTCGATGTTTCGATGATGCCGGAGCAGGCGCAATCCGGCACCCCGCCCGAAGGCTCCGAAGTCCTGCTCGGCTTCAAGGACAAGCGGCCCTATCTGGTCGCCAAGGAAAGCCCGAAGGACAGCGCGCTCGACGGCGACGACATCAGCTCTGCGGCACCCGGTTTTGCGCCCGGCACCAAGGATCCGGTCGCCTCGTTCCGCTTCAATGGGCGCGGCACACGGCGTTTCGCCCACGTCACCGAAGAAAACGTCGGCAAACCCTTCGCCATCGTGCTCGACGACAAGGTGATCTCCGCCCCCGTGATCCGGGAGCCCATCACCGGCGGCTCAGTCCAGATCTCGGGCAATTTCACCCTGGAGGAGGCCAACAGCGTCGCCATGCTGCTGCGTGCCGGTTCGCTGCCCGGCCACCTCACCCTCGTCGAGCAGCAGGTCATCCAGCCCGCCGCCAAGCCCTAGGGCGGAGATCGCCCCGCGCCCGGCCTCGCCGCTCCGGTCCGTTCACGACGCCCAAGCCCGTCCCCGGCGCCCCCGAATCAGGGGCGCGCCAAGGCCATACGCGCAACCAAGGGGCAATTGCCGAAACGCCCGATCAGGCTAAAATTTGCCTCTTGCGGCATGACGGCCGAAGGCTTCATTCAAGCGGTCGGCATTCGATTTCGGCTATACGTGTCGAGCATACCGACCAGGACTGAAGGCCTTACGCGGGGTTAGTACCATGCCGTCCGGCAGCGCAGACATTTCGTCCATCCTTGACCGCATTCTCGAAGCGGCCACGGATAACCTCAGGATCGCAAAGATCCTGGTCCAAATGGGTCTCGATCCCAACAACGTCACCTACGACGCGATCTTCAACCGGTTGCTGGAGATCTTTGTCCACAACATTACACTCGCCAATCTGTTCGCTACGGTCGGCGCGGGCTTCTTCGTCGCCACCCTGCTGATGCGGACGATGGTGCCGCTGCGTGTCGCCAACATGATCGGCTGCGCCTTCTTCGCCATTTTCGGTGCGCTCTCCGCGAATGTCTCGACGTTCGTCCTGTATCTGCTGCTGCTTCCGATCAACGCCGTGCGCCTGCGGCAGATGCTCAAGCTGGTCAAGAAAGCGCGACATGCCGCCGAAGGCGACATGTCGATCGAATGGCTCAAGCCGTTCATGACCGAGCGCAAATATCGCTGCGGCGACACCCTGTTCAAGCTGGGCGATCCGGCCAAGGAGATGCTCCTCACGGTCACCGGCAAGTTCCTGGTCAAGGAGATCAACGTCGAGATCGGGCCCGGCGCGCTGATGGGAGAGCTCGGCTTCCTGACGCCCGACAACCGGCGCACCGGAACGATCGAATGCGTCGAGGACGGCCAGGTGCTGACGATCACCTATGACCGGCTGCTCGAGATCTACTTCCAGGACCCGCAGTTCGGCTACTATTTCCTGGTGCTGACCAGCCAGCGCCTCCTGCAGAACATCGATCGCTTGCAGAAGCAGCTCGCGACCGAACGGGCTGCCACAACGAACAGGATGGCGTGAACCGGGCGGCCGCATGCGTCGACCGTGAGGTTCGCGCCCCTGATGTAGGACGCCTCGGGGCTGGCAACGAAGGCCACTCGCGGCTGGGCGACCGAGCGCGCGACCCAGCACATACCGCGCTGATCGTGACCGGCCACACTCACAATGGCGCGGACGTCACCTACCCCACGGTCCGAACCGGAAATTCACGCCCACCATGGCGGTATCGATCCGACGGCTAACTCGAATAGGCTCGATGAAACCAAAGGCATCCTGCGTGTTGAGCGTCTGTGTACCAAAATCCATGTGATTGTATTCCACGAAGACCGACCAGTTCGGCGCGAAGAGATATTCGAGACCGCCTCCGATGACCCAACCGGACCGCGTTTCCGCGCCCGAGTAATTCGCGACACCCATTCCGGTGATTGTGTAATCAAGCGTTCCATGCGTCCAGGCTGCGCCGCCCTTGACATAAAGAAGGGCCTGCGGAACGACGGCATAGCCAACCCGCAAGGTCGCGGTCGTGACCCAGGACGTCCTCGCGCTTAGGTCAAAGACATTCGGGAATTGAGGATCGGCCGGTCCCGGCACCACGTGGTTGCTGCCGCGAAGATCAGTAGCTTCGAACATGCCTTGCGCGCCGATCACCCAAGATCCAGCCTGATAATCGCAACCAACCTGACCACCACCAAAGGCGCCCGAATTGCGCTCAGAGCCTAAATCGAAATTTGGCAATCGGTGAGGATTGACGTTGGTGTAGTCTTGACGGTCCCAGCCTCCGCCAACATTTGCACCGACGTAGCAGCCCGTCCAACTATAGATCGGAGCCGCAGCAATAGCTTTGGTGTAAGGTCGTGTGCCCAGATCGGCGCCCTGCGCTGTCGTTGCGGATACCGCGAGCACAATCAGCGCAATTCCCATGAAATTCCGAAAAGACATGCAGGCCCCCAATAGGCTCACCATCAAACAATCGGTTACCTGTATATCAGGCCTGCCGACGTGCATCCGTTTCAGGTGCTTTCCAAGGGACATATTGGAACCATGTTGCTGTGACGCCACATTGGTTCACGGCGCCATTGAGCGGACTACGAGGACAGGACTTGTGAAGCGAAGCTATGAGAACTTCCGCTAGCTCAACAGAAGCGCCATCCCTGGATCGCCCTTCTCCATCGCGCGCCGGTAGGCCGGTCGCGCGCCGATGCGGCCGAGATATTTGACCACGTTCGGGCAGCGCGACAGATCGTAGGGCTGGAAGTAGCGCATCGTGGTGAGCGAGAAGCTCATCATGATGTCGGCCGTGGTGAAGGTGCTGCCCGCCACATATTCGGCATCGCGCACGCGCGCCTCGACGAGATCGAAGACGCGGTCGACGCGCGCCCTGGTCGCAAGCAGCATCGGATTGTCCTCGGCGAGCTTGAGCCGGTTCAGGATCATCAGCCGGCCCATGCCGGCTTGCAGCGTGCCGTTGGCGAAATGAAACCAGTACAGGAATTGCGCGAAATCGGGATCATCGGCGCGGAGCACGAGGCGACCGTTGCCCCATTTGGCCAGGATGTAGTCGACGATGGCGCCGGACTCGGCGAGCACGAGATCGCCGTCGGTGATGACGGGTGCCGCTCCGATCGGGTGCAGCGCCTTGTAGTCGGCCGGCGCCAGCATGGTGACGGAATCGCGCGCGTAGCGCTTCAGCTCATAGGGAATCCCGAGCTCCTCGCAGAGCCAGACGATGCGTTCGGATTGCGATTTGCCGAGATGGTGAACGGTGAGCATGAGATCTCCTGCGGGTAGAGCTTCCGCCATGCAGCATAAAGCAGCCAAGTGTCCACTTGAAGATTGTTCGATGAATGGGCGACCATGGTGCCTCCGTCGTCAGCCGACCAGGCTGCGCGGCGCGCCGGTCATCTTGTCCGGAGCATAGGTTTGTCGAAGAAGCGGCTCCGCTCCGGAAGCTCGGCATGCTCGACCAGCATGTGCCCCATCTGGCTGCGCTCGCCACCAGTCCCGGATCGTGCGTTCGATGAGATGGCACTTTGCCCGCGCACCGCGTTCGCACCCGACGCCGCGATGATGGCAGCATGTGAGTGGCCGCTATAACTTTGAAATCACTCGAAAGTTCACCGCAGCGGGTCACGGCGACGTGACTTAACGCCGTCACCAACGCTGACCCGACGGGCAAAACACCTGCGTCCGTCCAAACTCGGTCAAGCCACCACGGCAACAATATTCTTATTTACCGAAATTCTGATTTGTCGTATGTATCGCCCATCCCGGCTCGACCTTGAGGGGCGATCGTACGTCGTCACGTTTCGCGAGCCGGGTTGCGGTGGACGCGGCAGTCGGGCATGAAATGCGCGGGCTGGGCGGGTAGTCCCTGTGAGCTCGAGGCAACATGCGGACGAGTGGCGCTGAGAGTTCGTCTCGCCAACATTTTCTTAGGCCATGTCGACAAGGCCGGGAAACCCTGTGGCATCAGGCGAACGCGCGTACGGCAAAACCGTGTGGTCCTGGCCGTCGTCGCTACGGCCACGCTTTTCGCGGAGATATGGCGCGCCCAACCGGGTCAACCACGTCGTCAATTCGCGGAGCGAGGGAGGCCAGAAGGAATTCGGCTCCCGGGAGAGCACGGCATAAGCCGTCAAACCACTGCGCAGGGAAGGTATAGGCGTAAAAAGCCTAGATAAATCAATGCAATGCGACTGTTGTGTTCACATTTGTGTCGCGATCCGGTGACGATCCGGCTGCGAGAAAATTATGTGAATGCCCATCAAGCCCTGTGGATCGCGCTGGAGGTCGGCGACGGTCACGGCGTCACCAAGCAATCGAAATCCAAAAAGGCACGTCGAATCGTTTTACGCCCAGCCCCCAGCCAAGCGATGTTCACTAGGGAATCGGCAAAACGCGGGTGCCGTCACCAAAAAAGGAACGGCCCCAATCTGCGAGATCGGGGCCGAGTGAGGAGGTTTCGCGTACCCGGAGGGGGCACCTTCGGTACCCTGCGATCTAAACTCAAGAAGCTGGTCCGGGGCAGTTGTCCTCAGGCGCATTGTCCTGAGGGACAGGTCGTGCTGCCCCACAAAAATCACCTTCGGCGAGATGCGCGAGTCTCGGTGTGCGCGATGTGCCGATCTATTGCCGCGACTACCGTTGCGGCCATCACGTCGAGATCAGCGCCAAGCAGCTGAGGCTCGCTTAAGCGCCTCGATCAACGACCTCGCGGAAAACGGCTTTGTGAGATAGGCGAGGCAACCGGATTTGATGCGCGCAGCCGCGCGAGCGGACAGAGCTGTCGTTCCCAGTCATGTAGATAACCGGCAGGGAATTGCTGG
>CAWFVZ010000011.1:0-163999 GCA_963819355.1 uncultured Alphaproteobacteria bacterium | reverse complement strand
ACAAAGTCGCTGCGCTCCAGCCCGCTGCGCGGGGGCAAGAGCCGAGGGGCCGGAAGCCAGTTGAGAGGACAGCGCTGGCGGGTTTGAGAGCCGCGTCCTGAGATCGAGGTGTTGTCAACCTCACTCAGGATGGAGCTCCCATGAGCGACACAACCACTGTCAGTCCGCTGCGTCAGCGCATGATCGAGGACATGGCTGCGCGCAAGCTCAACCCACACACGCAACGTAGTCACATCCAAAGCTGCAAGCGGTTCGCCGCCTGGCTCAAACGTTTGCCCGATACGGCAACGCCTGACGAGGTCCGCCTGTTTCAGCTGCACCTGATCGAGAGCGGCACGAGCATCTGCAACCGCAACCGGATCATGACCGGGGTGCGGTTCCTGTTCCGCGTCACGCTACGTCGCCACGATCTGGCGGCCGAGGTTTGGCACATCAAGGAGCCCGAGAGGCTGCCGCCGGTGCTGAGCCCTGAGGAGGTCAAGCGTGTCCTGACCATGGCGACGAGCCTGAAGGCGCGAGCGATGCTAACGCTGGCCTATGGTTGCGGGCTGCGGGCCGGCGAGGTAGTGCGGCTGCGGGCGGGTGACATCGACAGCGAGCAAATGATCATCCGCATCGTGCAGTCGAAGGGCCGCAAGGACCGGCACGTGATGCTGCCCGCCGAAGTCCTCGAGCTGTTGCGGCAATGGTGGAAGGCGCGGCGGACCGCATCCAAAAATGTCGTCGCGCCCGAACACCACTGGCTGTTTCCAGGCCGCAGTCAACATCAGCCGGTGACTACGCGTCAGTTCGGCCGGCTGTTCAAGGAGGCCGCCGCAGCCGCGGCGCTGCGCAAGACGGTCTCGCTGCATTCGCTTCGCCACAGCTTTGCGACCCATCTGCTCGAGCGCGGCGAGGACATTCGCGTGATTCAAGCGTTGCTCGGACATTCCAAGCCCGAGACGACAGCCCGCTACAGTCGCGTGGCGATCGGACTGATTGCCAAGATCGAGAGCCCCCTGGAGGGCCTGCGCACGCCGCGCCGCCGGCGTGCGCAGCGAGACAGTGCGGAGCCGCCGGCGCCGTAGCGCCGCCGGCCATGGCTCGACCAGCTCTGGAGGTCGCGGACATTTTCCGCGACCACGGTCCTGCCTGGCGTGAGGCCAACCGCGGGCATTTGAGCCTCGACCAGTTGAAGGTTATGAGTGCGATCGAGCGCTGTCGCACGGCGGCGCTCGGTGGCCATGTCGCGCGCTGCGAGAACGCGGGGTGTGGCCATACCGAGATCGCCTACAACTCCTGCCGCAACCGGCATTGCCCGAAGTGCCAGGCCGCGGCGTCACGCCAGTGGCTCGCCGACCGCGAAGCCGAGCTGTTACCGGTGCCGTACTTTCACGTTGTGTACACGCTGCCGAGCGAACTGCGCGACATCGCCTACCAGAACAAGCGTGTGGTCTACGACCTGCTGATGAAGGCGGCGGCCGAGACGACGCTTGCCATCGCTGCCGATCCCAAGCGCCTCGGCGCAAGGATCGGTATCACCGCCGTGCTGCACACCTGGGGCTCGGCGCTCACCCATCATCCGCACGTGCACATGATCGTGCCGGGTGGAGGGATCTCGTTCGACGGCGCGCGATGGGTTGCCTCGCGCTCCGACTTCCTGGTCCACATCAACGTGCTGGCGCGCCTGTTCCGCGGCAAGATACTGGCAATGCTCATGGCTGCGCACGACGCCAATCAGCTGACGTTCTTCAACACCCTTGCCGGACTTGCCGACAAGAGAAGGTTCAAGCGTTTCATCGCTCCGCTGCGGCGCATCAGGTGGGTTGTGTATTGTAAGGCGCCATTCGCAGGGCCCGAGCAGGTGCTGCGCTATCTCTCCCGTTACACCCATCGCGTCGCTATCTCGAACCGCCGCCTCGTTGCAGCCGACGACGGCGCGATTGCGTTCCGCTGGAAGGACTATCGCGTTAGCGGCCCGGACCGGTGGAAGACGATGCGGCTTCACCCGCACGAGTTCATCAGGCGTTTCCTGATGCATGTGCTGCCCAGGGGCTTCCACCGCATCCGCCACTACGGGCTCTTGGCCAACGCCAACCGCGCCGAGAACATCGCGAGAGCCCGCGCACTCCTCAACGTTGCTCCGCCCGCGCCCGACCCGCAAGAGCCGCCGGATATCGCCACAGACACGCCACGTGTGCTGCGTTGCCCTTGTGCGCGCTGTGGCGGCCGCATGATCGTGATTGAAGTATTCGCTCGCGGCTGCGAGCCAAGGTGGCGCCCGATGCCGAGCAGGATCGACACATCATGAGCCGGACCGCCCTTGAGCGTCGCGATTTCCCCGTTCCGATGCGCTGGCTCCACGCCGGCAGCGATCTCTCTCGACCCGGTCGCTGCCCTCGACGCACTGGGCGCTCGTTGATCCGTTCCGAGCGCTTGCCGATATGCCTGTTACACGCTTCCAATCTCGCCAGAGTGCAGATGCGCCGGCCTCATCCTGTCGCCGTCACATCCACCCGCCAACTCGGCGCCACCATCAAATCCCCATAGCGCCCGCTGCACCGCCAGTTCCCAACTTCCCGCGACTTCGTGCCTTGGCGCTTTTTGGACGCCGGCCGCCACAGCGCGTGGACGGGTCGTCATGCCGGCGTCCAAAAACCTGCACAGAAGCGGAAGTGTGCTGTGTCTCCATTCGATTAATCTGTCGCCCGTCTCGACGCGATACCGGCTACTTCCGTAGTGACCGGCACATTGCAACGATCTCCTGCGGTTCAGGCCGGGTGCGATAATCGGCATCGACGTGAGCGTAGGCAACACTCCCGGAGCGATCGATCACGAATGTCCCGGGCACAGGAAGTATCCATCGCCCATCGGCATTTCGTTTCTCAAGATCAAAACCGGAGCTTTTCAGCACGTTCTTGGCAGCATCATCCATTTCAAAGATAAGGCCAAACTGTTCGGCGACCTTGCCACCATGATCGATTAGGACCGGAAATCTCGCGTCTTCGGCGTCGGCATTGCCACCGGCTGGTGCGGCCTCCGGTGAAACGGCAACCAAGACGGCGTTGGCGTCGGACAGCTGCGATCGAACTTCGAGCAATCCGCGGAGATAAAGATTGCAATAGGTGCACCACGTGCCGCGATAAAACACCACGACCATTGAGTCGTACTCGCCCAAGGCAAGATGCTCCCCCAAACTCCACATTCCGCCCTCTGCCATGGGCAACGAAAAATGCGGTGCCTTGCCGCCGACACCGATGGTGTTTGTCCTCGCGCTCAAGGCCTTGGTAGCAGGACCTATCTGGCCTTCGAACAGGACGTTGGATTGCTCGACGCCTCGTCGTGCGATCAGCTTTTCGGTGAACTGGGCAAGGGAAGCTGCGAGAGGGACGGCAGGTCGCGTGTGAGCACTTTCTTCGCTCATGTTCCTACTCCGGGGCTATTTCCAGCTATATACGGCCACGATACACGAGTTGCCCCGGAACGAACTATCCTGAGTCAGCCTTCAACTTAGCGTCGAGTGACTGCATGCGGGTCCCCGCTAAGTCGGCTTCGGGTCAAAGGACTAAACCGCTCGCGCGGTAGGGCTCCTCCGCCAGGCGCGCGGGGTCAGGGATAGAGCAAGAGGCGCGTCCTGTCTTGAGATGAGGAGTTGCAACCCTCCCTCCAGACAGGAGCCTCCCCATGACCGACCAGGCAATGAGCCCGTTACGCCGGCGCATGATCGAAGACATGACGATCCGGAAGTTAGCGCCGAAGACCCAACATGACTACCTGCAGAGGGTCAAGAACTTCGCTGCGTTCCTCGGGCGATCACCCGATATGGCGAGCTTCGAGGACGTGCGTCGCTATCAGCTGCATCTGGCGACGAGCGGCGTTGGTGTACCGACCATCAACCAGACCGTATCGACGTTGCGTTTCTTTTTCAGGGTCACGCTCAGGCGCTACGATATCGTCGAGCACGCGCATTTCATCCACGAGCCGCGCAAGCTGCCGGTGGTGCTCATTCCGGAGGAAGTGGCGCGGCTGCTCGATGCCGCACCCGGGCTAAAGTACAAGGCGGCGCTGAGCGTGGCCTACGGCGCCGGCCTGCGCGCCACCGAGGTCATCTCCCTCAAGGTCTCCGACATCGACAGCAAGCAAATGATCATTCGCGTCGAGCAGGGCAAAGGCGGCAAGGACCGTAACGTCATGCTCTCGCCGAGCCTGCTCGATCTACTGCGCACCTGGTGGCGGGCGGCGCGGCCCCGGGGTTGGCTATTTCCGGGTCGCGATCCGGCGCAGCCGATGACCACACGCCAGCTCAATCGCGCCTGCCACGCCGCTGCCCAGATGGCAGAGATCAAAAAACGCGTCTCGCTGCACACCTTGCGGCACAGCTTTGCCACCCACCTGCTTGAGCAGAACATCGATGTCCGCGTCATCCAGGTGCTGCTCGGTCACGCCAAGCTCGACACCACGGCGCTCTATACCCGTGTCGCCACCAAGACCATCAGCGAGGTCATGAGCCCGCTGGAGCACATCGCGCTCAAGCTCAAGGAGACCCGGCCGCCCGGCTGACGCCGAGGCGCTCATGTCGCGCCCGGCTTTGGAGGTCGCGGATATCTTCCGCGACCGTGGACCGGCATGGCGCAGAGCCAATGCCGGCCATGTCAGCCTCGAGCAGCTGAAGGTGATGTCGGCGATCGAGAGCTGCCGCACGGCGGCCCTCGGTGGCCATGTCGCGCGCTGCGAAGACTGCGCCTATACGACAATTGCCTATAACTCCTGCCGCAACCGGCACTGCCCGAAGTGCCAGGGAGCCGCGGCGAAGGAATGGCTCGCCGCGCGCGAGGCCGATCTGTTGCCGGTGCCGTACTATCACGTGGTGTTCACGCTGCCGGCGGCCATCGCCGACATCGCCTACCAGAACAAGGCCGTGGTCTACGATCTCCTGTTCAAGGTCTCGGCCGAGACGATGCTGACGATCGCCGCCGATCCGAAGCATCTGGGCGCCAGGATCGGCATCACCTCCGTGCTGCACACCTGGGGCTCGGCCATGACCCATCACCCGCATGTTCACATGATCGTGCCGGGCGGCGGCATCTCGCCCGACGGCGAGCGCTGGGTGGCGTGCCGGCCCGGCTTCTTCCTGCCGGTGCGCGTGCTCTCGCGCCTGTTCCGACGGCTGTTCCTGGAGAGGATGCTCGCCGCACACCAGGCCAGCCGCCTGAAGTTCTTCGGCGATCACGCAGCTCTTGCCGACCCGCAGGCGTTCGCGGCGTATCTGGCTCCGCTACGCCGAACCGAATGGGTCGTCTATGCCAAGCGTCCGTTCGGCGGGCCACAGGCCGTGCTGGCCTATCTGTCGCGCTATACCCATCGCGTCGCCATCGCCAACAGCCGGCTGATCGCCTGCGACCGCACCGGCGTCACCTTCCGATGGAAGGATTATCGTGCCGAAGGCCGCGACCGCCAAAAGGTCATGACACTCGACA
The DNA here is from genome assembly GCA_963819355.1 of uncultured Alphaproteobacteria bacterium. Lineage (GTDB taxonomy): Bacteria > Pseudomonadota > Alphaproteobacteria > Rhizobiales > Xanthobacteraceae > Bradyrhizobium. The sequence goes on along the minus strand of CAWFVZ010000011.1, from coordinate 158,543 downwards.
CCGACGAGTTCATCCGCCGCTTCCTGATCCACGTCCTGCCGCACGGCTTCCACCGCATCCGCCACTACGGCCTGCTCGCCAGCGGCACCCGCGCCGACAACATCGCGCGGGCGCGCGAGTTGCTCGCCGTTTCAAACTCCCAGGCCGAGCCCACCGGTGCCGCCGTCGATCCCGGCAAGCCGACTTGTCCATGCTGCGGCGGCCGCATGATCATCATCGAGGTCTTCGAACGCGGTGCAACGCCACGGCATCGGCCAACAGCTCCAACGATCGTAATCAGGGTCGACACCTCATGACCGCGTCACCGCCCCGAAAATCCGATCATCGCACTCGCTGCCTCTCGACCGGCCACGGCAGAGCGCGCCCAGATATCCGCCTGTCGTCACAAATCGTCCGACAACTTACCGAGTTCGACGCGACCCGCCGCTCATTCAGCAGCCGTTTCACCGTCCACCGGCTTGCTGGAGCGCCTCGACTCCATTCACCCACCTCATCCGCGGCACTCAAATCCCCATAGCCCACGCCGCGCCACCCACGTGCCCCTCCCGCGGTTTCCTCCCTTGGAGGTTTGCGTACGCCGGCCCCGGTGTGCGCCGCGCCACCGTCATGGGGCCGGCATCCGCAAACCTTCACAAAAGCGGCCTGATCGACCGGACGTTATGCTGTCTGTCCCGAGCAACGGACATCGTCACGTCGCAGAGCCGGTCCGCTTTGTGCCAAAGGACTAAACCGCTCGCGCGGTAGGGCTCCTCCGCCAGGCGCGCGGGGTGGGGAGAGATAAGAGGCGCGTCCTGTCTGAAGATGAGGAGTTGCAACCCTCCCTCCAGACAGGAGCCTCCCCATGACCGACCAGGCAATGAGCCCGTTACGCCGGCGCATGATCGAAGACATGACGATCCGGAAGTTGGCGCCGAAGACCCAACATGACTACCTGCAGAGGGTCAAGAACTTCGCTGCGTTCCTCGGGCGATCACCCGATATGGCGAGCTTCGAGGACGTGCGTCGCTATCAGCTGCATCTGGCGACGAGCGGCGTTGGTGTACCGACCATCAACCAGACCGTATCGACGTTGCGTTTCTTTTTCAGGGTCACGCTCAGGCGCTACGATATCGTCGAGCACGCGCATTTCATCCACGAGCCGCGCAAGCTGCCGGTGGTGCTCATTCCGGAGGAAGTGGCGCGGCTGCTCGATGCCGCACCCGGGCTAAAGTACAAGGCGGCGCTGAGCGTGGCCTACGGCGCCGGCCTGCGCGCCACCGAGGTCATCTCCCTCAAGGTCTCCGACATCGACAGCAAGCAAATGATCATTCGCGTCGAGCAGGGCAAAGGCGGCAAGGACCGTAACGTCATGCTCTCGCCGAGCCTGCTCGATCTACTGCGCACCTGGTGGCGGGCGGCGCGGCCCCGGGGTTGGCTATTTCCGGGTCGCGATCCGGCGCAGCCGATGACCACACGCCAGCTCAATCGCGCCTGCCACGCCGCTGCCCAGATGGCAGAGATCAAAAAACGCGTCTCGCTGCACACCTTGCGGCACAGCTTTGCCACCCACCTGCTTGAGCAGAACATCGATGTCCGCGTCATCCAGGTGCTGCTCGGTCACGCCAAGCTCGACACCACGGCGCTCTATACCCGTGTCGCCACCAAGACCATCAGCGAGGTCATGAGTCCGCTGGAGCACATCGCGCTCAAGCTCAAGGAGACCCGGCCGCCCGGCTGACGCCGAGGCGCTTATGTCGCGCCCGGCTTTGGAGGTCGCGGATATCTTCCGCGACCGTGGACCGGCATGGCGCAGAGCCAATGCCGGCCATGTCAGCCTCGAGCAGCTGAAGGTGATGTCGGCGATCGAGAGCTGCCGCACGGCGGCCCTCGGTGGCCATGTCGCGCGCTGCGAAGACTGCGCCTATACGACAATTGCCTATAACTCCTGCCGCAACCGGCACTGCCCGAAGTGCCAGGGAGCCGCGGCGAAGGAATGGCTCGCCGCGCGCGAGGCCGATCTGTTGCCGGTGCCGTACTATCACGTGGTGTTCACGCTGCCGGCGGCCATCGCCGACATAGCCTACCAGAACAAGGCCGTGGTCTACGATCTCCTGTTCAAGGTCTCGGCCGAGACGATGCTGACGATCGCCGCCGATCCGAAGCATCTGGGCGCCAGGATCGGCATCACCTCCGTGCTGCACACCTGGGGCTCGGCCATGACCCATCACCCGCATGTTCACATGATCGTGCCGGGCGGCGGCATCTCGCCCGACGGCGAGCGCTGGGTGGCGTGCCGGCCCGGCTTCTTTCTGCCGGTGCGCGTGCTCTCGCGCCTGTTCCGACGGCTGTTCCTGGAGAGGATGCTCGCCGCATACCAGGCCAACCGCCTGAAGTTCTTCGGCAATCACGCAGCTCTTGCCGACCCGCAGGCGTTCGCGGCGTATCTGGCTCCGCTACGCCGAACCGAATGGGTGGTCTATGCCAAGCGTCCGTTCGGCGGGCCACAGGCCGTGCTGGCCTATCTGTCGCGCTATACCCATCGCGTCGCCATCGCCAACAGCCGGCTGATCGCCTGCGATCGCACCGGCGTCACCTTCCGATGGAAGGATTATCGTGCCGAAGGCCGCGACCGCCAAAAGGTCATGACACTCGACACCGACGAGTTCATCCGCCGCTTCCTGATCCACGTCCTGCCGCACGGCTTCCACCGCATCCGTCACTACGGCCTGCTCGCCAGCGGCACCCGCGCCGACAACATCGCGCGGGCGCGCGAGTTGCTCGCCGTTTCAAACTCCCAGGCCGAGCCCACCGGTGCCGCCGTCGATCCCGGCAAGCCGACTTGTCCATGCTGCGGCGGCCGCATGATCATCATCGAGGTCTTCGAACGCGGTGCAACGCCACGGCATCGGCCAACAGCTCCAACGATCGTAATCAGGGTCGACACCTCATGACCGCGTCACCGCCCCGAAAATCCGATCATCGCACTCGCTGCCTCTCGACCGGCCACGGCAGAGCGCGCCCAGATATCCGCCTGTCGTCACAAATCGTCCGACAACTTACCGAGTTCGACGCGACCCGCCGCTCATTCAGCAGCCGTTTCACCGTCCACCGGCTTGCTGGAGCGCCTCGACTCCATTCACCCACCTCATCCGCGGCACTCAAATCCCCATAGCCCACGCCGCGCCACCCACGTGCCCCTCCCGCGGTTTCCTCCTTTGGAGGTTTGCGTACGCCGGCCCCGGTGTGCGCCGCGCCACCGTCATGGGGCCGGCATCCGCAAACCTTCACAGAACCGGTCGCTCGCCTCCGGTCAGCTTCTGATCTGCAGTAGACCTCCCGATGTAGAGTCGCACGAAGCCCCGCCGCGTCCGGTGCGGCTTCGCGGCGAGGTCTCACTCACCAATCAACTCTCATTCTTTGGACCTTGGCATCGCCACCGGGCGCCCCGGGTGTTGCAGTCAATGTCGATCGGATTCTCGTGACGCGTTGCATTCGACATCGGAATCTCTCGAGAGCCGAGGTTCGCGGTCGATCAGCTTGTTAGCGTCCTCGAATCGCTGCACGGCACGTTCAGTATCGAACGCCTGCTCAGTCAAGGTTTCCGGGTCCCACTCGCTGCGCCGAGCTGGATTGAAGAAATCGCCGCAGTAGACGTGAAGCGCCCCGGTCAGACGCGGAATAGGATTGGTCACGGAGTGAATGATGTTGTGACCGAGCGGTTCGACGTCGCCGACTGACAGCGCCTTGGCGCCGGCAGCCTCCACCTTGCCGGGAATGCCAGGGATGCGGCGCCAAAAGATGTTGTCTTCGCGCCCGGTATAAATGCCGATCACCGCTGACATCTGATGGTTGTGTGGCATCACCGTCATCATCGGAGCCCAGACCACGTTGAGCACCGTCAAGTCGCCGGATTGATACAGCTTGTGAAGCCCCGCGCGTTGCGGCTCGCCAAGTGCCGCAAGCACCGCCGCCGGTTCGGACACGGCGCGCGCCACGACCTCTCGCAAATATTTCTGCGATTTGTCTGACACCATTGCCTCGCGGCAGTCGGCGACGAACTGGAACAGATCGAACATGGTCTGGCTCACCTTTTCGAGCATATCAAATGCGTCTCAACCGTCGAGGCGAATGTTGGCGTCGCGAATGACCGACCCCCATCTGGCGATCTCGGCCTGAAGATGGCGGCTGAGCTCCTCAGGCGTGGAACCGACTTGTATCGAACCGAGATCCTGCATCCTTTTCTGAATCGCGGGCTCGGCGAGCACCGCCATCGTATCGGAATGAAGTCTTGCGACCACGGCAGGCGTAGTCTTGATGGGTAGAACAGTCCCCACCAGGAGGCGACGTCAAAACCCCGCAGGCCGGATTCCGCCATCGTCGGCAGGTCCGGTGCCACCGGGATCCGCTGGGCCGTCGTCACAGCCAGTCCGCGCGCATGGCCGGCTCGCAACAGCTCGAACGACGCTGCGGCAAACATGACGTCGACGTGTCCTGCAACGAGATCTTGCTGGGCACCCGTGCGATAAGGTACATGCGTCATTTCAATACCGGTCATGCGCTTGAACAGCTCCCCGCACAGATGCGGTGAGGTCCCACGGCCGGCCGAAGCGTAGCTAATCTTGCCGCGATTGGCTTTGGCGTAGCTGATGAAGTCGGCCACCGACTTAACCGGCGAGGCGTTCGGGACGATCATGACGCACGGCTGGTAACTGAGCAGCGTCACGGGCTGGAAGTCGGCGACCGGATCGTAGCCGATCGACCGGTACAGCGACACATTCACCGCGTGCGGGAATGCGGCCATCAGCACGGTGTACCCGTCCGCGTCGGCACGCGCGACCGATTCGGTGCCAAGGTTGCCGCCGGCGCCCGGCTTGTTCTCCACGATGACCTGCTGCTCCCACATTTCCGACAGCCGGGCGGTGATCACGCGGCAGCCGATGTCCGGCGCCACACCCGCGGGGAAAGGCACGATAAAGCGTACGAAACGCGTCGGCCAGGCTTGCGCGAATGCCACACGGGCGATGAGTGCGGGTGCAACAGCCGACGCGGCGGCAATGGAAGCGAAGCGTCGCCGCGTGATCATGGCCGCTCTCCCAACTGCGTCGTTTTGCGTGGCGAATTGGCGAATTCACGCAGGATGATTTCGCCGATCTTGCGACCGATCTCGCTGCCATCCACATCGGCGCTGCGGAAATGGATGCCGCCCCAGACCCGCGCATTGTCGACTTCCTCCGTCAATTCGGAGAATTTGCGATAGGTGCGGGTCACTCCAAAGGGACCTGGAGCGGTCACGCTGACGTTGACGTCATCGCTGCCGAAGTAACCGCGCAGGACAGCTTCCGCGGCACCGGAAAACATCGCATGGGCGGAAGGGTACTCGGGATGCGGCGGTGTCACCAGAAGCGGCTCCCAGCCGATATCGCCTTTGAGCGCCGCAATATTCAGGTCCGTTGCGGCGCGGATGGCCGTAATCGGCCGCCAGTGCGGCTGGCCGTATTTTTCGTCGAAAGCGATGATCTGGGAGTCGGCGCTGGCCACGGTCAACAGTGCAAATAATCGGGCATTTTCCGACAGCGACAGCCCCTTGGCTGCCGATGCGGCGCGTGCGGCCGCATGCCAGGGAACAGCCGTCTGCACGGTCCAGAAAATCGCTGCAGCGGTCTGATCCGCCGTCCGCGTCGTGCTGTTGCGCGCGCCCACGCTTCTGACCTCGTCGAAGTCACGCGCGAACTGCGCGGTCGTCGCGGCGGGCGCGCCTTTGAAGTCGAGACCCGTCCTGCCGTGCAGCACGAACGGCGTGACCGAACCCCATTGCGCCAGGATCGCAGGTAGCGATTGAGGCGGGGTGAGTTGATAGAGGCCAATGCCGGATTTCGCGGTGAACGCGACTTTCTTGGCGGCGCCATCGGCGCTGCACAGTGCCACGATTTTTTCGGCGATTTGCTGGCCGAGCATGGTTCCGTCGCTCTTGCCTTGGCCGTCGGCGATCCTGGACAAGCTGCCGTTCAGTGCCGCGTCCAGCGTGGGCCGCTCCGCCGGCGCCAGTCGCAGCAAGCTCCCGTGGGCGGCTGCGGCAACTGCGGCCTCTACCGACGTTCCTGCCGGCGCCTCGACATCGATCGCGTAGGCGCCGCCCTTGCGGTCGACGGCGTGCACCGCGTCGTAAATCGCAGTGTGGACAATGGCGAGCACTCGCGATTGCAGGATTGAATTCGGAGGCACTGCGGTCGCATTCAGCGCGATCACGTTCCAGTCGGTCACCACGTCGGCGTGTGAACGTACGCTGGGAAGCAAGCAGGCAGTCGCTAGAGCCGAAACGGCGAGTGTTCGCAGGATGTGCGTGGGGGCCATTGGTGCTTCCCCAGAGGGGTGTTTCTCGAAGGCAGCTTCGGCGCCGACGCTAGACCCGGGGCCTTGATTGCGTCCAATGCATTTATTATTCAAAGTTTGATGCAAAGTTGGTATAAGCAGGCGCATGAACCTGCGCCATTTGCGAGCCTTCGCGACCATCGTCGACGTGGGCGGCCTCGCCAAGGCCGCGACGCGCTTGCATCTGAGCCAGCCGGCGTTATCGCGCCAGATCCAGACGCTGGAATCCGACCTTGGTGTGGCACTGTTCGACCGGATCGGTCGGCGCATGCAACTGACGTCGCATGGCGAAGATCTGCTGCAGCGCAGCCGCCGGCTGCTCGCCGAAGCCGAGTCGCTCGGCGAACGGGCGCGCGAGCTCAAGAGTGGCGAAACCGGAATTCTCAGGGTCGCCGCGACACCACAGGTGATTGAGAATCTGCTGGCAGATTTTCTCGCTCCCTACCGCCGCCGGCATCCCGGCGTTGAGGTGCATCTCGTCGAGGATGGCGGCGCCCGCCTGATCGGCCGTCTCGAACGCGGCGAGGTTCACCTCAGCATTACACCGGCGGGCATGACGCGCTTTGAAGGCCGGCTGCTATATCCCATTCACGCGGTCGCCGCGCTGGCATCTGCGCACCGGTTGGCCCGGCGACCCTTGCTTGAGATCACCGAACTTGAAAACGAGCCGTTGATGCTGCCGCAACGCGGCTTTGGTTCGCGCGAGTGGTTCGACATCGCGTGCGACATCGCGCATATCCGGCCGCGCGTGTTGCTGGAGAGCGCGGCACCGCACACGCTGGTTGCCCTGGCGGCAGCCGATTACGCGATTGCAATTTTGCCCTCGAACGCCCGCGTGTCAGGTGAAGGCGTTCGCGCGATTCCGTTGCTCCATCGCGGGGCGTCGATTGGCAGGTGGACCCATATCGCATGGGACTCGCAGCGGTTTCTGGCACCGTACGCGGAGCATTTCGTGACGGAGCTGGTGACCCGGTGCCAGCGCGATTTCCCTGGCCGAGCACTCATCAAGCGGGCGCCACCTCTGCCGCAGCCAAGAAGGCAGCCGTCTTGATACGTTATCGACCGCCCCCACTTCTGCCGCCGATATATACGGCTTTCCATACGAAATACGCCAGTATCGACATGTATGAATAGCTCGGGACGAAAAATGACCGTTGTGAGTCAAGGTCGATTACGGGACGACACATAAGCGACGTCCGCAGACATGCCCGTGAGCGGCAGTCGTTCCGACAAGGACGCGATTGACCCGGACAATCGCGACAATTCGATCCTACTCGGTCCCTTGCCGGCTAGACTGGTGACACGGCAGCGACGAAGTCTGCAGTGAAAGCCCTCGCCATAAATGAGGAAATTACCTGTTCCTAAAAAGACTGACGGAACCAACGTGTAAATCGGCGTGGGGTCTTGGCGCCGATCGGCGCGGGGGGCACGCGTTAAGCCCTTGTTTTAGCTGGGATGAAAATTCGACACGGGGTCATCGCCGCGCGCCTTTTTACAGGCTTCCGCCCCAGCGCCTCGTCGACCTGCTGCCAATCGACGCTCTGCGCACGCGCCGCCGAAGCGAAAGAGCCGGAAGCAGGTGCAAGGAGGCATGCGCCGACGGCGATCAGCGTGTGAATTGTCCGTTTCATCGTACTACTCCTCGAACTCAGTTTCGTTCTTTGATCTGGCCGCTGCTGTGACGACGAGCGTCACCGGCTTGCCGTCCTTCATCGCCTTGACGGTGGTGCCTTCGGCCGTCGACTTGACGTCTTTCACCTGCGAGTAGCCGGCCGCCTGGATCTTGGCGACCAGCTCCTCCTGGGTCAGGGCATGGGCGGGCGAGAGTCCCGCCGCAAGCGCTACGAAGAGCGCTGCCCGATAGATCGTCGATGTCCGCATGTCTGATCTCCTGGTTGTCCCTGCCCCAGAAGTCGTCCTGCCTCCGGCATCACTTGACCGTGTTGGTCGGCCAGTTGTGCGTCTCCTTGGTCGCGTCGCGGCACCATCGGTAGAACGCGTCGTAAAGCAGGAAACCTGCGTTCAACTGCTCGAGGTCGTCGTCGAACATGCGCGATAGACCGAGCGACGCCGCGAGCAGGCCCGGCGCCTCCGGCGACAAATCGAGGCGCGCCGTGTCGGCTGCGCGGACCATTGTCGCCAGCCGCTCCAGGGCAGGCGACGACAGACCGAACTCCTTGACCATCACGTCGAAGGTACACAGTTCGCCACGATGGCTCCAGAATACGTTTTCGACGTCGAAAGGCGTGGCCTCGAAATGCTCGGCAACGGCCTCGACCTCCGCCGGTGTGACGAACAGGAAGACTGCGGCGGGATCGACGAAACGGCGGATCAGCCAATCGCGTGACCCACACGGTGCGACCACGCGCGTCTCGTTTGGGGATCTTGCTGGCCGGCACCGTCGCATGGTTCGCTTCCTTCCAGCCGACGTGGCCACCTTCGAGGACCTCGGCGGCGACATTGCTGCACCGCAGCCAGGCCGCGGTGCCCTCGCTGAGCTTCTTGCCCTTGTGGCAGACCACGACCACCGATTTGCCCGTCAGGCGAGACGCCCAATCCTGAACGTCGAGGTGCGAGCGGCGCACGGCACCCGGGATCAGTCGCGGGTCGGCCGAGAAGTCCTCGTCGATGCGTACGTCGATGAGCGCCGGCGCGGCCGCCGTGCCTATCAATCGAGACAGTTTGTCGGGTGAAATGGAGGTGTATGATGCTGACATGCTGCGCCCTTGGTGACCAGGACGCGATTCTTGGGCATGACGCCTCGGGGGGAGATCGCATTTCCCCGTGGCCCGACTAAAAGGCCGGATGGAGCGGCTGTCAACCTGGGTATGTCGAAGGATTCCAAGAAATCATCAGACGGACGTCACGGAGATTTCATCCGAAGTTAGGAACTAAGCCGACGCTTTGGCGTCACGTTGGGCTTTAATGGAGCCGCCGACCGAGCTTCTTGATGATTTCCCGGAGATCGCTCGCATTCTCTTTGATGATCCCGGCTTCCTCCAGACGCGAAGGCTTAGGCTCCGGAACTTCCCTGCCTCGTTCTGGTCGGTCCGTATCTTTCATGGCCCCACGATTCGACGGGGCGACGAGCGTTGTTGAGCCGGATCAGGGTTCGACATCGGAATCGCTTCGAGTCCTGATGGACCGGGGGCGGGTCCAGGCCCCCGCTCGGGCGCCTAGTATGAGGTTGGTAGCTCTATTGCTACGATCTTGAAACGTCCGGAGGAGTTCACGTAGACTGCCGTGCGGGATCAAGCAAACTCCCGGCTAGACCTCGGTCCAAGTTCTGCGCAGCACGCAACACGTGGAGCTTGCGCATGGATACCGAACGACAACCCCCTCCTCGACGTACAGTCGCCATCCTCTCTCGAGGAGATGCCGTCGTACGTCGAGATGCCACCTCGAAAAACGGCCGCTTTGTTGACGTCTTCGATGCGCTCGCCGCCGTCGGAGTCGAAGGGCGCCCCGCGATCTACGACGAAAGCTTCGCTGACACGGTCCGCGAACAACTGCTCGCAGTGGACGGCGTGCTCGTCTGGGTCAACCCGATTCAAGACGGCCGAAACCGCGCCGGTCTCGACGCCCTGCTGCGCGACGTCGCTGCGCAGGGCGTGTGGGTGAGCGCTCATCCGGACGTCATCCTCAAGATGGGCACCAAGGAGGTCCTCTATCACACCCGCTCGATGGGCTGGGGAAGCGACACGGCGCTGTATCAAACCGCTGCAGCCATGCGCGCCGAGTTGCCGGCGCGGCTCGTCGCCGGTCCGCGCGTGATCAAACGCAACCGGGGCAACGGCGGCCAGGGCGTCTGGAAGGTCGAGAGTCTGCCGACCTCCTCCATGATAAGCGTGATGGACGCGACCAAGGACGCACCCGAGGAGCTGACGCTGGATGATTTTCTCCGCCGCTGCGCGGAGTATTTCGAGAACGGCAGCGTGATTGACCAGGCGTTCCAACCTCGCCTGGGCGAGGGCGTGGTGCGCTGCTACATGGCAGGCGACCGCTGCGCCGGCTTCGGCCATCACAAGGTCAAAGCCCTAGTGGATTCGCCGGCCGCGCGTTCCGAAGCCGGACCGCGGCTCTACACGTCGAACGCAGACCCCCGCTTCCAGCGGCTGCGCCGGTTGATGGAGGACGAGTGGACGCCACAGCTAACCACGTTGCTGAATATTGCGCGAGGTGCCCTTCCCATGATCTGGGACGCCGACTTCATGCTCGGCCCCGTCCAGGCTGATGGGAGCGACAGCTACGTGCTCGGCGAGATCAATGTCAGCTCGGTGCATCCTTACCCGGGCGAGGCGCCGGCGGAGATCGCGAGGCGAGTTGCCGACCGGTTGCAGCGCACGCTTTGACGCCATGCTGACGGTCAGCGGGCTCAAGCGCCTGCACATCTCCGTGTCATTCGACTTGCAGGACGGCGAATGCGTCGCCCTGCAAGGGCCCTCTGGGGTCGGGAAGACCTTGCTGCTTCGCTCCATCGCGGATCTCGATCCCAACGAGGGAACGGTCAAGCTGGACGGAACGCTCAGGGAGGCGATGCCCGCCCCCGCCTGGCGAAAGCGAGTGACCTACCTCGCCGCAGAGCCTGGCTGGTGGTCAGACACAGTGCAAGAGCACTTCACGTCCTGGGATAATGCCCTGCCGCTGGTCGCGCGCCTGGGGTTGCCGGACGACTGCGGACCGTGGTCGATCCAAAGACTTTCGACCGGCGAGAGACAGCGATTGGGGCTTGCGCGGGCGCTCATGCTGCGATCGCGGGTGCTTCTGCTGGACGAGCCGACCTCGGCTCTTGACCCGGCATCCGCTGCGGCCGTGGAAGCTCTGATTGCCGAACGCACCTCGGATGGAACGAGCGTCCTCTGGAGTACCCACGACGACGCCCAAGCCCGCCGCGTCGGGTCAAGGATTTTTGCGATGAGGCCCGACGGCGGCATCGAGGAAAGCCAGCCATGACCTACATCCAGCTTTCGTACGGCGATCTGGTCCTACCCGCGCTCCTTGTCGTCATGGACGGCGTCTTCTCGCTTGTTCTCCGCCTCAAGCTTGAGAAGCAACTGGCCATTGCGACCGTGCGCATGGTGGTCCAGCTCGTCCTCGTCGGATACGTGCTGACGTTCCTGTTTGCCGCGGTGTCGCCGCTCTGGACCGCTCTCGCCGCCCTGATCATGGTCCTCTTCGCCTCGCGGGAGATCGTCGCGCGGCAGAAGCGGCGCCTTCCGGGCATTTGGAAGTACGGTCTGGGCGCCGGATGCACGCTGCTCGCCGCCGGTACCGTCACAATGTTCGCGCTCCTGACGGAGCTACGTCCCGATCCTTGGTATCATCCGCGCTATGCGCTGCCTTTGCTGGGCATGATGCTGGGCAACACCATGACCGGAATAAGCCTGGGCCTGGACGTGCTGACGAACAGCCTGGTGCGCGAACGAGCCGCCGTGGAAGCTTGTCTTGCGCTTGGCGGCACCCGACACCAAGCCCTGCTGCCTGTCGTAAGGGACGCCTTGAGAAGCGGCTTCATGCCGATCATGAACAGCATGGCGGCGATCGGCCTCGTTTCCCTGCCGGGGATGATGACCGGCCAGATTCTCGCGGGAGTTGAGCCGGTCGATGCGGTAAAATATCAATTGCTGATCATGTTCCTGATCGCCGGCGGGACCGGGCTGGGAACGCTGGCCGCCGTCCTGGGTGGTGCACGCCTACTGACCGATCATCGACACCGGCTACGTCTCGATCGAATTCCCGCTGAAAGGTCGACTTAAAAGCGCCGGTCGTCATCATGGCTCAGCTCTGGCTCAGAGCCAACGATCCGATCGAATCGGAGCGCGTCTCACCGCCAAGATGGCGGCTTCCGTCATTCCAAATTCATCTTCTCCCTACGCCGGCCATGATGTCTACGTTCGTGGCGTTTCTCCACGCAATGCGATACTCGGCCCTCCAAGAGACATACACTCTCCCCGCCTATTTCGCTTCGCCGTAGGTGATTTGATCGAACAGCGTCACGCTGTCGGCTTTGGTCCACAGCCCCATCTTGCCGGCACCGGCGAAGGTTGAATCCTCGACCTCGAACAGTTGTTTGCCGTTGAAGGAGACGCGGAAGCGCGAGCTGCTGAAATCGACGCGAAGGCTGTGCCAGGTGTCGGCTGGAACCTTGACATCGGTTCCGTACCCTCCCTTGCGGCCGACAACGTCGAGCGGGCTGCGGACGCCATTGACGGTCTTGTAGAGAACGACGTTGTCCTCGAGGGCATTGGCCCGGGTCACGTAATAGTTGTTCGCGTCCTTTGCCCGCCAGACGATGCCGGCGGCGCGGTCCTGCGATCCCGCAACGGCCTTGAATTTGATCTCGACAAAGCCGTCCTTGATGCTGCTGTCCTTCTTCAGCAGCAGAGGGTACGTCGCCCGGCCGGATTGCTTGAGCACCTTCGATTTCGACGGCGCCGTCTCGTCGCTTTCGACCGTCCATTTTGGATCGCCCGATCCCGTGAGGGTCGAGGTCCAGCCCTCGGGCGCGACACCCGTCTGCGTGCTCTCGAAGCTGATCGCATGGTTCGACATGTCACTTACTCCAATGATGAAAAGCAGGGTTGCGATGATGGCCCAGCGGCGTTGTGGGTGAGGCATTGGGCGGGTCCCTGTGCTATCGAACCGACCAGGTCTAGGTCCAAGTCACTCGAAGAGCTTCACCGGGCCCCTTGATTGCCTTCCAGGCGTAATGTCCGCCCGCCATGTGGCGCGCATCAAATCCTGCCTTGCGCAGCGCCGACGCCGTCTGACACCCGATGTGGAAGCCATAGACGCAGAACGTGACGACGGGTTCGGTCTTCGACAGGGTGCCGATCCAGTCGTCGAGGCGTTCGGGGTCGCGCCACACGGCTCCGTCCATGATGTCCTGGGCTTTCGTCGTGTAGTGCTTCGGGCGTGTATCGATGATCTGAACCGGCGTCCCCGACTTCATCATCTCCCGGACTGAGATCGACGGTACGTCGGCAAACTCCTTTTGCTCAAGGGGTCGCGGTGGCGCGACCTTGCTGGCATCCTCGTAACGCTGCTTTACGGCGGACCAATCGATGTTGCGCATGAAGGCGGCTACGTAGGCGCCGGCGTTCGCGCCGAACTCCAGATGGAAGGCCTGCTCGTACATATCGAGGGCCAGGATCGGGACGCCGCCCGCGATGCTTTGACTGTGTTCCGACGCGATCTGATTGATGAGCCGTCCGTCGCGCGGAACATAGGTCAGCAACACCCAGCCCGAGCCGCCGGTCAATCCGGACGCAATGCTGACGAACTCCTGGCGCCAGCAATCCACCGATCCAAAATCCTTTGCAATGGCGCTTGCAAGGTCATCCGGCACGGCGCGCCCGTCGCCGCCGAGGCTTGCAAAATACAGTTCGTGCAGAATTGTCGAGTTGAGCGCGATAATCTCGTCGCGCTTCAGCCGGGCGAGGGTCGGGTTGGGAGCGTCACCGAGATCGAGGCGCTCGATCTCCTCGGAGATGGTGTTCAAGCGATTGAGGGCCCCGCCGTAGTTGTTTTCGTAGTGGCTTTCGATGAGGCGTGCGGAGATCCCGTTCAACGTCCAGGGACGACAATGAAGCGGTGCCAGTTGGTAGCGCATCGTAATTCTCCTTTGGTCGTCTGGTTTTCCAGCTAATTGAGGGCTGAGACTTCGAGAGCTTCGAACAGGGGCATGCTGTCGGCATGGGTCCACAAGCCGACCTTCCCAGGTGGGTCCGGAAACCTTCTGTCAGTCGCGACAAAAAGCTCCTTGCCGTCGAAAAATGCCGTGAGGCGCGAACGTGACGGCATCGTCCGAACTGCGCGATGCCGTCGGTTCGCAAGCAAACAACAGCGCGCAAACCGGCAGCAGGCAGGGGGGAATGGCCCGTCCTCACGGCTTTGCGCTTCCGACGGGAGGGGTTGTCGGTTCGGGGGGTGGTTCGTCACCTCCAAGCCCCATCGCGCGCAGCGCAATCAGGAACCCAGTGCGTACTTCGGCCTCATCTCGGTAGAAGTCGGCGACTGAAGGCCCGTCGGCGGAATTGTCTCGGCAAGGCTCGGCCTGTCCGGAACTGCTTTGCCACCCGACGGCCGAGGGTTCGTCAGACTTCGCCGACGCCATTGGTGGCGGATCGACATCCGCAGACGTCCGCTCGGAAGCAGACCGCAAAAGAAAATCAATGGGAGGAGTTGGAGGCCGGTTTTCGTCCATGTGTGCAATTCCTCGACAAGTCGAGCGATGCACAGTTCTTGGACCGAAGCCTCAAGGGGTGACTGCATTTCCCCTACGCGCATCGTAATTCAGCGAAGCAACAGATGCAATACAGCGGTTGATCGGCCGGTGTTCCGTGGCCAACAAAGCGCGCAGCACGTTGCCTACAGGCGCTTCCGGAGGCGTATGAGACGGGGCCGCCCCTCCCGACCAGGACGGACGTGCAGTTCAGCGAGAGTTTCGAGATCGAGGGGCCGCGAGATGTTCGCGCACGCGTGCAAGGTAGCTCTGGAATGAGTGGTCTCGAAAGTTCGAGACAGCGCGTATGCCCGCGGCCGCGGACCACCCTATTAGCAGACAATCAGTAGATCGGCTCCTGAGTTTTTTCCCGAGTGAGGAATTGTAGCAGCTTCCGTCAAAAAGGGGGACCCTTCGGAAAGCAACGGAGCGACTTCCTTTCGCCTACTCGCAGCCTTCGGCCGGCTTCTTTCCGGAGGGCGCGGGCTGGGCCGCGCCAGCAGTCATCTTTTCTGATTCTTCACTTGGTGCGGGCTTGGTCTGCTCGGGCGTGCCTGCCGTCATCTTCTGTGACTGCCCGGAGGGTGCGGGCTTGGTCTGCTGTGATTGCTCGGCAGCGGTAGGCTGGCCCTGCATCTGGCGTTTCGCGTCTTCTGACGATGTTGCGGTGTTCTCCGCCGCATTATTCATGACGGATGTTGGCGGATGTTGCTCCGTTGCTGTGGAACCGATTGTTTGACCGGCATAACCCGGCACGTTCCCAGAGCCCGCATCGCGGCTGGCGGTGTTACATGGACCGGCATTAGCGGAGCTCGCGCTGAAGGCAAGCAGGCCGCCTAGGATCATTAGTCTATTGGCTACATTCATAGCTTTCTCCTTTTGCGTAATCGCCTAACGATTGAACAAAAGTGCGGCGCCTCTGTTCCAAAGAGTGGCACCAATCTGCGTTTGGCGAACAAGGTCCTATATCTGGAACAGTTCCTTGGTGCTCAAACATCCGAGCCCGCCAAAAATTCCAGCCATTGATGCCCTGCGACCGATCGCACGTTTCCTTGCGCCATTGCCGTCGATCTTGAGCTTGCGCGATATCTGTTGCCACGGCTGGCATTCAAACGCTTTCCCATTCAAAACGAGTTGCAAGCCGTGGCAGAGGCCGGCGCTTTGCTCTCCGCGAAGATCAAGGATCGTACACAAGATTTCAGATCGATCACGGTCGAGACCTAGCAGAAAAAATGCGGGTGAGAGGTCCTCTCCGCACCTGAGAGCGACATGCGAAAAGCCAACTTCTCGAGCGCTGGACTTGGACGGCGGAGACACCGTAGTACAAAAAAGCCTAGAGTGCCTTCGCATCAATCTCGCGAAGCTCGCGGTCCTAGGTGCTACAAGGCAAAAACGTTCGTGCCTATCTTGCCCACTCCGTTATTGCAATCTGAATGGCTGACCTGAACGGAGGCTCCGATTTTGAATTCGGCCGGGAACATGAAGCGCCCTTGGCGCTTTCGAGCATCAAGGGCATAGGATACTGGACGCTGAAGTCTTCGGCATTGAGAATAGCGAAGAGGCTACCGCTGTTCTTTTTCTTCGCCGTTTTGGCGCGCGCGTCACGCGCCTTTGACATCGCCCGCCGGGATCCGCCGTCCGGCATCTCGCCGGAGGAAGCTGTCACGGAGATCGGCGACGTGCTCGGATCGATCGGCGACACTTGCCCCGCGCCCTAACTCTTTTCGTTTGGTTTGCAGGCGGTAGATCGTGGGCCAGCAAGGAACCCGCACGCGTGCCTGGCATTGAAGTCGCGAAGAGGAGGACTTCGCATGAATGGAATCATCTATCTCGTTGGCCTGATCGTAGTCGTCATGTTCATCTTGTCTCTACTCGGGCTTCGGTAAGACGCCATGGCCATTGAACCGCTCTCCGGGATCGAAACCGAGACTCTCCCCGCAACCGGCCTAACCAGGCCGTGGGGGTTGCAGTGGACGCCCATCGTCGTCGGCGCCTTCGTCGCTACGGCAATGTCTTTGATCCTGATCTCCTTTGGAACGGCGCTCGGACTTGGCATGGCCTCCGCTGCGCCAACCTGGAGAGATGCGTCCGTTGCCCTATGGCTGTTGTCGGGTGTCTACCTGATCTTCCAATCCCTTATCAGTTTTGGCTGCGGCGGGTATTTTGCCGGGCGCGTGCGGCCACCCTACGCTTCCGCGACCGACGACATCGAGACTCGCGATGGATTACATGGCGTTTCTGCCTGGGCGCTCGCGGTCTTGATGGGAGCCGTTCTGACCGCGTTGGTAGCGGGCGCTGCAAACCGTCCGTCCGCAACGACGCAGCCGCCCTCTGCTACCGAACCGTCGGTTCTAAGTTACGAACTGGATCATCTCTTCCGTGCGCCCCGGCGGCCGCCGAACGTTGATCTTACGGGCGAGCGCGCTGAAGCAGCGCGAATTCTGGCAACCGCTTCAAGTCACAGCGGCGTTCTCCCCGAGGATCGCACCTATCTTGTTCAGCAGGTCACGGCATTGACCGGGCTTGCAGCGCCGGACGCCGAAAGGCGGGTAGATACGACGTTGGCCAATGCAAAGAGCGCGATCTCGAGAGCTCGTGCGGCGAGCATTATCATCGCCTTCTCTGCTGCTGCAGCATTGCTGTTCGGGGCTGCGGCGGCTTGGGCTGGCGCGGAGGCCGGAGGCCGGCATCGCGATGGCGAGCCGATTTCCGAATGGATGGCTCATTCCAATCGATGGCATAAGAGCCGTGTCGCGGACCCCCGACCACTGCCGTAGTTCCATTGTAACGTACAGGGTCGCAGGCAATGGCGCCTGCGACCTTCCCGTGCGCGTTTTGTGAGATTAAGTGAACCGGCCATGGAAATAGGAAGCGATGCGTCGAAACGGAGACTGGATCTTGTCCTGGAGGACGCCTGCCGAGATTTGCCTAACGGTGGTGACCATGAGTCTCGCAAGTCGGTTGCCGCGCGGCTTCTCGAAGCGGCCCAGCGAGGGACGACAACCCTCGGCGAATTGGGGATCATCGCCCGGAAAGCTGTTGCAGAGATCACGCGTGACAGCGAGCGATGACGTAAAAGTCTGCCGTGCGCGCCCCGCCGGCCGCCGGACCGACGATTTGGAGCGTCTGGCGGTCCAGCTTCTGCGGGCCGAGATGCCGCTACCGAACTCCGTGCAGTTGCTTGGGGTGTCGCTTTCGTCCCTGGAGACCGAGCACGAGGCGCCGCCGCAGTTTCACTTGCCAATGTGAAGGCCCACTGGTGGACACGATCTACATCCTGACCGCGGAACTGGATCCCGATAACTTCACCTGGTTGGACGACCTTCGCCGCGCTCACTTCCTCCCGAGCGTAATCTCCTGCCGGCCCACCTCACCACGATGTTTCACCGCTTGTCGTCGGCGCAAACGGGCCGCCTGGACGTTTTCGATCGTCCGGCCGCTCCCATACCCATCCGACTCAACTCACCACCCATCTTGCTCAGATCCAGCGTCGCGATCCGGATCCGGTCGCCCGAACTCGAGCGAATGCGGATCTCGGCACGCCAAGCGATGGGCGGAGAGTTCTCGCGGCAGGACAGCCAAGGCCGGCAGCCCCACGTCATCATCCAGAGCAAGGTTTCGGCCGACAATGCGAAACCACAGATATTTGGCGTCTTCGCTTTCATCGAGGTAAGCGATCAGGATATCGGCTGCCCTCGCGTGCGGAACAGTCGTTCGGATGAAGAGCGATCCGGCAGGCACTCCGTAGGACTCCAGCTCAGCCTCGAGCTCGGCGCCGGGTGCGAGGAGATCGGGGTCCTCCGACAGCGAAGCCCCTAATGCCCGCGGCATTTAGGACGTGCTGCAGGCATTTAGCAACCAGCGGGTGCGGCCTATCCCCGGCTTTCGAGGTGAACAAGCCGCAGCTCTAAGCGGGAGCAACCAATGGCTCCCCTAAGCGTTAACGCTCATCACCGCCCGTGATCTGCTGGAACTCAGACTTCGCCAGATCGAAACCGTTGCCGAATGGGGCACCGTGTTCGCCGATCCCGTGGTCGCCACCGCGATCCTCGACCGGCTCCTGCACCACAGCCACGTGTTGACTATCCGCGGCGACAGCTACCGGCTCCGCGCCAAGCGGAAGAGCGGCCTCATCAAGCCGCCCGCCGGTGACGGCCCTCCGGTCGGCTCCGCCTCCTCCGTCCCGTCACCGGCGGACGCAACCTTCAACCGAGATCATAACCCGATGAAGGGGGCAGTTCTTCATGACGCAAAGGGGGCAGTTCCGGCTGACGTTTGACAGATCCGCGAAAAGATAGGCCTTTCGCGGTATTTTGCGACAAACGGCAATGCACCCCGTTCTCACTGTGCTCCGGCGTCAAGCCCCCTGCAAATTTGACGGCGGCTCCTGCGCCCCCCGACGAAGGGGCCGTTTTTATTTCGACGCACGAGAAGCTCCTCCGGATTTGACTTCCGGGCGTCCAAATCGGAACGATCCGAAAAATGCATCGTTGGAACTACGTGCTCCAGCTGTTGGGAGATGACTGCCCGTGCTCTCTCCAGAACACGTCCTGCGTACTTGCCCGAACTGTCACGCTTGGCCCATGCCCGCCAACTTCATCGCCTCGAGGTGGGCAAGCCAGCCGTCCCAAATTGATTTTCGGTGCGCAAGGTGTGGTCATGAGGAGACCGCGCAGATCAGAAGCTCAGGGGAGATGAAAGCCATTAAGAAGCGGCGGCGGGGATGGGTCGATGCTCCGATCACCTGAGGTTTTCGGTCACACAAACGGTAGAACCATTCAAAAAAACGCCGCCGGGCTCGAAATAGATGGTCCCGTCGGTGTTCAGATCTCGACCTAGCCCCGAGATGGGGATTGGCAAAAATCCCGGAGAGACGACCGCGGGTAGGCTAGGGCACACGAAAGGCCGGGGTCGCTCTGGCCGGCGATCGGTGGCTACCCGGCTACGGTCAATCGGCGGGCTGTTGGGTCGTTCCTATTCTAGGACGTCGATCCGTAAATTTCGGCCTGGCCTGTTTCAGTGGCCTAGTTTCGTTTTCAAATGGCACGCACCGTCACCACAATAGATTTGAACTATTCGCCTCGCCATCCGTCTCACTCTGCGGAGGCAACACAAATGATGCCAGACCAACTAGCCCGCCAAGAGCAAATAGCCCTTCGTTTGGAACAAGCCAAACGCTTGCTGCGAGACGAGTTCGACCGAATAACCACAAAGCGCATCGGGAAGCTGATCAGCGACCTCGACCATCAGCAAGCGGAAGAAAAAGAGAAGTACGCCGCCCTCAGCTTGAGGAACAACCTTCCAATCCGGTGATTGAGACATTGGTCTGTGGCGTGATCACCAACTAGCTTTGCGCCATCCACCCGGAATGGCCCTTCGCCGCAGGCGGCGTACGTCTGAAGGAAAGACCACAAGCTGGGAGGTGTTTGGAGCGATTTTGAACGACCCGCAATTCCGACCAACGGGCTTCGAATTGAGCGATCCAAATAACGGCGTTATTGGATTGCCGCTGGGGGCAGTCCCCGAACCCTCGACATGGGCAATGATGCTGCTCGGCTTCGCGGGCATCGGCTTCATGTCCTATCGCCGGTCGCGCAAGGATCAAGGTCTTGCGCTGGCTCATAGCACACGGAGAGCCGCCTTCACGGGCGGCTTTTCTCTTTTGCAGACGAGCGATTGAACTCCCGACTTCTTTGCAGACGAGCGATTGAACTCCCGACTTCCGCTGTACCCGATAAACAGATATTCCCGGCGCCCATTGGCATATCTCAACGGCGCCATGGACAGACCTGGCCGATAAGCCATGAAGCCGACGCGAGAAACGCCAGGGATCGGCAATATCCCCAATTCGAGAGCCTGAGCATTTTTGCCTCAACTCGCGGAGATAATCACTGATCTATTCGTGGCCGACGCAAAATGTTCAGCCGCCAATCCGAGATTATTCGCAAGCACGTGGCGAGGCGCCTTCGCAATCCAGTCAATCAGCGAGCTTTCCGAATAGGTAGCGCTGTCCAGCACTCCGACGATTTCGCATTCTTCTGCGCCGACGTTTAGAACGGAATGACCGCAGCCCCGCGGAATGTATGCACAGTCGCCTGGGGAGAGTTCGGCTACAGCCATTCGCTTGTCGGGCGCAAACAGCGTAACCTGTGTTCGTCCTTGGGCGACGTAATGCCATTCGTTGGCATTCGGATGCCAGTGAGGTACATGCATCGCACCGGCCTGCAATCTCGTGACGACTCCGGTGATCGTCGTGGAGATCGGATATTCCTTGGCCGACGCGACATGGATTGTGCCCCCGGGCGAACTGACCCGGGGCTTTTGAGCCAAGAGAGAAAAACGATGTGTCCGCGTTGCATCCAGTAAGTTAACAGCGCGAGCTTCCGCGCTATCGCGAGCGATCACGTCGCCCTGCCGGATGTAAACTTCAGCGGCAGGAATTCTGGCGACGGCGTCTTTGGGCAGACCGAGTGCCTGCGCGAGCAGGCCCGGATCCAATCGGCTCATCCAGTCGCTGAGTTCCGAAAGTTCCGTGCTCACCATACAAACCATCATCGAAGGCAAGGATGGCGTGGCACGGCTCGGACCCCAGGGTCTGGATCGCATGGGCATGCCCCTTTGGAAAATACCAAAGATCGCCCGCAGCATAATTGGCTACCTCGGTCTCACCTTCGGGATCGACGACTGTTACCTGGCAATGGCCACTCAGGATGTACGCCCATTCCGCGGAGTTGTGCCAATGCATCTCTCGCACACCACCGGCATTGAGGTACAGATGGGCGCCCGCGATGTCGGTGGCAATGGGAAGACCCCTCGTCGTGATGTCGCGGGCCCAACCGCCGGATGTTGCCTTGATAGGTCCCTTGTCGAGCGAAGCCGTAAAGACAACCGGATCGCCAGATTTGCGCGGAATTGTCTTTAGATAATCCGAAGCAGCGGAGACATCGTAACCTGCAGCATGGCCGTCGTCGCCGGCAGCAAATGATTGAGAAGCGGCAAGCACTCCCGCACCGGCCGCAAACGACTGTAAGAAAATACGACGATTTGCTTCAAGCATGGCGCTGCTCCAAATTCGTTGTTTAGTGGCCCAACAAATTGCAGTTGAAGTCAAAGATCGCGATTTAGCCGAACATCGGTTTCGTACTTGCTACAATCGAGCAGCTCGACTGGTTACGACGTGACAGCAATACGGCGGACTTCCAGGCGGGCCGATTGCCGCCAAATAACTTCCAGTACGGCGGGCGAAACCAGGGCACTTGGGAGTTGGGCCATTGCCTAGGCAAAACCAAGGGCGATATGAGATGCGCCCGCAAGCATGCGGCGACCAATTTCCAGAACAGAACCCTCCCCTTCGACGCTCTGTGCTTCGCGAAAGGGGTCGCGCGTCTAGACGCAGAATACTTACATTGGGTAGCTCAACTTCGATTTAGGTTCAAAATGCGCAGGTGGAAACGAGGCTTGGGCCGTTTGTTGGGGGCAAACGCGGCTCGCTGTGAGCAGATGTTTTTCGGTCCTCACCTGTTAGCGGACATTGAGCATCGGTGTCGGCATGTCCGTTTCGTGCCATCAACAGGCCTCTTATTCGAAACACCTCGTCGACGCAGCCGCTCAGCGAGATTAGTGCAATGCGGCGAAGTGCGGCATGGCGCCACACCTATGCCTCGGCAGCCAAATTGGGGTAGCACAAACATTTCGACTAATCAGATTTCCGATGCGGGGGCACCCCAGATGGTAAAGCGTGGACAAGCCGTGCACCGGCCTACAGCGGGACGCAAGGGGCCAACAAAAAGCAACATTTCTTCTCCGAAAGCCAAATCAGAGAGTGAAACGCAGAAGATCTCAGACGGGAGCTGGCTCAGGCGCGGCGAGAGTTGACCGAAGCACGGCAGCAGCAGACTGCAACCGCCGACTTGCTTAAGGTGATCAGCCGTTCGACATTCGACCTGCAAACGGTACTTGATACGCTGACAGAATCGGCAGCCCGTTTGTGTGAAGCAGAGATAGCAACCATTACTCACTCGTCTCGACCTTTGCCGATCAGGCTCTTATTGCGATCGAGAATGTGCGACTGTTCGACGAACTGAAGGCCCGTACCCTTGAGTTATCGGAATCGCTCGACCAACAAACCGCGACATCGGAAGTCCTGAGCGGCCTTGGAACGATTGCCAGGACACATCAGCCAGCCCTGCGTTTTGCCGCTTCAGGCAAATTTGCACTCTGGATTTTCTTGTTTTCCGATCTGGGAGGATCGCTTCGGCACCAGAGCCTCAACTTCGTCGAGCGCCCCGACCAGCACCCGAAACGCCTCGCTGTGGCGGCGGCGCCTGGTCGGTGGAACGCGACGACAACGGCTAAGGGGCCGTCGACGGTTTTCCGGTCCAAGACGGCGTTCTGCCTCCGCAGACACGGTCGGAAGCCATTAAGGCTCCGCGCGCGCTGGCATCAATGGTCACGCCAGGCTAGGATTCACGGATGGCGGCTGCGTGGTACCAGCTGCCACTGCAATCGACCAGATTGACTGCCGGGTCGACCAGTTCGGTCACATCCTTGGCCACGCCGTAGCGACGTCCCCCGAGACCCGCCAGGCCCCCGGCAGGGAACTGGTAGATCTTGGCAGACCCCTCGTTCGCACTCGTTTTGACGTTCGCAGACATTGATTGACCTCCTTCGGTGTCTCGTCGCTTCTCAGTGCTGGGGTCCCATGAAACGATGGCCGTGCTCTGCACACAGTATATGATGATGGAGGTTCGCTATCCATTGTCGGCCGGAAACCGTCATATTCAGATACTTTATTCCGTCGTCGAGATGCATCGAGACGCTATCCCAGAAAAAGGCTGGGTACTTGTCGATATTATCGGTCGGGGACGAATACCCAAGCTGTCGATTCATCCCTATTTCTTCAAATTCGCAATAAAGCGCGTTTGCTTTACGAGAGTACATCGGATCGCCAAGCTGACCTATTAAGTCCGCAGCCCGAACTAGTCTTGGTTCTAAGTTCTCGTTGGCATCACGCCGGTTCCTCGGGGCTGGAAAGCGCGTACCTTCAATCGCCTCTGCAATACGTGAAGCGTTGATGTTTGGTGAATTTCCAAGGCGCTCGAACGCGAACAGCTTCGAGCGATCGACGTGATAGGGCGTGATGCGCCACGGGGTAGGTGATTCTCCTGCCTTTTCCATCGACGACAACTTCATCTTCGGTATCGCCGCTCAGAACGCCGCGCATGTAACCAATATCGTGCAGCAGACAGGCGACGATCAGGTGGCAATAATCTTCTGGCTCTATTCGCTGGGACAGCGTCATTCCCTGTAGAATGTCACGACCGACCATTGTGACCTGCAGAGTGTGTCCGAAATTGTGGTAAAGCGCATCGCTTCTTCCCAAGCATTCAATGGTGCTCCTCGCGAAGGAGCCAAGTCGTTCTGCCACTTCATCATGGGCTGGGCCGAAAATGCGACGAAAATCCTTAGTCAGGAGTTTGCCCAACTTGTTGGCCGCCAATGCCGTGATCGGTTTCACTGACATCTCCGCTGCCCAAGGCTTTCCGAAGCTAGCATTTCGAGGACAGGCCGCAAAGTCTCAACGCCCGACCGATGCTTTCTGAAGCGGCTCAATGAGCGACTGCGCGGAGAAGGGCTTGGTTAGAAATGCGACGCATCCAGAAGCCAGTGCAGCCTTGCAGAGAGCTGGATTGTCATTGCCGGTGATGTAGATGACTGGGACGGAAATCCCAACCGCCGTGAGACGGTGCCTCAGCTCAATGCCTGACCTGTCGCTCAAGTTGATGTCCATGATGATGCAAAGCGCCTCTTCAAAATCGGCGTAGTTTTCAAATGCCTCCGCAGATGAAAACAGTATGGGTTCATAGGCGTGCTGCCGGAGAAGACGCCGTATTCCCTTCAGCATTCCCAGGTCATCGTCGACCACTAAAACAACGTTTGGATTTGGCACAACAAATGTCATTGGCCTGTCGGCTCACGCTGCCCGCGCAGGGCGGACATGCTTCGACGCTTCCGCGTTAATAGGCTCCGTGTAACGCATTTCCTATTGTCCCGTGGGACACTCAGGAACTCGCCTAGCACTACAGTTGCATTTTTGAGTGACTTCTGAATCGATGGGCAACCATGATTCGGGAGATCATGGATGGCTGGAGCATCGATTGAGACGACGCTTGAACTGTGGGCATCGTCATTACGGGATGTGAAGCAGCGGATGCGCCCGCTGTTTAGTCAGGATCGGGTGGCGACGTCGGCAGGGCAATTTCTCGACGGGTTGCTAGGCAATGAGCCGCGCAAGACTGGTTGGATGCGGGCGGAAGCAGCAGGGGATGCTGGCCCGTGGCGTCAACAGGCGATTCTGGGCCGCGGGAGCTGGGATGCTGACGCCCTTTGTGAACTGGTGCGGGACTATGCGCTGGAAACTCTGGCAGACGATGACGCGGTTCTGGTGATCGACGAGACCGGGTTTCTGAAGCAAGGCAAAGCATCGTGCGGGGTTGCGCGGCAGTACACCGGCTCGGCAGGCAAGATCACCAATTGTCAGATTGGCGTGTTTGCCTGCTATGCGTCGCGTCACGGCCACGCCTTCATCGATCGCCGGCTTTACTTGCCGAAGGAGTGGACGGACGCTCCCGCTCGGATGAAGGCGGCGCGCGTTCCCAAGGACATGTGCTTCGCGACGAAGCCGCAGCTTGCACGGAAGATGATCGCGCAGGCGATCGTAGCCAAGGTGCCGTTCTCCTTCGTTGCAGCGGATAGCGTGTATGGAACGGGCGACATCGAAGCCATGCTGCGAAAGGCCGGCAAGGGCTACGTCCTGGGCATTGCGTCCAACCATCAGATCCGCTCCTGGGGCAAGTCGCAGGTCTTTGTCGACACCGCTGGCAACGTTGCGCAGAGCCTTCCTGGCAAGGCCTGGCGACGACTGTCAGCGGGCGACGGCACCAAAGGGCCGCGGCTGTATGATTGGGCCTATCTCGAATTGGCCGACCTCGAGGCTGGAGACTACAACAGCACGTTGACCGGAACCTGGACGCGAGGCCTGCTGATCCGCCGCAACATCGGGGACAGCGAACTCGCCTTCTTCTCCACTTGGTGTCCGAAAGGCACGTCGGCGAAGAAGCTGGTTGCAGTAGAAGGCTGCCGCTGGTCCATCGAAGATGGCTTCGAAACCGCCAAAAACGAATTTGGTCTCGATCACAATGAGACCCGATCCTGGCACGGGTGGCACCGTCATGTCTCGCTGGTCATGCTGGCCTTCGCCATGATGGCGGCGATCCGTCACCGAGCTAACGCCGCCGTTGTGGGGCCCAAAAAAACGTTGCCGCGCCGATCGATCAAACGTCGCTCCTGATCCGCTGGTCGATCCAGGAAATCCGTCGCATCACCCTCAAGCTCGCGCAACGGCGCATCCAGCCCGCTCGCATCATCGCATGGTCGCTCTGGCGACGCGCTCATCAAGCCGAAGCAAAGCGAGCGCACCTCAAGCACAAAATGCAACTGTAGTGCTAGGTCGTCTCTAGACGATCGATTCCATGAAGCCTGCATCATGGAACCGATGGGTTGATGGCGGATTCCTTGTTTTGCGGTTGGCAAAACGAGGAGCGGCATCATGGCAGGATGGCGGCGAGTGGTCGAATTGGCAATGACCTGCGAAGAGATTGAAAGATTGACGACTTTTTCGCGGTCGCGAACCGAGCCGGCGAGCCGGGTATCGCGGGCGCAGATGCTGCTGGCCTATCGCGAGAATCCTTCGTTCTGTGCGGTGGGGCAAAGAGTTGGGGTTCACCATCAAACGGTTCAGCGCTGCGTGGAGCGGGCGCTGAGCTATGGGCCGCTGGCGGCGATCGAGGATCGGCCACGGCCGGGCAAAGAACCAGTCATCACGCCGGAGGCCAAAGCCTGGTTGGTGTCGCTGGCGTGCGACAAGGCCAAGGAGCACGGCTATCCGCATGAGCTGTGGACGACGCGGCTTTTGGCACGTCACGCACGCGAGCACGGCCCGACGGCGGGGCACGAATGTCTCGCCAGGCTGGTTCAAGGCACGGTGTGCAAGATCCTCGGCCAGGAGGAAATCAAGCCGCACAAGGTGCGCTACTATCTGGAACGTCGCGATGCCGAGTTCGAGCAGAAGATGGCCGAGGTTCTGTGCGTTTATCGCGAGGTCCAGGTTCTGAAGAGGGCCGCCGCCAAGTCGCGCAAAGCCATCAAGCGAGTGGCGATCGTTTCCTACGACGAAAAGCCGGGAATCCAGGCCATCGCAACGACAGCACCCGATTTGCCGCCCAAGCCCGGCGTCCACGCGACCTTCGCGCGGGATTACGAGTACAAACGTCATGGCACGCTGAGCCTGTTGGCCGGAATCGACCTGCTTACCGGCAAGGTTCATGCGCTCGTCAAAGACCGCCACCGCAGCCGGGAGTTCATCGAATTCCTCAAGTGTCTCGACACCGGAGGTTGTAAATCTTTGGATCATCATCAATCGCCCACGAATACAGCGCGGTTCCGAAACGCGAGCAAAATCCTTGCGGGCGGATCGCTCCGCTGTTGAGGCGAGGATTGCGGTCTTCTCACCACTCTTGCCCGCGTCCGTGCGGGCTGCGCCACCGTTGTCATCCGAACTGAGTTGACCGATTTGGCGGCTCGAAGCGCTAACCGCCAAACGGACCTTTTGCTGCGAGCTGAAATGCAAACCGGGAACCTCCGTGGTAATATAGCGAGCCCGCGGAAAGCGGCGTGACATCGGGCGCGCTTCATGCGAGCACTTAAATGATGGGTGGATCGGAAACATCTCCTGGCGCTGAGAGACGGTGGCCGCCGACGATTGTCATCGGCCGCCCGGCCAGTGGCCGCTATCTGCGCGTCGAGCTGCTGCAGGTCCTATCGATCTTCAGCCTTGTCTTGGTGACGACGGGCAGCATCGCCGGCGTACGGTGGTTCCTAATCCACGGCGTCACCTGGTTTGAGCCCTTGCTGTTGTTGTCCATGACCTTTGTCACCGGCCTCGGTGTCACGCTGGGCTATCATCGGTTATTCTGCCATCGCGCCTTTAGCGCGCGTGCGCCGCTCGCCGCTGCGCTCGGGATTCTTGGCGCGATGACGATGCAGGGCCAGATCTCCGCATGGGTCTCGATCCATCGCAAGCATCACCGATACAGCGATCGGCTTGGCGACCCGCATTCGCCACGGCCGCGCGGAGCCGGAATTGCCGGCATCTTCCGCGGGTTGCTCCAGGGCCATGTTGGATGGGTGATATCCGACGCCTATTGCGTCTACGTCGACTACGTTCGCGATCTGCGCCGCGATCCGGTCGTTCGCTGGGTCGATCGTTGGTATTGGCTGTGGGTTGCTGCGAGTTGGATCATACCCGGGTTCATCGGTCTCGCCTGGTACGGGACGGCGGATGGATACTGGGCCGGCTTCTTTGCTGGCGGTCCGCTGCGCACGCTCTGGCAGCTCAATTGCACCTGGGCGGTGAACTCGATCGCGCATCGATTCGGCCGCCGGCGCTTCGAAACACGCGAGGACAGCCGTAACAGCGCCCTGGTCAACACTCTCACTATGAACGGCGAGGGTCTGCACAACAACCATCACGCCTTTCCCTGGTCGGCGAGCTTCGCTCTGTTCAAAGGCGAGATCGATCCCGGCTACTGGGTGCTCCGCGGTTTCGTGGCGGCGGGGTGGGCTTCAAAGGTGCATGTGCCCGCCCCGCACCTGATTGCAGCGCGGGCTGCTCAGCCGACGACCGTTCCCTTGCGCTCGAGTACCAGCCGGTAGAGCGTAAGGGCGCCAGCGAGATAGGCGTCCAGGCACGTCTTAAGGTTATGCTTGTAATCGTCCACCATATTGCGCCCCACCAGCGCAACCAGATTGTCCTCCTGGCTCCGCAGAATTCCTTAGCCACGCTCGCAGTGTGTAGACGTAATCGCGCGGCTTTCCTTCGAGATGTACGACGTCAAACCAGCGTTCGCTGGCGAGCAGCATCTCACTGGCGTGAGGCAAATTGCCCTCAAGCCAAAAACCGTCGATTCCGCTTTGACGAATGTGCCGAGCCTCGCTACCGAGTTCGATGTTCCCCCAACCATTGACTTGGATCGAAGCCCGGCCACCGACCCTGAGCGTGCGAGCACAAAACTCGAAGAACAGCCGGTAGGCCTCGATGCGCTCCTCACGATCCGCGGTCTTGTTGGCGAAGTGCTCCATCGCCCCGATGCTCACGATCGCGTCGAACTGACAATCCGACTGAAAGTCCTGCCAGGGCGAAATCTCAGTCACGAAATTTTTTGGAGCATAGCTGCGCACGTACCGGGCCTGATTGTCGGCAAGCGTCAGGCCGACATAGTCGATATCCGGCCTGCGCGTCATGAGCCGCTTGACCAGACAGCCCCAGCCGAATCCGACGTCGAGCACACGCTGCGCGCTGTGCGCGCCAGACATATCGATGTGCCAGTCAAGCTTGCGGAGTTGCGCTGCATCAAGCGTGTCGCGGTTGGCAGGTTCGTTCCAAATGCCAGCCGAATACGCAAGAGTTGATCCGAGAAACTGCTCGTAAAGTCGCGGTTCGCGGTCGTAGTGGGCCTGAATCTCGTGTTTTGATGCCCCCAGATTGGGAATGGCCATCGCGGTGTCGGTGAGGCGATCGCTGGTCATCAAACCTCCAGAAATTCAACAGAAACGCGAGCCTACCCCAAATTATGATCGGCTCATATCCCCACCGCAACCGCTTCGCCATCGCGTGTGGGATGAACTTTGGTGAAGCCATACCTCCCCGGCCCCGCGACCACCTTTTCCATCTACAAACCGCTGAGGCTACGCCTATGATGTACCGATCACGATGGACAATCAACGAGCCGCGACATTTGAGCCGTGCCATGGGGTGATTCTGGTCCCGGTCGGCCGCGTCGCCACTTGGCATCACCAAATCCGTTAGGGTGGCCCGTATTTCGCAGCGTAGTGTGCACTGGATGCTATCGAAATTAGGGCCACCCCCCGGACCTCCCCATGGACACTCACACCGCCCAGACAGGCCTCATCGGACTTCCCCTCGTGCTGCTCGCGGCAGCCGTCGTCAGCGTGCCGATCGCGCGCTTCGGGCGACTTTCTCCGATCATCGCTTATCTGGTGGCGGGTGTGGTGATCGGGCCCTATGGCCTCAAGATTCTCGGTACGCCCGAGCACATCCTGACGATCGCAGAACTCGGGTGGTGATGCTGTTGTTCCTCATCGGGCTCGAGCTCGAATTCTCGCGCCTGCTCGCGATGCGACGCGACATTTTCGGCCTCGGTGTCGCGCAGCTCCTGCTCACCACGGCGGCGATCTGGGCACTCGCGCTGCTGACCGGACTGTTCGACTGGCGCGATGGCCTTGTCGCAGGCCCCGCGTTCGCGCTCTCCGCCACGGCGATCGCGCTGCGGATCCTGGAGGAGCGCGGTCACCTGCAGCAGACCTACGGCCAGCGCGCCTTGCTTGCTTTCTGTAAGTCCGTTGATAAACAGCTTGGCGTGTTCGGTTGATGGCTAGGGCTATCTCAGCGGCTTCCTTGCCGGCATCCAAGAGCTCATCGAATTTGCTTGCGTCGTCGCGAGTCCAACGCCTCCTTGTTGGTCTTGAAGCGTCCATTCCCCTTCGCCTTCAGCCCCCAGTTCGACCGTTGTTGCTCTTAGCATCCACGGCAAACTCTTTTCAGCTTTGCGTCCAGTTTTGCGTTTTCAACGGCGAGCGCATCGACGATCGATCCTTGATCAGGGGACGTACCGGGTGCAGTCGCCTTCTGCTTGGCCGCCACAGGTCTCGCAGACGATGGTGGCGTAGCCCGATCATAACAAGCCAATCGATCGCGAGCCTTCGGTATCGTTGAGCATTCGGAAGTTTGAGCGACAGCGCCTTGGAAGCTCACAAAAATCAATGCGGTTAGCAGCAAAAACTTCATTTTAAACTCCAGTAAGGTTCGTCGTAATGTTCATCTGGTTTTCGCCATCAGCCCCAGCTCTACAAGCCGGCGGATGGTGGTATACGGTCATTCCTTGGCGGCGGGATCTCGGGGCCTGGTACAGGCGGCGTTGGCGCTGGATTTTTCGCAGCTTGCTTGTTCCTGCTAAAGACAAGACCAAGGAAGCCTATCACTATTAAAATAGCCCCCCGATTATTAGCCAATACGGCAATTGGATCGACGAAAGCCGGTCCACCTACTTTCCCTTCGCCTTCAGCCCAGCCGCTACAAGGCGACGGACGGCGTGCGCCCTGGTAATCGTTTTGTCACCTGATGCCTCGATCCAAGCATCAATTGCCGCAAGCTCGGAGGGGTGCCAGCGCTCGCCAATCTGAACGCCGGTCCCGGTTGTCTTGGGGCGCCCTCTGGATTTCTTGGTAACACGAATTGACTTATTCATAATTATTGTTACCACAAAAACAAGCGGAGGGGAAGTGGATCAGACTTCCGCCCTGGCTCTAACCTGAACCACGAGGATAGGCCCCCGGCTCAAACTAACAGCGTGCATAGCAGGTCACCCACAACCACGCGTGAAAACAACATCGTCGCCCCTCACTCCGAGGTCCTCGCTAAAGCTGCTGCGGTGGCCGCTGGCGGCGCTGCTCTTGGGATGGCTTCCACTGCCCAACTCTGCAAATGCTTTTCAGGGGCTCCTGACCCGATCTTCGATGCCATTGAGGCTCACAAGTCCGCGCGCACGGTTATGTACTCTGCCGTTGACGCCGTTATTGCCGCTGAGCGGGAAGGTGAGCGAGCACCAAAATGACACTCGCTTTGCGGCACGCGCGGAGGCGCAGTCAAAAGCATTCGATGCTGAAACGGACGCCGCTTGCGTTGTACGCTTGCAGGCGTCATCAGCGTTGCCGACGCATGCCATTTCTGCGGACACTGATGGCGAAGGCTGGCCGGACGATCTGATCTCGGACGACATTTCCATCACGAGACGTCGCTCTCGGCATTTCTTCCTGATCGAGAACCTCGCGCAAGTCCTGCCCTCGTAGAGGAAGCGAAAGTAGTGCGGCGCGTCTGATCCGCCTCTACATCGCCCGGCTGTGCTTCAAGCTCAGCATGTGCCTCGCGATCGCCGGCAGGAGGATATCCGGCATCTAACAAAAAGCCCGCCGGCTCACGCTGGCGGGCCCTGTCTGCTGGCTACTGCGCGGCAGGCTTCTTCGTGTTGGCAGGCGGCTTGGCGTTTGGGGTGCTGCTTTTCATCGGACCATAGTTCGCCATGCCTGAGCCTGCTCCACCACCACCAGGCTTCCCGTTCATTTTACCGGCCGAGGCGGGCGAAGTCATAAAGCCAGCGGCGATCACACAACCCGAAAATGCAAGAATGACGAATAGGGCAATAGCTCTCATGATTGTCATGGGTGCTCCAAATCCGCTTATTGAAATCTTGGCTCCGTCAAAAATTAGCAGAGGTAGACTAGCTCACCTCGATTGGGCTGACGAGCCCCAAATTGCTGCATCCAGCTGCGGCTGGTGCTCGTCTTGTTTGATCCCGGCTCGCGCTGGGCGGGTCTTTCGCATCATTGACTAGCGAGTTTGGACCGCATACCGGCCAGCATCGTGTAGGCAACGCGCCGCCAAATCAGGTTCATCAGGACTAGCATCTTCGTATCCCCACGTTCGACGCCGTTACCATCACCCCCTCTGTTTCTGGGCGATTTCACCGAGGGTGCGCAATAGCTTCGTGCGAGCGGTAAAGAGGGGGCGCCGGTTCACGCTGTCGGAACTTTGTGTTACCTCATATGTAAATCGGCGTGGGGTCTTGACGCCGATCGGCGCGGGGGCACGCGTTAAGCCCTTGTTTTAGCTGGGATGAAAATTCGACGACGGGGTCATCGCCGCGCGCCTTTTTACACAGGATCCCGGTATAGCCAACCATATGACGCGCAACGCGGTCGCTACTGCCGCTGTCCTCGTAGCGGTAGGCCACCATGGGCGAACCGGCGCCGCCGAAGGGTCTGTCGTCGCGGGCATAGGAGGGCGGCAGACGCCTCGACCGCGCGGCAAGCCCGCTCTTGCCGGCGGGCTTGCCGGCAGGCGTCAGAACCCGGAATAGTAATCGTTCACTGCTCTCGCGCGTCCAGGATCACTCCAATCCCAGGCATTGTCGTTGCCGTACTTCGGCGCACCCTGGAGCCTGTCTGCGGTGAGATTGGTCCGGTAGCCGCCAAGACCGGTGTCGTACTTCAGCGACTGCCATGGCAGCGGGTAGTGATCGTCCCCGATGCCCAGAAAGCCGCCGAAGCCAAGCACCGCGTACGACACCTGGCCGCTCATCTTGTCGATCATGACGCGCTCAATTGAGCCGATCTTTTGGGCGTCGGCGCCATAGACGGCGGTGCCTTCGACCTTATCGCTGCCGATGAGCGTACCTGTTTCACGCCTCTCCGTTCCCATCATCTTCTCCTCCTAGAGAACATTAATGCACGACAACTTAGATCGGCTGGCGCTCGTTCCTCCGCTTTTCTCCTCAGATGTGTGCGGCCCTGAGTTCGTTACCGCGACGCTTGAGCACGTGGCGACATCAGGCGGGCCGCAGCTTAGAAGATAACTGGGGGCTTGCCCCTCCATTTGAGCGGCCCGATGCGGGAACTTTTGCGTGGGCGCCACAATCCCAACCCGACGTTGGTAGAACTGTCAGTGTGGCATCGAAGAGCGAGACGTCTAGCCAAAGGCTAAGCCGACGTTCTATCGTTCTTGATGCGAAGATCGCGCGCGATGCCTTCCACCTGAGTATCCTTGGCCAACTCTCTGGCCTCGAAATCTTCTGAAAAATCGACACCGAACTTTCCTGCGATGGCGTCCAGCTTATTGAGAATGCTGGTCGCTTCCTTCTCCGCCAGAAGATTGATCTGAAGTTCTAGGTGATTTCGCCGCTCGGAGCGCTGGTCCATCGTGTTCTGGCGGATCAGGACGAAAGACGTCAGAAGCACGGCTTCGAGGGCGAGGACGGCCGACAAAAGATTGAAAGGGTAAGGGTCGAAGCGAGTGGGCCCGTAGGCGTTCCAAACGGCCCATGCCACAACGAAAACGATTTGAAGGATCACGAATTGAATCGTCCCGACGAACCATCCGATCGTGTGAGACGCCCTATGGAGTTTCGATAGCTTCTGCTCCTCTTCCTTTTCGAGCTCGACGATGGCGTCGATATTCCTCGAAACGGCCTTTCGCCGAACGCTGCGCGTATGATCGGCTTCACCGTTCATTCGGTAACCAGGTCCGCGGCACGACGCGCTTTCTTCCTGGCACTGTCCACCGTCTGCTCTCCGGCCTTCTCGGCCTCGGCACGCACTTCGCATTTCGAGCGAATTTCGTCGAGCTCATCGTCGGTCAAGTGTTCGATCCCGACGAACGAATTGTGCACCGCGCTTACCCTGATGAGTTCGTCCAGCTTCACCTGGATGGCCGCGCTGTCCCGGTTCTGCGAATTCTGGATCAAGAAGACCATTAGGAACGTCACGATCGTGGTGCCGGTGTTGATCACCAATTGCCACGTATCGGAGTAATGGAAGATGGGCCCGGTAATCGCCCAAACGATCACGACCGCGGTGGCGATCATGAAGGTTAGTGCACGGCCGGCGGCCTGGGATGTGCGGTTGGCGATATCGCCAAAGAGTTTTCCCGCGCGCTCGCGCGCGAGACCGCTAGAAGTCTCTGTCACCGCCTCTTTCGGTCATCGCCGGCATGAAAATCTCACCTATTCTACCGAGAACTGCGCGGGGAATAACAAGAATGGAACTCCAAGGTTCCACGCCCGCAAATAAGCATTCGAGCAAAGCGGTCGAGCTTGCGAGCTGTGTTCACTTCGTAACACATGAGTATGTTGTTGGTGGTGCTGAAAGGGCGTTGTGGGCACCCGCCGAACATTGCAACGTGCCGGCCGAGGGGGGGCGAACGATGCGCGCACGGCTGTTAGCACTGACGCTAGTTGCGGCCTTTGCGAGGAGCGCCTTCGCGCAGGAGGACAAGAAAACCGACGACTTGAAGCCGTCCGATCCCGATACTGGCGAGAGCACGGTGAAGGAATCGACCCTTGGCGTTCTGCCGAATCCTTTCGAGAAGAACGGCATTAAGTTTGCGGTGACGTACATCGGCGAGGTGCTCGGCAATCCAACGGGCGGCGCGAAGCAGAGTGCTGTCTACGAAGACCGCATCAACTTCGCGATGGATGCCGATCTCCAGAAGCTGCTTGGGCTGACCGGACTTGCGTTTCATGCCAACATCTTCCGGATCGATGGGGGCGGCCTCTCGCGCGGGTCGCTGCTGAACTTCCTCGACGTCAGCGGCATAGAGGCACTCCCGACCACGCGTCTCTATGAGATGTGGTTCGAGAAGAAGTGGAACGAGGACAAAGTTGCGCTACGCGCAGGGCAGCTTGCCGCCGATTCCGAATTTGCGACCTCGAAATACACTGACGTGTTCACGAATGCCTCTCTAGGTTGGCCCGGCATCTTTGCTTTGAATATGCCGAGCGGCGGCCCTTCGCCTCCGCTGGCGGCCGTCGGAGCGCGCCTCCGCGCGGACGTGACGGACAATTTGACCCTCGTCGGCGCGATCTTCGACGGCAATGCCGCAGGCCCCGGCACCGACGATCCGCAGCTTCGCAATCGGTACGGCGTCAATTTTCGCGTCAACGACCCTCCGCTGCTGCTCTATGAAGCTCAGTTTCAGTGGAACTCGAAGAAGGGCGATCCAGGTCTCGACGGCAAGTTCAAGCTTGGCGGCTGGCGCCATCTTGGTACTTTCGACGACGAGCGCTTAGATACGCGTGGGCTTTCGCTTGCAGATCCCGCGACGTCCGGAACGCCGGCCAGGCTCGTAGGCAACTACGGGATCTACGGTGTCTTCGAGCAGAAGATTTTTCGCGTTCACGGCGACGATGACCGGGGGATCGGCGTCTTCGTGCGCGCCTCCTACTCACCGCCAGACCGCAACCTGATTGATGTCTACGCCGACGGCGGACTCGAGTTCGTCGGCCTCGCGGACGCGCGTCCGCACGACAAGCTCGGCGTCGCCCTCGCTTACGCCCATGTGTCGCCGTGGGCAAAGGCGCTGGATCGTGACTTCCAGTCCCTCTACGGACCCAATTGGCCGGTGCGGACGTCCGAGAGCCTGCTGACCGCCGTCTATCAATACGAAGTGCGCGCCGGTCTCACACTACAACCCAACTTCCAGTACATCCGCCACCCGGGTGGTGGCGCAACCACTCCGATTGGGGCCATGCCTGGCGTGTCGCTGAAAGACGCCATCGTCCTCGGCATGCGGGCGGTCGTCAAATTTTAGAGTGGTAAGGCCTGCGCGAACTCGTCGGGGAACGAATCCCCATTCTTCAAGATTGTATTCTAGGAGACGGAATCCGGAGCGGGACAGTCACAGCGTGGCCACACGGTGTATCGCCCATGTGGCCGCGTTTTCGCCCTCAGTCAGTGAGCGAGTGGACCCATGCCCAACCCGACCGAAGAACAGATCCGAATCCGCGCGCATCAATTGTGGGAAGTCGCCGGACGCCCAGAGGGGTGCGAAGACGAATTCTGGTACGACGCCGAGCGCGAGTTGCAAGACCTCGCCACAAACAATCCCGACGAGAAGTCCAGTACGTTTCTCGAGTAGCCAGCATGGGCCGCCAAACGGATTGCTGGACAATCGCAGCCGGAAAAACGCTCGCCCTTGCCGCCGCATCGTGGAAGAGCGTGTGATGAGTGAAGCAAACCGGTGCTGACTGAGATCGACCACATGGGTGCGTTCTGACTGGCGCGGCGGCCGCGTACGCCCGACGAGGAGGGTTTGCAGGACCTGCGACTGATGGAAACTATCTACAAGTCGCCCGCTCGACTGATGGAATTGGAAAGTTCGGCGGAGCACGATCGATTTCGTGGTCCGGCCGCCTAGACCAAGGGAGCCATCAACATCAGTGAGCTCGATCCAGAAGAGACGAAGCAAGAGGAATTGCGCGGTGGTCAGTCACCCTGGTTCGACAGATCGCGGCACCCAAATCTGGCCTCCACTCACCGATAATATCAGATGTGATGCGCTCGTCGTGGGTGCGGGAATCACGGGCTCTTTAGTGGCCGAGCGATTGGTGCGTCAGGGACTGAACGTCGTGATCGTCGACCGCGAGCATCCCGGGCGCGGCAGCACGCAGGCGAGCACGTCGATGCTGCTCTGGGAAATCGATCGACCTTTGACCGAACTGACAGAGTTTTACGGTTTCGAGCGAGCCGCACGCGTCTATCGCGCCAGCGCTGCCGCGGTGAAAAGTCTCGTTTCGTGTGCCAGGTGGGCATTCCATGCGACATCTTTGATCGTCGTTCGCTTTATCTTGCCACGGGCGATAGTGGTAAGGACTTGATGGAAGAGCATCGCTTAAGGCTCCGAGCTGGTTTGCCTGGCGAATTTCTGGATCACCTGCATTTGTTGGATGCGTTCGGAATTGTACGCGCGGCCGCGATCGTTTCGCCCGGCGCCGCAGAGGCCGATCCTCTTCGGTTGGCAATGGGTATGCTCAGTCGCGCGGTGGAGAGTTGCGCCCGCCTCTTCGATGGCGAGGCCGTCGCATTCGATTTCGGGAGGACGCATGGTCGTCGTCGGCATGGAGGTGGTAAACAATCGAGGCAGGTGCGGTGGTGCTCGCCATCGGATACGTAATGCCAGGTATTGTTCGATCTTCGGTACAACAGATATCGTCAAGTTGGGCCATCGCTACCTCTCCGCAGCCCGAGCGTATCTGGAGAGACGGAGCGCTAATTTGGGAGGCCACCCGCGATTATCGCTACGCGCGTACGACGCGAGCAGGTCGCATCATTATAGGCGGCGAGGATAGTAGTGAGATCGTCGAACCGGATGCGAGAGACCGACTGATTCCCGAAAAAGCCCGCGCACTCTCTGAACGGCTGACGTCTCTATGGCCTCGGTCCAAGTTGGATATTGAATACCGTTGGGCGGGTACGTTCGACTCTACTCGAGACGGTTTGCCGCTGATTGGACCGGTCCCGGGCGCGAAAGGGCTCTATGCTGCCTACGGCTATGGCGGCGACGGCATCACCTTTAGCTTCCTCGCGGCCGAACTAATCGGCGAACTCATTGCGGGAAAGAGTTCTCCGCTTCTAACCGATTTTGAAATAGACCGCGACGTTCCTTTGCTGCCATGAAAAATATCCTGCTCGACCGCTGGCTTCTGAACTCGACTGCGGCGCATCCGCTGATTTGCGTCTATGTTGGCTTGCCCCGCGGGCATGCACAAAGTGGGTAGACGATTCCGCTGAAGAGTTCCGCAATGTGGGCGATGTAGCGGTTCCAC
The DNA here is from genome assembly GCA_963819355.1 of uncultured Alphaproteobacteria bacterium. Classification (GTDB taxonomy): domain Bacteria; phylum Pseudomonadota; class Alphaproteobacteria; order Rhizobiales; family Xanthobacteraceae; genus Bradyrhizobium. The sequence continues at coordinate 120,677 of CAWFVZ010000011.1, read as the reverse complement.
AAGCCCCGCGCTCTCGCAACATCAAGTGCAGTCCTCCTGTACATCATCGGCCGTTTTGCGCCCCGTCGGAATTGCAACTTTCGGCCCTGCACAGCGTTCGTTCCCGGAGCATTTTCCGGAGGTTTCGCATGCCCGATACATCTCAAGTCAAAGAGCACATGGACGTCATTTCTTCCGACCGGAAGACCGTAGGAAAGGTCGACCACCTCGATGGGCACGACAAAATCAAGCTCACCAAGCAAAGCTCGCCTGACGGGCAGCACCATCATTTCATTCCGGTGTCCTGGATCGACCATGTTGATCAGCACGTGCATCTGAACAAAACGGGCGCCGAGGTCACAGCGCATTGGCAGCACGAAGGACGCGGCTAGGCGTTCCAACGGCTCGGTCGGAGAGACCGGCCTTTTTATTATCTCTCGGACAAAGCAGGCGTGCTTCGTTCAGCAAATCGGCGGAGGCCGTCATGACTGATCTTAACGATAGACGACCCGCGTCGAGGTTCAACAGGCGCGCGTTCATCGGCGGGGCGGCTGGCGTCGCAGCATTACCGCTTGTGGCCAAAGCCGCCGGCGACGCAAGTACTACCGCGGGCGCAGTGGACCCCAGCTTGCCGGTTGACGTAACCCTTCAGATCAATAGCGCGGCGAGATCTCTAAATTTGGATGCCCGCACGACTCTACTTGACGCACTCAGAGAGCATGTCGGTCTCACGGGATCCAAAAAGGGTTGCGATCACGGTCAGTGCGGCGCTTGCACCGTCATGGTCGGGGGGCGACGGGTACTTTCGTGCCTGACCTTGGCCCTGACCGCCCAGGACCAACCCATTACAACCATCGAGGGACTTTCTCAGGGCGACCAATTGCACCCGATGCAGCAGGCCTTCATCGACCAAGACGCCTTTCAGTGCGGTTACTGCACGCCGGGACAAATTATTTCGGCAATCGCGTGCGTGAAGGAAGGCCATGCCAGTAACGAGGACGACATCCGCGAATTCATGAGCGGCAACATCTGCCGCTGCGCTGCCTACCCGAACATCGTAGCCGCAGTCAAACAGGCAGCGCCGGCGATATCGGACGAACAGAAAGGCTGAGTGCATGCGACCCTTCACCTATCAAAGGGCGACCGACGCCCCGTCGGCCGTGCAGGCCCTGGCGGCCGCAGCGGCCACCAATGTCCCCCTCACCGACGCAGTAATCCAGCCATTGGCCGGCGGCACCACACTACTCGATCTGATGAAGCTCGATGTGATGCGGCCGAGTGCCCTTGTCGACATAAATCCGCTGTCGGACGCCTGGTCGGCCGTGAGCCTCGATGGCGGCAATCTGAAACTGGGCGCGCTGGCACGGATGTCAGATGTCGCCGTGAATGCCGACATCCAACGTGGCTATCCGATTGTCACCGATGCACTCAAGCTGGCAGCCAGCCCGCAACTGCGGAACATGGCTTCGCTGGGCGGAAACGTCCTGCAGCGCACGCGTTGCACCTATTTTCGCGATGTTAGCTACGACAGCTGCAACAAGCGGAATCCAGGGTCCGGTTGCGCCGCGATGGATGGCTTCAATCGGACCCATGCGGTGCTCGGGACGAGCGACCAATGCATCGCGACCTATCCAGGCGACTTTGCGCAGGCGCTGATCGCGCTAGATGCCACCGTCGAAATCACCGGAAAGTCCGGAGTGCGTATCGTCTCCTTCGCCGAACTGCATAAGGCGCCCGGCAATTTACCGCAGATCGAAACAACGTTGATGCCGGGCGAATTGATTTCGTCCTTCTCGATCCAGGGACGCTGGCCTCGCTCGACGTACATCAAGGTGCGCGACCGCCAATCCTACGAATTCGCACTGTCGTCAGCCGCGATCGCGCTCGACGTCCAGGACGGCACGATCCGGGACGCCAGGATCGCGCTCGGCGGCGTGGCCACCATTCCGTGGCGATCGCGCGAAGCCGAGGCCATACTGAAGGGCCAGAAGCTCGACGACGCCCTCGCGTCGCGAGTGGCCGACGCGGCTTTCGAGGGTGCTACGACCCGCAAACACAACGCCTTCAAGATCGCGCTCGGCAAGCGCGTTGTGTCACGCGCGCTGCATCAAGCCGCCAAGATGGAGATCTGAAATGTCGATAACAGCGCCCGATCCGAAAGCCAACATGGGCCAGCCCATTCCGCGCTACGACGCCGTCGCCAAGGTGACCGGGAAGGCTGCAGTATGGCGCCGATATGGCGCTGGTAAATCCCGTCTATGCTTATCTGGTCACCAGTTCGATCGCCAAGGGGAGCATCGACGGCTTTGACCTGACGGGTGCCGAACGGATCCATGGCGTGGTCGACATCGTAACCCACGAAAATGCAGAGAAGCTTAAGGAAGCCAAGCTGTTCAGCAATGGCGGCTACACATCCAGCACGATCCAGCCGCTGAAATCGGCCGACATCGCCCAGGACGGCCAAATCGTCGCAGTGGTGTTGGCGGAGACCTTCGAAGTCGCTCGGCAGGCCGCCTACGCGGTGAAGGTGAACTACACCGTGGCCGTCCCGACTACAACATTCGACTCGCCGGGCACGACGTCGGCACCCGCCAAAGGTCAGTTGTCTCAGTTCAAGGAAGATCCCAAGGTCGGCGATTTCGCCAAGGCGTTCGACGCCGCCGAAGTCAAAATCACCGCCGAGTACGAAACACCGCCGCAGCACCATAATCCGATGGAGCTATTCGCCACCAGTTGCGTCTGGAATGGCGACAGCCTGACCATTTATGAGCCCACCCAGTATGTGCATGGCCTCAAGAACGGTGTTGCCGAGCAACTCGGCATCGATGCGGATAAGGTCAGGGTGATCAACTCTTACGTAGGGGGCGCCTTCGGCTCAAAGGGGTCGATGACGCCGCGGACGGCGATTATTGCCTCGATCGCCAGGCGACTGGGGAGGCCGGTCAAGCTGGTTGCCACCCGCGACCAGGGCTTCACCATCGCGACGTTCCGCGCCGAAACGCGCCACCAGATCAAGCTCGGTGCTACTCGGGACGGAAAGTTGACCTCACTCCGCCACGAAGGTTGGGAGATTTCGTCCCGTCCCGACCCCTACGCCGTCGGCGGCACCAAGACCACAACGCGCATGTATGCCTGCCCGAACATCGACAGTCTCGTTTCGATCGTGCGCGCCGACCGCAACACTCCCGGCTTCATGCGCGCCCCTCCCGAGGTGCCGTACATGTTCGCGCTGGAAAGCGCGATGGACGAACTCGCCTACGAATTGAAGATGGACCCGATCGAGCTTCGCCGAGTCAACGACACCATGAAGGAGCCGATCAAAGGCAATCCTTACACCTCGCGGTCGCTGATGGCGTGCTTCAACGAGGGCGCCAGGGCCTTTGGATGGTCGCAACGCAAGACAGAGCCGAGATCGATGGCCGACGGAGACTGGCTAATCGGCTATGGCTGCGCCACCAGTTGCTATCCGACGCAGATGGCCCCTGCCGCAGCGCGCGTCCGTCTCCAGCGCGACGGCCGCGTGAGGGTGCAGATCGCCGGCCATGAGATCGGCAACGGCGCCTACACCGTGATCAGTCAGGCGGCCGCAGAGCGACTCGGCGTCCCCGTCGACAGAGTGTCTGTCTTTATCGGAGACAGCGATCTTCCGCCGGCGCCTGTGGCGGGCGGTTCGAACTCGACCGCCAGCACCTGTTCGACAGTCATCATGGTCTGCGAGCAGATCCGACAGAAGCTGTTCAAGGCTACGATGCCCGACGAGACCCTTATCGATAAAGCCAAGGAAACGGTCGGAGTGGGACAGACCCCGATCACCCGTGCAGCCAAAAGCGATCGCCAGATCGATTATGAGCGCGCGTTCGACGCGCTGGGCGTCAGCGTGATCGAGGAATACGGCGAGTGGAAGCCGGACGGCGCGCCGATGGACGCCTTCCGAGCCATGAACAAGGGGCAGATGAGAATGGTCGGCGGTCCGGAGATGAAGGACAAGATCGCCTACGCGTTCGGAGCCGAATTCGTCGAGGTGCGGATCAACAGATGGACCCACGAAATAAGAGTACCGCGCCTGCTCGGCGCGTTCGCAGCCGGCCGCATCATGAACCCCCGAACCGCCCGCAGCCAGTTGATGGGTGGTTTGATCTGGGGCATGTCGTCGGCGCTCCATGAGGCCACCGAACTTGACGAACGCTATGCGCGCTACGTTAATGACAATTTGGCGGACTATCTTTTGCCAGTAAATGCCGACGTGCCGAGCGTCGAGGTGATCATGCTCCCCGAGCAGGACGATCACATCAATCCGGCTGGCGTGAAAGGCATCGGCGAGTTGGGTAACGTTGGCACCAATGCGGCAGTATGCAATGCTATCTTTCATGCCACCGGTCAAAGGCTTCGGAAACTACCCGTGCGGCTCGAGCAACTGGATGGTTGATCTCTACCGGTATCAGCGTTAGTCCAGCAATCGAGCGACGGTGCGTGTCGTTCCTATCGACAACTTCGATTCGGCTGTGGAACGCTAGATCAAGCGGATCTTTTCTTAGTCGCATTGGAAGCATGACTTCGACCCGCCTCGACCATAACCCTCGAGAGCCCGGTTTCTTTCGCAGCCTGCCGTCCATTATGCATGTCGATGCCACAACTATGAGCGAGGTACGCGAGGGTGTGTTTCGGCGCGGGGTCTCGACCATGATCGGCGTGGGGGTCCCATCATCCGCTTTAGCGAAATCAATGGCTTGAAGGGGTCCCGACGGCGCCGATGGGGGTCCAGCGTTCTTCCCCGTCGGGCTGCGGTAGCCGATACTCGGAATTTAGCGGTTCCCCCGTCTCCATACCTTCGGCCACCTCGGCCCGTACCCGGGCGACGTCGTCTGGATGTATGCCGCCGAAGAACTCCGCTATCGGGGCACCTACTTTGGCACGCTCGGGATCGACGCCGTAGAGTTGGGCGAATCGGGCGTCGGCGAAGACGCGGTCGGAGGAAATATCCCAATCCCAGGTGCCGACGCTTTTGCCTGCCGATAGCGCCAACTGCAAGCGCTCTTCGCTAGTTCGGAGCTCGCTTTCGGAACGACGAAGTTCGTGTTCGGCGCGCACGGCAGCCGACGTCTCCACGACGACCGCGATCACCCCTATCGGCTTTCCGCTCTCGTCGATCACCGGAGAGTAATCCAGGTTCATCCAAACCTGTTCCGGCGCACCGGATCGGAACAGAGTGAGTTCCTGGTCCTTGTACGAAAGCACCCCGCCGGCCAGGCCGACCCTCATAACGTTGTCGTTGAAATTAGCTACTTCCGGCCAGCCATCGCGCACCGGCGAACCCAGTAATCTCGGGTGTCGACCTCCTGCGAAGACCGAATAGGCGTCGTTGTAGATCATGACCCCCGGCTCGCGCCAAAGGGTGACCATGGGTACCGGCGAACGAAGGACGAGCCCCACTGTCGTCGTGACAGAGGTTGGCCAAGTGTCGATCGCGCCAAGAGCAGTCTTGCTCCAGTCGAACGCCGATATGATCTCGGCGAGCATACCGCCACCCGCGAGAAACGATCGACTTCCCGAAGCGTCAATCATGGGCACTCATCGCGACGAGAACTCGAGGGGACGTGCAGATACCGGTCGTTCGATCATCCTGCACAGCGGCGTTCCCGAGAAAACAAATGAAGTCCGGAATCGTTCGCGCCCCGGCTGAGGCGGAAGAGTTGCGTCAGGCCGTGGCACCCTCAAGGCTCTGTACGCCCATGGCGCGGCTGCCAGCCCAATTGCAGCAGCGTCGCGGGCGGGCGCCTGCCGGCTTTGGCGCACTTCCGGCAGCGCAAGCGGCTGACCAGGTCGTGCACGAACGTGGTCGGCAGGTGGGTGAGCGCCGCGAGGTCGATGTCGCGGGCTGCCTTGCAGCGCGAGCATTCGATCTGCAGCCAGCTATAGCCGCCGTGGACCGCCTGGTCGATGCTTGGCGACGGGTCGATCGGCTCGCCGTCGGACCACATCCGCTCGTTCCAACTTTCGCACAGCAGCCTGTCGGCCTGCTGCAGGATAGTCTCGTCCTTGGCCCGCAATTCGGCCGACTGCGCGGCGAGGATGTTGGTCATCGCGCGTGCCTTGCCGAGTTCCTTGTTCAGCGCCTTGCGGTCGCCTCCGGAGAGCGGCGTCGGATGATGCTTGGGCGCCATCGACCGGCGCCTAATCGAATGTCGGCCAGCAGCCATCCTCTTCGTGGCGGCCCGTTCGCTCTCGACAGGTGCTGTCCAGCAGGCGTTGCCCGACGCTCTTCCACAGAGCGTCCGGACCTTAGAGCCGGGCGGCATCAACCTTCTGGATTTCGACGACCCTGGCGCAGCGGCGGCAGCCCACCCTCAGGATCTGTTGAGGAATTTGGCTCAGCCGCAGCGCCCCTCCGGAGGGGCCCGACCGAGCTTCAGCGCGCGGGTCGTCCAGGAGAGCCTGCCAGTATTCCGGCGGCAGATCGTCGTCCGGAGCCAATCCGGGCTTCGGCGGCACGTTTCTGCCGACGACAGCGGCCATCTTTTCCATTTGCTTAGAGGGCGGCATGCGCCAGCTCGCGGGCCGATCCGTCATGGCCCAATAGAACATAACAGGAACGAAAGAGTTGATAGGCGACCTGAAAATATCCTCTTGTGGGCTCGTCCATGCTGTCGGAACCATGGACCGCCGTTCGTCTTGAGTCCGAGCCCCGTACCTTGGAGCGTTGCGTTCACCATGGCCCCACGAGCGAACTGGAAAGGCTTTCTGCGAATGTCCCTCGTCACCTGCCCGGTCGCGCTCTATCCGGCGACGTCGGAGAGCGAGAAGATCAGCTTCAACCAGCTCAATCGGCAGACCGGCCATCGGATCAAGTACCTGAAGGTCGACGCCGACACCGGCGACGAGGTCCCAAACGAGGATATCGTCAAGGGCTACCAGCTCGAGAAGGATCAGTTCATCGAGGTCACCAAGGAGGAGCTCGAGGAGATCGCACTGGAGTCGACCCGCACCATCGAGATCGACGAGTTCGTCGACCGTACCGAGATCGACCCACGGTATCTGATCCGGCCCTATTACCTGCGCCCCGACGGCAAGGTGGGCCATGACGCCTTCGCCGTGATCCGCGAGACCATCCGCGAGATGGACAAGGTCGCGATCGGGCGGGTCGTGCTGACCAACCGCGAGCACATCATCGCGCTCGAACCTAGAGACAAAGGGCTGATCGGCACCCTGCTCCGCTATCCCTATGAGGTTCGCGATCCGGCGGAGTATTTCGACGATATCCAGGACGTCAAAGTGACGAAGGATATGCTCGACCTCGCCAGGCACATCGTCAACCAGAAGGCGGGCCGGTTCGATCCCGCGAAGTTCGAGGACCACTATGAGACAGCGCTGGTCGACCTCATCAATCAGAAGCGCGCCGGCAAGCCGATCACCCCAAAAGAACGGCCGCGCGGCGAGAACGTCGTCGATTTGATGGACGCACTACGGAAGAGCGTCGGAGGCGCGACGGCAGAAGCGAAGGCGCCGAAGAAGCCGGCCAAGAAGGCGAAGAAGGCCTCGGCTGGTCAGAAGGAGATGCTGATGCCGATCGCCGGCAAGAAGCCGGCGAAGGAAGCGGCCGTAAAGAAGCCGACCGCCGGGGCACGGAGGAAGTCGGCTTAGGAACCGATGGGTCCCAAGGACGCTTGCTTCGGCAAACGTAGGAGGACTGCATGGATGCGCGCGAAACCTCGGCGATGACCGAAGCCTCCGGGCTGACGAATGATCCGGACGGCTTTGAGAATCCTCTTTGGGGAACGTCGGGGATGAGGAAACAAACGGACCTCCGGCAGTCCGCGGAGGAATTGGCCGAGCGGCTCCGGAAGGTGACGGGGGAGGCGCCGTAGCGCTCGCTCTTGGCGGCCTTCGCGCTGGGAGTTTGGTTCGCTCGTCGGCGTTGAGATCGAACGTTACGCCAGCCAGCAGGCTCCATGCCAAGAAAACTGAAGACCTATCAGACGTCCCTGGGCTTCTACGATCTTGCGATCGCCGCGCCCTCGATGAAGGCCGCACTGGACGCATGGGGCGCGGGCAGCAACCTGTTCCATCAGGGCGCTGCGAAGGAGACGGACGACTCCGACGTCGTTGCCGCGACGATGGCGCAGCCTGGCGTAGTGCTCAGGCGCCCCGCCGGATCGAACGGGCACTTTGCGGAGCATTCCGACCTGCCGACCAGCGAGGAAGTTGAACACCCCCGCGCAAGCAAATCGAAGGCGAAGAGGTCCTCAGCCCCCAAGATCAGTGAAATGGCCGCCAGCAAAGCCGCGGTCGATTTCGAGCGGGAGCGGAAGCAGCGTGAGGCAGTGCGCCGGCGCGAACTCGCCGAGGAAGCCAAGAAGCGCGAGCGGCGCGATCGGGCGGTCGCCAAAGCGCAGGCTGGTTTCGACAAGTCCGAGCGCGAGCACAATGTCCGGGCAGGCGAAATCGAAGCCGAGCGTGACGCCGTCGAGAAGAGGGCTCAGGACGAGGAGGCTCGTTGGCAGAAAGAGAAGGGGAAGCTGACCGATGCCCTGCGCCGCGCACGGAACGAGTAGCGGCGACCCTCGCGTGTCGGAACGGAGTGCGTCCAGATCTGTTGCATTCGTGCACCTTTCACAATTGGAGACCGCACATGAAATGGATTTTGGCAACGGCTTGCGCAGCGGCGATTTCTCTCGCTCTGACGCCCACTGCGGACGCCAAGGGTTGCATCAAGGGCGCAATCGTCGGTGGCGTCGCCGGACACATGGCGGGCCACGGCAAGCTCGGCGCTGCCGCCGGCTGCGTCGTCGGTCATCACGAAGCGAACAAGGCCGATGCCAACAAGGCAAACGCTCAGGCGCCTGCGGATCAAAAGTGATCGGCTTGCGTCGCGGAAAACTCGTCGTGTGCGCCCGCTTGCGCGCTCAGTTTTGGGGCGGACACTCCGGGCAGGTGTCGCCTATAGAATCGAGGACGTCCCGGACCTCCGAGACGGCTTCGTCGGGGGAGATGCCGTCCGGCGGATCCTGACGGGCGAGCTCGACGGCGCGGGCGCGCGCATGCGGATCGGAGCGGTCCTGCGCCCAGCCGTGCTCTTCGCACTCGCGGATAGCGCCGGCCTCCTTCAGCACGTGGATCGCCCAGCCGCGTAGCGTGCGGATCGCCCCTGGCCTTTCCTTCGTCGTCAGCATCGAGACACTCCTGCCATGACGAATCCTTCGCCCCCTCATTCGTTCCGGGCGGTTAGCACGGGAAAGGGATTCGGAATGCGGAGGCCGGCTTCCGTGGCCACCCGCACTGCATCGTTCAGCCAGCTAAGGACGTCGAAGATCTCGCCGCGGCGCCCGACCAGGCACCCACCGCTCGACCTAGTCACGTGTGGCACTCAAGACAAACTGCTTACAGTGCGACGATTTATCGAGAGCGCATGGGCGCGCACTGTGTGACACCAGGCACGCTTTGGCGCGGGTTGTAGCGCTATCTCGATTAAATGTGATCCCACCGGCGCTCGCCTCAACTCGTCGTTGAATGAAAACTCAGATGGCAGTTCAGGAAGCCAGCAAAGGGCTGGTTGTGTTTCGGCGGGGGGGTCTCGACCATGATCGGCGTGGGGGTCGTCCCATCATCCCCGAATGTCCTTCAGCACTTGCTCTGCCGGCGCTTTGCTGGGCCCGGATTTCTGTTTCATCTTCGCTCCTTGCGGCTACGATGAACAAGAAATCCTCCCTTCCGGAAGTCCCTCAATTGGTCTCACAGGTGCTGACGGGGAACAATCCTCGACAAGGAACTCGTTGCGAATTTCGATCAGCCCGGCGGGCGCGACAAGGCGCGTGCAAACATTCCCGCAAACATCCATGTAATCTTTGGCCAGAACCTTCGGTGACACGTGGATGGCATGGTCCGTCAGGATATCCGCCTGGCGGGACGGATGGACGGTGAGCATAAGCACCATCGGCACGTCCTGGATGCTTTCAAACGCGATATCGTAACCTGCCCGGATCTTCAAAGCCGTCTCACTAACCGTCACGTTGACCGTGGCAGACAAAGCTCACTGAACCCCCGTCTGTTCCTCGATCTCCTTCAGCAATGCTGCTCAAATGAAGGGCAATTGTGCGGCCCGAATGCATCCATTTCCTCTTGCGGACTACGGTCAAGACCGGGTCTTATCTTGCGGTCCCGAGCACGCGCGATGACCGTTTACACTGTCCACCACAGCACAGTTTATCGCTACCGCAGGCCTGTAAGGCCCGGGCAGCATCAGATGCTCTTTCGTCCGCGCGATAGTTTTGATCAGCGGCTACTCGACTGCCAACTCCTAATAAATCCGGAGCCTGTCGAAGTCCGCTGGATACACGACGTCTTCGGCAATTGCCTCACGCTCGTCGACTTCAACATTTTGGCAGAAGTGCTGGAGTTTGAGACGACAATCCGTCTTGAGCATACTCCGGAGAACGCTCCAGACTTTCGGATCGAGGAATACGCTCGGGAGCACCCGTTCGCGTATGATGGCAATGAGCTGCCGGATTTGGAGCCGTACATCCGTCGCCATTATCCAGGCGATACAGCCGTCGACGAATGGCTTTCCAAGTTTGTTGCGCCGGGCATCAACCGCCCTACCGGGCAGCTACTCATGACGCTTAACGAGGCGATTGCAGAGGGATTTTCCTACCAGCGTCGCACGATGCGAGGCACCCAACCCCCCGTGGAAACCATAAGACTTCAACAAGGGACTTGCCGCGACTTCGCGTTACTGATGATGGAAGCCGCGCGCTCGCTCGGCTTTGCCGCCCGCTTCATCACCGGCTACGTCTACGTACCCGATCGCGATGGACCGGTTCGCCTCGGAGATGGTTCGACGCACGCGTGGTGCTCGATCTACGTCCCGGGGTCGGGCTGGGTCGAGTTCGATCCAACCAACGGCATCGTAGGAAATCGGGACCTTATTAGAGTTGGCGTCGCTCGAACCCCGGCTCAGGCGATTCCGCTTTCAGGCAGTTACTACGGAGACCCTGCTGATGAAGCTGAGATGGAAGTCGCCGTCAATGTGAGGAGTGCCTATTCTTGAGCCCCGACCTCCTTACCGTTTTCGCGGACTGGCTGAGAGACCGCGGTTCCACCGGCGCCTGCGTGGATTAAGATTTTCGCTGGTCGATAATCCTGAAACAGATCAAGCATCCCGTCTTGAACGTACGCATCCGACGAACTTACGCTCTGGAGGAACCAGTTCTCTCCTTGGCTGATTAACGCTGAGGAGGATATGCCCATGACCAATACACCAATTCAAAACGAGCCCTCAACGCTTGCCGTAGCCAGTGAAACGGTACGGCACGTCGCTCGCGACGTACGCGAGGCCCTGGATGATGGACAGGCGCCTGGCCAGTGGAAAGCAATCGTCCGCGATTTGGTTCGCGAAGCGCCATTGGCGTCCCTGGGCGTCGCTTTCCTGATCGGACTCTTGGTGGCGCGCCGTCGTTGAGTACAGATCGGCGGGATGGGGCCCGCAGGACTACCGTGCCTTTGACGGGCAAACACTCCAGACGACACCTCAAAAGGATACGGCAGGGATTCGAGACAATAACTTGGGTTGCTGAGGTACTTTAAGAACGAATCCCCAGCCGCCGCATTAACAACTGGCAACTCTGGAGAGCGCGGCGTGACCAAGTTCACCATGCTGTTGGTAGAGGATGAACTGGCAGACCTTCTGAAGGATGAGGGATTTGAAGTCGTAGAGTGTTCGACTGCCGAGGCCCCAGAGTTAATTGTCGCTTCGACAGGCGCAGAGTTGCAAGCCCTCGTTACAGATCAAACCTCGCCGGAAGAATGACCGGCGCTGAGCTGGCAGAGTACGCGCGCTTCCAATATCCTGAGATGAACATCATCGTTATGTCGGGCACCAATCTTGGCTCTCTTCCATCCAATACGACTTTACTACACAAGCGGTTCCTGCCGGCTCGCGTCCTTGACGCCGTGAGAGCATAATTTCAGCTTGAGCAATGCCCTCAATGTTCGAGCTGCCCGAGCAGCTTGGGCATAGCGGCGGGCAGGCCGTAAGACCTGATGCTTGAGAATATTTGGGCATAAACCACCAAGGCGTCTACAGATCGAGCCGCGTGAGCGAGATGACATCGGCGGCTCTTTTTTATTAACCACGCCGAAGCGCTCTGCCCTTGCCCAGGCGAACCCGCGCATCGCCGAGCTTAAGCGGCTGGTGGGCCGTGACCTTGCCCCCAAGTTTTATCCAGTTCTGAGTTCGCCCTTGCCGTTGGTGAAGTGCTCCCCAAATCTAGGCCAGCCAAGCCTGGAATTTTCTGGGGTTTTGCTCATGCTGGCGGGGGCGCCGATGAGCCATTCAACAGCGATATCGGCGCCTTGTTGCCGATCGCACTGTGTGGCCGGACCTCGTTATAGTCTCTACGCCAATCCTCCATTTTCATGCATGCATCGTCAAGGCTCATGAACCAGTGCGTATTCAGGCACTCGGCCCGGAACTTGCCGTTGAAGGATTCGATGAAACTGTTGTCGGTCGGTTTGCCCGGCCGGGAGAAGTCCAGGGTGACGCCGCGTTGGTAGGCCCAGAGGTCAAGGTCGCGTGACACGAACTCGGTGCCTTGATCGACACGGATCGTCGCCGGGAATCCCACTTCATTGCAAACCCTTTCCAGTACCTCCACGACGTCGATGCCGCGGAAGGCGAACCGAGGCTCCAGCGCGGGAGAGAAGCGCGAAAAGATGTCGACAATCGTAAGCTCCCGAAGCTTGCGGCCCCGTTGCCAACTGGTCATGGACGAAGTCCATGGCCCAGGTCTCGTTCGATCGCGTCGCCGGCCGGCGGTCATCGCGAAGTTTGGCCCTGACCCGACGCTTCGGCGTCTTGTTGCGCAATTGCAGGCCTAATTCCTTGTAAAGGCGATAGATGCGTTTTGCGTTGACCGCCCATCCGTCGCGGCGCAACAAGATATGGACGCGACGATATCCGTAGCGCACCCGCGTCTCGCAGATGCCTTTGATCCGCTGTTTGAGATCGGCCTGGTCGCCGCGCTTCGACTTGTAGACGTAAAGAGCGCGATCGATCCGAAGGGTTGAACAGGCGCGCCTGATCGATACCTTCCAGTCGCTTCGCAACGTGTCGACAAGTTCGCGTTTGCGGCCAGGCCTCAGAGCTTTTTTGAGAGCACGTCCTGCAGCATGGCCTTGTCCAATGACAGGTCGGCGACAATCCGCTTCAGCTTGGCGTTCTCTTCCTCGAGCTCCGCAGCCGCCTCATCTCGGACGGCATCAGGCCCGCATACTTCTTGCGCCAATTGTAGAAGGTCGCGTCGCTGATCCCTGCCTTGCGGCAGATCTCGGCGACCGCTGTGCCGTCCTGCGCCTGCCGCAGAACAAAAGCGATCTGCGCCTCGGTGAATTTCGATGCCTTCATGGAACTCTCCTCGTCCCAACGCGGGATCATAATTGGAAAATTCCAGTTCCGACTGGCCTAATTTGGCGGGAGCAGGTCAGTCATTGGATTTGCCCGGTTTGGCGGTGGGAGCGACCGGAGCTGGCGCGGAGCCTTCGGCATAGCGCAGCGCCTGTGGATGAGGTCATGGAATGTTCAGGCCGCGCCAGCTTCGCACCAGCTTCCCACCAGAAAGTCCCTCAATCGGACGCTACGGCCGCGCTCGGTGGACCCCGCAAGCACAGCTGAACGCGAACTGACGGCACGAGAACTCAAACTTACGATGACAGTGCAGTCAATGAGTCCGGTCGCGTTCGCCGATTCCAATGCTCAGAATTAGGTGCACTGCCGGATTCTGCCGACCGCCGGATCAAGAGAGGCTCAGTCATACAAATGTCTTCAGAAGTTCAAATGTCTCCAGAAGTTGCAATTTCATTCCTGTCTCACTTGCAGGCCAAATTGTACGAGATTGCTACCAGAGATCTTGAACAAAACCACGAGGCGGATCGCTATGGACCTGAGCCCAAGCGAGCGCTGGGCCACGATCTTCAAAAGTATCAGAGCAAACTCGAAGCAATAGCTCGATTGAAAAACTCAAAGGCGCTTCCTCTGGTATTGCTGGATACCTATCAGTTACTGCAAGACGAATATTCCAAAAACGTCCTGTTGGAGTTGTACCTTCAACGCGTGATCGGGCATGACCTCGTCAAGATTTTTCGAAATTCTCCAAAATACTGGCAAGAACGGAGCTTGGCGCGGAGTTTACAAACGAACCGTCTGCCTGCAAAAAAAATCAAAAATATGAACTTTGAGCTGCCTCATTTCGATCTGAAGGACATCGGCTACGATCTCAATCTGTTTTTCGCCGCCATTGGCATCGACATGACCTTTTTGAAAACGCAATATGAATACAGCGGGGTAAAGCCGGCGATCGCGGCAAAGACCGGGGATATCGTAATCGACGCCGGCAGCTGCTATGGTGATACGAGCCTGTATTTTGCAACGAAGGTGGGACCCACGGGCAAGGTCATCGGGTTTGAATTCATACCGGACAATCTTGATATCTTGCGTCAGAACCTGGAACTGAACCCCAAGTATTCGTCAAATATCGAGATCATTGAGAGACCGGTATGGGAGTCATCCGAAAAGATACTCTATATGCTGAACAATGGTCCGGGGAGCCAGGTTTCCGAACGCCCCCTCTTCCACGGCGCGCCCGAAGTCCGAACCATCTCCATTGACGATGCGGTTCGTGACAGAAATTTACCTCGTGTCGATTTCATAAAAATGGACATCGAGGGCGCCGAGCTTTCCGCGCTCAAAGGCGCCGCGGGCACGCTCAATCGGTTCAAACCAACATTGGCGATTTGCGTCTATCACAAGGCCAATGACTGGGTCGAAATTCCCCTATTCATCAATTCCCTGAACCTTGGCTACAAGATGTGGCTGGATCATTTTACGATCTACCCCGAAGAAACCGTGCTCTTTTGCAAGGCTGTTTGAAACGAGGCGTGCCGCGCCGAAGCCAAAGGGCGAATAATTACGGGGTCAGTGCACTTAATGACTCTGACCGCTTTCGGGGGTTCGAAGGCTGACGAATTAGATGCACTGTCAGCTCATACCGAGTGCCCGCACTTTCAAACCAGTTCCAGCCGCAATGACCGCCCGACCATGCGCGCGGGATTTACGTGCCAGTGCACTCAATAACTCCGACTGCTACGCGGGTTCGGAGGGGTGCACTGTCATCGTAGCCCCGGCGACAATGCGCCCCGTAGAATGTCATCGCGAACAGGCAGCCTGTTCAGCGCATCTGGCGCGCTTGAATGAACCGTTGCATCATCATCGGAGCGATGAACCACGCCAGCGGAGGAGAAAGTACAAAGCTGCTCACGACTACGGTCGGGATCCAGAAAAATGCATGTTGAGCCATTCTCGGTGTCGTCAAGACAATCACGAGGCCGACCCCGAAGACCACTGCATTGACCATCGTGAAAATTAGCGCGGCGACGCGGAGGCGTGCCTGGTTATCGCTGGTCATCCTAAGCTCCTCTTACCTTCAGGATAGATCAACACTCACCCGCATTGGTGGGTTCCTCCATAACCGAAACAGGTCGCACCGGTGCCGCTATCTCCTGCGCCACAGTACGGGATCAACCGCTGCGATTACGGTGACAGTGCTTCAATAGGTCCGATCACTGTTGCGGGCTCGAAGGCTCAATTGAGTGCACTGCGCCGGAATGGCGCGGTCACGACCCGCAGTAGCTCGCAGCCGCTTCTAATCTTGCTCGGGCAGCCGGAGGCCGGCAGATCGGAGCCACTCGCTCATCCGGGAACCGATCTCTGCTTGGCGGGCCCTTCTCAACACCTCGTTCCGCAGCGCGCCAGGCGGGAGCAATTTGGCTTCCTCGCGAAGGCGCTTTGCTTCGGCGATAAGGCGCATTTCCATGGATTCTGTCTGTCGGAAATTGCACCGCTTGAACATGGGCCTCCTCCCTGTTCGACTAAGGCGGGAGCGCGCCGTTGCGTTGTCATCACCGATAATTGCCAAAACGGCCGCGCGGTGATGATGGATAACGTTTTCGCGACGTCGTGGTTCGGCCGGGTGCCATTTGTAACCAGGGACGAAGGACGATAGGCGGAGAACGGCGGGCCCAACGATGCCGCCCGGATTGGCCTCATCCGGGCATTGAACCGTCACTACGTCCCCGAGTTGAACCCGAAGGGGAAAGAGCCGCATTGGGCCGGCGCAAGCTGAAGAGGGACCAATGACCGTCTTCGTTTACGTGAACACCACCAAACAGGTCGGCGACGCTGATCACATCAAGATCTTTTCCACGGTCGACGCCGCCGAGACGTGGTTCGAAGAGAACGATCCTGAGGGATTGGCATTCGAGTACGATGTAATCGGGCCTCCGGTCTGACCGCCAACCAGGAACCTTCGACCTCCCGGCGTGTTTGGCTCTGTGAAACCAGCCAACGGAGCAGAAACACATGAATGGAATTATCTATATCATCGGGCTCATCGTAGTGATTGGTGCAGTGCTTTCGTTCTTTGGCCTGCGATAGGAAAGAGGCCGTCTTGACAGCCCGCCGGCGTGATCCCGCGGCCACGCCGACGTGACGCGAGCCCGTACGTGCTCGAATGGCTGCATTGTACCAGAGGTGCGACTGGCGCAACTACAAGGCCAGCAGCAACCCGGAAAACAGCAGCATGGTGAGGATGATCCGCCGGAACGACGCTTCATTGACACAGCGGAAAGCGAAAATCCCCAGCGCCGCGCCGGCAAGCAGCGCCGGAATACTGGCGACGAACTCAACCAGGACTTTCGAAGACAAATCATTTTGCAACAGCATCAGCGCGAGCGCGAAAATCTGCATGGCGGCAATGAAAGGCTGAACCAGCCCGCGCTGCTCGGTTTTTGGCATCCCGTGGATGTCACACCATATGGTCGGTATAGCACCCGGCATTGCCGTCAACCCGCCGACCAAGCCCCCGCCAAAGCCGACTAATGCGTTACGTCCCACGTTCATCTGCAGACGGCGAGAAAGCACCGGCCTGAATAACGTGTAGGCTGCATAACAGGCGATGGCGAGACCAAAGCTCTCTCTGAAGATCCGCGGGTCTGCAGCCTGCAGCAACCAGACGGCGATCGGAACGCCAAGCAGTCCGCCGACGACCAATACGGAACTTTGCTTCCAGCGGATACTCTTTCTTAACGCCCAAAGATTCGCGGCCTGCACGGTGATGCTGCAAGCCATCATCAGCGGGACCGCTTCCAGTGGCGGGAGAACGTGAAGGAGAATTGCGCCGGCCACCGCCGAAAAGGCAAAGCCCGCGAGGCCCGAGACGAAGGCGCCGCAAAACACGGCGATACTGAGCAGGCAGAACGACGCAAAGTCGCCCATGGGCGAACCCTCCCGGTGGACAAGATCCTGGAATAACGGCTTCGCGATCAGTCCCCGGACGACAGTCCGGGCGTTTCGGGCGCTGCCCCGGCGGCGCTCGGGCGGGCGGAGGTCAATATCGTGGTCGCAAGGATGTGCACCACGACAAAGCAGATGGCGATCGTTGCCAGCAGCCTGACCTCGCCCGGTGCCGAGATCTGACGCTTGCGTTCGGGCGACTTTTCAGCGAGCGACATTGTCTCGTCCCCCAACATCCGACCGGGCGTCAAACTGTTGCCACCTATCGTCGATCAGCTGACGATACTGTCGAAGGGTGCGCCTTGCCTGCAGCCGTCGCGAATGGTGCAGCGCTTGAAGGAGGCGCCAAGACAGCCTTCCTTTCGAGAAGAACTCCCGGAGGCGACAAACGAATTCGCTGAAAATGACGCATCACTCCGGGCTGACGCTCTGCTGGCAAACGATGGCACCAAGGATGCCGCGATCGACTGAAACATCTTGTGTAACAACAACCCATAGAGCACGCGCGTGAGACGCCGTGCCTTTTCTTCCATGCGCATGACACGAACACCTTGCGTGAGTGACTGGATGCGGCTGGAAGTATCGAACGGGACGCCGGGCCACGCTTTAATGCGGGCTCAACTTGTCCTTATCGTTGCCTTCATTTTTGAAGTGCGTCCTTGATTTCGGGCCCGCGTGCCGGTTGAATATCCACCTCGCCGCTCCCACGAAGGCATTGTTTTGCTGTATCTATTTGACGATTTCGTTCTCGACACCGACCAGCGGGAATTGCGCCGTGGCGGATCTCCGATTCCGTTGCAGCCTCAGGTTTTCGACCTCCTCGCCTATCTGATCCGCCACCGGGCCCGGGTGGTGACCAAGGACGATCTGATCGATGCAATTTGGGGCGGTCGCATCGTTTCGGAGTCAGCGGTCACCACCCGCATCAACGCAGCCCGCACGGGAATAGGCGATTCGGGCGAGGCGCAGCGACTGATCAAGACCTTGCCGCGCAAAGGCGTGCGCTTTGTCGGCACGGTGCGCGAAGCAGCCAAGGAGGTCGGGAGCGCGGTCGCCCCTCCGAAGATCGAGGTATCCAGCCTGGTGGTCGGCCGGACAGCCCCCTTCGAGACGATCGACCGGATGACGCGGCAAGCATTGTCCGGTCAACGGCAAATGGCCTTTGTCACGGGAGAAGCCGGAATCGGCAAGACGGCCTTCATTGCCAAGGCGATCGAGCAATTGACGGAACAGGGCTTCGACCTGCTCTATGGGCGCTGCACCGAACGGTTTGGAACGGACGAAGTCTTCCTGCCACTCATCGATGCGCTGGTGAATTGTTACCGGGCCAACGGCCCGGAACTGATTTCGGCCGTTCGCGCGCACGCGCCCACTTGGATATTGCAATTGCCAGGTGCCATTGACGCATCGGAACGCGCGGCTTTCCAGGATGAAGTGTTCGGTGCAACGCGCGAGCGGATGCTGCGGGAGTTTTGCGATCTTCTGGAAGCAGCTGAGCGCCAGCCGACCGTGGGTCCTCGTTCTCGAAGATCTGCATTGGAGCGACTTCGCGACCCTTGACGTGGTGTCTCGCTTCGCGCGCGGGAGCGGCAAGGCGCGCGTGCTGGCCCTTTGCTCCTATCGTCCGGCCGACAGCGCCGCGGACGGGCATCCGATCCGTCGCCTGCATCGCGATCTCGAGATTTACGGATGTTGCAGCGAATTGCGCCTCGATCGATTGTCGAACCCTGAGGTCGAGCGCTATCTCGCATTGCGCTTCGACAACGCGGAATTGGCCTCGAGCCTGTCAAAGCCGGTATTCGAGCGGACGCTGGGGCACCCTCTGTTCGTCGCCTCGCTGCTCAAACACCTCATCGACCAGGAGACGATCGTCGAAATGGACGGTCGATGGCGTCTGTCCTCGCAGCCGGCATTTGCTCAAGATCGCATTCCAGACAGCCTCTTGAACATGATCGGCCATGAGCTCGAGCGCCTCACCGACAGCGAACGACGCCTGCTCGATGTCGCCAGCGTTGCCGGCGAAGATTTTTCTGCGGCTCTCGTTGCAGCCGGCCTGTCCGACGATGCGATCGACGTTGAAAGGGACATCGAATTGTTAATCCGGAAGGATCATATCCTGGTTCGTTCCGGGGTTTCCGAGTGGCCCGATGGAACATATTCGGGCTCCTACGCTTTCCGTCACATTCTATATCAGAACATCATCTACCAGAATCTGCCGCCAGGGCGCCGCGCACAAACCCACAAGCGCTTGGGTAAAAGGCTGGAGGAGGCCCATGGCGGCCGCACCGCTGAAATAGCGCCCGCGCTCGCACTTCACTTTGAGCAGGGTCGCGAGTTTCCGAGCGCGTTGCGCTACCTGCGGGAGGCGGCAGAGAGCTCGACCAAACGCCTCGGCCATGCGGAGGCCGCAAGCTATCTCACCCGCGCACTTGCTATACTCGATCGTTTCGATGCTGCCGACGAATTCTCGGCCCGCGTCGCTCTTCTGCGGCAGCGAAGCTGGGCTCTTCGCTCGTGCGGCGACCTCGTCGGATCCATCCGTGATCTGCGAGACATGATTGCCTGCGCCGAACAGGCGGGCGAGATCAAGCAACAGCTCAACGGCCTCACGTCTGTGAGCAGTCTCTGCTTGCGCGTGGATCGCCACGCCTGCCTCGAGGCCGCTGAAGACGTCCTGTCGCGAAGCCAGGCGCTTGCGGACGACACATTCAAGGCTCTGGTCCAGGGCAGCAGCGCGAGCGTCAACCTGTTCCTCAACGGCTGGCGCAAACAGGACGCCACGCTCTGCGACAGGGCGATCGAGCTGAGTGCGAGTGCGACGAACTATGGCATCTTGATCAGACGCAATGGAATATCCGGTATCGTTGATTGCTGGAGGTCGCGATACCAGGAGTGCCGCCGCGCCGGCACTGAAGGAAAGCGACTGGCGCGTCTGGCCGGCGACGTCTACACCTTTGTTCTGTTCAACGTGCTTGAATTGATCGCGCTCATTCATCTCGGCGAATGGCGCGAATTGCGACGTGAAATCACGGCCGGCCTCGAACTGGCCGTCAGGAACGCGAACGGCCCCAGCAGCGCATTGTGCCGGCTGACGCTTGCGTGGTTGCACGTCGAAGCGATGGATTTTGATGGAGCCCGGGAGCTCTGCGAGAGCGTCGACGATAGTCTGCTGGTCGGCGATCAGTCGACCTATTTCCACAAGCGGGCCGTCCTTGCAAAGGCCTATGTCGGCTTGAACGATCCGTCGGGAGCTCGCCGGCAATTTGACGATATTGAGCGCCGCAGGCATGAAGAAGGCATCGACATCGAATTTACCGCCGCGACGCAGGTGTATCATTGCCTCGGCGAATATTACCTGCAGGTTGGCGACTTCACGCAGGCTCGGAGCTGTGCACGCCAGCTCCACGACTATGTGGCATCGGCTCCGGATCTCAATCACCTGGCCCAGGCCCACGCACTGTTCGCGCGTACGGCGCTTGGCTTGGGTGATATGGCGGAGGCTCAGTTGCACCTGTCCCGCGCGCTGGAGATCGTCGACAATGCCGACTTCCCGATCGCTTCCTGGCGGGTGTACCGCACGGCCGCAGAGATCTTCGCGAAGCACGGAGACGTCGACAGGGCAGCGACCTATCGCCTGCGATTTGTCGAGACCGTCCGAAGGCTGGCGCAAAACTTTGAGCCCGAGGATCGCCTGCACAAGAGCTTGCTCGCCGTGTTGGCAACGCGAACAGCGCAACTGGAAGCGATGACCTCTGTCACTTTCGCGGGTTCGAAGACCCATGGAAGGCCCATGAACTAAGTGCACTGCCACCGTCATCACGTCCGGGATGACATTGAACGAAAATGGCAACAGAGTCGGCGTCCGTTTGGATTATCGACTACCACCCTCGCCGAGCCCGGCCTATACAAGGCGCCAGTTAACCGCCCTCTAGCGGCAGGAGATTTTCATGGTCAGTGAAAAAGGCCCGAACATAAAGAAGAAGCAGAAATGCAAAAACTGTGAAGGCAAAGGTTTGCTCAAGAAGGGCGACAAGGTGGTGAAGTGCCAGCGCTGCAAAGGCACGGGGGTGCGGTGATGCTCTCGCAAGAGCCATTGGCATTCCGGCCGACGACGTCCAGCTTCGCGCAGCCCTGGTGACGTGCCGATGCAATTCCCGAGGGCCGTCAGACTCGTCAATGTGATGACCGATCTTTCGCTTCTGGATCGTCGTCTGAAGCACCTCCCGGATTACGGTGACAGTGCACTCAATGACTCCAGCCCACTTTCGCGGGTTCGAAGAAATTAACGCATTGTCACCGTAATCGCTTTCGCAGATTCGGCGAGACCGTCGTACGAAAGGCCGCAGTGGCGTTCTTCAGTCCAGGTGAATTCTATCAGGTCGCTGGCGCCCCGTTCAGCTCGGGGACGAACGCCCACAATGCAAAAACTGAAATGACCGATGGCCCGCCGGACCATCGGTCATAGAAGGGCTCGGCAACATCCAAGCCGGTCGCGCCGATAGCCCAAGATCAGATGGTCGGAGGGACAATGCCGGTTTTGGTCGTTGTGCTCGGCCAGGCGCCGCCCGACACATCGTCCAGGGCGCTCTCGCCGAGGACATCCTTGTCGGACGTCGACGAGATCTTGGTCTCAGTGGCGTCGTTCAGGTCGCGAGTTTCGGTTTGCGCCTTTGAATTGGTGTCCTGCCCATTGGTCATATTCAATTCCTTCATCGTGCCGATCGGGCCATCCCGATGTTGAAAATGCTACGGTGGTCTTGTTTCGTAAGGATTTCAAGAGCCGGAGAAAACGATTTCCCCGGTGTCGCCCCTTGTTTGGTGGCATCGCGCGGGGGCCTTGGGCGATCGGCCATTCCCCACTGATGAGCTCTCGTCAAGGCCAAGCCCACTACCCGGTCGTCAGAACCCGTGGGTCGGAGGCACGCGACCGCCGGACACTTCGTCCAGCGAGCTGTCGCTCAGTGCATCCTTTTCGGACGTCGAGATTTGGGATGCCTTGTTCTGAGCGGCATTCTTGAGGCTATCGAGAGACTTCGGCTTGCGCCTTCGAATTCGTGTCCTGCCTATTGGTCATGCTCAATCCAATTCAAATGACGATCTTCTGAGCCCTAAGACGCACCGGTGACGTCATTTTCTGAATATTCAAGGGCTTGGGAAAAACGGCTTCCCGGAATCGCCCTTTGTCTCGTGCGCTTGAGGGTGAAAGCTACCGCTGGATTGATTTGCGAGCGATACGGCAGATGCCGTATTTCGTCGTCGGTCACGGGGAATTGTCGAAAGGCCCCCTTCGAAAGCCCCCCCTTTCGAAAGGTCCTGCCTTCAATCTCAGGATCTGGCGCCTCTCATCGCGACCTCCTCCACAAGCTTGAGCAGACGGTCAAATCTCTCCCCCGCGATCGACACCTGGTCGAGCACGGCAGGATCAAGCTCGTCCTTCAAACGCGTCGTCTCGTCACCGAGGCCGCTTTCCTGTTCGCCGTAGGCCATCCTGCGCTCGGTGGCACGCAGGCGGTCCGACAGCAGGATGGCGAGAGCGCGATAAAAGCGGCTGGCAAAGGCGTGGTCTCCCGCAAGCTTTCGCAGCAGGACCTGCTTGTCCAGGAACAGGGCAACCGAATCGACCTTTGCAGCCACCGTGGCGGAGGGCGGCGCTGAATCGATCAGCGACATCTCACCAACGAAGTCGCCCGCCTCGAGCTGGGCGATCTCGCCGATGCCGGACACGCTCACGCCCATTCGTCCTTGCAACAGCAGGACGATCGACGAGATCGGCACCCCTTCATCGATCAGGACGTCCTGTCGCCTGATGCCGCGGCGGGAGCCGGTACGGGCCATCCAGTCGATGTCGGAGTCATTCAGCACGCCGAATATGAAGAGGACCTTGCGCATACCGGTGACCCTAGATCAGTTGACGTTCCGCGAAATCCGCAAACAGGCCCGGCTGCGCCATCAACTCGGCAAAGCTGCCGGTCTGCACGATCTTGCCGCCGCCGAGCACGACAATCCGGTCCGCCGACCGAACGGTGCTGAGCCGGTGCGCGATGACAATGCGTGTCAGGTTGAGCCTTGATATTGAATCGCTGACGATGGCCTGGGACCGGTTGTCGAGCGCACTGGTGGCCTCATCCATCAGCAGGAGCCGCGGCCGATGCGCCAGCGCCCGCGCGATCAGCAATCGCTGGCGCTGGCCACCCGAAAGCGTGTTGACGCCCTCTGCAACGAGTGTCTGCATGCCCATGGGCATGGCCTCGAGGTCGCGGTCGAGTCCCGCCAGCCGTGCGATCTCCCAGGCCTGGTCAATCGACAGACGGGCTGCGCCGCAGATGTTTTCATAGACGCTGCCGGAGGCGAGCCTGGAGTTCTGCAGCACGACACCGACGTCGCGGCGCAACAAGCCGACGTCGATCGTCTCGAGCGACTTGCCGTCGACAAAGATCACGCCGGATTCCGGCTTCTCGAAGCCGAGAAGCAATCGGAAGAGTGTCGACTTGCCGCTCCCTGACGGGCCGACAATGGCGAGGTATTCTCCCGTCCCGACACTGAGGCTGACATCGTCGAGGATCCGCGGCCCGCTGTCGCCATAGCGGAACGACACGTTGGCAAACTCGATCGAGCCGCTGATCTCGCCGACCGACTTCCGCTCGTCGCTGATTTCGGTCGGCGTCGAGATGATCGGCTTGATCCGCTCGACCCTCGGGATTGCGACCAGGAGTTCTCCGATCGCCAGCGCCCACTCGCCGACCGCGGCGATCGACAGCCCGAACGCCGCGTAGAAGGCCAGGAACGTCCCAAGCTCGTGCACCGGCCGCGCGCCTGACGTCGTCTGGGCCAGGGCAAAGATGAGCAGCGTCGCCAACGCAGGAAACGCCGCATCGAGGCTCTTCTGGAGGTTCCCCGCCCGCTGCGACGCGATGAAATGGCGCTTCTGCCTGGAAAAGCGCTCGACCCAGATCGAGAGCGCCTGCATGGTCGCGTTCGCAATCCGCAGTTTTCCGACGCCGGTGAGGAGCTGTAGAACCAGCCCCTCCAGCCATCCCTGAAGATAGAGGCTCTCGCGCTCCTCCGACAGCCGGACCAGACTGATCGCAACCACCATCGCGACGCGCAGCACGGCGAACGCTGCGGCCAATAGGCCCAGTCTGATGTCAAGGTAGAGCATCACGGCGAAACTGAAAGCGCAGGACACAAGCGCCAGGAATCCGCGAATGGCGCGGCCGGTGACAATCGTGCGGACGGCCTCCACACCAAGCGTGCGGTCCGCGAGGTCGCCAACGGAGAAGTCGCGGAAAAATGCGGCCGGCATCCGCAGCAGGCGGTCGACAATTGCCGCCTGCAATACAAAGTCCAGCCGGCTCTCGAGCCGGAGCATGGCGATGCCCTGCATCATTTGAAATCCGCCGGCCACCAGCGTCACGACGATGAGCGCGATGGCGCAGATCAGGAGTTGGTCGACTTCCGCGCGCGGGAGCACGGAATCGATCAGCAGCTTGGTCACCAAAGGCGTCGCCAGCGCGAGAAGGCCGAGGCACAGGGCAGCCAGCATGATCCGCAGGAAATCGCCCCGGACCGTCGCGGCGCCGAACTTCAGGAGATCGCGGACCATAAGGGCCCGCGACGGCAGCGGGCGATAGAACATGACCGCCTCGGGGGCCAGTTCGGCGGCGATTGCCCGCGTCAATTCACGGCGCGTGCCGGCGCCGGGGTCAACGATGATGTGGCGGCCACCTGCCTTGGGAAGGATCGCGACGGCCCGCCGGTCCTGCCCAAGGAACGCGACGAACGGACCGGCACTGTTGGTCCGCCAGTCCGCTCGCAGCAACAGGCGCCGCGTTCGCACCCGCGACGCCTCTGCGATCCTCACGGCGCGCGCAAGATCATCATTGTCGAGCGCCATATTGGCCGGAGCCTGGAGCGAAATGCCCATGGCTGCCCCGACCTCCCGACAGGCAGCGACCAGACGGCCGGCGCCGACCGCGCCGGGCTGCGATGCTTCGGACCCGACAGTGATGATGCCAGCAAGACGGCTGACAATGCTGGTCCTCCGCCGCCGGTTGAGACCAGAGCGCAGGCGCAAGCGGTCGGCCTCCGCAACGGTGTCCTGATCAATCCTGCGACACAGGCTCTCCATGACGCGCAGGTGGAACCGATCGAGGGCGGCCCAGATCTCGGCAAGCGGGAATGCCGTGCTGCTCCGTACTTCCAGGGTCGTATCCTCGCGGGCGACGATCCACGTCCCCGGTGGCATCGGCGAGGGGCACTCTCCGGAGCCATGGGGCTCCGGCATCTCCATCACGCCGATGGTCCCATGCTCAATCCCGATCCAGCCGATCCGCCGGCCGGACAGCCGGAGAATGTCGCCGGATGCCAACGCGTATCGCGAGCCGATCGCGGCCTGCTGCACGACCGCTCCTTGAGGAGGGGTTGCGATGATTCCCGACACAAGCGCGGCCCATGCATCGATCGCGTCCCGATCTGCAAAACGGCCACGATGATCGATCACGATCTCGGTCTCGAGACCGCCGACCGCAATCACGGCCACCGCATTCCCGTTTCCATCACTGATGCCGGGCAGGCCGAAAACGACCGCGCCTTGCTCGACCCGAAACAAATGATGCCGACGGCTCGGCTCGCCGCTGGCACTCTGTCTGACTGCAAACAGGTCGACATAGCCGCGCACGATTTGCAGCACGAGATCAACATCGTTGATCGGCAAGGGTCGATGGCTTTCGAGCGCGGCCGGGCTCGACGCCGCACCTTCGCGCCAGGGAAGCGTTTCGAGGGAGGGAGGCCGGTACGCGCTGCTCATTCGCTCAACACCAACTGGACATACTCACCACCCTCCGCGAGCAGTTCCTGATGCGTCCCCCGCTGCACGACCCGCCCGCTGCTCATCACGAGGATCTCGTCACAGTCGCGTATCGTGCTGAGCCGGTGGGCAACGATGATGCAGGTGCATCCCCTGCGCCGGAGATTGTCATCAATCGCCTTTTCGACGATCGGATCCAGCGCCGAGGTAGCCTCGTCGAGGACGACCACGGAAGGATTGCCCGCCAGCGCCCGCGCGATCTCGAGCCGCTGTCGCTGGCCGCCGCTGAAATTCCTGCCATCCTCGGCCACGCGGCAATCGTAGTTGCCGGCGCGGACAGCGACATCCTCATGGATCAGCGCATCCTTGAGCGCCCGCGACAGGCTGGCTTCGGGCACGGTATCGTCCCAGAGCGTGAGATTGTCGCGAGCCGTCCCTTCGAACAGCAGGATTTCCTGATCGATATACGCGACCGAGTTGGTGAATATCTCCTGGGGAATCTCGGCCATCGACCAGCCGTCGATGCGGATGTCGCCGGACCACGGCCGGTAGAGGCCGCTGACCAGCCGTCCAACGGTGGATTTGCCGCTGCCCGACGCGCCGACCAGGGCCACCCGGCAGCCGGGCTCGACGACCAGCGAGAAATCCTCGATCAGCGGCGGCTCGAGTGCCGAATAGCCGAACGAAACGTCCTTCAACTCGACCCGGCCCGACAGTTTTGCGGGCATGTGTGCGGGTGCATGCTCAATCGGCACCAGGGGACGGCCGGGATAGTTGAAGACGTCTTCGATCCGGAATAAATTGCCCTTGATGGCCAGGAAGGCCGTGGTCTGCTGCACGAGCGCGTTGATCGGCTCGACCAGGCTGGCGAGCAGGGCCTGCAAGGCGACAAGGCCACCGATGGTCAATGCGCCATCGACGATCCGCAAGCCACCCACACCCAACACGATCGCGATCGTCAATCCGGTCAGGAAGATCGGGCAGGTGTCGAGGAAGGTGGAGTAGACGCCGAGATCGCGCTCGGCGTTCAGGACCTTGGCCTGAAACCCCGCCCAGCGCGCGAAGGCGTCGTCTTCCAGGCCGCCGGCCTTGATCGTCTCGATCGTGCGGATGATCTCGATGGTGCTTCCATTCAGCTTGGCACGTTCGATGGTGAGCTTGCGGTTGAGATCCTCGCGCTGACGCGCGACCAGCCTGAGTAGGAGGACATTGAGGAGAGCCATGGCGATGCTGATCGCGGCCAGGAGACCATCGTAGAACGCCATCGTGACGGCGATGAAGACGACCGAGATCAGGTTCAGGGCATTGGCGGCCACCCCGTTCGAAAGCAATTGCGCGATCTGCTCGCTGGCGGCTATCCGGTTGGCGAGGTCGCCTGAGTGCCGCTGCGTGAAGAACTCCATTGGGAGGGTCAGGACGTGCCACAGCAACTGGCTGACCATCGTCACCGTCAGCTTGGTCTGGATGCGCAGGAGCAGCGACTGTTGAAACGCTGTCATCAGCGCCCGCGCCAAGGCTGTCATCGCCATGCCGATCAGCAAGGGCGTAAACCAGCCCTCGACATGCTTGATCAGCACGTCATCGACAAAGATTTTTGCGAATGTCGGAACCAGTATGGTGGGCACCACGAGCGCCATGCTGAGCGCGACCAACAGCAGCACCGCCCCCAACGAATTCGAAAGTCGCCGTCTTAGCAGCGGAAAAAAATCCGGCTCGCGCCCGCCCGGCTTGAATTCGGGTCCTGGCTCCATCGCCAGGACGACACCGGTGAAGGAAGCATCAAACTCATCATGGCCGACCTTGCGGCGCCCGACCGAGGGGTCGTTGATATAGGCGCAATCCGCATCCAGCCTTTCGAGCACCACGAAATGGTTGAAGTTCCAGTGGATGATCGATGGCATCGGCAGCTCATGCAGCGTTGCCGGCTCCTTCCTGAACCCCTTTGCCGTCAGTCCGAATTGCCGCGCGGCCTTCAGCACGTTGCTGGCCTTGCTGCCGTCCCGGGACACGCCGCATGCTTCGCGCAGCTTTTCCAGCGGCACCCAGAGACCGTGATAGGCCAGGACCATCGCGAGCGAGGCCGCGCCGCATTCCAGTGCTTCCATCTGAAACACCGTGGGAGTGACCCAACGCCGCCGCATGCGCCTGATCCGGTCCCCGATGCGATCGAGCAAACCCGGCTGGTCGTCGGTTTGGTGCGATGACGCGGTCATGCGCTGGCGATCCTAGCCGCCAATGCCGGTCAGCCGCTTCGCCAGCGGGATCACCAGATCGATCGGCCGCTGCTCGCGCGTTGTGACCTCGGCGTGGGTCAGCGTGCCGCTCGAGAGCAGGACCGGCGGCCCCTTGCCGGAGGTCCAGCGATACAAGCTGAAGGTTGACGGATCGCGCTCCAGGGCCACCTTGGCCGCATAAGGCGCGCCGTCCCCGGAGAAGCGCTTGACCAATGCATCGTTGTGCAGGTCCGCCAGCATGCCCTGGGGCGTTACCGGGAAATCCGAGACCGCCACCACATTGCCGACAATCGCACCGTATTCTTCCCGCTTGATCGTGACCGGCTCGACACGAACCTCCATCCCCGGCCTGATGGTCTTGCCGCGGTCCGGCGGCATGTAGATGGTTGCCTCCAGGACCTGCCCCGCGATCTCGATTTCGATCACCGGCGCACCAACGGCAAGCACTGCGCCACTGGACACCTTGAGTTCGACGACACGCCCGTCGACGGGGCTGAGAATTTGCGATCCGCGTTCCAGCTCGGCCGCAAGCTGCTCAACCGCCCGCCTGGAATCATTGACCTTGAATTCCGACAGCATGCGATCGCGCTCACGCTGGCTTTGCAGATCCAGCCGCTGCGCGTTGAGCTTGAGAATGTCGTTCGTGGCGTCGGTGATGCGCTCCCGCGCATTGTTGAGTTCGACGCGACGGTCTTCGAGATATCTGCGCGTGACAGTTCCGCTCGCTGCGGCAGGCTCGAGCTTGGCCACCTCATCCGTGAGGTAGGCGGTGCGCTTCTCGGCAGCCGCGATCACATTGGCGAGGCCTGCTTCCTGAGCCGCATAGTTGGCAAGCTTGGCATCGATCTCCCGCGAGATTGCACCGGTGAGCTCGGCATGCTCGCGCTCGCGCTCGCGCAGGACATCCCTTGCCTGCTGAAGCCGTTGCTCGGTCTCGGTTTGGACGATATGGGCGATCACCTGATCGCGGCGGACCGCATCGCCGATGCCGACGTCGAGCGAGGCCAATTTGCCGCTGACCGCGGATACGGCGTCGATCAGGCGGCCCCCACTGCTTAGCAAAATGCCATCGCCAGACACGCGGGTTGGAATGCGGCCGAGCACGCTCCAGGCAACCAGCATGACCAGTCCCAGCGCCAGCGCGGCCGCGGCCATCCAATCGAACGGGCGCGTGACGCCGACGACATGGTCGAGCTGTTCGGGATTCGAAAGCCGCTCGATGGCCGCTTCGCGAAAGATTCGTTCCGTCCCCCGCTTCATTCGGTCCCCGCCACGCCTGAGCCGTCCTCGACTGCACTCGATTTGGCAGGAATGCTTGCGCTTTTTCAAGCAGCACGAGCGGAATGGATCGCCTGAGCAGACGATTTCCGCTTTTTACCCGATAGCGGATGCTCCTTCGGAGCATCCGGCCGTCTGAATTTCGGACGGGCGCACACCAGTTTCGCAAGGGGACGACCACAGCAAAGCACACCAAACGCGATCAATTCCGAACGAAAGTCCAGCAAAATCAACGAAGCCGATCGATATTCGCCCGCACCGGCCTGCCTCGCGTGCCATGATGAATGAAGGCATGGAACGTTCAGGCCGCGCCAGCTTCACACCAGCTTCGCACCAGAAACTACCTCGACGAGACGTTACGGTCGCGCTCGGTGGATCCCGCACGCACAGCGAACTGACGGAACGAGAAGGCACGTGCGACGGACGCCTCCTTCGCGTGACCGGGAATCGGTTGGCAATTTGACGTTATCTCCTTTCTGGTCAGTCTATGAATCGCCAAGAGCGCCGGGCAGCGGCCAAACAATCCGAAAAGACCGCGCCACAAAATCTGGCGGCTGCGAAACAAAGCCTGGAAGCGGCGAAACAGGGCCAATTGCTGTTTGATCTCGGCCGGTATGCCGAAGCCGTGGAATGCTTCAACATATTCGCGAAGCTCAATCCAAATGTCGCGCCTCTGTATCAGACACGCGGCCTTTGCCTGCAGCGGCTGGGCCGGTTCGAGCAAGCGCAGGCCGACTTCGAGAGGTCCATTGCACTGAACCCCGGCGAGGCGGAGACGCACAAGAACCTTGGCACGCTTCATGCAAGATTTGGCCGGATGGAGCAGGCATTCGCGAGCATCCATCGCGCGCTCGAACTTCGTCCGAACTTTTCCGCAGCGCTTAACGAGAAAGCGCGGGCGTTGTGGAGCCTGCAATTGCTGGATGAGGCTTTCGCGGCCTTTGAAAAATCGCTGGCGATCGACCCGGGCAACGCGCAGACAATCTGGAATCTCGCGCTGCTTCAGATGCTGACCGGAGATTTTGAGCGGGGCTGGTTGGGACGCGAGGCCCGTTGGAAAGCGTCTCTCGGCCTCGTCGATCGCGGTTATTCCCAGCCCCTTTGGCTTGGCGACCAGCCGATCGAAGGCAAGACCGTATTGCTTCATGCCGACGAGGCGTTGGGCGACTCAATTCAGTTCGCCCGCTATGTGCCCATCGTGGCCGCGCTCGGGGCTCAAGTCATCCTCGAGGTCAAGCCACCGATCCAGCAGCTTCTGGGTGGTATCACTGGAGTCGCAAATTGCATCAACCGATCATCTGCGACGTCGCTGGCATTCGACCTGCACTGTCCTCTTGGAAGCCTGCCGCTGGCGTTCGGGACGCGGCTCGATACGATCCCGTTCGCGGAAGCGTACCTTCCGGCGCCGCCCGCGGCGCGCGTGCAGGCGTGGGAAGACCGGCTTGGCCCCCGCAACCGCTTCCGCGTCGGTATTGTCTGGTCGGGGGATCCAGGGCACAACAACGATCACAATCGATCGATGGCACTGCGCACGCTTGCGCCTCTGCTGGATTGCGACGTCCAGTTCGTCAGCCTGCAAAAAGGCATCCGGGATCAGGACCGGGCCTTCCTCGGCGAACGTCCCGATATCGTCGACCTGACGGAACAGCTGACGGATTTCAGCGAAACCGCAGCGCTGGTTGGCTGTCTCGATCTGGTGATCGCGGTCGACACCAGCGTCGTTCACCTTGCCGGCGCGCTGGGCGCGCCGGTCTGGACGATGTTGCCCTTCAACCCGGACTGGCGCTGGCTGCTCAATCGCAACGACAGCCCGTGGTATCGGTCCATGAGGCTGTTCAGGCAACCAAAGCGAGGCGACTGGGCCAGCGTCGTGGACGGCGTTCGCCGCGAATTGGAGGGAGTGGTTTCCGCGTGGCGCAGCCACGACGGAGCGAACGACGAACCGGTATCTGGCGTTGCAGGTGCCCTCACCCCTCCACCCGGTACAGGCGCCATCGCTGCGGCACGCCCTTGAGCTGGTGGCTGCCGTGATCCCTGAGGGAGATCGTGGACTGCGGCACGAGCAAATCCTTCACCGCGCTCGAGACCAGGACTTCGCCGGCGCGCGCTTTGGCTGCGATGCGGGTGCCGATGTGCAAGGCGAGACCGACCATCTCGCCGCCGCTCATCGTGTACTCGCCCGCATGTAGCCCCACCCTGATATCGAGCCCGAGCGTGCGCACGGCCTTCTGGATCGCGGTCGCGCAATTGATGCCGGCCGCCGGCGCCTTGAAGGTCGCCAGCACGCCGTCGCCGGTCGTCACGACTTCCTTGCCGCGCGAACTCTTCAGCTCCTTGCGGACCGCCGCGTAATAGAGGCTCACCACCTTGGTCCAGCGCGCATCACCAAGCTTCGCGGCTTTCGCCGTGGAGCCGACGATGTCGACGACCAGGATCGTGGCAAGCGCTTGCTTGAGGTCGGTGCTGCCGTTGGCGGATTTGCGTCCGAACGCGATAGCTCCGGTCAGCGGTTCATAGCGATGGCTGCGCCGCCGCGCGATGGCGGATTTCGTGTAGTCTTGGGCGCGCTGCGCCGTGCCGCAGCGGATTGTCTTCTCCTGCGGCAGACGCGTCCAGTAAACCTTGCGTTTAGCTCCCGCGCCCTGAACCTCCACGGCGCCCCACTTCAGGAACACCGTCGAGCCGACCCGCCGCACGCACCATGCTTTTGAGGTGTATCCGGACACGTTCGATTGATGGAGGCCGATGCGAAGGAATTTGGGCATGAACGTGCGGCCGATCGATGGACCATCTGGGCGGACCTGAGACGAGAGCGTAGTTGGACGTTCCGGCCTTGGCAACAGCACGCGAAGCTCTGCAAATGGCTCGCGCGCCCACTCGCGATCACTCCGCACGAGCAACGCAGCCTTTAAATCCTGCCCTCATCCATGAAACGCAAACAGCTCGATCGGCTCGCTGAAACCGCGGACGGCATGCTGACCGACCCGCTCGAGCTCGAACTCCCGCTCCACCAGCTCCGCAAAGTCGCGCGACAGCAGCACCATTTTTCCCAGCTGCTTGGTCAGGGCCTCGAGGCGCGAGGCCATGTTGACGGCGGGGCCTATCACGGTGAAGTCGAGCCGGGCCTTCGAGCCAATATTGCCGTACATGACGTCGCCGACATGGACGCCGATGCCGTAGTTCAGAGGCGCACGGCTGGTCGCACTGTTTCTTTCGTTCAGCGCCACCATCGCCTGACGGGCCTCGGTCACCGCACGCAGCAGATTTGCGCAGGCGTTGGGCTCGCTGAGCGGAAAGATGGCGAGCAGGCCGTCGCCAATGAATTTCAGAATCTCGCCGCCGTGGCGCGCGATCGGCGCGGACATCGCGTCGAAATAGTCGTTGAGGAGATCGATGACGTCGTCGCGCGGCCAATTGTCGGAGATCTTTGTGAAATCTCTAAGATCGCAGATCATGATCGCGGCGCGCACCGTGGTGCCGGTGCCGCGCCGCGTCGCGCCAGCCAGGATCAGCTCGCCGGCATGGGAGCCGACATAGGTCTCCAGCAGCGTTCGCGCCAGGCGGTTCTTGATGCGGATTTCGCTGACCAGCGCCAGCACCGGCAGCAATCTCTTCAGCGCGGCGATATGAGCGTCGTCGAAGCCGCCGCGGCGGTCGGTCGCGAAGGTGACGAGATGGCGCTTGCCGAGCGTGTGGTAGAGCGGCCAGGCTACATAGTCGGTCAGGCCTTTCGCCCTCATCTCGTCATAGAGCAGCGTGCTTGCGGCCGAGCGCCGGGTCTTGCTCGAGATTCTCGCGCACCTCAGGAGCGCCGTCCTGCATTTCGTTGGCGGCGCTGCCGATATATTCGGAACGCTCCCTGACATCGAAATCGACCCGCGAGATCTCGGCCTCACGCATTCCGTCGCACCATATGAAGCGGGCCCCCAACCACTGAGGGTGCTGGATCAGCACATGGAGCGTCGAGCGCTTGAGGGGAATTCCGGCCTGCTGGAGGCGAATGCACATCTCGGCGAAGATGTTGTCGATGAAGCGCTCGTCGCGCGTGCCGTTGGTGAGCCAGTCGACGACGGCGTCGCTGCCGGAACGGACTGATTTCATGCTTTGGCGGCGCGTTCATTTGTCTGCCCTCGACGGCGGTCTACGTCACGGACATATCGTGTTCCGTCGCGACGGCGTCAACCTGGCCAGTTGCACGGATTGTGCGCATCGCTCTGGTGGGCAGGATTGCCGATCAGCCTACGATTTGGATAGATCCCAGCACGGCCAGCCCCGAGACAAGCGCGAGCGTCGATGCCCCGGTCAGTTCGACCTTCAACGTGTTTTCGTGCGAAATCGCAAAATCCGCGCCGTCGAGACGGATGCTGCAGTCGCCGCGCGCCGCATAGACCAGATGCGAGCCGGCGGACAATCGCTGCTCACCGGGCTCTCTCAGAGCCAGGAGCTCGATCTCCACCGCACCGCGCCGCGCCATCAAATTGACGACCTCGACCGGTCCGGCCTCGAGTTCGGTGACGATCGCGTGCTCGCCGGTGAAGCGCACGGTGGTGAACGGCTCGCGCTCGTCGAACTCCTGTCCCGGTGCCTTCAGCACCAGCCCGCGCCCGCCGACCACCATCTGCAGGCGGTCGATGCCGGGCATATGGGAGAACGGCCCGGGCGCCACGATCGGCGTGGCGGCGAAACGCCACAACAGGCTGTCCCAATCCTTCACCGCGGAACCAGCGCGATGGGCGTCAGCGATATCGGTAAAGATGCCGCCGCCGTTCTTCCAGGGCGAGCGGGTGTAGTCTTCGGATTTCAGCAGCGTGGTTTTCATGTCTTGGTGCTTATCAGAAAAAGCATCTCTCATCACGCCTTCGTGTCGAGCTGGAGCCCGCTGGTCAGCTCGTCGACGAGCGGATCCACGAACTGGGTCTGATCGACCGCGATGCCACTGAAAGTGACGGGGCCGCCGGCCTGCACCCGCGCGGTGCGACACTGCAAAATTTGCCCGGCAAATTGATCCGCTATTTCGAACTCAGCGCCGCAACCGGCTGCCATGCGTCGTCTGGAGCTGCCTCGGCGAATTGCCGGCAGCGGTCGCGCATCAGCTCGGCCGGCCGGTCACGACCGCGCTCGGCGAGCACCGCTTCGAAATCGATCAGCGCGGCACCAAAGCGTCGAGTGCGATAGCTGGCCAGTCCCTGTTCGTAGCGAGCGATCCAGCCGGGTCGCTCACCGTCGTCGGCAAGCCCGATCAGCTCGTAGACGGAAAAACCCTCCTCCCGCCCATAGACCGCGATGCTGTCGATCTCGCGCGTGACGATGGCGCCACGGGCCAGTCGTTCGGTCGCCTCGCCGATCAGGATGCCTGTGCCGAACGACTTGTTGGCGCCTTCGAGCCGGCTCGCGACGTTCACTGCATCGCCGATCACCGTGTAGTTCAGCCGTAATTCGGAGCCGATATTGCCGACCAGCATGCGGCCGGAATTGATGCCGATCCGGATCTGGAGCGGCTGGCCGAGATCATCGACCAGGCCGGACAGTTCGATCGCGCGGCGACAGGCGAGCGCCGCGCGACAACAGCGCAGCGCGTGATCGTCGTGCGGCTGCGGCGCGCCCCAGAACGCCATCACGGCGTCGCCGATGAACTTGTCGATGGTCCCGCCGTTAGCGACGATGATCTCCGACGTGACGTCGAGATAGCACGATAACAGCGGCACGACACGATCGCCGAGACGCTCGGACAGCCCCGTGAAGCCGGCGATGTCGATGAACATCACGCTGAGCTCCTGGATGCTGCCGCCCGGCTTGGCGTCGACGCCCTGCCGCAACAACGAACGGACGAGATCGGCCGGGATGAATTTGCGGAACGCGGAGAGCCCCGCCGCCATTTCGGCGATCGCGCCCGACAGGCTCGCGATCTCGCGGAGACGCGACGGGTGACGCCGCACCTGCTCCAGGGCAAAGTTCTCGACATGACGGATCTCGCCTACCACGCGCGACAGCGGCGCGGCGATCACCGAGCGTGCCAGCATCGCCGAGGCCAGCGCGGCAAGCACGGCGCCGACGGCAAGACCAGCGATCAGACGCCGCAGCGTAGTCTCGACCGGGCCCAAAAACTCCGCTTCCGGGATGACGGTCGCGAGCCGCCAGCCGGGAAACGGCAGCGGCGCGATCGCGACCTCGTAGGCGGCCCCGCCCGACACCAGCCGGCTGCGCCAGGATTCAGGACGATCATTGCCACCCGCCTGCGCGAGCGCCGTCCGCGCCAGCGGCAGCATCTTGCTGTCGCCACGCGCAACGTGCAGCTCGTCGGCGTCCCGGTCGGGTGCTGCGACGAGTTCGCCATTGCTGTCGAGGATGAAGGCGGTGCCCGTGCGACCGACCTCGAGCTGCGACAGGAAGCGAGCGAGCCGCGTGTATTCGATGATGACGGCGAGCACGCCCTGGCGCTCCTGGTAGACGTCGATCGGTCCTGAAAAGGCGATCGACGGCCGCTCGCCGGTCGGATGCTCCATGACGCGAAACCATTGCGGATCGTCCGCCGTGAGCCCGGTCTTGAACCAGGCCTGGTCGGCGACGTGGAAACCCGTCGGCTCGAAACGGCGATTGGCGAATTCGATATCGCCAGGCACCACATCGTACTCGTCGACGCGGCGCTGGCCGGCGTGGTCGGTCAGGGAAATCTCCATCATCTCCAGGCGCCGGTCGCCAAGCTTGTGCGCGGCGAAGAACGAGCCGTCGGGCCAGCCGAACGCGACCCAGGAGATCGTCGCCTGCGATTGCAGTTGCGACAGGAACACGAATTCGCGCTTGTCGGCCTCGCGGGTGTCGAGCACGTTCTGGAGGAACAGGGTCCGAATGGCGGTGTGGGCGGCGCGGGCCTCATCGACGATGGCCGCGACCTCCTTTCGGACCGCAGCCACGATCTGCTCGTTGATGGTGGAGGCAAGCTGCCGGCTGGTCGCCTCCGCCGTGCGCCACCACACCAGACTGGAAAAGGCCGCCGTGAGCAGAATCGCGGTGAGCACCAGCGCCGAGACCGCCAGGCGAATGCTGACCGTCAATCTGGCGATCGCCTGAAGCTGCTGCCCGGGAAAGACCTTCATCGTGGCTTCCGCCCTCAGTGACTGGTCGCTTGATAGCTCTACGGCGCGCGGGCGCTTTCGTTACTGCTCGCAAGGATCGCCGGCCGTCTCCAATGCCCTCCGGCTAACGTCTCGATAGCGCCCAGGCATTGGATTTGCGCCGGCACTTGCCGCTTAAGTTCCGGCCGAGCGCACCGTGCGTGCGCCTCACCCAACCGTCTCACGAGACTCGTGAGCCGCCCGATTGGTAACGCGGGCCGCCAGCGGGACGAACGGGACAGTGCGCCTTCGCTTTGCCAAGCGAGGCAATCTTGAAAAGGAGAACTCGATGTCTGCCAAACATGTCGCCACGTCGCTCGCTCTCGCCGGCGCCCTCTCGACCGCCCTCGCGACCCTCGCCGCCGCCGCCCCTCTGTCCAAGGCAGAGGTCGACGCCGCCATGGCCGCCAAGAAGGAGAAGTGCTTCGGCGTCGCCCTGAAGGGCCATGAACGATTGCGCCGCCGGCCCCGGCACGACCTGCCAGGGCACCTCGACCACCGATTTCCAGGGCAATTCGTGGAAGTTCGTCGCGGGCGGCACCTGCACCACGATCGACCTGCCGGACGGCAAGCACGGCTCGCTGAAGCCGGATCTAAGCCGGTCCGGCCGACACGATCTTGCAACGCCAGAAAAGGAGGCGGAGATGACGACATGATTTCGACTGTCAAGTCCGCCGCTGGAACATGCCGTCGCCGCCCCGCTTTCCGGCGTACTCCATCGCGCGGCCTCGCCGGCACAAGCTTCAAGCCCGAGCATCTGCCGGCCATTCTTGCGATGGCCCGCAAGCCTCGCGGCTTCTTCGAGGTTCACGCCGAGAACTACATGGGCGCGGGCGGCCCGCCGCATCGCGCGCTCGAGGCGATCCGTCGCGACCATCCCCTTTCGCTGCACGGCGTCTGCATGTCGATCGGCGGGCCCCAGCCGCTCGACAAGGCGCATCTGGCGCGCTTCCGCGCGCTCGTCGCAGCGCTATCGAGCCGGCGCTGGTCTCCGAACATCTCGCCTGGTCGACGCACGAGCAACACCTTTTTCAACGATCTCCTGCCGCTGCCCTATACCGAGGCGACGCTCGCGACCGTCTGCGATCACATCGACGAGGTGCAGGAGGCGATCGGCCGTCCGCTGCTGCTCGAAAATCCGTCGACCTATGTCGCTTTCCGGGAGTCGACGATGAGCGAGACCGATTTCATCCGCGCTGTCGTGCGAGCGCGCCGGCTGCGGCCTGCTGCTCGACGTCAACAATGTCTTCGTCTCCGCGACCAATCACGGATTCTCCGGCGCTCGACTATCTCGCCGATTTCCCGCTCGCGACGTCGGACGAAATCCATCTCGCCGGGCACGCGGAGCAGACGGACGACGAAGACGGCCTGCTGCTGATCGACAGCCATGACGGGCCGGTCGCCGACGCGGTCTGGAAGCTGTTCGAAATCGTCGTCGCGCGGCGCGGCGCGATCCCGACACTGATCGAATGGGACGGCGAGATTCCCGGATTGGCCGCGTCCTGCAGGCGGAAGCGGCCGCCGCGCAAGCCATTCTCGATCGCGCCGGCCTTGACGCGAGGCACCGCCATGCGGCCTGACCGTTTCCGAACCCGCTGGCGGGCGGACTATTCGACGCGGCCTTTTCGCACGACCGCTGCTCGATCCCGGCGCGCGACGCCCGCGCTTGTCGTGGACCGGCGAACGGCAAGGCGGCGGCGAAGCGCTACGACGTCTATCGCAACAACGTCACGGTGAGCCTGATCGATGCGCTCGCCGCGATCTATCCGGCCGTGCAGCGCATCACCGGCGTCGAGTTCTTCCGCGCGATGGCGCGCTTTCATGTTCGCGAGACGCCGCCGAGTTCGCCGCTGCTGTTCGAATATGGCCGCGACTTTCCCGCCTTCATCGCGCATTACGATTATGCGCGGCCACATGCCCTGGCTTGCGGATGTGGCTCGCATCGAGCGCGCCTGGCTCGACGCCTATCACGCCGCCGACGCGGCGCCGCTGGCGCCGGACCTGCTCGCCGCGTCCCGCCGAACGTCTGGCAGATGCTCGTCTTCACGCCCCATCCGGCGACGCGCGTCGTGCGGTCGCCATTCTGCGGCCGTGACGATTTTCGCCGCCAACCGCGACGAGCGGGCCGATCGCGCAGATCGACGCATCGGCGAGCCGGAAGACGCGCTGATCACGCGGCCGGAATTCGAAGTCGTCGTCCGCCGCCTGCCGCCGGGCGGCGCGGTGTTCCTGTCGGCGCTGATGGCCGGCCAGCCGCTCGGCGAGCGCCGCGGCGCTCGCGCTGGAGCGCATCATCCGACTTCGACATCGCCGCGACATCGCCGGCCTGATCGAGGCCGGCGCATTCACGTCGATCGCTTGCGGAGACGCATGATGATCATGCGACCAACGCACTGTCGGCAGCAGCAATCGCTTCCGCCGCTCGCGCTGCTCGTCGACAAGGCCGATCGCATCTGGTGCAGACCGATTGCGGCGCCGTCGCTGGTTCAACTTGTGCTGCGCTTCGCGCTGGCCGTGCCGTTCTGGCAGTCCGGCATTCTCAAATGGGCCGGCTTCCTGAAGCTCAACGACACCGCGGTGACGCTGTTCACCGACGAATTCATGCTGCATCTGCCGGGCGGCCCCTATCACTATCCGGCGCCGGCCGTGATGGCGTTCCTCTCGGGCTGCGGCGAGATCATGTTTCCGTCCTGCTCGTCCTCGGCCTCGGCACGCGCTTCGCCGGGCTTGGGCTGCTGTTCATGACCGTCATCGTCGAACTGACCGTGCCTGACGGCTGGCCGATGCACATCACCTGGGCGGCGATGGCGCTCGGCATCATGGCCTGGGGCCCGGGCGCGTCTCGCTCGACTACCTGATTGGCCGCGCGTTGGGGCTGAGCGAGGAGAAGCCCGAAAGCGCGATGAGATCAAGATGAAAATCAATCATCGCGCTTTAGGTTATTGTTTGAGCATGATCTTTCCGGAAAACCGCTTCGCGCTTTTCCGGACGCATGATTTAACGCCCCCCTCACTCCCTCTTGCCGCCGTTCAGCTTCGGCAGCGTCTCGACGATCTTCTGCTTGCCGTCGACGATCTCGGCCAGGAAGCTGGCGCGGTCGATGTCGCCGTTCTGGTCCCAGCTTGCCTCCATCAGCATGCCAGGCGCCTTGTCGGGCGTCAGCGTCAGGCCCTTCATCGCCGCGCCAAAGGCCTTGCTGTCGAACTTGCCGATCTTCTCGGTGACGTATTTGACGAGATAGACCGCGGTGTAGCCCTTGATGCCGTTATGATCGGGACGGTACTTGAAGCGCTCGCTGAATTTTTTCGTGAACGCCTCGATCGCGGGAATCGGCGCGTCGGCGCTCAGGCCGACATGGCCACGCACGCCGTTGGCGGCGGGGCCGGCGAGCTCGACCACCTTCTGGCTGAGCAGCGTGGTCTCGCCGAACAGCGGCGTCGAGAGCCCCTGCCGCTTCGCCTCGATCAGGAATCGGGCGCTCTCCTCCTCGTTGGTGTAGACGAAGACGGCGTCGGCCTTGGCGCTCTTCAGCTTGATGACGTCGGAGCCGAAATCGACCTGGCCCTGCTCGGTGGAGATATCGGCTGCGATTTCGATGTGGCGCGCCTTCATCTCCTTCACAAAATTGTCGTGGCCGCCCTTGCCGAAATCATTGTTGACCCAGACCACCGCAACATTCGTCACCTTGAGCTTGTCGTGCAGATAATTGGCGATCTTCGGCATGGAGAATTGCTGGCCGAAGGCGGTGCGGAACACCCACGGATTGCCCTGCGTGGTGATGTCAGCCGCCTCGGCGCCGACGATCTGCGGGATCTCGGCTTGTTGCGTCAGCGCCATATTGACCTTGACCGAGCCGGAATAGATCGGCCCGAGCACGACGTAGGGGTCCTTGTCCAACACCTTCTGCACCTGCGCGCGCGAGATGCCGGGGTTGCTCTGGGTGTCCAGATGCTCGGTCTGGATCTTGCGGCCAAGAATGCCGCCGGCGGCGTTGATCTCGTCGACCGCGAGCGCGACGCCGTCGCGCCAGTTGGTGCCGGAGACGGCGCCGGGGCCCGACAGCTCGATAACGTCGGGGATGTAGACCGTGCTCTGCGCGCCGGCCGGGCCGGTCGAGAGCGATGCCGCGACAGCGATGGCGAGCGTCCCTGCGAGATGCCTCATGATGTCATCCTCCCCTTTGCTTTCTTGTTATGATCCGTCGAAGCCGAGCAGTTTTGCCGGGGTTCGCCACAGCAGACGATGCTGATCGCTCGCGTCCGGAAACAGCCTTGTCAGCACCGCGAGCAACGGCCCGTAATCGAGCCTTTCGGTTGCGCGCAGGAACGGATAGTCCGATCCCCAGACGCAGCGATCGAGCGTGAAGGCGTCGACCAGCGCAGCGATGAACGGCCAGGTGTCCTCGTAGGGATGTGGCTGCCGAGAGAATTTGTAATAGCCGGACAGTTTGACATGCGCGTCACGCTCGCGGCCGATCGCGAGCAGCGCCTGGAAGGCTTTGCCGCTCACCCCCTGCGCGACCGAGGGCCGCCCGCAATGGTCGAACACCAGGCGGACATTCGATTTTTCGATCAGCGGCAGCAAGTCAAGCAGTTGATCGTTCTCGACCTGAACCTGGAGAAACAGGCCGAGGCTCGTCAGCTTCTCCAGCAGCGGCGCTGTCTTGAGGTAATAGTCGGCGCCGTGGAACGGCACGTTGAAGGCGACGCCGATCACGCCGGCCGCCTTCAATCGTTCGAGCTCCTCGATGTCGACGTCGTTCTCGACCACGGCGACGCCCTTGAAGCGGCCGCCGCCCTGCCTCAGCGTGTCCAGCAGGATGCGGCTGTCGCTGCCATAGCCGGTGTTGGTGGCGACCACGAGCGCGTGGCGGACATCAAAGACGTCGAACACGTGGATGAGCTGGGCCGCTGGCGCGATCTCCTGCCCGCTCGGCCGGTACGGCGTGTCGGCACCATACGGAAAACGGACGGGATCGATCGCATGGATGTGGCAATCGATCTTGGGGCACGCCGGCAAGGTCATGGCGAAAAGCTCCCCGCGGGTGTCAGAACGTGGCCTCGATGGCCTTGATCAGCTCGGGCGTCACATCCGGCATCACACCGAACCAGGCCTTGAAAGCGAGCCGCGCCTGGTTGAGCAGCAGACCGAGCCCGTTCACGGTGACACAGCCGCGCGCACGGGCGTCAGTCAGGAATGGCGTCTCCATCGGCGTATAGATGAGATCGGCGGTGAGCGTCGCGGGCTTCAACCGCGACAGGTCGATCTCGAGCGCACTTTTGCCGACCATGCCGCGATCGGTGCAGTTGACGAGCAGCGCGACATCGCTGAGCGCCGCAGCGCGGTCGTCCCACGCGACGGTGCTGACGGCGGAGCCGAATTCCTTGGCGATCGCCTGCGCCTTCTCGGCCGTGCGGTTGGCGATGCGAATCTCGCGCGCGCCGTTCTCGAGCAGCGCCACGACGACCGCGCGCGAGGCGCCGCCCGCCCCCAGCAGCAGGATCGGTCCTGCATCGCCGCGCCAGTCCGCCTTGGCATCGCGCAGGCTCTGCACGAAGCCGTTACCGTCATTGTTGAAGCCGGACAGCGTGCCGTCCGCCTCGACGACGATGGTGTTGACGGCGCCGATGCGTTTTGCCGTCTCGTTGACGCGGTCGAGCATCGGCATCGCCGTCTGCTTGTGCGGCATGGTGACGTTGCAGCCGCGGAACCCGAGCGCGATCAGACCGTCGAGCGCATCCTCGAGCCGCTCAGGCTTGACCGCGAGCGGCACGTAAGTGCCGCGGATGCCATGCGCCTTCAGCCAATAATTGTGAATGACCGGCGAGCGCGAATGCGCGACCGGCATGCCGATCACACCCGCCAGCCCAAATCCGTCCTGCGACATGCTGCGCTTCCTCCTCGATCGCCCTTCGGCGCGCGACCATTTTATTTGGTCATTCGTCCAAGACAATTAGAGGGAATGACTAGCGGTTGCAATGTGAATCTGGGGGCCAGTGCAGACGCGAATCGGCAGCCTGGAGAGCGCCTCAAATCGCGCCGCAGCCCTGGCGAAGGCCGTGACGATATTTGAGATTCATCGCGCTTCGCTGCAATCGCCACGAGCGCAGCTCAGTTCACCAGCCGGTCGCCGGACGGCGTCCGGATCACCGCCTTGAGTGAAGGCGTCGCATCGGTTCGGAAGCTGATCCTGGAATCGTCCAGGAATCCCTGCAATGACGACTGGATCAAGCCTGCGTCGGGATGCCGGACTTCGAGTTCGACCAGCGAGCAGCCGAGATCAGGGAGACGTGCCGCCGGGTGCACGCCTTGCGGCCATTGAATCAACGTCGGGAATGCGCCGTCGAACGGCATGGAGCCGTCCGGCGGGACAGAGATGAGCCATGCGAGGTCGCCGCGCGTCACCGTGATCGCGGGGCGCGCCGCCTGAGGCATCGCCGACAGCGATGCCGCGATATCCGAAGTGCGGGCGACCCAGACCATCAGCTTCGGCGAACGCGAGAGCGCATCAGAAGTTCGCGGATCGTCCAGCGCGAACCAGCGCGGCCGGCTCACCCGGCCCCCTGGATCTGGCGCAATGACCTCGAGGAACAGCGCCTCTCCCAGCCGGAGAAACTTGTTGTGCGTCGCCATCAGCGGATGCGCGCCGCCGCCGGACATCGGTACTCCGATTGCCTGCTCCACGTAGGCGACGCCTTCGGCGAGGCTGTTGGCTGCGAC
This sequence comes from uncultured Alphaproteobacteria bacterium, assembly GCA_963819355.1. Lineage (GTDB taxonomy): Bacteria > Pseudomonadota > Alphaproteobacteria > Rhizobiales > Xanthobacteraceae > Bradyrhizobium. Next base: position 77,210 of record CAWFVZ010000011.1, on the reverse strand, counting down.
TGTGATGTGATCCAGAAAAAGCATGGTCCGGCCAAATGATCGTTGAACTGATCCCGATTGTGCCACCGGCAGAGACGGTCACGGAAGCGCTTTCATCCGCCGATCGGACGACGAAGGGGTTTTGGAGCTGGCACCATGCCCGTTCCAGGGCCGTCGATCCGTGCTACTTTGACCGTGACAGCTGAACCTTCAGAGAGGCATGCATGTCCAGCACTGACAAGGTTTTCGCCGGCTCTGTTCCAAAGCTCTACGACGAATATCTGGTACCGCTGATCTTCTCCGTCTATGCCGACGACCTTGCCAGGCGCATCGCTGCGCTGTCGCCCTCGGACCTGCTCGAGATCGCTGCCGGCACCGGCGCCGTCACGCGGGCCGTGGCGGCTCAGCTGCCTCCCGGCGTCCGCTATGTCGCGACCGACCTCAACGAACCGATGCTCGCCGTCGCGAAGCAGCGTCAGGGTGAAGATCCCCGCATGACCTGGCGTCAGGCGGATGCGTTGACGCTGCCCTTCGACAACGCCGCGTTCGACGTCGTCTGCTGCCAGTTCGGCGCCATGTTCTTTCCGGATCGCAGCAAAGGCTACGCGGAAACCAAGCGGGTGCTGAAGCCGAACGGCACCTACCTGTTCAGCGTCTGGGACCGTATCGAGGACAATGTGTTCGCGGATGACGCGACCGTCGCGCTCGGCAAGATGTTTCCCGACAATCCGCCGCTGTTCATGGCGCGGACGCCGCACGGCTATCACGACAAGGCCGTTATCAAGGCCGATCTCGAACGCGCGGGCTTCAAGGACATATCGATCGAAACGCTGACAGCGATGAGCCGCGGCCCTACGGCCGAGTACGTGGCGATCGCGTACTGCCAGGGAACGCCGCTGCGCGGCGAGATCGAAGCCAGGGATGCGAGCAGGCTCGAGGCCGCGACCGATGCCGTTGCCGAGGCGATCCGAAAACGCCACGGATCGGGGCCGGTCGAGGCCAAGATTCAGGCTCTGGTGATCACGGCCCGGCAGTAGCGGCGGGAGCCGCTACGCAGCCTCCCGCGCTTACCAGAAGCTCCGCTGCATCGGCTGCGTCGATTGATAGTACTGGTACTGGCCGCCGCGCCGGCGCGGATTGACCGGTTGCGGGTTGGGATCGCGCGGCTGGAAGAAGAAGCCGAAACCGTTGCCGCCGAAGCCGTTGCCGCCATTGCCCCAGCCATCGTCGCTGGCAATTTCCATCGGAGGTGCGGTCGGCTTGCGGGTAATGAAGCCGCCCTGGGGCTGGTTGCTCAAGACCGCGACGAATTCGGTGCGGTAGTTGGTCTCGGCGCTCAGCGGCTCATCCGAGATGATGATCGACGAGCGCGGCAATGCGGTCGGCCCGATGCGATCGATGATCTCCTGCGGGATGGTGACGCGGTCGAGCGCGTCCTTGGCGTTGTCGCCCTCGTCAATACTGACCACGCTCCAGCGCAGGCCCGAATCGTTCTTCGCCATCGCCGTGAAGACGTGCGTGCCGAGCGGCTGGTCGGGATTGCGGATGGCGACGGGAACCTCGATGCTGGTGTCGAACACCTCGCCACCGCCGTCCGGCGCCGGCTTGTGCGTGTTCCGCCGCACGTAGAGCTTCTGCGTTGCGCGGCTGATGTAGACCGAGACCGGCTCGAGCGCGAGCTTTGCGTCGGTCGCAGCCTTGACCGCATCGGCCTTCCTGGCCGCAGCCGCCTTGGCAGCGTCCTTGGTGGCGGCAACCGCGTCGCGCTTGGGCTGCGCGGCAGCCTTGGCGGCGTCGAGTTGGGTTGCCGCATCCGCGGCCTTGGCGGCGGCCTTCTGTTTCAGCTCGTCGGCCTTTGCCCTGGCCTGGTCGTTCCTGGCATTCGCAAGCAACTTGTCGGCATAGGCGTTCTCGGCGTCGGCGCGGGCCTTCTGCTGCTCCAGCTTGCGCAGCGAAGCCGGGAGCGATTGCGCCTCTTTGGCTGCCGCTGCCGCGGCTTTCTTCGCTTCGTCGGCTACCTGGATGGCCTCCTCCGCCTCGGCGGAGAGCTTGTCGGCACGGCCCGGTGCCGCCGCAATGGCCTGCTTGCCCGGCACGAACAGCGAGGGATGCGAGAAATCGACCGGCGCGGCGTCGTTCGGCGAGATGATCACCCGCATGCCGATATTGGTCTTGTCGAACAGGCTCTCGGCGAAGGGGAAGGGCATTCGCACGCAGCCATGCGAGGCGGCATAGCCCGGCAGCGGTCCGCCATGCAGTGCGATGCCGTTCCAGGTGATGCGCTGCATGTTCGGCATCCAGGCATCGTCATACATGCTCGAGTGGTGGTCCTTGTCCTTCTCGACGACGGCGAAGACGCCAGCGGGCGTCTCGCGTCCGGTCGTTCCCGTCGAGACCGGCGCGCGCAGGATCCAGCCGTCAGCGTCGTAGAAGGTGACCTGCTGGCTCTTGATCGACACCACCGCCATGATCGGCTCGCCCGCTTCGCGCTGCGCCACCGCTTCGAGGGGCTGGCGCGGCTGCTTGGCCGCCATCGCGCCCGCGGTCAGAGCGACCACTGCCGCGAACATCACAATTCCGCGAGGCCCCCAACGCCGCATCGCTCCATTGGATTGCGCCGTCGTCAGTCGGTCTTTCATGCCATACCCCGGTTGCCTGTCCGCACTCCGTCGATCATCCGTCAGATTGCGATCTTTGGATTAAGAAATCGCAGCCACCATCCGTTCCATATCTGGCGATATTCGGTCCGTTCCGGGGACAAATCTCTCATATACGAGGGCCCGCGCGGGCGGAAGGGCGGCCCGGGGCTGAAGCTGGCCCGGAGCTGGCGGGCCGGCTCTGCGGCAGAATGTCCGTCGTCCGGGCGAGCCGACAGGGTGTGACCGGAATCACAGAGAATTGCGTCTGGCCGCAACCTCTGTTCTTGAACCGGGCAGGTTCGTTCGGTCACGCCGGGCCTGCATCACGCTGCTGCCAAACCAGATGGTTCCGATCCACATTACACTTATTGTGACGTAAGCCACAGAGCCTTGTCGGGCGTGCTGTTAGCTTCGCGCGCATGAGGAAACATCTCAGACTCCCGATCGTTCTCACCGCGCTGGTCGTCGCGACGCAAAGCTTCGCTGCCGAGACCACGGGCGCAGGCTCAACCTTCGTTTCGCCCGTGATGGCGAAATGGATCGACGCCTACAAGGCGAAAACCGGCAACACCGTCAGCTATCAGGCGGTGGGATCGAGCATCGGCGTCGGCTTGATCAAGAAAGCTACCGTCGATTTCGGCGCGACCGACATGCCGCTCGATCCAAAGGAGCTGGAGAAGCTCGGCATGATCCAGTTCCCGATCGTGATCGGCGGCGTCGTTCCGGTCGTCAATATCGACGGCGTCAAGCCCGGCCAGATGCATTTCACGGGCGAGGTGCTCGCGAACATCTATCTCGGCAAGCTCAAGACCTGGAACGATCCGGCCATTCGCGCCATCAATCCTGATATGAAGCTGCCGAACGCGCCGATCACCGTCGTGCATCGCATCGACGGCTCCGGCACGACGTTCAACTGGTCGAACTATCTCTCCAAGGTCAGCCCGCAATGGAAGACGAACGTTGGCGAGGGCACTGCCGTCGAATGGCCGGTCGGCCTCGGCGGAAGGGGCAATGACGGCGTCGCCTCGCTCGTCAGCCTCGTGCCCGGCTCGATCGGCTACCTCGAATATGCCTACGCGCTGCAACGACTCGACAAGATCTCGTTCGGCGTGGTGCAGAACAGCGCCGGTCAATTCGTGGTCCCCGACGCCGCATCGTTCCAGGCGGCCGCATCGCGCGCGGACTGGACGGCGGACAAGGATTTCCACCTCGTTCTCACCAACGCGCCGGGCGAGGATGCCTACCCGATCACGGCCACGACATTCGTGTTGATGCCGAAGCAGCCGAAATCCCCGGAGAGGTCGACTGCTGCCATCGACTTCATGCGCTGGTCATTGGAGAGCGGAAAGACGCAGGCCGAAACGCTCAACTACGTTCCACTGCCGCAGACCTTGGTTCAGCAAATCGAGATGTACTGGCAGCGGAGCTTTGGACCGGCAACCATGACGGCGTCCGCCGGCGGCAAGCGATAACGCCTGAAGTCGGATTGGCGCGTCCGTCCTACGGTGCGCCAACTGCCTTGTTCGCAACGAGCTTTTCGATTTCGGCGTCGCTCATGCCGGATTCGCGCAGCACCTCGCGCGAATGCTCGCCGAGGCGCGGCGGCATGCGATGGATGCCGGCCGGGCTTTCAGAGAATTTTGTCGCGGGCCGAGCCTGCCGGATGCGCCCTTCGGTCGGATGATCGATATCCGCAAACAACCCGACTGCGGCGAGATGCGGCTGGTCGCCGATCTCGGTGAGCCGGGCGAAGGCGGTGTGCGGGACGTCGAGCCGCAGCAGCAGCTCCTCCCACTCCGCGGTGGTGCGGGTTGGTCCGATCTCGCTCATGCGGTCGTAGATTTTGTCGATGTTCTGGGAGCGCAGCACGGGATCGCGCACACCGAGCTCGTCGCTCAATTCAGGGCGGCCCACGGCCTCGAAGAAGGCACACCAATTGTCCCCGGAATAGGGCAGCATCGTCAGCCAGCCGTCCCTGGTCTTCACTGGACGCCGGTTTTTCATGCGCTTGTAGCCGGTCGGGCCGATCGGCGGATCGAAGGCGTGCCCGCCCAGCATCTCGATGCTGTTGAAGCCCGCGATCGTTTCCAGCATCGGCACTTCGACCATTTGGCCCTCGCCCGTGCGCTCGCGCCGGAACAAGGCGGCGGACACCGCACCGACCATCGCCAGCGCGCAGATCTTGTCCCCGACCAGGCTCGGGATGAATTCCGGCTCCTCGTCCGATCCGATCGATGACGCAAGGCCCGAGGCGGCCTGGATGATCTCGTCGAAGGCGGGGCGCGCCGCCCAGGGCCCGTCCTGGCCAAAGCCGGTCGCCGCGGCATAGATCAGCCGCGGGTTGAGCTTCGCGCAAGCGTCGTAGCCGAAGCCGAGCCGCGCCATTGCGGCCGGCCGCACATTGGTGACGAGCGCATCGACCGTCGGGATCAGCTTGGCCAGCGCCGCCTTGCCGTCGGGATGCTTGAGATCGAGCGCGAGGCTGCGCTTGTTGCGGTTGACCGCCATGAACTGGCCGCTCATGCCGCGGTTTCGAAACACGCCGGTGTAACGCCAGGTGTCGCCCGATGGCGGCTCGATCTTGATGACATCGGCGCCCCAGTCACCGAGCATTTGCGCGGCGTAGGGACCGAACAACACGCTCGTCAGATCGAGAACGCGAATGCCGCCGAGGGGGCCAGTCGGTGTCATCATTCTTCACTGTGGCTGGAGGGAAGCGATCCTATGGAGCAGCACAGGCGCGCAAGGCGGCGTCAGACCTCGAGCCATTCCTGCCGCACGGCGGCATTGGCCTTGAGCTCGTCCGGCGTGCCCTCGAACACGACGCGGCCGTGTCCCATGATGTAGACGCGTTTCGAGATCCGCAACGCGATCGACAGCTTCTGCTCGACGAGAAGAATGGCGACGCCAGCCTGCGCGATACGCGCAATGAGATCGCCGACCTGCTGCACGATCAGCGGCGCAAGACCTTCGGTCGGCTCGTCGATCATGATCAGATCGGGATCGCCCATCAGCGTCCGGCACGTCGTGAGCATCTGCTTCTCGCCCCCGGACAGCACGCCGGCGGCCGTATCGGCGCGCGCGGCAAGATTCGGGAACATGTCGAGCATGTCCTGAAGCCGCCATTTGCCGGGACGGCGCGTATCCTTGATGCCGAGCAGCAGATTCTGCCGAACCGTCAGGCTCGGAAAGATGTCGCGATGCTCGGGCACATAGCCGAGCCCGAGGTGGGCGATCTTGTAGCTGGGCAGGCCAGCGATGTCCTTGCCCTTGAAGCGGATCGTGCCCTGCGGGGCGACCTCGCCCATGATCGCCTTGACCGTGGTGGAGCGGCCGACGCCATTGCGGCCGAGCAGGCTCACGACCTCGCCGGCGCCGACGTCGAGATCGACGCCCTGGAGGATGTGGCTCTTGCCGTAATAGGCGTGAAGATTCCTGACCTCGAGCATCAGTGCGCTTCCTCGCCGAGATAGGCTTCCTTGACCTTCGGATCGCGCGCGGATCTCTTCCGGCGTGCCCGATGCGATGATGTGACCGTAAACCAAGACCGAGATGCGGTCGGCGAGGCCGAACACGACGCTCATGTCGTGCTCGACGATCACCAGCGTCTTGCCCTCGGTCAATCGCCGGATCAGCGACACCGCGCGGTCGGTTTCGGCGTGGCTCATGCCGGCGGTTGGCTCGTCGAGCATGACGACGGTGGCGCCGCTCGCGATGGTGATGCCGATCTCCAGCTCGCGCTGCTCCGCATAGGTCAGGAGGCCCGCCGGCACATCGCGCCGATGCGTCAGATGGATGTCGTCGAGGATCTGGGCCGTGCGCTCGCGAACCTCGGGCAGGTTGTCGACGTTCTTCCAGAAGGCGTAGCGGTGACCGGTCGCCCACAGCACGGCGCAGCGGATGTTCTCCCAGACCGTCATGCGGGCGAACACATTGGTGACCTGGAACGAGCGCGACAGGCCGCGCCGGTTGATTTCGAACGGCCGCAAGGCCGGAGATCAGATCACCGTTCAGCCTCATCTCGCCCGAGGTCGGCGCGATGTGACCGCTGATCAGATTGAACGTCGTCGACTTGCCGGCACCGTTCGGGCCGATGATGGCATGGCGCTCGCCTTGCGCGACGCTGAAATTGAGGTCGCGGATGATGCCGACATTGCCGAAGCGTTTTTCGACGGCGCGGACTTCGATGGCTGCGGTCATGCCAGATATCCCCGGTCACGCGCAACCGTGGCAGCCCGGTCCCAGGCCTCGGCAATCCGCCGCCAGGTCAGCCGCGCGACGAAGAAGCCGCCGACGACGAGAACGGCCGCCGCGATCCATGTCACGGGCGATGTCGGATTGAAGGCAATGCCGAACAGGTTGATGACTTGCGTCGCCCTCGCTCGGAATAGCGCGCGATCGTCTCGATCGTCGAGGATCACGCCGCAGGCGAGCGCAATCGTCGGCACGATCGCGACGAGATAGGACGGGATCACCGTCCACAGCGTCCCGGCGCGGATCAGCGGCCGATGCATCATCAAGAGGCCGGCAATGCCGCCCGGCGCGAACATCACGATGCCGATGAAGATGATGCCGAAATAGAGCTGCCAGACCGTCGTGAGGTTGGTCAGCCCGAGTTGCAGATAAGTGACCAGGATCGCGCCGAGGATCGGGCCGAAGAAATAGGCGGTGCCGCCGATGAAGGTCGCGAACAGCACGAGGCCCGACTGCGATCGCGCCGAGATAGGCGGAGTTTGCGATCTCGAAATTGATCGCGGCGAGACCGCCGGCGATGCCGGCGAAAAACCCGGCAAAGCAATAAGCGAGATAGCGGACGACGTGCGGATCGTAGCCGATGAACTCGACGCGCTCGGGATTGTCGCGGACCGCGTTGCTGATCCGCCCGAGCGGCGTTCGGGTCAGCGCGTACATCGCAATGGCCGACAGCATCAGCCAGAACGCGATCAGATAATAGACCTGAAGCTGCGGCCCGAACGTCCAGCCGAACATCTGCGGCAGTGCGGTGCGGTCGGTGGTGATGCCGGCCTCGCCGCCGAACACGCTAGCGCAGGATCAGCGACGAGGACGCCACCAGTTCGCCGATGCCGAGCGAGATCATCGCGAACACGGTGCCGGCGCGCTTGGTCATGACCCAGCCGATGATCATCGCGAAGCCAAGGCCGCCGATGCCGCCGAACAGCGGAATGAACGGAAGCGGGATCGGCCAGTCATGCGACGACGACCGCATTCATCATGTGGCAGGCCGCAGGAAGCCGCCGAGGCCGTAGTGAACGGCGTGCCCGAACGACAACAGGCCGGTCTGGCCGAGCAGGATGTTGTAGGAGAGCGCGAAGACGATCGCGATGCCGATCAGGCTGAACGACGTCAGCGAGCCGCCGGAGGAGAAGATCAGCGGCAGCACGATCAGCGCGATCGCGCCGATCAGCCAGACGCCGTAGAATTGCAAATTTCCGCCGGCGGGCTTGCCTGTCACGTTCAACGTCGAACTCGTTGCAGTCGTCATGACTCGCGCGTCCCCATCAGGCCCAGGGGGCGAACGATCAGAATCAGCACCAGCAGCACATAGGGCAGGATCGGCGCGACCTGGGCGATCGTGACGTTCCAGATGTCGGTGAGGACCGATGGTCCCGAGACGGATCGAGTGGCCCGAACGCGCTGGCCAGCGAGCCATTCGAGCGCCACCGCGAAGGTCTGCACCAGTCCGATGACGAGCGAGGCGATGAAGGCGCCCGGCAGAGAGCCGAGGCCGCCGAATACGATGACCACGAACAGGATGGGCCCGAGCGAAGCGGCCATGTCCGACTGCGTCACCAAAGCGGGGCCGGCGATGACGCCGGCGAGTCCGGCCAGCGCACTGCCGACCCCGAACACCGCCATGAACACGCGCCCGACATTGTGGCCGAGATGGCCCACCATGTGGGATGCGTCAGCGCCGCCTGGACGATGAGCCCGACCCGGGTGCGCTTGAGCACGAGCAGCAGCGCCACGAAGATCGCGACCGAGACCGCCAGCATGAAGATCTTGTAGGCGGGATAGTTGGTCGAGAAGATCGTGAAGGCCGGGAAGTCGAGCAGCGCCGGCACGCGATAGTCGAGCGGGCTCTTGCCCCAGATCATCGACACGATCTCCTCGATCGCAAAGGCCAGACCAAACGTCAGCAGCAATTCCGCGACATGGCCGTGCTTATGGGTATTGCGCAGGCCATAGCGCTCCACCGCCATGCCGATGGCGCCCACCAGCAGCGGCGCCAGCACGAGCGCCGGCCAGAAGCCGATCCACTTCGTGAGCTGAAAGCCGAAGAAGGCGCCGAGCATGTAGAAGCTGGCATGGGCGAAGTTGAGCACGCCCATCATGCTGAAGATGACGGTCAGCCCGCTCGACAGCAGGAACAGCAGCATGCCGAACAGCACACCGTTCAGGGTCGAAATGACGATGAGTTCAAGCACAGCGCACTCATGGATATCCGGGGCCCGATGGCCCTGGCGAACATCGTCCGACCGGTCAAAAGCATTCCGGCCGCCGCCTTCCCGCCAACCATAACGGCTTGTGGGAAGGCGACATGCTTAGAGATTACGGCCGCGTCATCTTGCAGGTCGTGGAGACCATGGCCTGCGGCGTATCGACCTTCGAGACCAGGTGCCAGCCCCAGCCGGTGCTCTCCTCGTCGAACGGCTCACTCTCGGTCAGCTTGCCGAAGGATGAGATGTAGATCGGCTGGAAGAACTGGTGATCGTCCTTGCGCATGATGCCGTTGCCGCCATCGAGGACCTCGAACTTCAGATCCTCCAGCGCCGCCGCCACCTTCACGGGGTCGATCGAATTGGCCTTTTCGGCCGCAGCCTTGAACATCCGCATCTCGTTGACCGCACGCGGATACCACAGCGACAGGTTGACCTTGGCGCGGAACGCCTTCTCGAAGTCCATCGCAGTCCTGTTGCCGGAGTTGGCAAAGCCCTCGGTGATCTGGAAGATCTGATGATCGAGACCGGTCTGCTTGATGGCGGTGGGGCCACCGGCGCCACCGGCGTAGTAGGTGTACCAGTTGACTTTCAGCCCGGCATCCGCGGCGGCCTTGAGCAGCAGCGCGATGTCCTGACCCCAGTTGCCGGTGACGACGCTGTCAGCGCCGGACGCCTTGATCTTGGCGATGTAGGGCGAGAAGTCCGTGACCTTCAGCAGCGGATGCAGCTCGTCGCCGACGATCTGGATGTCAGGCCGCTTGGCCGCCGAGCATCTTGCGCGCGTCGGTCCGCACCGACTGGCCGAACGAATAATCCTGGTTGATCAGGTACACCTTTTTGATCGAGGCGGTGTCCTTCATGTAGTTGGTGAGCGCCTCCATCTTGATGTCGGAGCTCGCATCCCAGCGGAAATGCCAGTAGCTGCACTTCTCGTTGGTCAGGCTCGGATCGACGGCGGCATAGTTGAAGTACAGGACTTCCTTGCCAGGATTGCGCGTGTTGTTCTTGGTGACGAAATCCGACAGCGCCGCGCCGACGGACGAGCCGTTGCCCTGGGTGATGTAGTGAACCCCGGCGTCGATCGCCTTCTGGGCCTGCACCAGGCTCTCCTGCGGGTTGGTCTTGTTGTCGAGCGGCACGATCTCGACCTTGTGGCCGAGGATGCCGCCCTTGGCGTTGAGCTCGTCGGCCAGATACTGGAATGTCTTCAAACCACCCTCGCCGACGCTGGCTCCGCCGCCGGAGAGCGGATCGATATAGCCGATCTTGACGGTGTCCTCAGCCGACGCGGCATGACCGAGCATCGGGACGATCGCGGCAATGGCCAAAGCTAGCTTGCGCATCATTGTTTCCTCGCTGAATTTCGACTTAAGTCGATAGATGCATGCGCATATTTACTGCGCAATTTCAAACCCCTACTGAGCAGAACGGGCTTTGATTGACAAGCTCGGCACGGCATGGCTTCGGCTGCCGTTACGGCAAAATGTAAGGGCCGATGGCCTATCTCGTTCGCAGAATTTCCGTGATGAGGAATGGAACGCCAGCCGGAACATGCAGGCGTCGCGCAATGCCGCGGCTGGCGCCAGCTACAGGCTGCGATAGTCCGCGATCGCGGACAGATGAGGCGTGGACCGCGCCCGTGCCTCTGCAAACGAGACGAGCTGCAGCCGCTCCTCATCCCACAAAACCAGCCGCACAGACTTCAAACTCTGGAGCAGTGTCATTCGTCCGACGTCAGCAAGCTGCGGATAGTCCCGCAACACATCCGGCAATCGATAGCAGGGAATCCGACTGCACAGGTGATGGATATGGTGGATGCCGATATTTGCCGTGAACCATCGCAAGACAACCGGCAAATGGTAGTGGGAACTGCCATGCAGCGCAGCTTCGTGAAAGCTCCACTCTTCGTCGTGGGACCAGTACGTGCCCTCGAACTGGTGCTGGACGTAGAACAGCCAGACACCAATCGACGCCGCCAGAACAACGATCGGCAGATGCACAAGGAGGAATGGCCCATAACCGAACAGCCGGATCATCGCGACGACGAGAACCACGATCGCGGCATTTGTGCCCATTGTACTCAGCCAGGGCTTCCAGCCGCCGCGCATCCTCCCTACCGGCAACCGATGCTTCAAGACGAACAAATACGAGGGACCTACGCCAAACATCACCAGGGGATGCCTATAGAGGCGGTATAGAATCCGACGCCATCGCGACTGCGCGAGAAACTCGCGCACGGTCAATGTATCGATGTCGCCAAGGCCCCTGTGATCGAGATTGCCGGAGCTCGCATGATGGTGTGCATGGTTATGCCGCCAATAATGGTATGGCGTCAGTGTCATGACACCGATGGCTCGGCCGACCCAGTCATTGACGACGCGGCTGCGGAAGAACGAGCCATGCCCGCAATCGTGCTGGATCATGAAGAGGCGAACGAGCAAGCCCGCGGCGGGCACCTCGAGCAGCAGACCAAGCCAATAGCCGTGGTCAAGAGCATTCCAGATCAGAGCCCAGATGGCCAGGAACGGCACTGCCGTGATCGCCAGTTCGAGGACGCCGCGCGTACTGTCGGGCTCGCGATAAGTGGCGAGCGATTGCGCCAATGCGCGGATTTCCGGCATCCTTTGAGCCATATCTAGTCTGCTTCCGAATATGCCGGCCGAGGAAGGCGCGCTTCTCGCGCACGAACGCCTTCGGCAGCGGCGCTGAGGTGGCGCTCTCCACACACTCTTATATTGATTCGGGCGTGGATATCTTGCTGAGCAATATTGCACAATCCAAGTTCCAACAACCTCCGAATTTCCCAGACCGCACGGCACACGGCAGGCTGGGGCCGCGCAGGCGAACTTTAGTCCCATTGCTTCCCGATCGCGCCTATCAGCGCTTCCGCCAGGAGCAAGATTTGGCTAACGGACCAAGTGCCGGCCCTGCTAGACTGAGAATCCTCCATCAGGCTTTTACGACTTCATGCCAAAAGCGGCGAAAAGCTCGTTTGATCCAAAGCTCTTTCTCGCCAAGGTCGGCAAGGGCTCGGCAAGGACGGCGCCCCTCAGCCGATCGCGGTGCAGGTCAGCCAGGAGACGCTTGCGGAGATGATCGGGACAACCCGCTCCCGGGTCAGCTTTTTCATGAAAAAGTTTCGCAAACTCGGCTTCATTACCTATAACGGCAAGATCGAGGTTCACAATTCCCTCCTGAACGCGGTCTTGTATGACAAGCCTGAGATCGCGAGGGACGACGATTGAGGCATTCGAGCGGAAGGATCCAAGGCACACGATGAAAAAACCGAAGATTTCAGCGGACGAGATAGAGCCGAGGATCGTGCAAAGGGCTGACGTGGCGCCGACCGACGGCTTCTCGCTGGTGGTCGACGGTCACTTCAAGACGCATTACGACAACGAAAATGCAGCTCAAGAAGCCGGCGCCAAGCTGCTGGTCAGGTTTCCAATGTTGCAGATCCTGATCTACGATGCCGCGACCAGGACGAGATCCCCGCTGCAATAATTGTCGGCCAAATACTTCTAAACGCCCAGCGCCTTGCGATTGAACGTTCGCACGAAGCGCAAGGACAGCGTCCGCACATTCGCGACATTCAGCAGCCACGCCGCGGCGGCGTAAGCAAGGCCGCCCGCAACACTCACGACGATCAACGACACGAGGCCGGTGCCGCCGACCTCCGAGCGTGCAATGAGGATCGCCCCCGCCATCACTGCGGCCGACGCCGCGACGCCGGCAAGCCGGTTGACATCGAACGGCACGGGATGGGCGCGATGCATCAGGCCAACGGCGACAACGAAACCGATCGCCTCGGTCGCAAGCGTCGCCAGCGCCGCGCCGTAGAGGCCGTAGCCGGCGACCAGGGCGAACATCAGCGCGACGCTCACGACCAGCGTGAGGAACGATTGTGCGGCCAGCATGAAAGGCCGCTCGGCGAGCTGGAAGCTGATCTGCACGTAGAATTGATTGGCGATGCCAAAGAAGCGGGCGAACACCAGCGTGGGCAGCAACGCCGACACGCCGGCGCGGAAGTCGATGCCGACGAGCGTGCCGGCGACCTGGTCCGACGCGAGCGCAAGCCAGACGGCAACGGGCGCGACGACGACGAGCAGTAGTTCGAAGCTCTCGGTCAGACGTTCGCGGGTCGCGTCTGCGCTGTTCTCCGACAGCGAGCGGAATACCAGCGGCACGGTTGCAGCGGCGACGCTGGAGGCGATCATGACCATGAACTGGCGCGGCAGGTCGGCGGCGACGCCGAAGATACCGGCGGCGTCCTTGCCGAGCAGCCATGCCACGATGAGACGATCGCTGGTCGAGTAGAGCGCGACCGAGAGACCAGCCAGCGTCAGCGGCAGGCCGTAACGCGCCAGCTGCATGAACTGGCTGCGCTCGAAACGCGCGATCGTCGTGCGGTCGCCGACAAGATTGAGAATGATGCCGGTCAGCGAGCCCAAACCGAACGCCGCGAGCAGGCCCATGCCGCCCCAGCCGAGCCAGATCCCGAGCAGGCCGAAGCCCACGCTCGACACGCTGCGCACGATCGAGATCGCCGCGAACCGATAAGGGCGCAGCTTGGCGCGCTCGAATTCCTGGCCGACGTCAACCGCATTGGCCATGATCGCGACGAACATGCTGGCGAGCAACAGTTCGATACTGACATCGCTGCGGAACAGAAACACCAGCGGGGTTGCCGCGCACATGGCGGCGACCGTCAGCCCGAAGGCAACCATCGCCGTGCCGCGAAAATCAACCTCCGCCGACATCGCCTGGTAGCGCGACACCGACAGCTTGATCCAGGCGAAGAAGATCGCGCCCAGAATACCGGCGATGCTGATGCCGACGACGTAGACGCCATATTCCGCAGGTGTCAGCAGCCGCGTGTAGGCGGTGACCGCGAAGAAGCCCACCGCCGCTGGCAGGATGTAGGCGACGAGGTAGATCGAGAAATGGCGATTCAGCATGCGTGCACGGGACCGGCGGCCTTTGAAATCGAGCGGCCGTTAATCAGTTGGACCTTGGCGTGGCGGTCGGACTGCGCCGCAGCATCTCCCAAGAGTGTCACATAAGTCTGCAAATCGGTCCGCGAATGGGGCGGGCCCGCCGGTTTCGCGCGTTAGCGTTAAATTTGCCCTGTCCTTGAACCTGAAGGCGCGATCACCGAAAAGAAACCATGATTTCAAGCCGCCACCCGGCTTTCTCTGATGCGTGGACGTGACTGACATGGACGTTACCGAACGCATTCGGGCGAAGGCGGCCTCCCTGCCCCATGGCGGGACTGATGCATCCCTTGTTCCAGCGGACCCCGCTGCCGCCGGTGGCGGACGGATGGTGCTCAACCTGTTCTTCGAGGAGCGGGACGATCGCTGGTTTCCGGGCGACCGCCACATCCGGCCGCTGCTGCGGCGCATGCTGCTCGGCAAGTCCTGGATCAGCGGCCAAAAGCGCGTGTTCCTCAATCTCTGCGCCGGGCTCGACCGGGTCGGAATCCGCTATCGCGTGAACGATTACGGCTACATCCGCAAGCACACGGAGGAGCTCGCTTGCATCATCGGGCGCCCCTTCGTGCTCGACTGGTTCGGATGGAAGAACCCGCTCCTGCTGGGCGTTGCCATGTACAATCATCCGGTGGAAGCGCCGGAGCATCTCGAAGACCTGCACAGCAGGACCATCCTGGTGCCCTGCAACTGGTACGCCGAGATGTGCCGGCCGTACTGGCCGCATGTCGAGGTCTGGCCGGTCGGCATCGAGACCGATGTGTGGACCCCGGCGCCTGCCGGGCAGAAAAGCATCGACGTGCTGCTCTACGACAAGGTGCGCTGGGATCATGACCGCTACGAGAGCGAGCTGATCGAACCGATCCGCAATCATCTTGCGGCAAGCGGGCGCACGGTCGAAGTGATCCGCTACGGCCAGTACAAGGAAGACGACTACAAGGCGGCGCTGGCGCGCTGCCGCAGCATGGTCTTCCTGTGCGAGCACGAAAGCCAGGGCATCGCCTGCCAGCAGGCGCTGTCGAGCGGCGTGCCCGTGTTGGCGTGGAATCGCGGCGGACCGTGGCAGGACCCGGAATATTTCCCGGACAAGGTCCGGTACGAAGGCGGCGTGTCCTCGGTGCCTTATTTCGACGCACGCTGCGGCATGACCTTTGCCGATGCGGACGGCTTTGTATCCGGCTGGAGCGACTTCTGGTCGCATGTCAGCGCCGGCGACTTCGCACCTCGCGACTATGTGATGGACAATTTGACGCTCGAAAAGGGCGCACTTCACTATTACGAGATCGCCGAAGCCGTGTTGCAGCGTCACGCGCGCTGACAAGACCGTTCGCGAAAGTTAACCCAACAACGGGAAACCGCGGCGTCGCAAGGCGCCGCTTGGTACATTGGCGCGTTGGTTCCGAAAGGACGGCCGCCACGTGACGAAGCTCGACAGACGCGAATTTCTCCTCGGCAGCGCCGCAACGCTGGCAGCGGGCGCATCGGCGTCAGCACTTCCGGTGTCGAAACTTGCCCAGCGCCGTCCGGGCTATGGCGCCGCGGCCACGCTGTGGGATTTGCAGGCCGATCCGCGGCTCGGCGAGGCCATCAGCACCTATTGCACCCAGGTGGTGCCGGTGCTCGAACTGAAATGGCCGATGCTGCGGCCGGACGCGCATACTTTCGCCTTCGAGCGCGCCGATGCCATCTATGATTTCGCCCAGCAGAACGATCTGACCATGCGCGGCCACGCGCTCGCCTGGTATCACGACATTCCGGACTGGACCAAGCAGATCAAGGAAACGAAGGGGGTCGAGCGCGCTTTCGTCGACCACATCGGCACCGTCGTCTCCTATTACAAGGACAAGCTGACCTCGTGGGACGTCGTCAACGAGCCGATCCCTGACAATCCGCGCGGCTTGAAAGACCGGCGCGACACGTTCTGGACGCAACATCTCGGTGATCGCTGGATTCCGCTCGCGTTCCGTACCGCGGCCGCGGCCGATCCTTACGTCAAGCTCGCGATCAACGAATACGACATCGAGTTCGGCAAAGAACTCGTTCATCGCCAAGCGTGCCGCTTACCGCAACCTCATCATGGATCTGCTCGACCAGGGCGTTCCGCTGCACGCGGTCGGACTGCAATCGCATCTGCATGCCGAGCTCGAGATCGACACCCATGGGCTCGCCGAATTCGTCACCGAACTGCGGTCATGGGGCCTTGAGGTCTTCGTCACCGAGCTCGACGTCGACGATCAGAAGCTGACGGGGAATCCTGCCGAGCGCGATGCCATCGTCGCCAAGCGTGTCGACGATCTCCTGACGGCGATTTCGACCAGCGGACCGGCGCGCTCGATCCTGACCTGGGGCATCTCCGATCGTTACAGCTGGATCAACGGCACCTTCGCTCGCAAGGACAAGCAGCCGAACCGTCCCCTGCCACTTGACGGCGAGTTCAAGCCGAAGCCGTTCATGGACGTCCTGACCAAATTCACGAAAGACGTGTAAGCGCGCCTAACGCGTCTTCCAGGATCTAACGCGTCTTGGGCATCTCGAATGCGGCCGCATCGCCCATGTGGTCGGGAGACAGGCTGGGACCGCGCCGGTCGCGTGAATTCAGGCGGAAGACGTCGCGGATGTCGTCAATCGAAGTCGACGAATAGGACTGGATGCAGAGCGCGACCTGCTCGGACGACGCGGCAGCCATCATGGCTTCGATCGCCTCGCGATCGAGGCGGGTATCGTCCCAGTGCGAGACGGCGATGCTGTCTTCGGTGATCCGATGTCTCGCCAGATGTTCCGCCGAGTTCGCGACGAAGTTTCCGTACAGCAGGTACTCGGAGAATTTCTTCTTCCGGCACAGCGCCAGAGCCCAGCTTAGGCCCGTCGCCGGCTTGATGGCGTCGGTCATTGCGCGCGCGGTGTCCTTGTCCCAGACCAGCGCGTTTCCGACATAGTCGTCCGCCGGGAACGACCGCTCCTTGATACCGAGGAGCTGATCGACGGTACGGAGCCACAGGATATGCAACGGGTGGTCGGCGTCGATCGCCTTGCGCGTGACGAACAGCGGCGTCTTCTCGGCGCCGGCATATTGGCCGACGTCGAACTCGCGAAAGAACAGATTGTCCGAATCCAGGATGCAGACGCGCTGCTCGGAGGCATTGAGGACGCCGGCAATCTTCAGGATCTGCTGGATGTGCCAGCCATGGACAGGCGACGACAGCAGAGAGAGCCAGACGCGGCGGCTGCTGATGAACTGGAGGGCCGGCGGCAGCGCCCAGAGCCATTTCGGCAGATAGCGCGAGGCCGGAACGATGACGCGCTTGTCGGAAGCGAACCGCTCGAACAGCGGCACGTCCTCATCGTTAACGAGGACATAATGCTTCGTGTATCCCGTCAGCCAGGTGTCGATGCTCTCGCTGAGCAGCGAGAAGCGCTCGATATCCTTGGCATAGCTGGCGGTCAGCAGTGCAACGGAATGCATAATGCGTGCTCAAATGGCGGCCGAACCCAACTCATACCTGCGCCAGGAGTTGCTGGGAACTCACGTTGCAAAACAAGGTAAAGCGAAATAGGCCTAATCGTCCGCCGGCAGTCCCTGCTCGATTCCGCGAAAGCGCAGCGGCGCCAGCGACGATGCCCGCTGCCACCAGTCAGTGACGCGGTCGTCGAGCGCGGTGGTGCCGCGACCCTGGCCGGGAAAGATCCGGATCTGCTGGACTGCCTCGGCCTCGAAGCTCTTGCCCTTGCGCGTGATCTTGATGACAGCGCCTTCGCGGTCGCGATGGGTCAATGGCACAAGCAGGCGTCCGCGGGGGCGGAGCGAACGGATCCAGAGCGGATGCGGATGCGAGAAGCCCGCATGCACGATGATCACATCGGCCGGCTCGCCGATCTCCGCGCATCCGTCGCCGTTGACGACCTCGACATTCGGATAGGTGCGAAGATAATTCGCCGCACGCTTCGCAAGCCGCTCGTCGCATTCGATGGCAGTCACGCCGCCCTTCGGGCCGACGATCTTCGACAGGATCGCCGAGAAATAGCCGAGCCCGCAGCCGATCTGGACCACGCGGTCCTTCTCCCCGACGTCGAGCACATCGATGACATGCGCCCACAGGCTCGGCAGCCCGGTGTCGAGCTTGCGGCGTGCGTCGATGGCGACCAGCACATTGTCGTAGAGATGGACGGGGTCGGCGTCGGGCGTCAGCCGGTAGCTGCGCGCCGCCTCGCTCTTGATGCGCCAGGGCCCCTTCGCCAGAAAATCTTCGCGAGGAACCGTAGCGAGGGCCGCGAGCAGGCGCCGCGAGGAGATTCGCTCCCGCCTTGCAATCAGCTCGACATAGCGCGCCCGCGCGGCGGCGACATCGCTCATTTCACCGCATCGGGCGGTTGACGAACGGGCGTGTCCCCACCGAGCTCGCGCACGAGCTGCATGGCCTGCTTCAGGTCTGGCGTCAGGAAACCTTCGTTGAACTTGCCGACAATCGGCAGCAGCAGAAGACTTGCGTGCTCGCGCTTGCCGGCGTCGTACGACAGGCGCGCGAGACTGATGGCGGTTCTGAGCTCCCAGGACAACGCGCCCTGCTTGCGCGCCGTCTCCAGCGAGAGCTCGAACAGGTCTTCGGCCTCCTGCACCGAGGCCGGATTGCCATCCGACAGGGTGATCTCGCCTTGCAGGCGGTAGACCTCGGCAAGGTAGGAGTGATCGCCGGTCCGCCTTGCGGTCGCAAGCGCACCGTCCAGCGCACGCAAGGCGGCATCGCGCATGCCGACCTTGGCATAGGCCTCCGCAAGCAGGCAGCGGAACCAGCAGCCGGCGAGCCAGGAATCCATCGCCTCGTATTCGTCGAGGCCGAGCCGCATCTGGCTGATGCCTTCGTCGGCCTCGCCGAGCTGCGCCAGCGCCCAGCCGCGCAGGATCGCGGCCTGCTGTTTCCAGTGCAGAAAATTATGCTCGGTGGCGATGATCATGGCGCGGTTGGCGTGGTCGCGCGTGCCCTCGATATCGCGCAGATGCTGGCAGAGATAGGCGCCGAACACCAGCGCGAAGGCGAGCGAGAAAGGATGGCGGATCTTCTCCGCATGCAGGATCGCCTGCTCGCTGTGCTGGCGCGCCGCGTCGGGCTGGCCGAGGAACCAGAGGAGATAGCCGAGATAGGACAGCGAGACGACGCCGGGATCGGTGCCGTGACGCTCCATCAGGTCGGAGTGCAAATCGGGGCTGTAGAGATTGATGCAGCGGTGCAGATGATGCTGGGCGGCGGCGAACCGCCCGCGATAGAGCATGGTCATCGCGATCGAACGGTGCGCCTCGATCAGATAGCCGGTCTGCTGTGCCGGCTGCGTCCCCTCGTTCAGCCGCTCGCGCTTGGCGAATTTCAGCAACTCGACGCTGAGGTCATGCGCGCGGGTAAGATCGGCGCGGATGAAATGGCAGACCCAGAGCCCGCGCGTGGCGGCAAAGGCCTTCTCGTCGTCGTCGAGCTGCTGGCCGAGCTCGAGGGCGCGGATGTAGTTCTCCTCGACCTCCTGCACGGCGTAGCCCTTGGCGGCGATCAGCGCGTTGCCGAGTGCGATCCGCAGCTCGAGCTCCATCTCGTCGGCGCCCTGCATGCGCGCGTTGGCCTGCACCACGCTCAGGCCGCGGCGCAGATGGCCGATCGCCTCGAGATTGGCGCCGCTCTTGGCCGCCTGCTTGCCGGCCTTGAGCCAGAAGCTCGCCGCGCCCTCGCTCTGGCCGGACTCGGTCAGATGGTGGGCAAGCAGCTCAGGCTCGCGCTCGGTCTTCTCCGGATACATCTCGGCGAGCACCTGGGCGATGCTGGCATGCAGCTTGCGCCGCTCGCTGTGCAACAAGCTTGCATGCGCCGCGTTCTGGATCATCACATGCTTGAAGGAATAATGCGCGTCCGGCGGATGGCCGCGGCGCATGATCAGCCCGGCCTCCTCCAGGTGCGTGAGCGCCGCCTCGATCTGCTCCGCTGGTGTGTTGGCGACTGCCTGCAGGGTCTCGTAGGAGAACTCGCGGCCGATCGTGGCGCCGATCTGCGCGATCCGCTTGAACGGCCCCATCCGATCCAGACGTGCCATCAGCGAGTCCGTCAAGGTCGCCGGGATCGCGAGTTGCCGCCACGGGCCCGACAGCACGTAGCGCCCGTGCCGCTCGGTCAGGAGGTTGGATTCGAGAACCGTCTTGGTCAGCTCTTCCAGGAACAGCGGCACGCCGTCGGTCTTGACGATGATCTCCTCCACGACCTCCTTGGGAAGCTCGCGTCCTGCAACGCGCTCGACCAGCGTCATGCGCAACGGCCGGCTCAGCCGGTTCAGCACCAGGGTCGTGATGTGCGAATGCGCGTTCCAGCTCGGCTGGAATTCCGAGCGCGCAGTGATTACGACAAGAACAGGCCGGTTCTGCACCCTGTCGACGAAGAGGTCGACCACCTCGCGGGAGGTCGGATCGATCCAGTGCAGATCCTCGAAGGCCATCACCAGCGGCATCTCGCGTGCGAGGCCCAGGAAGTGGTTGACCAGCGCTGCGACGGTCGCGTCCTTCTGCTGCTGCGGCGACAGGTCGAGCGCGGGATAGCGCTCCCCGGTCGGTATCGACAACAGCGCCGCAAACAGCGGCGTGACCTGCTCGACATCGCCATGGGCGGCAGCGATTGCGGTCTCCAGGCTCGAAAGCGACGACGCAGACGCATCCTCGCGGTCGAGGCCGAGGGAGAATTTGAGCTGCTCGGCGAACGGATAGAAGGCGGTAGAGGTGTAGTAGGGCGAGCACTGGAACGAGACCTGTCCGTGCCGGTCGCCTGCGATCCGCTCGAAGATCTCCTGGATGATGCGCGACTTGCCGATGCCGGGCTCGCCGAACTTGACCACGACCTGACCGTCGCCCTCCTTGACCTGCTGCCAGCGCCCCATCAGCAGTGCGATTTCCTCCTCGCGATTGACGAGCGGGGTCAGCCGCGTACCCATGGCGGCCGCAAAGCGGGTCTCCACCCGCGAGGCGCGCACGACGTGCCAGGCCTGGGTCTTGTCCGAGATGCCCTTCAGCGCATGGGCGCCGAGATTGCGGTAGTCGAACTTCCCCTTCAGCAGCGACTGCGTCGAGGCCGAGATCACCACGCCGTTGGGCGGCGCCAGTGCTTGCAGGCGCGCGGCGAGATTGACGGTTTCGCCGACCGCGGAATCGCGCTCTTCGGTGCCCTGGCCGACGAGGTCGCCGACCACGACGAGGCCGGTCGCGATCCCGATGCGGACGGCGGGCGCGTGGCTGAGCGCGCCGCGCGGCTCGATCGCACGCGCGGTCGACAGCACCCGCACGATCTCGAGCCCGGCGCGCACCGAGCGCTCGGCGTCGTCCTCATGCGCGGTCGGATAGCCGAAATAGACCAGAATGCCGTCGCCGACGAAGCGGGCGGCAAAGCCTTCGTAATGCTTGACCACGCGCACGCAGGTCTCGCGGAAGCTCGCGATCATGTCGCGCACGTCTTCCGGATCGAACTGGGCCGAGAGCGCGGTGGAATCGACCATGTCGCAGAACATGGTGGTGAGCTGACGCCGCTCGGCGCCGACCTCCGCCCGGGTCTGCGGATGCGCGGGCGCGACCGGCACCTCCGCCGTCTCGGCCTGGAACAGCGCGGCCATCGCCCGCTGCAGCCGCTTGCGATCGCCGAGCGGCAGTCCGAGCTCGGCAAGGTCAGCCTCGGTCAGATCCCCGATGACGTCGAGATCGAGGCGGTGCTGCTCAAACAGATCGGTGTAGCGGCCAAGACCGATGCCTTCGAGCCAGCGCTTCAACCCGAGTTCCGTCTCCGGCTCTTTCTCCAGCATGGTGATCCCGCCCGACACTCCCTCCGCCGAAGGGCTTAAGGTCCCTCAACCACAGATTTTGGGGCCTAAACTTCACCTCAGACTGGACGCATTCCCTAACTTCTAGGAAGAATAGCCCAATCAGATCAAAAGGGAATGGCATTGTCGGGGATCGCATCCGGGGCGGGAGAGGGATCGGACGGCTTGGGCGCCGAAACCGAGGCGTTTGCCGATATCGGCAGCTTTCTCGATTTCTACGCCCGAAAGGCGCCGGCGGCGCCGGCCCTCCTCGCTCCTGGCCGACCGGCCCTGAATTATGGCGCGCTCGGCGCCAGGATCGAGCATCTGGTCCGCACGCTGCACGGCCTCGGCATCGCGCCCGCCGACCGGATTGCCGTTGCGCTGCCGCGCGGGGCCGACAGCGCGCTGGCTCTGATCGCGGTCGCAGCGGCCTGTGCCTGCGTCCCCGTCAATCCCGACCTGACGGCGGACGAGCTGCAACGCTATTTCAGCGAATTGAAGCTGACGGCGCTGGTCACGCGGGCCGACATGAACTCACCAAGTCGCGACGTCGCCAGGGCGCTTGATATCGCGGTGATCGACTTCGTGCCCGGACCGGAGACAGATCTCGGCGGCTGCGAATTCATCGGCCCGACCGTCGGTCCGGCCCGCGCGAGCGGCGCCGCGCGCGGCGACGACGACGCGTTCATCCTCCTGACGTCAGGCACGGCGGCGCGGCCGAAAATGGTGCCGCTGACGCATCGCAACGTGTGCCTGTCCGCCACCAATGCAGGCCGCGTGCTGTCGCTGACGTCGCACGATCGCCTGCTCAACGCGCTGCCGCTGTTCCACGCCCATGGCCTGATCTCCGGCCTGCTGACGGCGCTGGCCGCGGGCTCCAGCGTGATCTGCACCAACAGTTTCGACGCGCCGTCCTTCTTCGGCTGGATGCGGGACCTGCAACCGACCTGGTACACGGCGGTGCCGACCATTCATCGCGCGCTGCTGACGGCCGCGGAAGCCAACCCGGACCGCGCCCGCTCGTCATCGCTGCGCGTGATCCGCTCCGCTTCGGCCTCGCTGGCGCCGGCGATCCTCAACGGGTTGGAGGCGACGTTCGGCGTCCCCGTGCTCGAGACCTACGGCATGACGGAAGCGGCCTCGCAGATTGCCGCCAATCCGTTCGAGCTGCGCAAGATCGGATCGGTTGGCCGTGCCGCGGGCCCGGACATCGCGATCATGGACGAGACCGGCCGCGAGCTTGCGCGCGGCGCGCATGGCGAGATCATGCTGCGCGGACCAAACATGAGCCGCGGCTACCATAATGACGAGGCGGCGACGCAGGCTGCATTCCGCAATGGCTGGTTCCGGACCGGCGATCTCGGCTATCTCGACGCGGACGGCTATCTCTTCATCGTCGGCCGCATCAAGGACGTCATCAACCGCGGCGGGCAGAAGGTGTCGCCGCTGGAGGTCGAAGAGGTGCTGCTGGCCCACCCGGCGGTGCTGGAAGCCGGGGTCTTCGCCGTTCCGCACCCAAAGCTCGGCGAGAACGTTGCCGCCGTCGTGGTGCTGCGGGCGAATTCGGAGGCGACCTCCGACCAGTTGCGCCAGTTCGCACGCCAGCGGCTTGCGGCCTACAAGGTGCCTGGCCTGATCCGCGGCGTGGCGGCGCTGCCGAAAGGCGCCAGCGGCAAGGTCAAGCGCAATGCGCTGGCCGGGCTGATTTCGGCCGCAGATGATAGCGACGAGACACAGTTGCCGCGCAATACGCTGGAAACCCAGCTTGCGGAAATCTGGGCCAAGTTGCTGGAGTTGCCTCAAGTCGGCGTCGATCAGGACGTCTTTGCGCTCGGCGCGGATTTGCTCGCGGCAACGCAGATGCGCTCGCGCCTGCGTGAGCGCTTCAACGTCGACTTCTCGTTCGAGGACATCTTTGATTGCGCCACGGTCGCCGCCCTCGCGGCCCGGCTCGAGACCACAACGCATCGCGATACGATGCTGCCGGCATGGCGTCAGGCAGACGCGGAGGGAGACGCGCCGCTGTCGTTCCAGCAGCAACGGATGTATGTGCTCTCGCGGCTCGATCCGACGCGCTACAATTACAACGTGGTCGAGGTCGCGCTGCTCAGGGGCGAGGTCGACATCGCTGCACTTCAGGCTAGCCTCGCGGCGATCTGCGCCCGCCATGAGGCGCTGCGTTCGGTCTTCGTCGAACGCGAGGGCGAACCTGTGCAGCTTGTGCTGCAGACGCCGCCGCGGCTCGAGCGGATCAAGCTAAAATCCTGCCCTCCGGACAAGCGGGCGGCGGTCGTCAGGCGCGAGGCGCTCAAGCTCGCGCAATATGCATTCGATCTCGCCCGCGAGCCGCCGCTGAAGGTCACGCTGCTGTCGTTCGACAGGTCGAGCCATGCCCTGGTGGTCAACGTCCATCACCTCGTCACCGATGGCTGGTCGCAGCGGCTGTTCTGGGAGGCACTCGCCGCCGAATATTCCGCCGCGCGCAAGGGGAGCGCGACGGTGCTGCCCTCGCCCGCCTTCCAATATCGCGATTTTGCCCGCTGGCAGCAGAGCTGGGCGCAGACGCCGGCGGCAAAGGAGCAGCTCGATTATTGGCGGACACAGCTCGACGGCGTCACCACGCTGCCGCTGCGGACCGACCGGCCGAGGCCGGAACTCTGGAGCGGTCACGGCGCCCGTCACCATTTCGAATTCTCCAAGGCCCTTTCGGCCGACATTCGCGCGCTGAGCCAGGACCAGGGCGTCACGCCCTTCATGGCACTGCTCGCGGTGTTCCAGTGTCTCCTGTTCCGCCATACCGGGCATGAGGATGTCGCGACGGGCTCGCTGATTGCGAACCGCAACCAGATCGAAAGCGAGCGCCTGATCGGGCTGTTTGCCAACACGCTGATCCTGCGCAACGATTTTGGCGGCGACCCGACTTTCGGCGAAATGCTGCGGCGGGTGCGGCAGGTCACGCTCGATGCCTATCGCAACCAGGACCTCCCGATCGAGGAAGTCCTGCGCGCGTTACAGATCGCGCGAAGGACGGACGGCAATCCGCTGTTCCGGATCATGTTCATCCTCCAGAACGCATCGATCGAAGCCGCCCACTTCCCCGGCCTGTCGACGCGGCGGCTGGAGGTCGATCCGAAGGTGGCGCGCTTCGACATCACGCTCGAACTGGTCGAGGCCGAGGGCCGCTTCACCGGCTTCTTCGAATACGCGACCGATCTGTTCGACGCTGTAACGATCGAGGGCATGGCAAATCAGTTCAAGACCCTGCTCAAGGCGGTCATCGCCAATCCCGAGCAGCGCATCTTGCGGCTGCCGCTGCTGACGGACGCGGAACGCCGGCGATTGCCGGCGAAAGGCAGGCCTGCCAATTTCACCACGCGCGGCAATCTCTGCGAACGCTTCGAGCGGCAGGCAAAGAAGACGCCGAATGCGGTGGCGATATCCGATGGACCTCTGTCCCTGAGCTATCGCGAGCTGGCGCGCCGCAGCCAGGCGATCGCACGCTGGCTGGCCCGCGAAGGCGTCGGCACCGAAACGGTGGTCGCGCTGCTTGCGGACCGCGGGCCCGACCTGCTCGCGGCGATGATCGCAGTGCAGCACGCAGGCGCGGCCTTCCTGAACCTCGATCCCGAGCAGCCGACGGCGCGGCTCTCGACCATCCTCGGATCAAGCTGCGCTCGCGTACTGCTGACAGGGCGTGCGCAGTCTACCATGGTCGAAGCGCTGCTCGAGCCGCTCGTCGAGCGTATCCATGTGGCCGGGCTCGAGGACGCGATCGCACTCGAATCGACCAAGCCGGCCCGTGCGGCGCGGCGCGCGGCCGCAAGCCTAGCCTATCTCATCTATACGTCCGGTTCCTCCGGCGCGCCGAAGGGCGTCATGATCGAGCAGCGTGGACTGTCGAACCATCTGGCGTCGCTTATCGCCGAGCTTCGCCTCACAGCCAAGGACGTGATCGCGCAAACCGCACCGCAAAGCTTTGTCATCTCGGTCTGGCAGTTCCTGGCCGGGCCTATGGTCGGCGCGCGCGTCCAGGTCTGCGGCAACGCGGTCGTGCAGGACCCGGTCCTGCTGGCGCGGGAGATCGAGCACGAGGGCATCACGGTGCTGGAGATCGTGCCCTCGCTGCTCCGCGTCATCCTGGAACGCCTGGACGAGACGCCGGTGCAGCGCGCCTTCTCCAAACTGCGTGTCCTGATCTCGACCGGCGAGCCGCTGCCGGTCGAGTTCTGCCGCGCCTGGTTCGCCCGCTGCCCGAAGGTGCCGCTGATCAACGCCTATGGCGCCTCGGAATGTTCCGACGACGTCTCCCTGCACCGGCTGACCAAGGCGCATGCCGCGACAACGATCAATGTTCCGGTCGGCGCGGCCTTGCCCAACACCCAGCTCTACGTGCTCGACCCGAATCTGGAGCCGCAGCCGATCGGCGTGGTCGGCGAACTCTGCATCGGCGGCGCCGGCGTCGGCCGCGGCTATATCAACGATCCTGCGCAAAGCCGGCAGCGTTTCATCCCCGATCCGTTCGCGCGCCAGGAAGGCGCGCGGCTGTACCGCACCGGCGACCTCGCCCGCCGCCGCGCCGACGGGACGATCGAATGCCTGGGCCGCGCCGACCTTCAGGTCAAGGTCCGCGGCTATCGCATCGAGCTCAAGGAGATCGAGGCTGCGCTTGCCGACCACGCGAACGTGCGTGCCGGCATCGTCGAGCCGCGGCGCGATACCAATGGCGATGTCAGGCTGATCGCCCATGTCGTTGCCAAGGCCGGCAGCCAGATCAGCGCCAGCGAGCTGCGCGACTCCCTCAAGAGCCGGCTACCGAGCCATGCGATCCCGTCAGCGTTCCTGTTCCTGGAACAAGTTCCGCTCAATGCCCATGGCAAGGTCGATCGTTCCGCCCTGCTGGCGCCCGCGCAACAGGAGATCGGCGGGACGGAGGCCGCCGTGCCCGCCCGCCGCTTCACCGAAAAGGTGCTGTCCGACATCTGGATTGATCTGCTGAAGGTCGAGAGCCTCGGTGTTACCGACAATTTCTTCGACCTCGGCGGCCATTCGCTGCTGGCGGGCCAGGTGATGGCGCGCGTCGCCCGCGCGCTCGGGGTATCGCTGCCGATCAAGACCGTCTTCGAGGCGCCGACAATCGAAGAGCTCGCCCGGCGGGTCGACGAGGCCGCGGCAACGAAGCCGCAACAGCCTGTGGCCGGCATCCCACGCCTCGCCGAAAACGGACCTCCCACGCTGTCGATCGCGCAGGACCAGATGATGCGGATCGAACAGAACCTGCCCGATCTGCCGCTGTTCAACCTGCCCTTCGCCTTCCACCTCGAGGGCCCGATCGATCCGCGCAGGCTGGCGCAGGCCATCGACGACATCGTGCGCCGCCACGAATCGTTGCGGACGGCGTTCGGCTGGAATGGCGAGGAGCCGGTCAGCCGGGTCATCGCACCCGCCACGCTCGGTCCGGTCCTGACCGTCGAGACCATTGGCGACGGACGGCCCCACAACAACAAGCGACGCAAAGCCCTCGAACTGAGGAAGATCGAGCTGCTGATCGCGCAAGAGACCTATACTCCGGTCGACACCGCCCGGGCGCCGCTGCTGCGGGGACGGCTGCTGCGGCTTCACGCCGAAGACCACATCCTGCTGCTGACGCTGCATCACGCCATCGCCGATGGCTGGTCGATCGGCGTGCTGTTCGAGGAATTGTCCAACCGCTACGCCGCGCTGGCAGGCCATCCGTCGGCGTCCTTGCCAAAGACGCCGCTCGCGTTCTCCGACGTCGCACGCTGGCAGCGCTGGTGGTGTGGCACCGAGGCGGCCCGCCGGCAGGCTGCCGACTGGACCGAGAATCTGCGCGGTGCTGGCCCCCTGTTTGATGGCGAAGTCCGCCCCGGCGCCTCGACCGGCCATCATCCGCTCAGACTGGAGCGCGACCTGGTCGCCAGGCTCACGGCCTATGCGCGCCAGCACAACAGCACGCTGTTCATGTGTCTGCTCACCGGCCTGAAGACCCTGCTGCTGGCGCGGACCGGACGCACCGACATTTCGGTCGCCACCGCCATGGCCAATCGCGCCCAGCCGGACACCGACCGGATCGTGGGCCCGTTCGAGAACACCGTGATCGTCCGCAGCCGAGTCACGCCGGATCTGTCGTTCACGCAGGCTTTGGCGCGGGTGCGCCAAAGCGTGCTCGACGCGCACTCACGGCAGGAACTGCCGTTCAACATCCTGGCCGACCAGCTCGAACGGGAGGGAATCGACCCGGCATCGCTGCTTCAGGTGTATTTCACCCTGCAAAACCCGCTGCGGCAACCGCTCGATTTGCCAGATGTCGCGGTGCGATCAATCGGAAACGTCGCGCGCGAGGGCCAGCCGGTGCTGCCAGTCGACCAGACCTGGCTATCCCTGATGCTGAAGGAGCGCCCGACCGGCATCACAGGTTCGTGCAATTACAAGGGCGAGTTGCTCGATGGCCACATGGTCGGCGCGTGGATGGAAGATCTCGTCGCGCTGCTGGCGGCAGCCATCGCCCAGCCCAGTACGCCGCTCGGGCGGTTGCTCGACCGCCGGGCGGCATGACCGGCCGTTGGTCCGCGCCGAACGCGCGTTCACTCGCCAAAGCTGTGAATGACCAAGTTGCATCTTGATTATTTGGCGCTTGCCGCGCAAGATTATACCTGCGTTTTTGATTTGGACGATTATTTTCAACCGGGGAGCGTCATTATGGGTTTCATCAAATTTGCGAAGGGTACCTCGCTGAGCGACAAGGACCGCAAGGCCCTGCAGAAGTTGCTCTCCGACGAGAAGAAGAAGCTTCAGGCCGCCCTGAAAGAGGTCGACGCGAGCCTTTCGATTGTGGGCGGCGCGAAGAAGAAGGCCAAGAAGAAAAAGTAAGACTAGTCGGCCTGGACGCCGTACGAATCTTCGCATTTTATTTTCGGATTTGGGCCGCTCGCCTGTGGAGTTGGGGTCTCGCACAAGCTTGCGCCTGTAAACCGGCCAGCAATCGGCAAGAATTTGCCTGGGTGGACCGCTAGAAGCGGTCCGCTCAGTTGCTTCCTGTTCGGTTGATTCTTCAGTTGGGGCCGGATTTGGCCTCCGCCTGACGCTATGGGCCCATTTGATGGCAGACGACGGAATTGAACTGTTTGTCGGACTGATCGAAAGCATTGACACGCCGGGCGCGGTCGATGCTTGCCGCAGGCTGCTCTCGGTCGACGAGCGGATACGCGCCGACCGTTTCATGTTCGAGCGGCATCAGCGGCAATATATCTTCGCGCACGCGATGTTGCGCCTTGCGCTCTCGCACGCCGAACCTGATGTCGCGCCGACCGACTGGTCGTTTTCGACCGGCCGCTACGGGCGACCCTTTGTCGCGGCGCCTGCGACCTCGACGGCGCTGCATTTCAACCTGTCTCATGCCGACGGCTGCGTCGCTTGCGTCGTGTCGAAGCATGAGGCCGTCGGCGTCGACGTCGAGACGGTGTCCCGGCGCGTCGCGCCGCTGTCGACGGCGCTTCGTTTCTTTGCACCGGAAGAGGTCGAGACGCTGCGCGGCCTGCCGGAACCCGTCGCGATCGAGCGCTTCTTCGACTATTGGACGCTGAAGGAAGCCTATCTGAAGGCCAGGGGTTTTGGGCTCAATCTGCCGCTCGACGCGTTCGCGATGCAGGTGTCGCGGGAAGCGATCGAGATCAGCTTCAAGCCCGATATCGCCGACGATCCGCTAGGCTGGCGCTTCTCGCTGTGCTCGCCGTCGCCCTCACACCGCCTGGCGATCGCCGACGGTTCGCGCGCGGCCGGCGGCCTTCCCATCACTCGCAACGCCTGGCCGCTCCGGGAAGCGGCTGAATGACGCCCCCGCGGCTGCGCGTCTTCCCGGCGATCTCGCGCAACCGCGATCCCAAGAAATATGTCGGCGAGCTGATGCGGGCGGCAGAGTTCGCCGACCGCAACGGCTTCGAAGGCATTCTGCTGTTCGAAGGCAACGACGTGTTCGTCGAGCCCTGGGCGATGGCCCAGCACATCATGGCGGCGACGACGCGATCTTCGCCACTGATCGCCGTCAATCCCGTCTACATGCATCCGTTCACGGCGGCGAAGTTCGTCTCGTCCTTTGCGCAGCTCTACGGCCGCAAGGTCTATCTCAACATGATCACGGGGACCGCGGTCAGTGACTTGCAGGGGCTCGGCGACGAGCAGTCCCATGCCGACCGTTACTTCCGCCTCGGAGAGTTCGTCGCGCTGATGCGCCAATTGCTCTCGAGCCCGCGCCCGGTGAATGTAGACGGCCGGTTCTATCGCGCAAGCAATTTGCAAATGCGGCCGCGCCTGCCGGCAGAGCTGATGCCGGAATTCCTGATCGCGGGGCAGTCGGAAGCGGCGCAGCGCATCGCCAAGGAGACCGGCTGCATCAAGATGCAGATGTTGCCGCCCGATCTCGATCGCGGTCTCAACGCGCCCGGCATGAATTTTGGAATTTTCGCGCGCGAGAGCGGCGACGAGGCGCGGCAGGCGGCCAAGGCGCGCTTCCGCGACAATCCCGATGATCGCGAATTGCTCGCGCTCACGGTGGAGAACAGCGATTCCGTCTGGAAGCGGCGGCTGTATGAGGGACAAAGCGGCGAGCTTCAGAACAATGGCTATTGGCTATTGCCGTTCCTGACCTTCCAGGCTGACTGCCCCTATCTTGTCGGCAGCTACAGTGAGATCGGCGCCAAGCTCAGGGAATTTGCGACGAAGGGCCTGACCACGATCATGCTCGACATGGTCGCCGACGAGGTCGAGATGCAGCATGTCTGCAAGGCGCTCATGGAGAGCGGGATGTTCTAGAGGTTTCACCTCTCCCCGCATCCGCCTTCGCCAAGGCTTCGGCGGGACAAGCGTGGGAAGAGGCGAAGAGATCACCGCGCTTCTTCGAACCCCGCCAGGACTGAGGTCAGGTTCGCGCCCAAAATATCCGAGAGATAGCCGCCCTCCTGCACGAACACGGTCGGCAGCCCCAGTTTCGCGATCGCCTGGCCGATGCGGCGGAAGCCGGGCGTGGTGACGGCGAGGCCCTTCAGCGGATCGTGCTCGGACGCGTCGAGGCCGAGCGCAATCACGAGCGCGCCGGGCGCGAAGGATTCGATCGCCTTGCGCGCAACGTCCATCGCCTTGATGTAACCGTCGTCACCAGTGCCGATCGCCAGCGGGATGTTGAGATTGGTGCCGAGGCCGGGACCTTCGCCGCGCTCATGCGCATACCCCCACACATAGGGATAATACGCGACGGGATCGGCGTGGATCGAGACCGTGTAGACGTCGGGGCGTGCGTAGAAGATGCCTTGCGTGCCGTTGCCGTGGTGGACGTCGACGTCGAGGATCACGACACGCTCGTGCTTGAGCCGCAAATGCGCGGCCGCGATCGCGCTGTTGTTGAGGAAGCAGAAGCCGCCGGCCATGTCGCGATAGGCGTGATGCCCGGGCGGACGGCAGAGCGCATAGGTCGTGTCCTCGCCATCCATCACCATCTGCGCGGCGGTGACCGCAACGTCGGTTGCGGCACACGCCGCGGCCCAGGTGCCCGGGCCAATCGGCGCCGCGGTGTCGGCGGTGTGCCAACCGAGTTGGCCTACGATGTGTGTCGGATAGGTCGCGGCATGGCGCACGGGATGGATGTTGCCGATCATCTCCGGACCGGAATCGTCGAGCGCCGTCCACGCGTCCCAGGCTTCACTCAGGAACGACAGATATTCGGGGCTGTGAACGCGAGCGCGCGGGCCCTGGCCGAATTTGGTCGGCTCGACCAGTTGATGTTTGCCATCCCGCAGACCTTTAAGCAGACGATCGGCGCGCTCGGGCTGCTCGGTGGTGCGCTTGACGACACCGCGAACCAGGAAGAATTGCGGATCGTGGCTGCGGTGCAGTTCGGTATGGACGGCTTTCACTCAAACACTCCGTGGTCGCGTGCTCATTGACGGTGCCCACAGATGTCTAAATCCCAGCGGCGGCGAGATGCAAGCAAGAAGAATGCCGCTCATGCCGCGTCGCCCTGCGCCGGAAGCAGACCGCCCGTGATGCGCTCTAGCAGCGCCCACGCTGGAGACAGTGCTCGCGGCCCTGCTGATCGGTGCGGAAGGATTCGATGAAGCCGCCCTGGCGCTGCGTGACGAAGACGGTCTTGCCGTCGCTGCCGCCAAACGCGAGGTTGGTCGGCTCCTTGCCCTTCAGCGCGATCTCGCGCTCGACCGCGCCATTTGGCTTCATCAGCGCAATCGTGCCCTTGAGAATGCGTGCGACATAAAGACGACCGCTGACGTCAGTGCGAAGACCATCGATGGTGTCGGGCTGAAAC
The DNA here is from genome assembly GCA_963819355.1 of uncultured Alphaproteobacteria bacterium. Lineage (GTDB taxonomy): Bacteria > Pseudomonadota > Alphaproteobacteria > Rhizobiales > Xanthobacteraceae > Bradyrhizobium. Next base: position 44,998 of record CAWFVZ010000011.1, on the reverse strand, counting down.
GCCTTGACGAGCTTGGCGTCGGTGAGCGCGTTACCGCTGATGATGTACGACCAGACCTGGCCGTTGCTGGACTCGCCGACATAGAGCGTCTTGCCGTCGGGGCTGAGATCGATGCCGTTGGTGGTGCCCATCGCGCGCGGCGCCGACATGACCTGTCCCTGCACCGATCCGTCGGCGGCCTTCGCAATGCGCCAGATGTAGCCTTCCCTGCCCTTCCAGTTCGGATCGCTCGCATAGATCGTGCCATCGCGGGCAATGGTGATGTCGTTGGGCTGACTCATCTCGTCGGAGTGAAACCAGACGGCCGGCTCGGTTTCGCCCTTCGGGATTACGAAGATGTTGTGCCTCTTGTAATCGGCGACGAACATCGTGCCGTTGCGGTCGAAGCGGATGGCATTGCCGACGCTTCCCTCGGGCAGCGCCGTGAATGCTTCCGAAGCCGCACCGCCCGCGGGCAATCTGCCGATGGTACCCGGCTTGCCGAAATTGACGACGAAGAGGTTGCCGTCGAGATCGGCGGCGGGCCCTTCGATGCCGAACGTATATTCGCTGGTGGGCGTCACCTGCGCACTGTCGAACAGCTTCGTTTCGGCTGCGGCGAGCGGCGTCGCGACGACGAGCAGAATGCTACTGCACAGGCACCAGAAATTCCTGCCGGATGTAATAGCCATCGTCGTCGCTGCACTCGCCATTCAGATAGGGATCGGCCGGCCGGAAGAATCGGCTGAAGCCGGGTTTGTCTACAGCGTTCCTTTGTGTCACGACGACGACCTTGGCAGCCGGTATTTCGCCGCATTCCTTGTTGGCCTTACTGAAAAATTTGCGCTGCGGCAGGCCGAGCTTGATGCGCATCCGCGTTCCCGGAACCATCTTCGCAACGAGCAGGTCCGCAGTATTGAGCAGAGCCGCGTAACCGGGCTCGGTCTTCGGCAGGCTCTCGCCGCCCGGCGGCATCGGCTTCTCTGCACCGATGCCGCGCAGTCGTGTGCGCAGCTTGCCGGAGTCGGGATCACCCGGATAGATCCAGCCGTCCTGCGACAGCATGAAGCGGAGCACGGTTGAGTCCTTGTCGGCGTCCGATTGTCCCGCCTTCAGGCCGAAATCGGAATGGCAGCCGACGCAGTGCTTTTCGACGAGGCCCTTGCGCAGCGCGGTGAGCCGGATCCCGTTCTGCGCGTCCTTGCCGACGAAGGCGGCGAGCTGGTCGATCAGCGCCTGGCTGCGCGTGTCGCAGGGCAATGGCTGCGGCGGATCGCCCGCGGCACGATCGATACGGATGATCGTCTGGTTCTTGTCCTCGACCAGCCAGATCGCGCCGTCCTCCGCGACCGTCATGCCGACCGGCGCACCTTGCGGCCGCGCACCGTTGACACGGTGCCAGCCGGCGATCAGCTCCTCGAACGGCGCGGCGGCCACCTCGCCGGCGTCGGTCTGAAAACTGCGGGTCGGATCGGCCGCGCAACTGACGTGATAGCGCACCGGAGCCGGGGCGGGCTTGGGAAAGCCGTGATCGTCGACGTCATGGACGAGGACGCGGCTGCCGGTCGGGCGATAGCCGTGCAGGCCGACCAGCAGCTTGCCTTCCAGCTCCGGAAATTTTGTGCCGTGATAATAGAGCATCGCGAGCGGCGCGCCGTGCGGCGGCAGCAGCGAGAACGGCTGCTTGTAAAGCGCGTTCGCCGTGCAGAGGGATTTGTAGGTCCCCGATTGCAGCACGCTCCTGAACTCGGGGCTCGGCGTCGACAGGTCAAAGCAATAGGGCCAACCATAATGCCTGCCCTGCTCGATCGCGTTGATCTCCTCGTTCGGCTTGAAGATGTCGGGCAGATCACGGCCGTTCTCGCCTTGCAGGAAGGCGTAGCCGGTATCGGGAAACTTCGGATGCAGTGCCAGCGCCATCGAGTTGCGCAGGCCCCGCGCGTAAACCGTGTGCGGCGGATCGGGATCGTTCGGCTTCAACGCCGGAAAGCCACCGCCTGACGGCGGCGTGAACAGCCAGATCGCAGCCATGGCGGATGCGCCTTCGGCTGCCGCGCAAGGTTTCGTGATCGGCGCCGGTGTGATGCAATCGTCGCTGTGGGCGCCGACATTGACGAACAGGCGGCCGTTCTTGTCGAAGACAAACTGCTTGAGCGGATGCGCGCTCTCGTCGAGCTTGGTGCCGCCAGGCAGCGTGATGCGGCGGCCCGGCATGTGGCGGATGATGGTCTCGACCGTGCCGCGCGGATTGTCCGCGAGCGGATCGAAGCGGAATATGGTCTCGGCGGTCGAGGCATAAAGTTTCTTGTCCGGGCCGATTACGAGGCCGAACGGATATTCCACCCCGGTCAGGAGCTCCTTGAACCGCTGGCCGCCGGCGGCATGCGGATCGAGCAGCAGCAGCCGGCCATCGGTGTGGCCCCAGCCGCCCATGTCGGCGACCACGAACAGGTCATGGCCGGGGACCTGGACGATCGACCGCGGAAATTTCAGATGGTCTTCTTCGCTGGCGACGAGGCCGGCGCAAAAGCCCGCCTTCATGTCGATCTGGATCTTGGGAAAGGCGAGATCGCCGCTGCCGCAGGTCTCCGTTCCGACCGCGTAGCCGCTCTTCCTGACGGGATCGGACGCGGCCGGCGAGGCGAAGCCGAGAAGGACCGTGGCGATGGCGGCGACACCTGCGCACAAGCTTCGGCGTCCATCCTGGAATGTGAGATGATTCACAACGGCCTCCCCGACTTTCGGTCGCAGGTTGTTCCATGCCGCTCAGGCGCCGTCCAGTTGAACATCACCCCCCTGTGATCAAACCCGCAGGGCTCTTGGTAGCGACCAATCTCCGTAGAATTCCCTTACCGGGCTTGGCCCGAATATTTTTCGGATGTTTCGGATGGTATCGATATGCCGTCCAAATCGCTTTCCAGAGGAGGCGGGTATGGTTCAGATGTATTTCCACTGCTCGAATGCCGAAGGCACGCTGATCGATCGCTGCGGCACGGCAGTCGCCAACCTGACCGAGGCGCGCGACCGCGCCGCCCAGATCATGCGCTCGATGATCCAGACGCCCGGCGCCGAAGACTGGCGCGACTGGGTGATCCATATCAGCGACGACGATGGCGAGGAGATCTTCGATCTCCCCTTCACCGCCATGCTCGGCAAGCCACATTGAGGTGATGCCATGCTGTTCGCTTCACTGAGCCTGCTGCGCCAGCCCCTCACTTTCGTTGCCACCAAATGGCAGAAGCTGGTGCGGATCGCAGGCAACCCCTACCGCCCCGAACTTCACTACATGCGCGGCCCGGGCCCGAAATGGCATGCCAAGTATCAGGCCAGCCGGCTGGACCGCGGGCGCCAAGCGTAGCCTGCTCCTTCTCCGCTACTTGCCCGTGAACTTCGCCTTGCGTTTCTCGACAAAGGCGTTGCGGCCTTCGACGGCGTCGGCGCCCTTGCGGACCACGGCCTGAAGTTCGATCTCGCGGCGGAACTGCACCTCGTAGGTCGCATGCTCGCTCTCTTCGACGAGTGCGCGGGTGGCGACCAGAGCGCGCGTCGGCCCCTCGGCCAGGCGTCGCGCCAGGGTCAGCGCTTCCTCCATCAGCTTCGGATCGTCGACGACATGCCGCACCAGGCCGATTTCCTGGGCGCGCTCGGCCGTCAGCGGCTCGTTCAGCAGCATCAGCTCGAGCGCACGCTGCCGGCCGATCAGCCGCGGCAACAGCCATGTCGAGCCGAGATCGGGCACCAGCGCGATGCGGCTGAACACCTGGATGAAGCTCGCCGATCGCGCCGCAACAATCATGTCGCCGGCCATCGCGAGGCTGAAGCCGCCGCCGGCCGCGACGCCGTTGACGGCAACGACGACAGGCACCCGGCATTCGCGCAACGCCTTGAAGGCCGGCCAGTAGTAACGCATCACGCCGGCGGCGATGTCTTCGCCGAGCGCCTCCGAAGCCTTCAAATTCTGGCCCGAGCAGAAGCCGCGCCCCGCACCGGTGAGAATGAGAGCGCGGACATCCCCGTCCCGCGTCGTCTCGGCGACCGCGGCGGCGAGCGCGCCGAGCAAGTCCGGCGTCATTGCGTTCAGGCTTGCCGGCTCGTCGAGCGTCACGATCCCGACGGCGCCATCCCGCTCCTGTTTCACACCTGCCATGTCGCATCTCCCTTTCGATGTTCTCGTTGGCGGCAATGTGCCATTGTCCGCGCGCTCCGCCAATCAAGACAAGACACAAGACGACATCATGCCCCACCAGTTCAGCCTCGCCCAAACCATCCGCAAACCCGCTGTCAAATCCAAAGGCGGCATTGTCGCCTCGCAATCGCGGCGGGCGGCGGAGGTGGGAGCGCAGGTGCTGGCGGCAGGCGGCGATTGCGTTGACGCGATCGTCGCGACTACCTTCGCGCTGAATGTGCTGGAGCCCTGGAACAGCGGCATCGGCGGCGGCGGCGCGATGGTGCTCTACCGCGCCAAGGACAATCGCTACGAAGTGATCGACTACGGCATGTGCGCCCCGCAGAGCCTGCGCGCGGCCGATTATCCCATCAGCGGAAAACGCACCGCTTCCGACCTGTTTCCGTGGCCGCGGGTGAAGGACGACCGCAACGTTCACGGTCCCGGCGCGATCGCCGTGCCAGGTGTCGTCGCCGGCATGGAGGAGGCGCACCGTCGACACGCCAGGATGACGTGGAAAGACCTGGTCGCTCCGGCGGCGGCGCTCGCCGGCGAGGGCCTGCTGGCCGACTGGTGGACCACGCTGACGATCGCGGGCTCGGCGGCAGATCTTCGGCGCTATCCCGCGAGCGCGGCAATGTTTTTGCAGGACGGCCTGCCCCCGAGCCCGCCCTGGAGCATCGAGGCAGAGGTCCGGCTGCCGCAGGACAATTTGAAGGCGACGCTGTTGCACCTCGCCGAGGCCGGGCCGCGCGACTTCTATCAGGGCGATCTCGCCAAGAGCATCGCGTCCGACATCAAGGCCGATGGCGGCTCGCTGTCGGTCGAGGATCTCGCCGCGTTCCGCGCACATCTGCGCGAGCCGCTGGCGATCCCCTATCGCGGCGGCAAGGTGCTTGCGACGCCCGAGCTCACCGCCGGGCCAACGCTGGCGCATGCGCTGCGCCTGATGCAGCAGAATTTGAAGCCGACAGGCACGCCGGACGCGGCCGCCTATGCCGAATATGCCGCTGCCCTCCAAGCGGCCTATCGTGAGCGGCTCAAGGACATGGGCGATGCCGACGGCAAGCGCTCGCTCGGCGCCGAATATCTGGCGCCGGCCTGCACCACGCATTTCTCCGTCGTCGACCGCCACGGCAATATCGCCGCCGTCACGCAGACGCTGCTCTCGTCCTTTGGCTCAAAATATGTGACGCCGCACACCGGCATTCCCATGAACAACGGCATCATGTGGTTCGATCCGACGCCGGGCACCACCAACTCGCTCGCTCCCGGCAAGCGCTGCCTCACCAACTACACGCCGGTCATCGCCGAGACCAAGGACGGCAAGCGCCTCGCGGTCGGGGCCTCCGGCGGCCGGCGCATCCTGCCCTCCGTGATGCAGCTCGTGTCCTTTGCGATGGATTTCGACATGGACCTCGATGCCGCCATCCATCAGCCCCGCATCGATTGCAGCGAAGGCGCGATCGTGCTCGGCGATACGCGGCTACCGGCGGACGTACGCAAGACGCTTTCCGCACGTTTCGACTACAAGGAAACGCCGGTGCAGACCCTGCCGATGAAGTTCGCCTGCCCGAGCGCAGTGATGCGCCACGGTGACATCAATTCCGGCGCGGTCGAGATCTTCCAGCCCTGGGCCGATGCGGTGGCAGAGGGCTAGATCCCCAGCCGGTCACGCACGCGGCCGGCGATCACGGCCGTCGTCACGCCCACCGGCCAGAACGCATGCATCGGGATCGGGTTGATACCGGTGACGGGCATGTCGATCTCGGCCTTGGCGCCGCCGATCAGCCGGCGCGCGAGCTGGGCGCCCATCGCAGTCGAGAGCGCGACACCGCGGCCATTGCAGCCCAGCGAGATCAGGACGTGCTCCGCGGGCTCGTGCACATGCGGATAATGATCCTTGGTGATGGCGAGCCGGCTGTTCCAGCCATGGGTCCAGGCAACACCCTTGAGCTGCGGCCATAACCGCTCGGCGTAGCGCATGAGATAGGCGACGTCCGTCGGCGACTTGATCCAGCGCATCGGGCCGCGCCCGCCCATCAGCAGGCGATTGTGCTGGTCGATGCGGTAATAGACGGTGATGTGGCCGCTCTCATAGAGCACGGGGCGCGTCGGCATGATCGATCGGGCGACCTCGTCGGACAGCGGCGTGGTGGCAGCGATCGAGGAGAACACCGGCACGATGGTGCGGCGGAGCGCAGGCCAGAGATCATCGGTGAAACCGTTGGTTGCGAGCAGCACTTTTTCGGCATGTACCACCGCACGCGGCGTCTCGATGCGCCAGCGCGCGCCGTCGCGACGGAGCGATAGTGCTGGCGTCTCGCCATACACCTTTGCACCGGCGGAGATCGCGGCGCGCGCCAAGCCGCGTGCGTAGCTGAGGGGATGCAAATCGCCGCCGCGCGCGTCCAGCATGGCGCCGATGTAGCGATCCGTACCAGTCATCTCGCGCAACTGATCGCGATTCAAATATGTCACCGGCATGCCGCGGCGGATACATTGCTGCGCGGACTTTTCGATCGCTGCGGCGCTCGCCTCGTTGTAGGCGGCGCGCAGCGTGCCGTTCTGCCGCGCTTCGCACGGGATCTGGTAGCGGCGGATCAGATCGTGGGTAAAATTTGTTGTGCCGTAGGAGAACTCGATCATGCGGCGGCCGAGTTCAGTGCCGAAATCAGCCTCGATCTGATCGGGATCGTGCTTCAAGCCCGGATTGGTGTGGCCCCCATTGTTGCCTGACGCGCCCCAGCCTGGCTCCTGCGCCTCCAGCACCAGCGCCTCGACGCCCTGCTCGGCGAGATGCAGCCCCGTGGAGAGACCGGTGTAGCCACCGCCGATGATGGCGACCGAAACATTCTTGTCCGTATCGAGCGGCGGCGTTGCGACCGGCGCGACGGCCGTGTCGGCATAAAGTGAGGGCGGCAAAGGCAGGCGCGTAGTCATGGCGGAGACCGATCAGAGCGGATGCAGCACGCGGCGCAGAAAATCCTGCGTGCGCGGATGCTGGGGTTGATTGAGCAGGGCCTTGGCCGGACCCTGCTCGACGATGACGCCGCCATCGATGAACAGCACGCGGTCGGCGACGTCGCGGGCAAAGCCCATCTCGTGAGTGACGACGACCATGGTCATGCCGTCGTCGGCGAGCTTGCGCATCACGCCGAGGACGTCGCCGACGAGTTCGGGGTCGAGCGCTGAGGTCGGTTCATCGAACAGGATCGCCTTCGGCTGCATCGCCAGCGCGCGCGCGATCGCGACGCGCTGCTGCTGGCCGCCGGAGAGCTGCGGCGGATGGGCGTCGGCTTTTTCGGCGAGGCCAACCTGCGCGAGCAGGCCGCGGCCACGCTCGAGCGCCTGCGCACGCGATTCCCTCTTTACATAAAGGGGCCCCTCGATGACGTTTTCGAGGGCCGTCCGATGCGGGAACAGGTTGAAGCGCTGGAACACCATCGAGACCTGAGTGCGGACTTTTACGATCGAGGCCGCATCGCGGTCGACCTTGAGGCCCTCGACATTGATCGCGCCGCGGTCGTAGCTTTCGAGCCCGTTGATACAGCGCAGGATCGTCGACTTGCCGGAACCGGACGGCCCGATGATGCAGACCACCTCGCCCTTCTCGACGTTCGCCGTGATGCCCTTGAGCACCTCGTTCGCGCCAAAGCTCTTGTGGACGTCGGTGAGCTCGATCATTTCTTGCCCGCCCGCTTCTCGAAGTGACGGACCAGCAGGATCAGCGGAATGCTCATGGTGAGGTACATCAGCGCCACCATCGTGAACACATTGGTGTTCTTGAAGGTCGAGGACGCGATCAGCTTGCCCTGAAGCGCGAGCTCGGCGACCGTGATGGTCGAGGCCTGCGACGAATCCTTCAGCATCATGATCATGACGTTGCCGTAAGGCGGCAGCACGATGCGCACCGCCTGCGGCAACACCACGCGGCGCATGGTGAGCCACCAGCCCATGCCGATCGACTGCGCCGCCTCGATCTGCCCCTTGTCGATCGCCTCGATGCCGGCGCGGAAGTTTTCGGCCTGATAGGCCGAATACGCGATGCCGAGCCCGAGGATCGCGGCCTGTAAGGCCGATAACGTGACTCCGAGATCGGGCATCACGAAGTAGAGGTAGAACAGCAACACGATGATCGGGATGCCGCGGATCACGTTGATCAGGCTGGCGCTGATCGCCGACAGGGCCTTGATGCCGGAGACCCGCATCATCGCCCAGATCAAGCCCAACACCGTCGAGAGCAGCAGCGAGCCGATGGTAACGACGATCGTGAGCGCGACGCCGCTCATCAGGATCGGAAAGAACTCGACGGCGTCGTGCCAGAAGCCTTTCATCGACCAGCCTGCATCGATCGGCCCTTAACGATCATCCCTGTGCCTTCAGGCCCCATTTACCGAGGATCTTTTCGATGGTGCCGTTGGCCTTCAGCTTCGCCAGCGAGGCGTTGATCTTGCCGAGCAGCGCGGTCTCGCCCTTGCGGACGCCGATGCCGACCGAGCCGACGGTGACGGGCTTGTAGCCGTCGACGAGACGCACCTCGGGAAAACCACCCTGCTTCAGATTGTAGGCGAGGATCGGATAGTCGGCGTAACCGGCCTTGAGGCGGCCGGTGTTCACGTCGCGCAGGATGTCGGGGATGGTGTCGTAGGCCTTGACGTCGGCGAACAGTGCCGGACTTCTTCAGCGCATCGACAAAGGCGGTGCCGACCTGCGCGCCGACCGTCTCGCCCTTCAGATCTTCCTGCGTCGTGTAGGCCTTGGTGTCGGTCTTCGGCACCACGAGGCCTTCACCATAGGTGTAGATCGGGTCGGAGAAGTCGACGACCTCTTTCCGCGGCGCGGTGATGAACATCGCAGCGGCAATGATGTCGATCTTGCTCGAGGTCAGCGACGGGATCAGCGCCGAGAACTGCATCGGCTCGATCTGCACGCTGAGGCCGGCGTCCTTGCCGATCTCGGTGATGAGATCGACCATGATGCCCTGGATGGTATTGGTCTTGGTGTCGAGAAAGGTGAAGGGAATGCCGGTCGGCGTCGAGCCGACCTTCAGGACCTGCTGAGCCGAAACAGGCGCCACGACGGCTAGCGCGAGCGCCGCGACCGCGGCCTGAACAATACGTTTCAACGGCATCGCATCCCCCTTTGGGTCCGGCCGGTGGCGGCTCTGGCGCGTGCTGTGATCGCAGACGTTGCGGGCCGAGCCGTTTCGGCTTATTTTCACCAATATGAAAATTTGGCCACACTTTCGCAGACGATGCAAGCGGTTTTCATGCACATGAAGGAAGCGGTTTGACGTGAGCGGTGGCAAAAGAATGCGCAAACCGGCCGCAAAGCCGGCGAAGAAGGCCAAGGCTATCGCCAAGAGGATGGCGCAAAGCCAGCGGAGCCTGCAATGGACGTTGCGGTCGGCCAGCGCATCCGCGATTTCCGGCGTGTCAGACAGTTCTCGCTGGAAACTGTCGCCGCGCGTACGGACTTGTCGATCGGCTTCCTCAGCCAGATCGAGCGCGGCCTGTCGTCGCCGTCGCTGCGCGTGCTGGCGACGCTTGCCGACGTACTCGGCGTCGGCATCGCCGCACTGTTCGGCGCGAGCCCGAGCGCCGATGGTGCATCCGATCAGGTGGTGACGCGCGGGCTGCAGCGGCCTGAATTGAAATTGTGGCGCACCGGCGTGTCGAAACAGTTGCTGAGCCCGGCCGGTGCCGACAACAAGCTCAATCTGTTCCTGGTGCATCTGGAGCCCGGCGGATCAACCGGCGACGAGCTCTACACCCATGACGGCGAGGAAGCCGGCCTCGTGCTCGAAGGTGAGATGATGCTGACGGTGGACAGCGAGATGTGGTCACTGAAGACAGGCGACAGCTTTCGCTTTGCCAGCCGCCGGCCGCACCGGTTTTCAAACCCGGCGCAGGATGCGAAGGCCGTGGTGCTGTGGGTGAATTGCATGACGGGGGCGGGGTGATTGCTCGTCTTCCGCGAGCACGCTCTGCAGTCCCGTCATCCTGAGGTGCGAGCCATGGGGCGCAACGCGCCGCGCCGCGCAACTCGCACCTCAGGGTGACAGGGATCGATTAGCGGCGCGGGGGGAGTGTCACCCAAACCGGTGCGCGTACCGATCAACCGTCAGCGCGCTGACATCGACGTCCGGCTTCTTGCCCGACAGCATGTCCGCGAGCACGCGGCCGGAGCCGCACGACATGGTCCAGCCGAGCGTGCCATGGCCGGTGTTGAGGTGAAGGTTGCTGTAGCGCGTCGGGCCGATCACCGGCGGGCCATCCGGCGTCATCGGACGCAAGCCGCTCCAGAATGTCGCCTTCGACAGATCGCCGCCGCGCGGGAACAGGTCGGTCAGCGAGTGATCGAGCGTGGCGCGGCGGGCGTCGTAGAGCTTGGTCGAAAAGCCCGAGATCTCGGCGGTGCCGCCGACGCGGATGCGATCGCCGAGGCGTGTGATCGCGACCTTGTAGCTCTCGTCCATTACGGTGGATTCCGGCGCGCCGGAGGCGTCCTTGATCGGCACCGTGATCGAATAGCCCTTCACTGGATAGACCGGCAGCGAGATGCCGAGCGGCGCGACGAGCCGCGACGACCAGCTTCCGAGCGCGAGGACATAGGCATCGGCCTGAAGCACCCCGGCGCCGGTCGCGACACCGCTGACGCGCGCACCGTCGATAACGATGCGGTCGATGCCGGTGTTGAACATGAAGCGCACGCCGAGCGCCTCGGCGTGCTTGGCCAGCGCCTGCGTGAACATGTGGCAGTCGCCGGTCTCGTCCTGCGGCAATCGAAGTCCGCCGGCGAACTTCTCCTTCACGCCCGCGAGCGCCGGCTCGACCGCGATGCAGCCCTCGCGGTTCAGCACTTCATAAGGCACGCCATATTGCTTGAGCACTGCGATGTCCTCGCCGGTGCCGTCGAGCTGCGCCTGGTAGCGGAACAGCTGGAGCGTGCCTTGTGAACGCTCGTCATATTGAATGCCGATGTCGCGGCGCAGGTCGCGCAGGCAATCGCGGCTGTACTCCGCGATCGGGATCATCCGGCTCTTGTTGACCGCATAGCGCTCGCTGGTGCAGTTGCGCAGCATTTTGAGCAGCCAGATCCACATCACGGGATCGAGCTTCGGCCGGACCACCAGCGGGCCGTGCTTCATCAAGAGCCACTTGATCGCCTTTACGGGCACGCCGGGGCCGGCCCATGGCGAGGAATAGCCGGGCGACACCTCGCCGGCATTGGCAAAAGAGGTCTCCAGCGCCGGCTCGGGCTGACGATCGACGACCGTCACCTCATGTCCGGCACGCGCGAGGTAGTAGGCAGAGGTGACACCGATGACACCGCTGCCGAGGATCAGAACTTTCACGCTTCGTCAAACTCCCGCTGGCATCACGATCGCCGCTGCAAGAAAAATACTCCGCAACGGTGAGAGCAATTGTCAGGCCACCCGCTTGATGGCGTCGCCCAGGATCGAAACGATGTCGTCGATGTGGCTCTTCTCGACGATGAGAGGGGGCGACAGCGCGAAGAAGTCGCCGCTCATGCGGAAGTACAGCCCGCGATTGAAGCAGTCGACCATGACGTCGTAACCGCGCGCACCGACCGCGCCGTCACGCGACGACAGCTCGACCGCGCCCATCAGCCCGCAATTGCGGATGTCGACGACATTCGGCAGGCCTTTGAGCGAATGCAGCGCATCGCGCCAGTATTCCGCGATCGACGCACCGCGTGTGAGCAGGCCTTCGTCCTTGTAGATGTCGAGCGTCGCGATGCCCGCGGCGCAGGCGACCGGATGAGCCGAATAGGTGTAGCCGTGGAACAGCTCCATCATGTTTTCCGGGCCGATCATCATGGCGTCGTGCACCTTGCGATGGGCAAACACCGCGCCGCAGGGAACGGTGCCGTTAGTGATGCCCTTGGCCGTCGTCATCATGTCCGGCGTGACGCCGAAGAAGTCGGCGGCGAACGGCGTGCCGAGGCGGCCGAAGCCGGTGATGACCTCGTCGAAGATGAGGAGAATGCCGTGCTTGTCGCAGATCTCGCGCAGGCGCTGCAGATAACCCTTCGGCGGCGGCAGCACCGCGGTCGAACCCGGCACCGGCTCGACGATCACGGCAGCGATCGTCTCGGCACCGTGCAAGCCAACCAGCCGCTCGAGATCGTCGGCGAGCTCGGCGCCATGCTCAGGCTGATCCTTGGCGAAGGCGTTGCGGGTGAGATCGTGAGTGTGGCGGATGTGGTCGACGCCCGGCAGGTGGGTCGCGAACGCGCGGCGGTTGGCGACCATGCCGCCAACCGACATGCCGCCGAAGCCGACGCCGTGATAGCCACGCTCGCGGCCGATCAGGCGGGTGCGGCTCGCCTGGCCGTTGGCGCGGTGATAGGCGAGCGCGATCTTCAGCGCGGTGTCGACCAACTCGGAGCCGGAGTTGGTGAAGAAGATCCGATCGAGGTTCTTCGGCGCGATCTCTGCGAGACGCTCGGCGAAGTCGAAGGCCAGAGGATGGCCCATCTGGAACGACGGCGCGAAGTCCAGCGTCATCAGCTGCCGTTCGACCGCAGCGGCGATCTGCTTGCGTCCGTGGCCGGCATTGACGCACCAGAGGCCGGCGGAGCCGTCGATCACCTTGCGGCCGTCGACGGTGGTGTAGTGCATGCCCTCGGCCGAGGAGAACAGCCGGGGCGCCTTCTTGAACTGCCTGTTGGCCGTGAACGGCATCCAGAACGAATCGGTCTTGATGGTGTTCGGAATCTGATGAAGGGTCACGGGCCACGCTCCTTTGCTTACCTGATAGCAGAGGCACGGCTTCAAAAGGGCAACAAGTCCTTTTCTGCGCTGCCGCAACCCATTGATTTCACTAGGGGTGCTGGTCCATATTTGCCCGATCCGCAACACCTGCAACAGAGATTTGGGTATGAGCGTCGACATCGGTGGACGGCTGCGATTCATCCGGGCCCGCCACAAGCTGTCGCAGCGCGAGCTTGCCAAGCGCGCCGGCGTCACCAATTCGACGATCTCGCTGATCGAATCCAACCAGATGAACCCGTCGGTCGGCGCGCTCAAGCGCATCCTCGACGGCATCCCGATGGGGCTCGCCGAGTTCTTTGCGCTGGAGCCGGAGACGCGGCGCAAGATCTTCTACCGCTCTGAAGAACTGACCGAGGTCGGCAAGAAACCGATCTCCTATCGCCAGATCGGCGACAATCTGTTCGGCCGCAGCCTGCAGATTTTGAAAGAGCGCTACGAGCCGGGCAGCGACACCGGGCGTGTTCACCTCGTCCATGACGGCGAGGAAGGCGGCATCGTAATCTCAGGCAAGCTCGAAGTCACCGTCGAGGACGAACGCCGCATTCTCAATCCGGGCGATGCCTATTACTTCGAGAGCCGCCGCCCGCACCGCTTCCGCTGCGTCGGCGGCAAGCCGTGCGAAGTGATCTCGGCCTGCACGCCGCCGACGTTTTGAACGCAGCGACGTTGCCCGGGATCTTATGGAGCCCCGGTGTCCTACGGAGCTTGAGGCATCTCAATTTCCACGCGTCGAACCGCTATATGTTGCGAGCCATAGCCGAGCAGACTGACCGAGAGGTGCTGAGGCTTTGATCCCGGACTCCTGGATGCTCAGGGGCCGCTTCGTAACAAGAGCTTGCGCATGAAGATCACGCTCGCAAATGCAGAAGCCGCACTCGACGAAGTGCAGCGCGACACCGACAAACTCCGTTCGCAGGAGCTGCGCAAAGCCATCGCGGACTACATCGAGACGCAGAGAGAAGCGCTCAAGGACCTCCGCAAGAAGCTGCATTAACAGTACGAGGCGGAGCGAGAAAGTCTCGCCCCGCCCGACGCCTCAAAGCTGCGCCAGCAACTCCTCGATCCTGATCGGGAAACGACGCACCCGCACGCCGGTCGCATGCCAGACCGCGTTGGCTACCGCGCCCGCGCTGCCGGTGATCCCGATCTCGCCGACACCCTTGATGCCGAGCGCGTTCACGTGCGGATCGTGCTCCTCGACCGTGATCACGTCGAGCGGCGGTACGTCGGCATTCACGGGGATGTGGTACTCGCCGAGATTGGCATTCATGATCCGGCCGCTGCGGCGGTCGGTGATGGCTTCCTCGTGCAGCGCAAAGGACATGCCCCAGATCATGCCGCCGAACAGCTGGCTCTTCACCAGATGCGGATTGACGATGCGTCCCGCGGCGAAGGCACCCACCATGCGGGTAACACGGATCTGGCCGAGATCGGGATCGACCTTCACCTCGGCGAACACCGCGCCATGCGCGTGCATCGCATATTCCTCCATCGCCGCAGGGTTCGGCGCGCCGGTGCCGCGCGCCTCGACTTCCGCAACGCCCGCGCGCGCGAGGATCACCGTATAGCTCTCGCCACGGCTCTCGTCGTCCCGCCGGATCAACCTGCCATCGCGCGCAATGACGCCGGCATTGCCGGCGCCGAACAGCGGCGAGCGCTCGTCGGCGGTTGCGAGATCGGCAAGCTTTGCGACCACGGCCGCGCCGGCGCTGTGGATCGCGGCACCTGCGGTCGCCGTGTGCGCCGAGCCACCAGCGATGCCGGCATCGGGGAGATCGGACGTGCCGGCCTTGAACGCGACGCGGTCGATATCGAGGCCGAGTTCATCGGCCGCGATCTGGGCCAGCGCGGTCCAGGCACCCTGCCCCATGTCATGCGCGCCGATCTCCATCGCGCCTGAACCATCGCGGCGGATCACCGCGCGCGCCTGCGCCTGGAACATCAACGCGGGGAACGTCGCGGTGCCCATGCCGCAGCCGACCAGAAGGCCGGCATCGTCGCGCATCTGCCGCGGCTGGAGCGAACGCTTCGACCAGCCGAAGCGCGCGGCGCCCTGATCGTAGCAGGCGCGCAGCGCTTTCGACGAGAACGGTTTTCCCGTGATCGGCTCGACCTCGGCGTAATTCTTGAGACGGAAGGCGAGCGGATCGATGCCGCAGGCCCAGGCCATCTCGTCGATCGCGCTTTCGAGCGCAATCGAGCCCGTCGCTTCACCGGGCGCCCGCATGAACAGCGGCGTGCCGGAGTTGACGCGCACGGCATCGTGCGAGGTGCGGATCGCCGGACTCGCATAGAGCGTGTGCGAGGCATCGGCGGCAGGTTCGTAGAAATCGTCGAACGTGCTCGACACGGTTCTCGCGTGGTGATCGAGCGCTGTCAGGCGTCCCTCGCCGTCGGTGCCGATCCGCAGCCGCTGGCGCGTCGGCGCGCGATGGCCGACCGGACCATACATCTGCTCCCGGCGCAGCACGAGCTTGACCGGCTTGCCGACGAGCTTTGCGGCCATCAGGCCCAGCACAGGTGGACCGGCCATGAGTCCCTTGGAGCCGAAGCCGCCGCCGAGGAACGGGCTGCGGATATGGATCTTGTCCGGCGCAATCCCGAACAACTCGGCGATGCGCCCAAGCGACAGCATCAGACCCTGGGTCGGCATGTCGACCGACAGATTGTCGCCGTCCCAGTGAGCGACGATCGCATGCGGCTCCATGGCGTTGTGATATTGCGGCGGCGTCTCGTAGATCGCCTCGATCCGCTTCTCGGCGGATGCAAGGCCCGCCTCGACATCACCGCGATGATTTTCCGTCGGGTTGCCGACGCCGACGACCGGCGGCACAAAGCTGTCGCCGGCATCGAGGCCGACGAGAGCGGGCAGCGTCTCATAGCGCGGCGCCAGCAGCACCGCGCCTTCCGTCGCCGCCTCGAGCGTCTCGGCAATCACGACGGCGATGGGCTGGTTGGCGTAGCGGACCTCATTACTCTGCAACACCTCCATTCGGAACACGAAGGGATTGGTCTTGATTTCAGGATCGATCGCAAGCCGTGGCTTGTGGTCGGGCGTCATGACATCGACGACGCCGGGATGACGTTTGGCAGCAGCGACATCGAGCGAGGTCACGCGGCCATGCGCGATACTGGCCACAGCCATCACTGCGAACAGCATGCCGGGCGGATGGTTGTCCGCGGCATAGGTCGCCTGCCCCTTGACCTTGAGCACACCGTCGCGGCGGGTCAGCGGCTGGCCGATGCTCGAACCGTGCCGAAGATGGGCAGGAGCGCTGGTAAGATTAAGCTCGGGCATGGATGGCTCCGGACGTCGAGGCAAAGGGTGAAGCCGGTAGCGCCGGCATACGCGCGGGCGTACCGGCGGCGGCAAGCGTCAGCGCGCGCAGGACGATGCGGCGCGCGAGCTCGATCTTGAAGGCGTTGTCCCCGGACGGCTTGGCGTCGGTGAGGGCGCGCCAGGCGGCTTCCTGGAACGCATCCGCCGTAGGGGCGACGTTCCTGAGAACATCTTCCGCGGCACGGGCGCGCCATGGCTTTGCGGCGAGGCCGCCGAGGGCAAGCCGCGCTTCCGTGACCTTTCCGTTATCGATCCGCAAGGCGGCCGCAGCCGAGACGATGGCGAAAGCATAGGACGTGCGTTCGCGAACCTTGAGATAGCGCGCATGCTCGGCAAAGGCGCGCGCAGCGGGCGGCAGACGCACCGCGACGATCAGGTCGCCGGGTTCGAGCGCAGACTCACGTTCGGGCGTATCTCCAGGGAGGCGATGCAGTTGGTCGAGTGCGATCTCGCGACGACCGTTCTTGCCTTCGATCTCGACGATGGCATCGAGCGCGACCAAAGGCACGCAAAAGTCGGACGGATTCGTGGCGATGCAGCTCTCGCTCCAGCCGAGCACGGCATGCGTCCGGTTCTCGCCGTCACGCGCATCGCAGCCGCTACCGGCTTCGCGCTTGTTGCAGCGGCTGGCGGGGTCGTAGAAATACGCGCAACGCGTTCGTTGCAGCAGATTGCCGCCCACGGTCGCGGCATTGCGCAGTTGCGCGGAGGCGCCGGAGAGAAGGGCTTCAGCGACAGCTGGATAGGCCTTCGCGAACTCTGCATCATGCGCAAGATCGGCGTTGCTCACGAGCGCCCCAATGCGCACGCTCCCGTCGCCGAGATGCTCAATCTGGTCGAGCCCTTCGAGATGCGTGACGTCGACCAGGCGATCCGGCCGGCTGACACCGCCTTTCATCAGATCGAGCAGATTGGTGCCGGCGGCGAGATAAGTCGCGCCCGGCTGAGCGGCGGCGGCAACGGCCTCAGCGACCGAGGCCGGCCTGACATAATCGAACTGTTTCATGCGGAGCGCCTCTGGTTGGCTTCGTCAGTACCGGCCTGCGCTTCGAGCACGGCATCGACGATGCCCGCATAGGCGCCGCAGCGGCAGAGATTGCCGCTCATGCATTCGCGGATACGCTCGGGATCGTTGCCGGCCTGGGCTTCGCTTATCATGCCGATCGCGCTCATGATCTGGCCGGGCGTGCAGAAGCCGCATTGAAATCCGTCATGGGCGATGAAGGCGGCTTGCACCGGATGAAGCTGGTCGCCACGCGCAACGCCTTCGATGGTGAGGATATCGGCGCCATCATGGCTGATGGCGAGCGCCAAGCAGGAGTTGATCCGCTTGCCATCGACGAGAATGGTGCAGGCGCCGCACTGACCGCGGTCGCATCCCTTCTTGGTTCCGGTCAGATGGAGGCGCTCACGCAGGAGATCGAGCAGCGTGACGCGCGGATCGTCGAGGACGAAATCGCGCCGCGCACCGTTCACGGTGAGGCTGATGGAGTGGTTCATACAAGGCTCCGATCAGATAGGGACATGAGCAATCGCGCAGCGCGCCACCGCCGTGGCCGCCGTCGATTCGAGCGCCGACCGGACATGATCCGAGCCAACGTCTCAGCGAAGATACGGAGGCACCCTCCGCTTAACAAGGGCTACCAGAAAATATCTGGAATTCGTCAAAAGCCCGTGCGCAAACAACGCGATGCAGCCCTGCAAGGGTTCAATCTAACCAATTCGTGATCTACATTGTCGGCATGGACGACCACACCGACCATATCCGAAAACCCCGCGCCGACGCCGTGCGCAATCGCGAGCGCGTGCTCGAGGCGGCCAAGGTTGTGTTCAACGCGGGCGGGCCGGAGGCGAGCCTCGAGGCCGTGGCAAAACGCGCGGGCGTCGGCATCGGCACGCTCTACCGGCATTTTCCGACGCGCGAGGATCTGTTCGAGGCGGTGTACCGGCGCGAGGTCGAGCAGCTCAGCGAGCTCGCCGAGCAATTGAAGAACGCCAAGGATCCGGTCGATGCACTGCGACGCTGGCTGCGCTCCAATGTTGAATTCGTTGCCACCAAAAAAGGCATGTCGGCCGCGCTGGCGCTGACGTTCCAGAGTTCCTCGGAACTCGCGGCTTTCTCGATGGACCGGCTGACCAAGGCGATCGGCTCCCTGCTCGACCGCGCGGTCGCGGCCGGCGAGATGCGCGGCGATGTCAGCCCGGAGGATCTGCTCAGGGCACTGGTCGGCATGTGCTACATGCACGACCAGCCCGGCTGGCAATCCTCGGTGCTCCGGATGCTCGACGTGTTCGTCGACGGCCTGCGCGTGCAGCCCGTCGCAAAAGCCAAGGGGCGCGCCGCCAAGCGCGCGAAGCCGGCGGTGAAACCGAAGCGATAGCGCCTCCGTATTTGCCAAGGTCGTGCTAGGATTAGCATCGCCGGGATTTCAACGCGGAGCCTGTCATGCGCATTGCCGCCTTGCTCGTCGTTCTCAGCATTGCTTGCAGTCCCATCTCCGCACGCGCCGACGATGTCGCGACAGTGCAAGGCGTGATCCGGGCTCAGGAACAAGCCTTCGGCCACGACGATGCGGCAGCCGCCTATTCCTACGCTGCACCGGCGGTCAAGCAGATCTTCCCCGCACCCGACATCTTCATGTCGATGGTGCAGAACGGCTACGCGCCGGTCTACCGGCACAAGAGCTTTGAGTTCGGCGATAGCAAAACCGAGGGCAGCTCGATCGCGCAGCGCGTCCACATCATCGATGCCAATGGCGAAGCCTGGGAAGCGCTCTACACGCTCGAACAGCAGGCGGATGGAAGCTACAAGATCACCGGCTGCTCGCTGCTGAAGGCCGGACAGGCGGCCTAGGTCGCAAAACCCGGTCCCGTCTTGGCTGCGTTCATCCGCGAGCGGAACAGCAGCGTCAGCACGATGCCGATGTTGAGGGCATTCCACGCCACGCCATTCGCGAACGCCGCAGCGTAGGAGCCGGTGGCATCAAAGATGATGCCGGACACCCAGCCGCCGAAGGACATGCCGAACACGGAGGCGAAGATCACGATGCCGACGCGGGTTGCGGCTTCGCTGGCCGGCATCGCCTCGCGCACGATGATGGCGTAGCTCGGCACGATGCCGCCCTGGAACAGGCCGAACATGGCGGAGATCAGATAGAGCGAAGCGAGGCTATCGAAGAACAGATAGAACACCAGCGCAAAGCCTTGCGCCAACGCCCCGATCAGCAACGTGGGGATGCCGCCGATCTTGTCCGCAAGATAGCCCGAACCGATGCGGCTGACGATGCCGCAGGCCATCATCAGCGACAGCATCTCGGCGCCGCGCGCCACGCCATAACCGAGATCGCCGCAATAGGCGACGATATGTACCTGCGGCATCGCCATGGCGACGCAGCAGGAAATGCTGGCAATCGAGAGCAGCACCGTCAGCGTGTTGGTCGACAGCTTGAGATCGACGCGCGGCGGCGGCGCGTTGGCGTGATTGCGGACCTTGTCGTCCCCCATTTGCGCGCGCAGGACCAGCACCAGGATCGTCATCAGGCTCGCGCAGACGAGGGCGATACCGACATGGGTGCTGCGCCAGCCGATCCTCTCGATGCCCGAGCTGATGAGCGGCGGCCAGATCGTGCCGGCAACGTAATTGCCGCTCGCGACGATGGTCACGGCCAGCCCGCGATAGCGCTCGAACCAGTGCGAGGCCTCCGCCATCAGCGGCGCGAAGGTCGCGGACGTGCCCAGCCCGATCAGGAAATAGGCCGCCACGAACTGCCAGAGCTGGGTCGAGAGCCCCGCCAGCGTATTGGCGACGCCGAGGAAAGCGATGCTGATCGCCATGGCCGGCACGATCCCGAACTTGTCGGTGATCTTGCCGGCGATCACGCCGCCGAGCCCGAAGCCGAACATCATCAGCGTAAAGGCCAGCGACACCGCGCCGCGCGTCGCGGCGAACTCGGTCTGCACGACGGGAATCACCACGACGACCGCCCACATGCCGACGCCGCCGATCGAGCCGATCAGCAGCGCGAGCAGAAGTCGCACCCAAGCCTGACGAGAGTCGGGGGTGAATGAGGCCGGTCTTTGTCCTGGGTGATTTGGCGCGTGCACGGCGCGGACCATGTTCGCTGATCGCCGCGCGGTCAAGCATTGTGCCGCGATATTGGGCATGCGCGGTGCACTGCGGTAAGAAGAGCTTGGCGAAATCGCGCTTTGCCATTAGTTTGCAATCTGCGTGTGCAACAATGCCGCGCGAAGAGCATGCTGACGGAATGTTGTTGCAATTGACGCGATCGATGCGGATCAGGGCGGGGCGCCTCATTGCGCTGGCCTATCTGTTCTGCGTGCTTGCGCCGGCAGCAGCGCTTGCCTGGGGCAATGGCTCGGCGCCGTGCCTTGACGATGCGCTTCATGCCGGCCTCGTGCCTATGCATCATCAAGTGGCGGCGAGCCACACCCATGACAGCAACATGACGCACGACCACGCCGGCATGCACGCGCATCACCAGACCGTCGCGCAGGACGCCCCCGCCCCGCATCATCATGACGGCAAGGGCAAGCCGGGTCCGTGCTGCGCGATGATGTGCGCGATCGCGTTGCCGGCCGATCTACCCAGCGTGGCCAAGCCGCTCCAGCCGATCTCCGCCTGCGCGCCGGAGATCGTGGCCAGCCTGCACAGCGCGGCGCCGCCCCTGCTCTACCGCCCTCCCATCGTCTGATCTGATTAGACGACGTCAGGCCGAGCGCGCATCTCGCGCGCACGAACCTGTGGTCTCCAGACAGATCAGGGATGAATCATGCTTACGCTTCTCGGGGCGAAGTCCGCCGCCGCATCAGCGGCGCGTAGAGGTCACTTTCGATTCAATTGGCTGCTCATGGCCTTGGCGGCATTGGCGTTGCCCGGCTGCATGCCGGCAACGACGCCCGTGGCTGACGCGGATCCCGCCGATCCCGCGGCGAAGGTCGCGCGCGCCAGCTATCGTTCGACGGTCGCGCCCTACACGAGCCTCCGGCCTGCAACGCCGGCACCTTGGCGCGGGCGCAACGACGCTGTCGCGCCGCGGCCCAAACAAGACCAATAGGAGCGCGCCATGGCACGCCATTTTGCGCCGGGCTTGCTCTTGCTCGCAGCGCTCAGCGTCTCCGGCTGCGCCGCGTTCTCGCCGGACAGCGGCATGACTGCGGTCTCGGAGTTGACGAGCGAGACCATCAAGAAGGACGTCGCCTTCGTGCGAACGGCCGAGGCGGCCGGCGCGGTCGACGCGCGCGTTCGCCAGTTGCTATCGCGCACGCTGAGTACGGAGACCGCGGTGCAGATCGCACTGCTCAACAACAAGGGGCTGCAAGCCGTCTATAACGAGCTGGCACTGGCCGAGACCGATCTGGTCGAGCAGAGCCTGCCGCCCAATCCGGTGTTCTCGATCTCGCGTATCTCGGGCAATGGCGCCAGCGAAATCGAGCGTCAGGTGGTCGGCGACATCCTCGCGCTGGCCACGCTGCCGTTCCGCTCGGAGATCGCGCGCGACCGGTTTCGCCAGGCGCAATTGCGCGCGGCACTGGCGACGCTACGGCTCGCCGCCGACGTGCGGCGCGCCTATGTCCGCAGTGTCGCAGCCAACGAGATGGTGGCGCTGCTCACCGAAGCGAAAGCCACAGCGGAATCGACAGCGCAGCTCGCGGTCAAGCTCGGCGAGACCGGCTCGATCAACAAGCTCGACCAGGCGCGTGAGCAGGTGTTTTACGCCGAGACCACCGCCGACCTCGCCACTGCGCGTCAGGCGGCGACCAGTGCGCGCGAAAAGCTGACACGGCTGATGGGATTGTGGAACGGGGGTCTCGACTTCCGTTTGCCCAATCAACTGCCGCCGTTGCCGCGCCGCCCGCAGGCGCTGCCCTCGATCGAGGCCGATGCAATCGCCCATCGCATCGATCTCCAGATCGCCCGGTTGGAACTCGCGGCTCTGGCAAAGTCGTTGAACCTCACCGAAGCGACCCGCTTCGTGACGCTGCTCGATCTCGCCGGCATCTCCCGCCGCACCCAGGACCCGGAAGGCGCGCCGTTCCGCGAGCGCGGCTTTGACGTGCAGTTCCAGATCCCGATCTTCGACGGCGGCGAGGTGCGGGTGCGCCAGGCGGCGGAGACCTACAGTCTCGCCTTCAATCGCCTGACCGAGCGTGCCGTCAATGTGCGCTCCGAGGCGCGCGATGCTTACCGCATCTACCGCTCGACCTACGACATCGCGAGCCATTACCAGCGCGAGATCCTGCCTCTGCGAAAGATCATCACCGAGGAGATGCAGCTGCGCTTCTCCAGCATGCAGGTCGATATCTTCGCGCTGCTCACCGAGGCGCGACAGCGCCTCGCATCGCTGCGCGGCGCGATCGATGCCAAGCAAAATTTCTTCCTCGCGCAGTCCGACCTGCAGACCGCCATCAATGGTGGAGGGGGTGCGGGCGGGAGCGACAATGCAACCGCTATCGCCGCGGCAGCGCCTGCCGATGGCGGCCACTGACATGGAGGCCAGCATGTTTTCCCGCCGAGCCTTTTTGGGCACCGCCGCGCTCGTGAGTGCAAGCGCGATCAACGGCCGCGTCCAGGCCGCATCGATTCCCGAAGCCGCTCACATGGACAAGGTGGTAATGCAGCCGCCGCTGCATCCGATCAGCGGGCCGGACTATCGCCCCGTCGTCACGCTCAACGGATGGACGCTGCCGTTTCGCATGAACGGCGACTGGAAGGAATTTCATCTCGTCGCCGAGCCCGTGGCGCGCGAATTCGCCGAGGGCATGAAGGTCAATCTCTGGGGCTACAACGGCCAGTCGCCGGGGCCGACCATCGAGGCGGTCGAAGGCGACAAGGTCCGCATCTTCGTCACCAACCGCCTTCCCGAATATACCAGTGTGCACTGGCACGGCATGATCGTGCCGAGCGGCATGGACGGCGTCGGCGGACTGACCCAGCCGCACATCGAGCCGGGAAAGACCTTCGTCTACGAGTTCGAGATGAAGAGGAGCGGGACCTTCATGTACCATCCGCATTCCGACGAGATGGTGCAGATGGCGATGGGCATGATGGGCATGGTCGTCGTGCATCCACGCGACCCGAATTTCCGTCCCGTCGATCGCGACTTCGTCTTCGTGATGAGCACCTATCGCGTTGATCCCGGCACCTATCTGCCGCGGGTCAACGAAATGACCGATTTTAACATGTGGACCTGGAATGCACGGGTTTTTCCGGGCATCGATCCGCTGCCGGTCAGGCTCGGCGACAAGGTGCGCGTGCGCATCGGCAATCTCAGCATGACCAACCACCCGATCCATCTGCATGGCCACAGCTTTGCGGTGACCTGCACCGACGGCGGCTGGATTCCCGAGAGCGCGCAATTTCCGGAGACGACCACCGATGTGCCGGTTGGTGCCGTGCGCGTATTCGACGTCCTCGCCGACAATCCCGGCGACTGGGCGTTCCACTGCCACAAGTCGCATCACACCATGAATGCGATGGGGCACGACATGCGCAATCTGATCGGCGTGTCGCGCAAGGATCTCGCGAAGGCCGTCGGCAAGCTCGCGCCGGACGCCATGGTGATGGGCCAGTCCGGCATGGCGATGGGCAACATGGAGATGCCGGCGCCCGACAACACGCTGCCGATGATGAGCGGCACCGGCCAATTCGGCCCGATCGAGATGGGCGGCATGTTCACGGTGATGAAGATCCGCGAGAACCTCGCGCGCGACGATTATCGCGATCCCGGCCCCTATCAATTCCCGCAAGGCACCGTCGCCTACGAGGTCGCCTCGCCCGCGACGGAGCCGGCGCGGCAACCGGGCACGCCGGCGCACAAGATGAAGATGTAACCGAGCCTTCGATCAAGCACCAACAGGAGACTATAATGACAAGAACAATCGGCACCGTCCTGGCGCTGGCCGCGCTCTCGATCGCGCCCGCCCTCGCACACGAGGGGCATGACCATCACGGCTTCTCGGCCGGCGAGCCCGGCGATCCCAATAAGCCCGCGCGCACCATCGAGATCGCGTTGAGCGAGATGGCCTATGAGCCGTCGAACATCACGGTCAGGCGCGGCGAGCAGATCCGCTTCGTGCTGCGCAATGTCGGCAAGGAGGATCACGAATTCCTGCTCGCCACACCTAAGGAGATTCTCGCGCATGCCGAGGTGATGAAGAAGCACCCGCATATGGAACACGATGACCCGAACGGGGTGCGGCTTTCACCGAACAAGACGGCCGAGATCGTCTGGAAGTTCACCAGGGCCGGAACCTTCGAATTTTCCTGCCTGATCCCCGACCATCGCGACTACGGCATGGTCGGCCACGTCACCGTGAAATGAAGGCAATGGAGAGAGCCATGAACCCGATCATCCGCCTCACCGCAGCGTTCGCGCTGACGCTCGGCCTGACCGTGGGCGCGCTGGCGCAAGCCTCTTCCATCAGCGGCGAGGTCAAGAAGATCGACGAGAGCGCCGGCAAGATCACGCTCAAGCACGGCCCCGCCAAGAGCCTCGGCATGGACGAGCCCATGACCATGGTCTACCGCGTCAAGGACCCCGCCTGGCTCAAGCAGGTGAAGGTCGGCGACAAGGTGACATTTGAAGCCGAGGAGGCGGCGTCGGGGTACACGGTGACGAAGATGCAGAAGGCGAAATAGGCCATTCCGGGGTGCGCCTCCTGGCGCGAGCCCGGAATGACAGCCCGAGAGACCCGAAACACCCCGGTCTGACCTCCTGCCGCACCCGCTCGTTAACCCTTTGCTAACCATACACCGGGCAAAAATTGCCGGGTGAAGTCGAGTGTCGTCAGCCGCGCAGAACGGGAGCTCCCGTGGACGCCAGTGCCGTGCCTCACTTTCGAAACGGCGGCCCATCGGCCGCCGCGCAGACGTTTGGGGCGCGCGGACGGCAGTCGCGCGGGGGAGCAGCTACCATGGTCGATCTCACCGCGGGACAGGGCGTAGGCAACGCAAAGCCCGGCCTCCCCTCCGTTTCCGAAATCGTCAATATCCTCAAGCGCGGCGATATCGCGCTGGCGCTCGGCATCCTCACCATCCTGGTGGTGCTGATCCTGCCGCTGCCCGCGGTCGTGCTGGACCTGTTCCTGGCGATCTCGATCACACTCTCGATCCTGATCCTGATGACGTCGCTGTTCATCCAGGCACCGCTGGAATTCTCCGCCTTCCCCACCATCCTGCTGATCTCGACCATGCTGAGGCTGTCGCTCAACATGGCCTCGACCCGCCTGATCCTGTCGCACGGGCACGAGGGCACGGATGCCGCCGGCCACGTCATCGAAGCCTTCGGCAGCTTCGTGATGGGCGGCAATTTCGTCATCGGTATCATCGTCTTCGCCATCCTGATCATCGTCAACTTCGTCGTCATCACCAAGGGTTCGGGCCGCATCGCCGAAGTCGCCGCCCGCTTCCACCTCGACGCCATGCCCGGCAAGCAGATGGCGATCGACGCCGATCTCTCCGCCGGCCTGATCGACGAGAAGGTCGCCAAGGAGCGCCGCAAGGCGCTGGAGGACGAGAGCGGCTTCTTCGGCGCCATGGACGGTGCCTCGAAATTCGTCCGCGGCGACGCCATCGCAGGCCTTTTGATCGTCTTCATCAATGTCGTCGGCGGCATGATCATCGGCGTGGCGCAGCAGGGCCTGTCCTTTGCCGATGCCGGCCGCAGCTACACGCTGCTGACCGTCGGTGACGGCCTCGTCACCCAGGTGCCGGCGCTGATCGTCTCGACCGCGGCCGGCCTGCTCGTCTCCAAGGCCGGCGTCTCCGGTGCTGCCGACAAGGCGCTGATGAAGCAGTTCTCCGGCTATCCGCAGGCGCTGGCGATGTCCTCGGCGGTCATGCTGGTGCTGGCGGTGCTGCCGGGCATTCCCACCCTCCCCTTCCTCGCGCTCGGCGCCGGCGCCGGCGCGCTGGCCTGGTCGGCGCGCAACCGCAACCGCGCGACTGCGAGGGCGGTGGAAGCTGCAAAGACCGCGCCTGCACCGGGAACGCCGGGCGCACCGGGCACTGCTGCGGCGGAGGAGCCGATCTCGGCGGCGCTGAAGATCGACGACCTCAAGATCGAGCTCGGCTATGCGCTCTTGCCGCTGGTCAACGGCCCCGACGGCACCGACCGCCTCACCGAGCAGATCAAGGCGCTGCGCCGCTCGCTCGCGATCGAGATGGGCTTCGTGATGCCGGCGGTGCGCATCCTCGACAACGTCCAGCTCGAGGCCAACACCTACATCATCAAGATCAAGGAGGTCGATGCTGGCACCGGCAAGATCTGGCCGAACCAGTTCATGGTCATGGACCCCGGCGGCAACCAGGTGCAGGTGCCCGGCATCCACACCACCGAGCCGACCTTCGGCCTGCCCGCGACCTGGGTCGATGCCAGCCTCAAGGAAGAGGCCTCCCTCAAGGGCTACACCGTCGTCGACGCCGCGACCGTGCTCTCGACCCACCTCACCGAGCTGCTCAAAGCCAACATGTCGGACCTGTTGTCCTATGGCGAGGTCCAGAAGCTGCTCAAGGAGCTGCCGAAGGACCAGGGCGAGCTGGTCAAGGACATCGTCCCGGGACAGGTCACGGTCTCCGGCATCCAGCGCGTGCTGCAACTCTTGCTCGCCGAGCGTATCTCGATCCGCGACCTCTCGACCATCCTCGAGGGCATCGCCGATGCGCTCGCCTTCTCGCGCAATCCCGCGACCATGGTCGAGCATGTCCGCGCCCGCCTCGCCCGCCAGATCTGCGCGCAAAATACCTCCTATAATGGCTATCTGCCGCTGATCGCGCTGTCGGCGCGGTGGGAACAGGCCTTTGCCGAATCCATCGTCGGCCAGGGCGAAGAGCGCAGCCTCGCCATGCAGCCCTCAAAACTGTCGGAGTTCATGACCGGTGTGCGCGAGGCGTTCGAGCGCGCCGCCCGCGAAGGCGAGGCGCCGGTGCTGGTCACCTCTGCGGCAATTCGTCCCTTCGTGCGCTCTCTCGTCGAACGGTTCCGGGCCCAGACCACCGTCTTGTCGCAAGCTGAAATCCACCCGAGAGCGAGGTTGAAAACGGTCGGAAGCATCTGATTTGCCTTAAGAAGCCGTGTGTTTTTCGGCCACAGGCAAATGGTTTCTGAGTTCCTGGCGCCTTGTCGACCAAACGCCGAGAGGGAGCCTCGCAAGCACATTACAGCTTTGAAATAATTATATAATCGCACGATCAGGGGGCGCCTTTTGATCGCGGCCTTTCACGTCCTGTCACGCTCTTGTGATCGCCCCTTGGGAACGAATCCCCCCACTACTAGGTTGTTGGTCACCGGAAGCATGAACCTCCCTAAACAGGGCGGCGACTACTTCGGGGAGATGGCGGCAGGAGCCTCCCATGAACCACTCGATTTACAGCGCAGATCGCTCGACCCACCTGAAGATCGTGGCCGTGGCCCTCGTCGCAGGAATCGCAGTGGCAGGCTTCGGCATCACGGCTCGTACGGGTTCGGATGACGGCCTGACCCAGACCGCCCGCGTCATCAAGGCCGACAAACCGGTTGTGATCACCAGCTCGAACGCATCGCTCGTTCGCTAAGGAGTTTTGAAGGTTTCAGGAATTCACGCGGCTCTTTACCAGCCCCCCAAAGTCGCCACGTGGATATGTAGACGACCCCAACCCCAAGTCGACTACAGAAAGCGCCCGCCCCCCACGGGCGCTTTCTCATGTCTGGGGTACTGGATGTGACGGCGTCACTTCTCAATTCGCACCTCTATTGCAGACACACCTTCATTGCGGACACACCTTCGCCTTCTCGCGGCTCGTCTCGCCCGAGCTTTGCTTCGTCGCCTCACCCTCGTCAATGAAAGAGGGCGCAGGGAAGACCGGGAGCCGGTTGGCTCCATTGTCCGCCATGCCGAAGTAGATTGCGCTACATTGCACAGCGGGTAACAGGGCAACCGGGGCATCCCGGCCTTCCCTGCGCAGGGGAGCGTATGGGACGTTACCGCGTTGAATTTGCTCAGATATTTATCTGAGTGTTCACATTTGTGTCGCGATTCCCGTTGTCGCGATTCCCGTTGGTGTCTTGATGGCGAAAAATATTAAGCGCCATAGAGCCCTGTGGAGAAGTTTAGCGGTTCACAGGAAATTCCTATGAGGTTCGAATTGGGTCATTCGCGGCGGCTTGACCCATTGCCAGCCGCTTCCAGTCTATCCCGATCAACGGAAATCGCCAGGATGGCCCGATTGGTCCGGTGAGGCCAATAGGCGACAAAGCCGGTTCATGATTGGCTCGCCGATTTAATTAGAGATCGAATGCTGCCTTAGTCAGACTGCGGCGACTTGGTTCGGAGAGTTTATAGACTTCGAGCACGTCCGCCTGAGAACCACGCGCTGCCTTGAGAAGCCTAAACATCTGTGCCGCCAGCCCGGCCATAGGCAACGGTGTGCCGTTCGTGCGCGCCACGTCGGCTATCATATCGAGATCCTTGAGTATGATTGAAACGGGACCGATTTGAGGTTCATATATGCCCTTGGCCATACGTGGCACAAAGAGCTGCAAGGGAATTGAATTGGCGAATCCTCCAGCCAACGCTTCCGGAAGTCGGGTAGCATCGATACCCGCATCAACTGCAAGCCGCGTTGCCTCAGCCATGACGACCATGGAGCAGGCAGCAATGATCTGGTTGCATAGTTTTGTAGTTTGACCGGCTCCAACATCGCCCATACGGGTAAGGCGCTGTCCCATCGCCAGCACGTAGGGCCTGATCCGTTCGATGTCGACTTCCTGACCGCCGGCCATGACCGCTAAGGTACCCTCGGCCGCGCCCTTAGGACCGCCAGAAACCGGCGCATCAATCCAGGCCATCCCGTTTGCCGTCTTCAACCGCGCCGCCATAGAACGAGTGCTATCAGGATGGATCGAGGAGAGATCGACGACAACTTTCGCCGGGCCATGAGCCAACGCAATACCATCTGAGCCAAACACAACCTTTTCAACAGCCGCTCCGTCGGTCAGGCATAAAAACACAATCTCGGCTCTGTCCGCGACTTCAGCCGCATGTTTCGCAGCTTTCGCTCCCGCTGTTGCGGCAGCGACCATCCTGTCCGACGCAATATCCCAAACGTGTACGGTGTGGCCGGCCGCTATCAACCGACCGGTCATCGGCAAACCCATGCGTCCAATGCCGATAAAGCCCAGTTCTATCCGCCGCGACGACTGAACCATTGTTACTCCTCGAAATACCACCGTTGGGATTAGCCGAGTATTAGTGAGCGCGTGATCGTCGGAGCCATTCGCACAGCGCCACGGCAGCGCTGGAAATCTTTATATCTGAAATGGGAGATAGAACTTATAAAATCCGAAGCAGCCGCGCCGGGATCGGCCCATTGACCAGCGTAAGCATTGGCCGCAATATGATCAACGGGGGCGCACTATGTTGCCAACGACGAAATATGCCCAAAGTGGCGATATTTTCATCGCCTACCAAACCAGTGGCAGCGGTCCGATCGACATCGTACTCGCGCCAGGCTTTATTTCTCATCTCGAACATATGTGGGAAGATACGAGACATGCTCGATTTTTTCATGGGCTTGAATTGTTTGCGCGGCTAATCCGATTCGACAAGCGTGGCACAGGCCTGTCAGATCGCAGCGTCGGCTTTCCTACGCTGGACGAGAGAATTGATGACATCCGCGCGGTGATGGATGCAGCGGGGTCCAGCCATGCGGTGTTGCTGGGGATGTCAGAGGGTGGCGCGATGGTTCAACTGTTCGCTGCCACCTATCCCGAACGGGTGAGCGGCTTAGTGCTTATTGGTGCTTACTCGAACGCAAAAACCTCGATCCCCTCTTACAAAGACCCAAAGCTCGCAGAAGCCCAAATTCTGGCGAGCTGGGGGACGGGCGCATCCTTGCCTGATTTCGCCCCCGGTCTTGCTCTCGATCTGGAGTTTCGCGATTGGTGGGCGCGTTTCGAACGGCTTTCTGCAAGTCCGTCCGCGGTCATCAAACTCCGTCAGATGAACAGCGAGATAGATGTCACCGCCGTCCTAGCAAGCATACAGGCGCCGACCTTGATTATCCATCGCGTCGATGACGTTCGCTGTTCGGTGACAAACGCGCGCGACATGGCTGCGGCCATCGGCGGTGCGAGGATGGTAGAGCTGCCGGGCAAAGACCATCTCGTCTGGCTCGAAGAAAGTGGGACCGTGCTCGCTGAGATTCGCAAATTCGTGGACACAGCGCCGGAGCCAGTTGAACCGGACCGTGTCCTAACCACGGTTCTCTTCACCGATATCGTTGATTCCACCCAGCGCGCCGCCGCTGTTGGCGATACGGAATGGCGTTCGGTCATGGACGCGCATTTCTCGCTCGCTCGCAGTCAACTTCGTCGGTTCCGCGGTCGAGAGGTGAAGACCCTCGGCGATGGTATTCTGGCAACTTTTGATGGGCCGGCTCGCGCCGTTCGCTGCGCGCAGGCTATTGCGACCGGTGTTCGACCACTTGGCATTGCGATCCGCGCCGGGTTACATACAGGGGAAGTTGAGATTCGCGAGGATAACGATGTGACCGGGATCGCCGTCAACATTGCTTCCCGAGTAAGTCAGCTTGCTGGCGGCGGCGAGATTTTAGTCTCCAGCACGGTCAAGGATCTGGTTGCAGGCTCGGGGCTCATCTTTAACGATCTCGGGCTCCGCGCAATTAAGGGGCTTGAGGACAACTTGCGTATTTTCCACGCTGTGCTCGACAGTCGTAGCTGAGGCGTGCGCTACCAGTGCGCTGACTGGGATATTTCCGAGCTCGTCCAGATGCATATCTGCTGCGGTAGAGCCGAGCATGGGCGCGGTAGCTTGGGGCCTATGGCCAACGTCCCGTTTCCCATCCCCGCTCATCAAACCGGGCGTGCCGATTTCCGGCACCCGGCTTTCCGACTGGCTTCGCACACGGAGACGCACGCGGCTTCCGCACGGTTACTCCTTTCGCCCCTCGACACATCAATCTCCGGCGGCGCCTGTCGATGGTGTTTGCAGGCTCATCGCCAATCACCACACCAACGAAAAAGCACCGATTTATCGTTTTGTCGGCTGGTAAGGCAAAACGAACTTAATATAATTCGGATGTTCGGCCCTACCTCAAAGTAGGGTTCGCCATGCATCATTGGAGATGCCGATGTTCCTCAGAAACGCGACAATAGCGTTGCTGTTCGTCGGGGCTCAATGCTTTGCCGGATGCAATGCATCCGCAGCCGAGCCTAATGGCACCAGTTCTCCGGAAATTTGGCCAACGAAAGCGTGGCAGGTTTCGTCTCCAGAGGAGCAGGGCATGGATTCGGCCAGCCTCGCTCGCCTCATAGAATCTGTGGGCACTTACAAACAAGACAGCCTGATGATCGTCCGACACGGAAAAATTGTGGCTGAGGCTTACTATGCCCCTTATGTCGCCGGCGTCAGTCACGATTTGAGATCTGTGACGAAAAGCATTGTCAGTACGCTGACAGCTATCGAGCTACAGCACGGTTTGTTGGACAGTGTTGATCATCCGGTAATAGATCTGTTTCCCGATAAGCAGATTGCCAACATCGATGACAACAAGAAGGCAATGACGGTTCAGAGCCTGCTTGATATGACCTCTGGCATAGACTGGCAGGAAAAGGCGTACACACCGGATGAGACCATCATGCGGATGTACAGGAGTTCAGACCGTACCGAGTTTGTCCTGAGCCAACCGATGTCAAGTGCACCGGGGACAGCGTTTTATTACAACAGCGGCAATCCGTACGTTCTATCGGCCCTGATCACGAAGAAAACCGGACAAAGCGCGTTCGACTTTGCCAAGAAGGAATTATTCGAACCGCTCGGTATCAAAAGTGCGAAGTGGGGCACCGTCGATGCTCAGGGCGTCACGGACGGCGAGGCTGGGCTTTCGCTTGCGCCCCATGACATGGCCAGAATTGGCTATCTCTATCTTCACAACGGGATGTGGGATGGAAAGCAGATCATCCCGTCGTCATGGGTCGACAGGGCAAAAGTAGGAAGCGTTTCGGCGACGTTTGGGTTCCACTATGCGAACCTGTGGTGGTCGCTTCCTGAGAAGGACGCCTACATGGCACGTGGCCGCCATTCCCAACTCATTCTTGTCCTTCCAAAACTGGATGTCGTTGCCGTTATGACCGGCATCTTGGGGGATGACGAATACTATTCCGCCTCCAGACTGGTCGATGACATCTCCAACTCGGTCAAGTCTGATAATCCGCTGCCTACCGACCCTATCGCCCAGGCTCTGCTTGCGGCATCGCTTCGCCAAGCCGCGACTGAGAAGCCTTCCGCTGTTGGTGGCACGCCGGAATTGGCAAAAGCTATATCGGGAAAAACCTATCAGTTCGACGCCAATATGCTGCACGTGAAGACCTTTTCGCTAACCTTTTCTGATGCGGATCCTTTCTGGGAAATCACGACCGAGACAGGAAAGACCGACCGGCCCACGCAACGGTTTTCCGGGCTGTTAGGACTTGATGGGACCTTTAGAAGGAGCCCGCCAGCTCCCTACGGAATCAACGCCGTCAGGGGCCGATGGCTGAACGAGAATACGTTTTCGATCGAGCGCCGGATCCTGGGGCACAGCGAGACGCAGACGTGGGCACTTAGCTTCAGCGGCGATAAGTTGAAAGTGAACTTTGAAAACACCGACGGCCTTAAGGCAGAATTGCAAGGCGGGAAGATTGAATAGCTAGTTTGCAATACGTTCCGTGGGCGCAAATACTGCGGGAAATATTGATCGCAGCCGCGCTACGGCTTTTTGATGCTAGTTGAGTGGGGCTGAAGGCGAGGGGGAAATGAGCGACGAAGACGAAAGCACTCCTACCGGCTTCATCGTCGCCGCAGAGCGCGCGATCCTCAAGTTTCTTAGCGACCGCAAGGCGGACACGGCCAGCCGGGAAGACCCTGGAACGCCCGCCGTCAAACAAATGGCGGACGATCGGGTACGCGCAATTTTTGTCAAACAAACAAAGACCGTCGAAGAACTGGAGGCAATTATCCACCAAGACTTGAGTAAGATCGAGGGTTGCCCGGAGACCGGCGTCAAGGTGACCGTCTATGGTTCCAACCCATGGAATTGTCTGCTGACATTTGGCGCTGATGCCGGCCCTGTCCGCAATAGGGCAGAGCTAAAAGCCTTTTGTGATATAATCACCGAGCGATTAAAGCGGCTGTACGATGTTCGGGACGCGCGCTGAATATCTCGGCGCATCATCTTCAGGTCTGACATTCTGCCTTGTGTTCACTCTTGGACCGACGGAATCCAAACTTGGCAGTAAGTATAAAATGGGGGCAGTTTCGAGTCGGAGAAATTGCCAATGAAGAGGACTTTGCTAAGTGCGGTGGCGCTTGCCGCATTCGCGTCTTCGACGCCGGCTAGCGCTGCGCTCCACGGTTATTGCTTAGCAGGCTGCGCTGACAACGGGACTAATACCCCGATCACATCAAACCCGCCGGTCAATTTCGGGTTCTCGTCATCGCCGGCGGCGAGCGGCGACCTTGTTCTGGATTTCCTGATCCCAGACAACATCACAATTCCCGCTGGATTTGCGGGCATCCACGTCACTGGCACGTCAACTGCTACCGCCACCTTGGTCTCGGCCACGCCTTGGACAAGCGGGCAGCTCGATGCTTATCTCGGTCTCAATGCCAGCCCCAGCAACCCCATCGGAGCCTATCTGCCGGCAACGCGGGCTCTACTGGGTAATCCCGCCGGGCTGACCGGGTTCTACGTGTTTCAGGCCGACGTGGGGAACTACAGCCTGCTGACACCGGGCAGCGTGCAGCCCGACTTGTTCTCAATCGATAAATTCGCTCAGGGCGGCTACATCGTCGGTTTCTTGGGGGGTACGGACGCCACTGCGAACAGCGGCGCGCTTTTCGAGACCACCTCGGGCAATACCATCAATCCGACGGTTGGTGGGGTTCCTGAACCTTCGACATGGGCCATGATGATCCTCGGCTTCGCTGGCGTGGGTTTCATGTCCTATCGCCGGTCCCGCAAGGATCAAGGTCTCGCGCTCGCTGCTTGATCAAACTCACAGTACAGTGACAGAGAGCCGCCCTCGGGCGGCTTTTTCGTGTGCTGCTACGAGGCGGCGGGAGAGTGAGGAAGAGTGGCGATAGGCTACGGCCACGCCGCGAAGCATTCGCCATGTTGATACAAATCGGTGGCGTGAAACCGGCGTCTCGCCGGGTGGTGTTCCGATCCACTGGCCACCTCGCGAGCGGAGTTTCAAAGGCCCGGATCCCGCCCCCAAGCCCTCCGGGCCTTTGGGCTGTCCGGAGGTCTCCGTTGTATCTGGTTTGCCAGCAAGCACGAGTTGCCGCGACCAACGCTGGTTCATCTGCACCAGGTGCGGTAAGCGCGGCGCTGAGGTGCGGCCGAAGTTCAGGCCGGCGAAGATGGGCAACGCCGGATGACCCCGATGCCTCTCTATGGCCTCCGCTGAGCCGCCTAGCCGCCGTGCTTGAACCGCTCGACCACGCCGGGCCTCGCGGCGACCCATTCCGCGTCGGCCCGGCGATAGAAATCAACCCCGGCGTCCTCGAACGTGCGCCGGACCGCCTGGATGCTGGCTGCGGTCGGAATGAGCCGCCCCGCCTGGAAATCCCGCACCGTCTGCTGCGGCACGCCAGCCTTGTCGGCCAGCTGAAATTCGACCAATGAAGCAACGCGCGCGCGGCTCGGCATTGTTTGGGCGACATGGCGGCTCCAACCGTTCGGACCTTCGACCAAGGATGCGCGGATGTGGTAACGAAGGCTTAAGCCAACCGCCGCATGGCATGCGGTCAGCGAGGCCATCCTGGGCCAGGCTCCCAGCCGCCCCCCCGAAACGGCCAATTCCCTTGCCCCGCCAGCGGCTTGAGACCCCCCAAACCGCGCTACGTTTCCGTTATGACGGAGATGGTCGCGACCGATAGGGACGGCCCCGATCGGGACAGGATCGGAGCCGCTTCCCTTGGGGGATCGGACCTTCGGGGAAGGCGGCGCTTGGGCTGGGGTGTCACAGTAAGCGCCGCCGTGGAAACCATGCGCGGGCTGGCGGAGTTGTTCCTATGGCCGAGAATGCTTCTTAAGCGAATTGCGACGGTAGAATTCTTAGGCACCCGCGCCAGTTCGGACGCATTGAGAAATCCATGCCGGCCTATCCCCAGAAAATCACCTTCGGCGATATGCGCGCCTCCGGCGTCCGCGATGTCCTGATCTACTGCCGCGACTATCGCTGCGGCCACTACATCGAGACCAATGCGAACAGCTGGGCCGACGACGTGCGGCTGTCGGACATCGAGCCGAAGTTCTTCTGCACTAAGTGCGGCCGACGCGGCGGAGATCCGGCCAAGGTTCGGGCAGGCCAAGATGGGCAGCGGTGGTTGATGCGGCGTCCCTCCGGCTTCATCGCGCCCTGCTTGCCGTCCAGGGCCGAGCGGCGCTGTCGGGCCGATCGGGTGCATGAGATCAAGCACGATGGCTACCGGCTGATGGTGTGCCGGGACGGTGACCGGGTCCGCTGTTTCACCGAGAACGGTCACGACTGGGCGGACCGCTTCCCCTCCATGGTCGAGGCCGCTCGCCGCATGACGAACACGACCTTCCTGATCGATGGCGAGGCCGGGATCCTCAACGAGGACGGCACGTCGGACTTCCAAGCACTGCGCGGGCGCGGCCGTGGCAGCGAGGTGGTATTGGTCGCGTTCGACCTGCTGGAAAACTACGGCCACGACCCGCGCGAGCAGCCGCTGAGCGACCGCAAGCGGCGGCTCAAGGCGTTGCTCGGCCGGGCCAAGAAGTGGCGCGCGATCCAGTACGGCCAACACCTGACCGGCGAAGGCCCGACCGTGTCAAGCACGTCTGCCAGATGGGCCTTGAAGGCATCGTGTCGAAGCGGGTCGATAGTCCCTATCGCTCTGGGCCGTCGAAGACTTGGCTGAAGAGCAACCCGGCCAGCGAGGCGGTACGGCGGGAGCGCGAGGAGGAGTGGCGTTGAACCGGCCGCGCGGCGACGACGTGACACAGCTGCTCGGGCTAAAGTTACTTTTTCGGCGGAGCTTGTTCGCCGCCTTGGGTTGGACCGTGTGCGCGTGCGGCGAGTTCGGCCTGCGCCACTTTTTCTCGCAGTGAAATTACTTCGGACATTTGCCGCAGCAGTTGCGCCTCCGAAATCGAGCGCCTGCCGGAGTTAAAGGTCTCCGCTGGGTTTGAGGGCGACCCCATGCAACCTTCTCGCTTAGCGCCGCCGCCGTGGGGTGGAGAGACTTCGGCCCGCTGCGGGTACGCATGAGACTGGGCCAAAGTCCCTCCGGCGGCGCCAGGGATCGCGGCGGGTGCGCCGCCGATAAATCTACGCAGGATTTTTGAGATCGTTCCTAACTCATGCGCGGCCAATGTCGGGAACCGAACAGACGAGCCGGCGAGAGGAAATTAGATTTTGCGCTTCATCAAACCAACGGTTAGGACCCGCTGGGAACGAGGTTGTGTCATGGTCGTTTCATTTCATATTTCGCGGGAATGAAACTGTTTAGCCATTGAGGACAACATTCATGACGAAGACAAATTGCCTAATCGTCCACGCAGCAGGAAGACAGTTGGATCTTCTACGCGGAGAGGCGTCGCGTATAGCGAAAGGAAACAGGATCGATTGGTGGATCGATCCCGCGGATGTCGGCGCGCGCTTTTATTTTGAGGACGCGAAGGCAAAAGAAGCCTTCGCGGTCACGTGCGACACCTTCGGCATTCCCTACCGAGACGACTTAGCGGATTTGTAATGTTGGCACCCCGCGACCCCTTACTCTGGGGAGCAGGGCTCGCTAATAAATCTGCCTGGGTCGAGCCCAACTTTTGTCGGCTGCGCGCGGGATTGCCGTATTGGCCGTGCATCAGATCATCGATCAGCACCTCGCGGAGGTCGCCTCTTCGCCGGTCTCGCGCCAGGCGCGGCCCTGTCGACCGCCAAAGTAGTCCGGCACCGGATAAATGTCCTGGCTGGCCATTCAGGACAACGCCGCTTAACCAAAGCAGCGTCTTCTCACTCAAGTGCCGTCGGTCCTGAGTCGGGAATGGGAAAATTGAGGTTCATGGAAGTTATCGGTGGCTGAGTTTGCAAGTCGATATTTGCCAGCTTCTGTCGCTTCACATTGTTCGCTTCCGGGGCCAACGCCGAATAATGACTAAGATACTCTTCCGCCATCCGTCTCGAGGTAAATCGCTTTTCGAACTGGGCTCTTATGTGGCGCCGGTCGAGTTCGCCGAGGCGTCCTATCGCCCCGATGGCTTCCTCTTCATTCGAAACAACAAAGCCCGTAATCCCATGGTCAACAACTTCCGGTACGGATCCCGACTTAAAAGCAATAACGGGCGTACCACAGGCCATCGCTTCAATCATCACCAAGCCGAACGGTTCGGGCCAATCGATCGGAAACAGCAGCGCGGCGGCGTTAGCGAGGAATCCTTGCTTGGCGCGATCGTTGACTTCCCCGATAAGCCGGACCTGTTTTCCATCAATCTGGGGCTCAATACGCTCTCTGAAGTAGGCCGTTTCGCCCCGCGGCACTTTTGCCGCAATTTGAAGGGGCATGCCAACGGCTCGTGCGATGCGCATCGCAGGCTCTGGCCCCTTCTCAGGCGTCAACCTGCCCAGGAAGGCAAGATAGGAGCCTGGTTCAAACGAAGGCCGAAGTAAGTCTGGAGGCAGGCCGTGATAAACCGTCCCGATCCATTTGGCTTGCGGCAGTGGGATGCGCTGATTTTCCGAGATCGATACAAAAGCCGCACGGGGAAACCGGCGGATCACGTCCTGAAAGAGAGGTAAATCCAAGCGCCCATGGCATGTAGTCAGAAAAGGAACGCCCAGCCTGCTGAGCAACGGCAGGTGCAGCCAATCAATATGTGCATGGATCAAGTCGAAGTTCTTCGCCCTCGATGCCACTTCCTCAATTAGCGCTGCCTGCATAGCCATCGGGTCCGTGCGGGGGCGACCGAGGCGAAGAGCGTGGGGGCAGACCGGAATGAGCTCAGCGCCGGTCATGGAGTCCCCACTCGCAAAGAGAGTTACTTGGTGGCCCAGACTGACGAGTTCATCGACTAGCCACGCGACAACCCGCTCAGTACCTCCGTAAAGTTTAGGTGGCACACTTTCCGCCAACGGGGCAATCTGCGCAATTCTCATTGGCGCACCGTATTGAATAGATTAAGGCACCGAATTAGCAGGGTCCGCGCTTCATCAAAGAAAATCCCTGCCGACATTCGCCGACAGGGACTGCGCGCAGAGAAGATGACAGGCGGCAAGCGGGGACCTGGTGGCCCGCCAAGGGTCTGCGCAATTACTCCACCGCTCGATGAAACGGGACAAAGGGGCAATTGTTTCGACATCACTAAATCGCCCGTTGACGGCCGCCGAAGACCAAACCGTAAACAAAAAGCACGATGATGGCGCCAACGATCGCGCCGACCAAACCGGCGCCTTCCCCCGGACTATACCAGCCGAGCGCCTGGCCCAGATAGCTCGCAACAAATGCTCCAACGATTCCGAGGATGGTCGTGAGAATAAAGCCAGACGGCTCATTGTCTCCAGGCGTAATTAACTTCGCAATGACGCCAGCGACAAAGCCGATAATGATGGTCCAGAGTATGCTCATTTGATTATTTCTCCCGTCGATTACGCCGCGGCCGGGAGACGGCCGTCCGGTGTATATTTATCCACTGCAGCTGGAAGCTCGCGGGACAGTCTGGCAAGAAGCTCTTCTTGCGAAAGGCCGGTCTGCTGTTCGAGTTTTTCAAGAACGTCGGCCCCGATCGCCTGCCTTAGCTGAGGTGGCGTGACCTCCTGGTTGGGTCCATGATTGATCCAGGATTGGGCGACTTCACCTTGACCATTCTGCTTGAACCTTTCCAACAAGTCGCCGATTCCGCCGTTGAGCAGGCCACCAACACCGGCGCCCCCCAACATTCCGCCGAGATTACCAAGTACCCCGCTCAGCGGGTCGGTGGCGCCAGGTTTCGATTGATCGGCGGTAGCGTTACGAAACATATCTGCCAATTTGTCCCGGTTTTGATATCCGGCTATCGCTAGCAGCCCAAGCAGGGCAGTCATCGAAGGCATTCCGCGGCTCATGCTGGGCTCCAGGTCAAGAATGATTGTTTTCGGCAACGCGGCTGCTTCGATCCTGTTCCTGAGAGGACAACGACGCACCGGCAAGGCGCAAGGAGTCGCGAAACGCCCACGCCTCAAGGAGAGCAGAGCCAGCATGAAGAGCCCAGGATGCACGTATGTCGACGACTTTACACACGCCGAACGGGTACTTGGCCGCCTCGGGCTGGCTTACGGGTTCACAGTCGCGCTGGGCGGCCTTTGGAGACTTACTGAGAGTTGTTTGCGTAAGGGCTAGGAAGATCCGCAGGACTCATTTCGTCATCGACGGAGAGGCCGTGGTGCTCGGCGTCGATGGTGTCTCCGACTTCAACGCCCTGCACTCCCGCAGAGTTGACCACGAGGTCCAACTCTACGCCTTCGACTGCCTGGCCTATGACGGCGACGACCTCAGCCGTCTGCCGCTTCA
This sequence comes from uncultured Alphaproteobacteria bacterium, assembly GCA_963819355.1. Taxonomy (GTDB): domain Bacteria; phylum Pseudomonadota; class Alphaproteobacteria; order Rhizobiales; family Xanthobacteraceae; genus Bradyrhizobium. The sequence goes on along the minus strand of CAWFVZ010000011.1, from coordinate 5,140 downwards.
CCTTCGCAAGGAGAACCTGGCGCAGCTCCTGCGCGGTCGGTCCGATGGCATCTTCGTCGCCCCCTTCGAGCAGGGCGAGATCGGCCTCGAGGGGCTAGTCTCCAAGCACCGCGAGCGCGCCTATCGCGGTGGCCGGTGCGACCACTGGGTCAAGGTCAAGAATCGGACCCACCCCGCTTTCAGTCGCGTCCAGGACAAGTTTTGATTAGCAACCTTCTGACAGGATCTGAGTTATTTTAAGCCGAAAGTTTTGAACTCCGAGCCGGCGAAAAGCGGTCCCGGCATACCCTCCTAGGATACGGGTGTCGGGGCCGTCCTCGTGGCGCTTTGTCCGGAGGGAAACAATGGAGCACTACACCGTTTGGTTTGACGGCGCGAAGGAATTCTCTGTGGTGAATACCCGCACCAATACGCCCGCGGTTGGGGAAAACGGGAAGCCGCTGACAGGCCTCTCATACCGGGAAGCAATGCAGTTGCATGAGAAGTTGAACCAATTTCATTTCGAATAATGCTTTCGTCCCAATATAGGACCCCCTGCATGGCGGCCTGTATCTTCAAGTTCGGGACTAGGGGCAATCCAAATTCCGACTCCGATGGATCACCAGCGCGTCATCAAGACCTATCGTCTCGAATGTTCATGGCCTTGTGGCTGCCGTCAATTGCTCCGGCGGGGTCACGGCCTTCAGGACTTCCCAAGCCGCCTCAAATGCTGCCTTGGCCGTGTCGAGGTCTTTGGATGATCCCATCGGGAGTCCGCCGGTCAGGTGGACTTGGACATTCCACAGCCAGACGCCTGGCATGCGTTCGGTGGCCATCTCATTGAGATTATTCAATCATTCCTACCTGATCTGCCTTCGCCCAAGATCGGCAAGCGAAAGGAACCACCGCGTAACCACGCGGGCCTACTTCCGGAATAGGTCCGCAAATCCGCGCGTAGCTCGGCTCGTCTAACGGCTCGCGTGATCCGCCCCGAATAACGGCGGGCAGTTCGCGGTCGAACAGCACTTCCACCGAGACATTGCTGCGCTCGTTTGCCTGCGCGCATCGGTTTCCCCTTCGAGACAATGATCGAGACAATGGCCCCGAGGGCAATAGTCTGGGGATCGCGCCTGCGATACGGTTGTGATCGGGGTGTCCGGCGTATGTTTTGGAAAATCGGAATTTGGTGGTGGATCAACTGTAAGGGTGACGCCCATGCGACCCGAGTTCGACCGATTGCCCGAGATAGCGACGCTTGAGCCTGGGCTACGGAACGTCTTTATGGCCCGCTCGCCATCTCAGAATGCGCCAGTCCCCAAAGCAGCTAACGACAACGCGCCGGGTTGGCCCATTATTCCGTTTCCGGACGATTGGTACGCAACCTGCTGAATGACGTTCGCTGTGGGTGGTGATAACGCGAATGTGCCATTCACGACGTGATGCTGGCCACAATGCGCGTCGGCGGCAGGTATCCTGCTGGTTCTCGGCTGGGTAAAGGCCGCACAGCGGCGAGGACGGCTCAAATTGTCGAGGGCGATCCAGGGACGATTTCACGAAATGCCGATTGAGACGTTAACCGCCAGCAGGGTTCCGGCCAGCAAGCGCCTGTTTCTTAGCAGTTCGAATAACGGGGATCGGGTCCTTCATGAAGGATACGCAGATAGGCTAAGCCACATTGGGTAAGTTCTTCAACGTCTCGGTGACCGGCAGATACGAGTTTCTCGAGATATTGACCCACCTTTGTTCTAATATCCTCGCGCCCCTGACATTCAGAATTTTGGTAGGAAGTTAATACTCGTTCGACGACGTTATCCATTCCCACTCGCCTGAATAGTTGAATACCTCAGTGCGCCATTATTGCGCTGCAAGAGTCAAGCGTTGGAGAAGGTGATTTTATACCGCGCGTGCCACTGGCCGCGCGCCGGAGAGACAACAACGTCCGTCGCCATCCGGCAGATCGTCGCGGGCGGCAACGAGGGCGATGAGATGAGGTTTGCAGCATCAAGCCCGACGCTGACTATCTCTCGCGTCATTTCCAGAGAGCAAGCAACTCGTCGATCATAAAGTAATCAATCGCATAAGCCACTGTCCCACAGAAGATGAGAGCAAGCGCCAGCCACACCCAGAGCGGGCTGGCCTCTCGCGGCTTCGACGCTCATTTTGCCGAGTTCCTGGAGTAGCACCATCGCTAGCCGGGCATTACGCTAGGTAGTTGTGCCGCTTGCCCTATCCGCTCGGCAAAAATGCCGGTTGAAACGTTGGGCCGGCCCGTTTGCTCGGAACGCCGAGTGATCAATTCGGCCACGTTGGCAGAGCACCCGCAAGTTGCCATGCGGTGGAAAACGCGCAAGCCGCAGTGAAAAAGATCGCGCCTGCCATTTTCGCGCCAGATATCGACGTTTGCTTTTTAGAGCAAAACCGACAAAGGGGAACATGATGTGCAGCGGGTCGCCCTGGTCCGACAACGAAACTTCGGTGCTGATCGAGCTCTGGCCAACGCACTCCGCAACGCAGATCGCAAGAAAACTCAACCGGACGCGCTCGGAAGTTGGCGCCAAGGCGCGCCGGCTCAAGCTGGCCGGCATGCTGCCGGTTCACCTGCACAAAAACTTTGCTGTCGATCCGATGCCGACACCATTGCGGCCCCGTCGCGCCAGGCTGATGCAGGCGATCATGTTGAAACCGCTGCCCGTCGACGCCGGCTTGATCATGCGGCCGTGCTCGCTGCTCGAGCTCGAGGCCGACCGCTGCCGCTGGCCGATCGGCGACGTCGAGGACCGCGCGGTGCTGTTCTGCGGCGGCGTGGTGGAGGGTAAACGCTATTGTGCCGGCCATGCGCGGATCGCGAAGGGGTAATCAACCCCGAGGCCGTGCCGACTGATCCTGGCATCGACCGGCGGCGATGCGCCGTTAGCCTGGCGCCCACTTCCTGCTGCCTTTGATCCCGATCAAGGTCGGGCGTCGGTGCCGCCGTTGGATGGCGGGGCGGCAAGGAGCAAGCCATGATCCTGTACCACTTCACCCCAGTGGAGAACGTCGAGACGATCAAGCGCGACGGTCTGCAGGCATCGGCGGGGATTGACGACGACATGGTCGGCAGCGGCACGTCCATCGTCTATTTGTGCGACACGCCGACGATAGAAGCCACTGATGCTGAAATGGAGATGTATCGGCAACACTTCCCGGAGCAACTCGTCAGCAAGCGATGGCTCCGCCCCCAAGACAGCGAGCCGATGGCGAGGTTCACAATCCGGCTGCCGTCGCATGACCGGAAGCTGAAACAATACGGGCAGTGGCATCGCGCCAACTATCACCTCATCGACGGTCTGCCAGACCCCGACGACATCTTCGCAAGATGGGCGATAGATACATGGTGGCTCTACTTCGGAGACATCGCGGCGTCGAAGATCAGGGAATGCACAATCGAGGAAGCCATCCCCTATCGGCCCGTTCGCCTGTGACGGCGCGCCCGCGCCGTTGGCGATGCCACCCATCCCGGGAGCCTCTCCCCGTAGAAATCCCGAATATCCCGGCCTTCGCAAATCGGGTAATCCCAATCGTCATGCGACCACACGACGATGCCCAGCGACCTCCCGCGTGCGAGAAATGCCAGCGCGAAATGACGCTGCTCGGAAGATTGCCCGCGATTGGAATTCGCCAAGCCTTGAGCGTCTACAGATGCCTGCCGTGCCAGTGCATTGCCACAACGCACGACTGAGGCAGTGGCTGGCAAACTGGCGCGGCTTTGCCCTTGTCCTGTGGCCCTGCCGCTGGCGGCGCGCTGTGGGGCCTCCTGTGGCCCGACGCTGACGCCTGACGGTGTGGTAACCTTGGGCATGTAACTTCGTCTCCGCAAACGCGACGAGGGATGCTGACCAATGAACGATCAACCGCGCCACTACCGTTCCGACGTGCGAGACTTCGTGTCCGATCTGATGCAATTTATCAAATGGCAGATTGGCCGGGCCATTGATGATCCTAACGACCAGTGGTCCGCGACAATCGCGGCTTCTGGCGTCGTGCCGGTAATAAGGGCAAGGCTAGTTCCAGACCACGAAGCACTGTGGGCCAGTCTGGGGCTACTATCCAAGTATCTCGTTGGCTCGGGAAACGATTTGGTATCGTTAGGGGCGCTGCCGCGCGACGAGTTCATGACGGAAGCCATAGAGCTACGGAAGCTCATCGACATCGCCCAGAACGAGTTGCTTTCCTAGTTCAAGCCGATAGCAGCGCGCGGGCCGTCGCGTGCGCTTCCGCTATCGGTTAGCGATGCCCAATGCTGGCGTGCTGGTCGGAGCCGTCACCGGGGGTGGATACGGTGACGGCTCCGTGTCTCAGTGCATCACTGTCCCAGTGGGGACGGGGGTGATGGTCCTCTCGACAGGTTAACGAAGTGCTAACGGGCGCTGACGTCATTCGCGACGGCTGGATGCCCTCCGCTGTCGGTCGCGTTGCCGACTTCGGACGTTGTCCTTCGGGACATCTTTCTCGTGGCCTTGTTTCCTGAGTTGATGACTGACCTGCTTCGCCGTTCCCAGTCCCATGAGGCGCGCTCATGACACGCGGTCAGTTCTGGTGGATCAATGTTCTGATCTGGGCGCTCGCCGCTCTTGGTGTGGCGTCAATCGTATCCCTGATCTGGTGATGACGCTGGGCGCGATGTTGGCCCTTTAGGTCGTCGGTTGGTCATCGGTTGGCCCGTTCAAAACGCCGACCCGCTCAGCCAGCGAGACAAGCTCGGCCAAGCTCTGAACCTGCATCTTCTCCATCACCTTGCTGCGATGGGCTTTGATGGTCCGCGCAGCTGTTCCCAGCGTGTGGGCGATCTGCTTGTTGAGTTTGCCGCGAATGACCAGCTCGAAAACCTGCCGCTCGCGCGGCGACAGCGTAGCGAGGCGAGCGCGAATGCTGTCCAAGGCGCTCTGCTGATCGCGCCATGCCTGCTGATCCGCGAGCGCCTTTTTAAGGGCGCGAAGCAGTTCGTCGCCTTGTACCGGCTTGGTGAGGAAGTCGTGCGCGCCCGCCTTCACGGTCCGCACGACCGTCGGAGTGTCAGCATAGCCAGTGAGAAAAATGATCGGCATTGTCGAGCCAAGTTCGCTCAGCCGTTTTTGCAGGGCCGGACCGTCCAAGCCGGGCATCTGCACGTCGAGAACGAGGC
>CAWFVZ010000010.1:0-183585 GCA_963819355.1 uncultured Alphaproteobacteria bacterium | reverse complement strand
GCCTTGCCAGGACCGTCCCTCGAAGTGGTAAAGCCGAGTTCCTCCTTCAGTTGCTGATGGGCCTGCTCGCAAACCCATCGTGCCTTGATGGTGGCGGCCAAACTCGCAGGTCCATCCCGGCTTGCAGTTTCGCAAGATCGTATTTCTTCTCTCCCGACGCGCGTGCTCGCCGATGAGCCAGGCTTCGTCCCCTGGAAGATGGTGCTGGCCCTTGTCCCATATCCGTTGCGGAGGCCCGTCCGCTGTGCGCACGCGACAGCGGCAAAGCGGGCCTTCGCCGGCCTTTCGTTCCCTTTCGCCAGCTCACAGTTTTCCACTTGGCATCGGCAGACATGTCTTCGGCCGCAATCGATAGCACGTCGGAATGCTCCGCTTGCGGGGGCGGCCACCCCGGGCTTTTGGCCGGATAAGTTTTTCGTCGACCCGGTACGCCTTGAGATGACGTGGAATGCCCGCCGCCCAGACAAGTTTGCGGGCCGTGAGAGCTTGACGGAACGGCGCGCTCATCCCGTAACCGGCATCCGCCAGGACACAGCCGAACGGACACCGGTCGCAAGGATGCGATCAACTTCGGCCAAAGCTTTCCGGCTTCCTTCGGCCGTTTGATATTCGGTCGGGACCCCGGCCCGCTTCAAACGGACGCGGTCGCTCGTCCAACTCTCGGGGAGAAGAGGCGCAGCGCCACCATCACCGGCACCTCACCCCGCGCGAGCGTCAGCGACACCCGGGTCTGGCAGTTGGCCGTCTTGCCCGGGGCCGACGCATATTCGCGGCGACGCCAACCGAGTGCGTGCCCTTCTTCGGCACGGCGGTACGTCAATCACCAACACTGCATCGTCGCCGCCAACGCCCCGATCCGCTTGAACGAGCAACTCTGCTCCAATGGCGCCGCATCCCAACGCCAGCCGCAACAAATGATGCAGCTGATCATAGTCGCCGGGTGCCAGCCGCTCCGCCATCGGCTGAACGCTCTTGCGATCACCGGGCCGATCAGTCCCATCCCATAAAGCAGTCACATCCGCCGCCGCGCCTTGTTCCAGCCGATCCAGACGGCGTAGCCAGCCCCTCGCAGCTCGTCTTCCCAAGTCAACGTCATGCCTGCCATGGTCGGCCCTCCAAAACTCGACCACCCATAAGTCACAGAAAATATGATTTGTGAATCCCATCCGCCCCGATCTGAGATGAAAATCTGCCAAAGTAGTGTTAGGACGCAACTCATTCGCACGCGGCCAAATTCGGATTGATGCGAGTTTGATGAATGGCAGATAGTTGGCTGCGAGCTTGTCATATCGGTCGCGACAGGCCGGCATTGCTTGATCTTGTCGAAGAACCGGAATCGCGTCCGATCTCGGACATCCCGTGGCATGACGAGTACCCAGCCGCCTCTCAATATGCTAATTGAGATGAGACGATAGGTCGTCTCTGGGCTTGGCAGAGCGCGGAGCATCCAGCGCCGCGAGAGACAGAGCGCGAGAGACAGAGATTGAGCGCCGCTTTGTCGTATCGAATTGGTCCGTATTGACGAGTGCACAAACGTGTTTCTCTTCGTCTCCTCGGAGGTTGCAGATGAAATCGATGTTCCGACTCTTAGTCTTGTCGACGACCTTTCTCTTCTTCGCGGCGGGCAACAGCCACGCAGTCTGCTATGGCTCGGCGTTTAAACTCGAGAAGGACAAGAAGGAAAAAAACATCGATCAGATTTTGGCTTATGGCCAGTGCGTCAAAGCGGAACAACGCGCCCGTGTCGGCAAGTGGGCCTGCCAAGTAAGCAGCACAGCCGGGATGAAAGTCGACGAACAGAGGCGAGTGATCAGCGACCGAGTTAGTCCGGCTAACGAAAGGTTTTTCGTCACGATTAAAGAAGTAAGTGATGCCGAAAAGCGGATGAGGTGTGACGAGAGTGAATATGGCCTGGTCGATACCCTTGACAGCTCTCATGCAAACAGGTGCCTGATAAACTACGACGTAGAATTCTCTCCTTCGATGGGAAAGTTTCTCGGCTCGACCGACACGTACAACTTTCAGCGCGAGCATGGGAATTTCACGCTGTACGGCACAAACCATTTCTCGCTCTTTGAGGGCGAAACAGGAAATTTCCTTGTCTCGCTCGGAGCCTGCGAAAAATTGAACGAATGACTGGAACGAATTTCTTCAAGGCCGATGCTGCTGCTATAAAATCCTGAATGGCGCTCGTCTCAGTGGTTTTCCGCTACGACAGGCAACACGGTTCGAGTTGGTCATCAACAGCAGGACTGCCAAGCAACCGGCATAGGTAGGCCCTGCGATGGGGGTGTGATGTCGGAGAAACTTCAAATCGCCATCGTCGGCGGTGGGATCGGCGGCTTGGCGGCCGCGCTTGCCCTGCGGGCGCGCGGATTGAGCGTCACGGTCTTTGAGCAGGCTAGTGAGCTACGCGAGATTGGCGCGGGGGTTTCCCTCTTTCCGAACGCTACGCTGCTCCTTCAACGAATTGACCTTGCGGATCGTATCGAGAAAATAGGCTCGCCGATAACCGGGCTCGTGAACCGGACATCGCTCGGCGAACTCATCGGCACATCGGCGGCGCCCTCGACTGGCATCCAAAGCTACAATGTTCATCGTGCTGATTTCCTGAAGTTGCTCGCCGATGCCGAGATGGAGGGCACTCTTCACTTTAACCACCGCTTGTCTGCGGCCCGAGAAACAAATGGTCGCGTGCAACTGACCTTTTCGAGCGGAGTGACCGTTGAAGCAGATCTCGTGATCGGAGCAGACGGCATCCACTCTGTCCTGCAACGAGAGATCGGCCTTAAAACCCATCCATCGAGCGAAGGGATCATGGCCTACAGAGGTCTGATTCCGACCGAACGGCTTTCGTGGGCGAAAAACATCGGCGGCGGAATGTCGAGGTGGATCGGGAAAGGCCGCAGCTTTCTGTGTTATCCAGTGTCGGGCGGCCGCTTGATGAACATGGTCGCCTTTGTTCCTACCAATCTGGATTCCGAGGAATCGTGGACGGCTCCAGGTGACCTGAAGGCGCTGGGCGCAGAATATGCGGGCTGGGACGATCCCGTACTGGAAACAATAGGCGCTCTCGACCAGACATTTCGCTGGGGCATTTATGATCGAGCGCCCTTGCCATACTGGTCGACCGATCGGATGACGCTCCTTGGTGATGCTGCCCACCCGATGGTGCCGCATGTCGGCCAAGGCGCGGCGCAGGCGATCGAAGATGGCTTCACTCTTGCGGTGTTGCTGGAAGGCGCGAAACGGCGTGACATACCAAAGCGGCTCAGGGCTTACGAGAGAGTTCGAATTGAGCGGACGAGCCGGATACAGGCGGTCGCGCGAGAGACCGGAAGATTTTTTCGTGCCGAGTATGACGATGCGGCGGAACGAGATCGGCTCATGGCGAAGTGGATATCAGCGAATGTGTGGATACGCGGGCACGATGCGGAACAGGCTGGCCGACAAGCTCTCGTGCTTGCCGGGATCGAATGACGGGGGCGACGTCTGAAATTGGCACATCGCGTCATTTGGCTGCGCCGCAGAATTTGGTCGCTATCGGTGCAGAGCGGACTCTGGCATGCGGTCTGCCCGGCAGATTTACGGGTTCACGGCCTGGCTCTACTACGCTGCACCCCATACGTCGGCGGCGGCGCCTGGACGGTCGGCGCGGCGGCGGCGAACAGATCGTCCTTGCTGCCGGTAAGCGGCGGATAGATGCGGCTGCGGTTGATGGTCTGCTTGGTCGCTTTCGCAGCCTCACCGGTCGTCCGCACCTCGCGGTCCCACCCCTCCGTATAGAGCGCGCCCCAGTCACCGAGATCGAGCACAGTGACGTACCAATCGATTCGCAGCGGCAGCATCGGCTGCCCCACGAGATCGGCCACCACATTGTGGCCGGCGAAGCGGCCCATGGGGCGGGCGAACTGGCACGACATCACGGTCGGATGCAGCCCGTCGACCACGCTGGAGGCGACGTCGCCGGCCGCGAAGACGCCAGGCTGATCCGCAACCTGCATGAAGGGATCGACCAGGAGCCGCCCGAGGCGATCGCGCGCGCCTGGAAAACTGGCGGCAAGCGGACTCGCCCGCATGCCGGCGCACCAGATCACCGTCTGCGTGGGGATGAATTCACCTGAACTCAGGCGAATGCCCGCGGCCTCGAGGGACATGACCCGCACGCCAAGCCGCGCCTCGACGTCGAGCGCGGACAACGCCGTCTCGATGACGGGTCGCGCGTGCGCGCCGATGGTGGCGCCGACTGTCGCATTTGGATCGACCAGGATGATGCGGTGGCTGCCCGTGACGCCGGCGCGGGCCAGCCTGTCCGGCATCTCGGCTGCGACCTCGATGCCGGTAAAGCCAGCGCCGACCACCACGACCGTCGACCGCCCCGGCGACGGCGCGCTGGGTCCGAGCGAGGTGAGATGGCCCTCGAGGCGAAGCGCCGCAGCATAGGTGTCGACATCGAAAGCGTGGTCGGCAAGACCGGGAATGTCGGGACGCATCACTTCGCTGCCGAGCGCGAGCACGAGCCGGTCATAAGCGAGCGTCTCCTCGCCGCCGCCCGCGAGCAGCGTGATCTGGCGCCGCGCCGGATCGATCGCTTCGACCTCGCCGACACCGTGGCTGACGCCGATCGGATCAAGCAATTTCGAAAGCGGGAGCGCGACCTCGCTGAGATCGACCTCGTAATTGCGCACGCGGATGTTGTGGTACGGGTTACGATCGACGACGCGGATCTCGATGTCACGGCTAGCGCCGATCTCCTCGCGCTTGCGCGCGGCGCCGATGGCCGCCCACAGGCCTGCAAACCCGGCGCCGAGCACGACGATACGCGCCATGTCCGCCTACTGCGTGTCCAAAGGAATCCTGCGGTCTGCCCGCGCAACCAGAATAGCCTATTCGCCTGGATCGACCAACTGCGGCGCCACGCCGCTGTACAAAATCGCGCCTCAGGCCTCGCGCAGTTCCGACGGCGTTGCGCCAAAGCGCTTGCGGAAGGCGCGGTTGAAATAGGACAGATCCGAAAAGCCCGAGGAATGCGCGATGTCGCTGATCTTGCGTGCCCTCGCGCGGGGATCGCAGAGCAGTTTTCGCGCGAGCAGCAAACGTTGCTCCAGCACGAATTCGGTAAAGGTTGTGCCCGCCTGCTCGAACAGCCGCTGCGCCTGGCGCGGGCTCAGGCCCGAGCGGGTCGCGATCTCGGACAGGCAGAGATCGTTGCGGCCAAGCGCAGCCATCACGTCGGCGCGCATGAGATCGAGACGGGCCGCCGCATGGCCCCGACCGCGCGCGAGCGCCGCGTGCTCGGCGTCGGTGCCGAGCAGGAGGCCGACGAGATCGACCATGTGCTGCGCGGTCAGGCGTTGGCCGACCGCGTCGAGATGCGGTGCATGGTGGGCGGCAAGCGCGTGATAGCTGAAGATGGTTTCGGCGACCGCACCGTCCGAGAGCACCTGCGACAGCTTCTCCTCGGCGCGCGGATTGATGTCGAGCAGCGCGCGGCGCGGCATGCGGATGGTGGTGAAGCGGTCTTCGTCGGTGTGACCGACGCTGCCGGTGATGCCCATGTCGGCAAGCACCATCTGCGCCGGCGCAAGCTCGACGGTATGGCCGTTCTGCCGGACGCTGACGAGGCCGGCATGCGCAGCGATCAGCACGAGATCGTCGCTGCCATCGGCGAGGCCGCTCTGCGTGCGCGAATATTGTGCGGAAGCACCTTCAGGAATGGCGAGCGCAATGTTGTCGACCACGCTGATCTGCAGCCGGCAATCGATGCTGTCGCCATGGCTCGGCCCGATCTCGAGGCCACAGGACCCCAAGGCCCTGTCGCGCCAATGCTCGAACGCCGGACCCTGCGGCAGACCTGCATATTGGTGAATAAAGACGCCCGGCGGCTTGGCTGCATCCATCTGATTTCTAGCCCTCTCCGGCACCATGATCGGCGGCGCCGACTGCAAATTCCGGGCATTTGACGCCGCGAATTGCACGGAGGTTCAAATCGGGGGTGGATTTGGCTGAACTTGTCGGATTGCGACGACGGAATGGACCTGTAGCGACAGGAGCGAGCTTCTGTGGCCCGCATGAGCGAAGCGACATGCGGGCACCAATTGCCCCGGATGTCGCTCCGCTCTTATGGCGACGGCAGCGCCTATTTCTTCGCAGGCGCCTGCGGTTGGGACGGCGGCACGGTCTCGATCAGCTTGCCGGAGAAGACCGGCGCGGAGGTCGGCTGGCCGTTGGGCGAGCCGCCCGACTGCTCGACGGTGACGGCATAGGTCGCGCCGTTGACGACATCGGCATCGTAGCCGGCGAGCACCGGGCGTGCCGTGAAATCGCCGCTGCCGATCACGCCCAGCGAGCGCGGGCGCGGCAACCTGTCGGAGATCAGCCAGAGCTCGAAACTCTTGCCCGGCTCCGGCGTTGCGTCGACCTTCCGCACCGTGAAGTTCTTGGTCTGCCCATCAATGGTGAGGATGAAGGCCGGCCCCCCGCTCTGGCCCTGCAACAGCGCGACATATTGCGCTGTTGCAGACAACGGCGCGGCCGGTGTCTTGACCTCAACCGTCTGGATACGCACTGCGGGCCGCAGTGCGCCGGGCAGCGCATCGGGCAGGAAGATCTGAAGCGACAGCGTCACCAGCAGAGCGGCCGCGAGCGCGCCCACCGCGGAGGCGACATTGCGCCAGCGTTTCACGCGGCTTTCCAGATAGATCAAGTTGGTGTCGTCGGCGACCGGCGCCTCCGACACGGGTGTAACGCGCGGGTCGGGCGCGTGGGTCTGCGGCACGAATTGCGGCGGGAAAATCGGAATGGCATCCGAGTCAGATTGGGGCGGCGCCGGCTGCTGCACATCCATCGACGGAGGCTCTGGCGCTGAAGGCTCCGGTGAATAGAATTCCGGCAGTGGCGGCGGCACATCCGACAGCACCGGCGGCGACTGCGACGGGTCTTGCCACGATGCCGTCTGCGCGATCTCGCGCCTGATGTTCTCCCACACGATCGGCCGCGGCTCGATCGTGCCGACCATCTGGTTGAGGACGCCGAGCCGGAATTCCCAGGCCTGCACGATGGCCGCGAACTCCTGGTCCACCGCCATCATGGTCGCGGCCTGCGCGCGCTCGTCGGCATCGAGTGTGCCGAGCGCATATTCCGCGGCGAGCGCGATATGGTCCTCACTGTAGGCCATCAATTGCAGTCCAAAACCATCCTCGCCGGTCCGGTCCTCATAGCCCGAGGCACTCCCGGATATCCAACATGCTGCGCCGCAGCCACGTCTTCACCGTGTTGACGGGCGCGGCGAATTTCTCCGCCAGCTGGTCGCGGCTCCAGCCGTTGTAATAGGCGAGAAGCACGAGCCGCTGGCGGTCCGGCTCGAGCCGGCCGATACATTCCAGCAGCCGCTTCAACTCCTCGGACATCTCCCGGCGCGCCAGGGGATCGGGGCTGTCGGCGGCGACTTCCATCGCCCGCGGCTCCTCCTCGATGGAGGCTTCCGTCTTCTTGCGCAGGATATCGATGGCGCGGTTGCGCGCGATCGACGCCATCCACGTGATCGGTGACGACAGCGCGGGATTGAACTGGCCGGCGCTGTTCCAGATCTTGACGTAGGTCTCCTGAATGACGTCCTCCGCGAGATCCTGTCGGCGCAAGATACGGAGCACGACGCCATAGAGTTTCGCGCGCGTGGCGCCGTAGAGGCGCTCGAACGCGGCCTGATCGCGCTTCGCCACCGCCTCAATCAGCCCGACCAGCTCTGCTGGCGTCAGCATTCAGCCCCCCCAACGCGCAGGCCCCCGTCGCATCCGCGCGGGCCCCGGCACTCTACTAACATAGCGCGCGGCCAAGCCCGTCACCAAGGGGCGGCGCGCCACGCTGTGGACAGCACACGCAAAAACCCGGACCTTGCGGGTCCGGGCTCGCAAATTCTCAGGCGATTTTGACTGCGGGCTGCGCCTTCAGGCGACGGCACCGATGCGGGAGCGCATCAGGCCGATGCTGTCGAGATCGGCCTGCTCGCGGGCGTTTTCCTCTGCGCGCTCGCGGGCCTGATCGCGCTCGTCCAGGAGCTCGACCTTCTTCAGCTCCTCGAAGGCCTCCCCGAGCGCGGCCTTGGCCTCCTCGAGCTGACCCTTCAGCTCGTCGGCCGAGCGCGTCAGGTTCTCGCGGCGCTGGATGGCGGCCTTGGCATAGGTCGGATAGGCGAAATGCGAGGGATCGTTGATCCCGGCGCGGTCCTGCTCGGTCTGGATCTCACGATCAAGATCGGTCGACATCCGCTGGAAGTCGGCGATCATGGACTCGATCTGGGCGACCCGGCGTCGCTTCTCGTCGACCTGAAACTTCTTCAGGCGGATGAGGGTATCACGTGACTTCATCAACTCGTACTCCCCAGAAGTCCCTTAGCTGAACGTGGGACGACACCGGTCTCCCCACATGCCCAATTTGGGCCAAGACCGGCTTTGCTACTCTGTGGGATCGGATGATGACGGGACAAAGTTAGCGTTCCGTTTCCAAATTGCCGAGGATTTGCGCTAACTGGTGGTAACCGTCGGCCAGCGACGCGTTTTCGTCCTTGTGCTGGCGCAGGAAGGCCTCCAGCGGCTCGTGCAGGCGGATCGCCTCGTCGACCTCGGGGCTGGAGCCGGCCCGGTAGGCGCCTAGCCGGATCAGCTCCTCCATGTCGGCATAGGTCGCCATCACCGCGCGCGCCTTCTGGATGGTCGGCCAGAACTGCGGATCGGCCGATTTCGGCATGGTGCGCGAGACCGATTTGAGGATGTTGATGGCGGGGTAGCGGCCGCGCTCGGCGATCGAGCGCTCCATCACGATATGGCCGTCGAGGATACCGCGGACGGCGTCGGCGATCGGCTCATTATGGTCGTCGCCGTCGACCAGCACCGTGAAGATCGCGGTGATGGCGCCGACGCCGAGGCCGGGACCGGCGCGCTCCAGGAGCTTCGGCAGTTCGGTGAAGACGGTGGGCGTGTAGCCCTTGGCGGTCGGCGGCTCGCCGGCGGACAGCCCGATCTCGCGCTGGGCCATGGCGAAACGCGTCACCGAGTCCATCAGGCAGAGGACGTCCTGGTCCTCGTCGCGAAAATATTCGGCGACCGCAAGCGTGAGATAGGCGGCCTGCCGCCGCATCAGCGCCGGCTCGTCCGAGGTCGCGACCACCACGACGGAGCGCGCCAGCCCTTCGTCGCCAAGGTCGTCCTGCAGGAATTCCTGCACCTCGCGGCCGCGTTCGCCGATCAGGCCGATGACGCTGATATCGGCATCGACGTTGCGCGCGAGCATCGAGAGCAGCACCGATTTACCGACGCCGGAGCCCGCGAAGATGCCCATGCGCTGGCCGCGGCAGCAGGTGAGAAAGGTGTTCATCGCACGCACGCCGAGATCGAGCGGGGCACCGACGCGCTTCCGCGAATGCGCCGGCGGTGGCGAATTGCGGAACGGCATTGGCGAGGCACCTTGCGGCAACGGCCCCTTGCCGTCGATCGGCTCGCCCAGCGCATTGACGACGCGGCCGAGCCAGGCCAGCGACGGACGCACCTGGTTGGCGGCATTGGCGATGACCGCCTTGCAGCCGCGACGCACGCCGTCGAGGCCGGCGAACGGCATCACGACGGCATTATTGCCGGAGAAGCCGATCACCTCGCAGGGAATGAAACGGTTGGCGCCGGTCTCGATCACGAGCCGCGCTCCGACCGACATCGCGTGAATTGGACCGGCCACCTCGACCATCAGGCCGCGCACACCGACCACACGGCCATAGATGTTAACGCCGTCGATATCGCCGATCTGTTCGGCAAGAGCCTTCATAAGAGGACCTTCACAGCGGTCGCGCCTTCATGATTGGGGCCTTCGTGATTGGGGCCTTGACGGCGAAACCCTTAAGTTTCGCCATATTTCTGAACGGCGCTTAACCTCGTGTTTACCCGCATCGTTAATCATTGCGTCACTGTCTTTGTGACTGAGCGTGGCTCCCCTTCAGAAGAAGGCTGAGTTGCGGGAGTTGGTTAGGCCCGTCTCCTAAAGTGGAACTTGAACGGAATCGGGGAACGAAAGCTGCTTCGCGCGCAAGACCTTAGGGCGATTCGACAAAAATTGCACCCGGGGGACTTGCGTTCCAGAATCAGGATTTGTTAACCATCTGTTGTCAGGATCCGAATCAGTTGTTCAAAGGCGTTTTGTTGAGTGCCGCGAATGCGGCCGACCTGACGCCCGGGAGCGGCGACTATGGGGAACTGGCATGCGCGTTTTGCTGATTGAAGATGACAGCGCGGTCGCGCAGTCGATCGAGCTGATGTTGAAGTCTGAGAGCTTCAACGTCTACACGACCGATTTGGGGGAAGAAGGCGTCGATCTCGGTAAATTATACGATTACGACATTATCCTTCTCGACCTCAACCTGCCCGACATGTCCGGCTACGACGTGCTCAAGCAGCTCCGGGTCTCCAAGATCAAGACACCGATCCTGATCCTCTCCGGCCTCGCCGGCATCGAGGACAAGGTCAAGGGTCTCGGCGTCGGCGCCGACGACTACATGACCAAGCCCTTCCACAAGGACGAGCTGGTTGCCCGCATCCACGCGATCGTGCGCCGCTCCAAGGGTCACGCCCAGTCGGTCATCCAGACCGGCGACCTCGTCGTCAACCTCGACACCAAGACGGTCGAAGTCGGCGGCCAGCGTGTGCATCTGACCGGCAAGGAATACCAGATGCTGGAGCTGCTCAGCTTGCGCAAGGGCACGACCCTCACCAAGGAAATGTTCCTCAACCATCTCTATGGCGGCATGGACGAGCCCGAGCTGAAGATCATCGACGTCTTCATCTGCAAGCTCCGCAAGAAGCTCGCCAACGCCTCCGAAGGCCGCAACTTCATCGAGACCGTGTGGGGCCGCGGCTACGTGCTGCGCGAGCCGCACGAGCAGGAAGAGCGCATTCCCGCCTGATCCGTCTAAGTCGCAAGCCTTTCGGGCTTGCTCCTCCCAGCCTGGACCCCGCCGTAAACGGCGGGGTTTTGTTTTTTGGGATGCCGCAGCCAGTCCGACTGAACCTGATCGGATCAGGCGCTCGCGAGCGAAGCGGTGACGAGAGCGGGCTTTTTTCTGACCGGGACGCGCGCGGCTGCCTCGCGCAGCCAGGCGATCAACGCGTAGCCGATGATGAATCCGAACGCGAAGGTCGGGAGCACGAAGGACCAGAAGAACGCCCATCCGGAGACGTTGTCGGCGACTTCCATGACCGGCATGGGGCTGACCTTGTGGATGGCCAGCAGCACCCACAGCAGCACCGTCATGCCACCGCCAAAGACGAGGCCATCGCGCATCCGCCTTGTCTTGCGCGACCGCCTGCCCCAGGTCGAATCCTGCACCAGCAGCGCCGCCATCGCCGCAATTCCCCAGGGAAAGATCAAGAGCGGCATTTCATGCAGGACCACGTCGAGATAGGGCCGTTGCGGGAACTGGTAGAAGTCGAACGCGGCCTGAATCGGGAAGAGAAGCAGGGCACTCCAGAGACCGATCGTCAGGATGAAGCCGACCGGCAACCGGCCGAAGATGGTTTCGTTCGCGAACCCGTATTGCCGCTTGAAATAATAGACCAGCCAGAAGTTCACGATGAGGTACAGCGGCGTCATCAGCAGCGTCCGCATCATCCCGACATATTGGTCTCCGGGCATGTGGACGATCTTGCCGGACCCGAGCAGCCACGCCAGGCACCAGACGAAGGCGAAGCCTGCCACGACCGCCACGAACTTCGCGATGCCGGGCGGGGGCGGCTCCAGCGTGAAACCGATCGCGCCCAACCTTCGCCTGCTGCTGGCGAGCGTCCATTCGCCGGCGAACGCAGCGCGCGCAGCGAACAGCAGGAGATTGTTGAGCAGCGAATCCATGTCCTTGCGCAAGTCCTCCAGCATGCATCCCGCCGCGGTCTGTGCAGCCAGCTGAAGCTGGCTGACGGCGCTGTGGCGGGTCGAGAGCTGGTCCAGCGCCTGCCAGTCGTCCGGCTCGACCTGGCTGTCCTCCATGATCGCACCGTAGATCTCGGCGCTGCTCTTGAGCACGCGGACGGTGCGGAAACAGAGGGAGTCGTAGACCGCGAGCAGTTCCGCATAGAGATCGGAGTTGCGCTCCATGAAGGCCTGATGCTCGGAGGCCCAGCGCTCGAGATGGAGCATGAGCGCCGAAATCTTGAGGAAGCGCGACTGGATCGCGGTCGACTGCACGGCCCGGAAATCGTCGATCTGGTAGCCGATCCTCGACAGCTTGCGCTGGAGGCTCGGCATGTCGTTCGGATCGACCTGGAACGGCGACGCGGCCAGCGCGTCGCGCAGCGCAAGTGCGCTGACGGGAATGCCGGCCAGCTCCTGGCAGAATTTCCGCCACGCCTTCGGCGCGACGGGAATGAGCCAGACGAACACCAGGAGCCAGATCGCGGCGAGCGGCGACAGCTTGTCGGGTAGAGCGGAGTAGATCACCAGGAACGGCGTGATGAAGACGGCGAGGCCGAACGCAAACAAGGGCCGCGTCGTGAACGAGCGGGTGCCCTTGAGCGTATGAAACCTGAACCAGTAGAACAGCACGACCAGAAGCGGCCCACCGAAGGACTCGAAGATCGCATTCAGGGGTTCAACGACATGAGCAAGCGGCACGATGAACTCCTATTGCTAGGGTTCGCTGTTGAATGGTGCGCCGGACACCACGGCATCCGGCGGTCGTGTGAGAGTCACGCAGCCTGGGCGACCATCTTGGCCTTCTGTACCAGCAGATCGATGTTGTCAGGTGCAAGCGCAATCGCGCTGTCCATGTCGTTCTGGGCCCTCGCCACGTCCTTGATCTGGGCATAGGCGTTGGCCCGGGACACCAGATATTTCGGCTCGTTCTCATTCGTCGCGATCGCCGTGCCGAAAGCCCTGATCGCTTCCTCGAGATAGCCGCGCTTGTCGTCGATGCCGGCGGCCGTCATGCTGACGATGCCCTTGATCCAGTAGAATTCCGGATCCTTCGGCTTGAGCTTGATGGCTTCGGTGATGTCGTTGAGCGCGTTCTCGTAGAGACCGACCGTCACGTTGAAATTGGCTCTGCGCACGAAATATTCGGGCTTCGCCGGATCGAGCTTCAGCATGTAGGCGAAGCTCGCGGCGGCTTTCGGAATCTGCTTCTGCTTGTGTTGAAGCGTGCCGAGATCGAAATAGACCTTTGCCAGCCGAACCGAGAGTTCGGCATCATCGGCCAGCAGGCCGTGCAGCTCCTGCCCGCGCCGGGTCATTTCCTCCAGCGCCTCGATCGTGGCCGGACTGGCGGCGAGTGCTTCCATGAATTCGTCGCGCCGCTGGCGCAGCACGTCCTTCGAGAGGCGCGCGGCCTCGGCCGGGGTCGCCAGCGGCTGCTGCGCTTCGACGTCGAATATCCGGCCGTCGGACGAGCGCATGTAGAGGACCGGGATTCCCCATTCGACGCGGGACTTCTCCTGGATGAATTTGCGCGCAAGCGTGACCGCATCGTCGATCGAGCGGTTGCCGGCAAGCGCTGCGTAAAATCCCTCCGACATCGAAATCGCGGCATTGTCGGTGATTGGAAACTGCATCGCCACCACGGCGGGCAGCCATCCCGTCTTCATCAGCCCGATCGCCGGATTGCCGAAGCGATCGCCGACATTGATCCGGGCGCTCTCGCAGCAATTGAGCATGATCAGGCGCATGCTCCGCTTTGCCCCCGTCAGCATCATCGCAAGATCGGAGGCGAACTTCTTCACCGGCTTGCCGTCCTCGTCGACCATGACCACGAAGCCGCTCGCGCCGGCCCCGGGCAAGGCTTCTTCGACCCCGCCATGCCCGATGAAATGGAAGACGTGCCAATCGCCTTCGAGGAGCTTCTTCATCAGGTCTCTTCCGCTCCCGCCCGGGACCCACTGGAAATCGACCTTGCCTTCGTGCTGGAGGGAATCGATGCCCTTGTTGATACGGTCGCGTTCCTTGACGACATTGAGCTTCGGCCATTCGCTGGTCGAGGGATCGGCGATCATGCCGAGAATGCGCAGCGGCCCCTTGACGCCCATCCGGCCCACGCTGCCGGCCGTTTCGAGATAGCGCACGATGGGCCGCGTCAGGCTGACGAAACCGGGCATGTCGTCTTCGTCGTAGAGATATTCCCACGGCAGTCCGGCAAGGTCGGCCGCCTCGATCCGCAGCTTGATCCTCAGATCCTGGGCTGCGCCCTTGCTGCGCTCGTAGATCCGCTGGATCGACGGAACGTCGGTGAAGACGCTGCGGAACACGCCGCGCCCGAAATCCCGGAGCACCTGTTCGCCACGCGTCGTCGGGCCTTGCCGATTTTTGTCGTCGATTTCCAGCACGGCGCTTTCCAGCTCGCCGCGCAACTTGGCCAGTTCGCCGGGCGCAGAGAACCAGAATTTCACCTGGGTCTTCGGCGCCTCACCCGCCGGCGACCTGACGACCCGACCGTAATATTGCTGAGGACCGCCGCCCGCCGGCAGATCGGAGCCAATCTCGAGCTCGAAATCTTCGTATTCGGCTACGGGCATTTTGAGCCTCACTCAACAAAATTTTGATCTGAACGATGCATCCCTCGAATTGGCTTGGCCGATCGCAACCAGAACGACCGCAACATCAATGTGTCAGACTATCACACGCAACCTCGAAACGCATTTGTGAAGCATGTCTCACACGGCCCGAATATTTGTGCAGTGCCCGAACGACCGCCGGAGCCGGTCTCGTTTCTGGGGATCGAACCTATCGGCCCGGTGCGGCGACTAAGCGATCGTGCCAGATTTTGCGCCGTCAACGTCGGACCTCCCCCATGATCCTGCAATCGCTCGCCGGCCTGCCCGCCTTCCTGGTCTATTTCTGCACCGGCCTGATCGCGATAGTCGCATATCTCTTCGTCTACACGCGGATCACACCGCACAACGAGTTCCAGCTCATCCGCGACAACGACCCGGCGGCTGCGATTGCGCTCGGCTTCAGCCTGCTCGGCTTCGTGGCACCACTGTTCAGCGCGATCGCCCATTCGGCCAATGTGCTGGACTGCCTGATCTGGGCCTTCATCGCGCTGATCGTGCAGGTCGTCGTGTTCTATATCGTGAGGATCCCGGTGCCGAATCTTATCGGGACGGATCGCCGCTGGCGAGCTCGCGCCGGCGATCTGGCTCGGCCTGTCCTCGCTCGCCGCAGGCCTCTTGAACGCCGCCTGCATGATCTACTGACATGGCAGAGAAGCCGCCCACCAAGGAGTTCGGCAAGCGCAGGCCGGCGCCCGCGCCGCCCGCACCGCGCGAGCCCGTGAAGCGCTCCGGCCATGTCGCACTGCTGGTGATGGGCACGATCGCGGTCGGCACCACCGCCTACACGCTGATGCCGCGGCGGAACTGCGATCCCACTCCTCCCGGGGCGTCAATCCCCGGGGCGTCGGTCCCCGGGGCGGCGGCGCCGGCGCAGACAAGCACCAACTGCAGTAGCAGTTCGTCGGGCGGAGGCTCGCACTGGTCGTCGCGGTCGAGCTTCTTCAGCAGCGACTCCGCGAGCCATTCCGCGTCGGGCACCTCGTCCGATTCAGGCTCCGGCGGCGGCGTCACGCGCGGCGGCTTCGGCTCGTTTGGCCATGGCTTCTCGGGCGGCGAATGAGGCGCGGGTTTGTGAATTCAACGTCACGCGCCGGTCTGCTTAGGTGACGCCGCGGGAGGAAGCGACATGAAACGTTCGCGAAGGGTGGTGCTCACCATGATGGGCAGCGCCGCGGTCAGTTCGGTCTCGACGGGATTTGTGAAGCGCGAGCGCCCCTGCGGCTCCGGGCTCGAAGCCGTTCCCGGCATCGACGGCAGGCCCTATTGCCGGCCGAGCTATGGCGGCTTCGGCGGCACGCTGCATCACATGAACGGACATGGCCATGGTGGTCACGGTCACGGCGGCCACGGCGGCTGACACATGCAACGCATCGTCTGTCCCGAACGCGACGACTGGCAACAGACCGCCGAACAATGCGGCTTCGCCTTCCATACCATCGACGGCGAGCGCTATTGGGACGAGCGCGCCTACTACGCCTTCACGCTCGACGAGATCGAGCGCGGCATCGAGACGCCGACCGGCGAGATCGACGCGATGTGCGTGGAGCTCGCCGGCCGCGTGATCGGCGACGAGCAACACTTAAGGCGTTTGAAGATTCCGGAAGCGTTCTGGAGTTCTCATCTCTGAGAGCTGGGAGCGGGATGACCGCAGCCTGTACGGCCGGCTCGACCTGAAATTCGACGGCGAGGCTCCTGCAAAACTGCTCGAATACAATGCGGATACGCCGACCTCGATCTTCGAGGCCGCGGTGTTTCAATGGACCTGGCTCGAGCAGGCGATCGAGCGGCGCATCATCCCGGCGCGCGCCGACCAGTTCAACTCCATCCACGAGCGGCTGATCGAGGCGTGGAAGACGATTGCCGCGGGCCATCATCTGCACCTCACCGGCGCCACCGGCAATGAGGAAGACGCCGGCACGCTCGGTTATCTCGAAGACACCGCGCGCCAGGCGGGACTATCGACCACGCTGCTCGACATCGAGGAGATCGGCTGGCGCGACGAGGCCGGCGGTTTCGTCGATCTCGACAACCGTGACATCGCGCTCGCCTTCAAGCTCTACCCCTGGGAATGGATGTTCCACGACGCCTTCGGCGCCAAGCTCGCGAGCGCGCCGACGCGCTGGATCGAGCCGCCATGGAAGACAGTGCTCTCCAACAAGGGCATCCTGCCGCTGCTCTGGGAGATGTTTCCGAACCATCCCAATCTGCTGCCGGCTTTCTTCGAGGACGATCCGCGCGCAGCCGCGCTCGGCAGCTCCTATGTCCGTAAGCCGCTGCTGTCGCGAGAAGGCGCCAATGTCACGTTGGTCTCGGCCGGTGTTTCGCTTGACGAGCACGCAGGCCCCTACGGCGCCGAAGGCTTCGTGCGCCAGGCGCTGTCACCGCTGCCGAACTTTTCAGGTGTCTATCCCGTGATCGGAAGCTGGCTGGTGAACCACGAACCCTGCGGACTTTCGATCCGCGAAGATGAAAGCCCGATCACGGGCAACAGCTCGCGGTTTCTGCCGCATGCGATTTTGTAGATCACCTCGCCGCGGCGACCCTCAGCGGTTGCGGCATCAGTCCGCCCATCGGGCGACCGGAGCGCTCCGGATTGAGCTGGTAGAGGCCGCGCCGGTCGGAGATCGGACGGAACGCGTCGGTGATGCCGACGACGGATTCCGCCGCCCCCAGCAGCAAAGTGCCATCGGCTTCGAGGCCTTTCGCCATGCGCTCGAAGATCACCGACTTGGTGTCCTGGTCGAAATAGATCAGCACGTTGCGGCAGAAGATCACGTCGAACGTGCCGAGATGGGAGAAGTCCTGCAACAGATTGAGCTGGCGGAACTGCACCATCGCGCGAATGTCGGCATTGAGCTGCCAGACCTCGCCCGTTTGCGTAAAGTACTTCATCAGGTGCTGGATCGGAAGGCCGCGCTGCACCTCGAACTGGCTGTAGATGCCGGCCTTGGATTTCTCCAGCACCTCCTGCGACAGATCGGTGGCGACGATCTCGATGCGCCAGCCGGCGAAGGCCGCGCCCATCTCCTTGATGCACATCGCGATCGAATAGGGCTCCTGCCCGGTCGACGACGCCGCCGACCAGATGCGAAGCGACTTGCGCGCCGCGCGCGCCTGGATCAGGCCCGGCAGAATTGTCTCGCGCAGATGATCGAACGGGATCTTGTCACGGTAGAAGAAGGTTTCGTTGGTGGTCATGGCCTCGACCACGTCGGTTGCAAGCCGACCGTCGCCGTTCCTGATCTTCAACACGAGATCTGGAATGCCGGGCAGGCTCGCCTTGCGGGCCAGCGGCAACAGCCGGCTCTCGACCAGATATTGCTTGTCGGGCGAGAGATCGAGACCGGAGCGCTCTTTCAGGAACTTGCGCAGATACTCATAGTCCGCGGGCGTCACGAGCGATCTCCCGCGAACAGGCGATTGACCTTCGCGCCGATCTGGTTGAGCGGCAGGATCGCCGCGCAGATGCCGGCATTGGCGGCCGCACCCGGCATGCCCCACACCACGCTGGAGGCTTCGTCCTGCGCGATCACGCTGCCGCCGGCGGCGACGACGTCCTTGCCGCCGCGCATGCCGTCCGAGCCCATCCCGGTCAGGATCACGGAGAGGATGTTGCCATGCCAGAGGTCGATGGCGGAGGTGAAGAGCGGATCGACCGCGGGCTTGCAGAAATTGACGGCAGGGCCGTCGTCGAGCGCGATCGCCGCGTCCGCGCCGCTGCGCACGACGCGCATGTGCTTGCCGCCGGGCGCGAGGTAGATGCGACCCGGCTTCACCGGCTCGCCGTCAACCGCCTCGGCTGCCGGCCGGCGGCTCGAACGCGCCAGATGCTCGGCGAGAATGGTGGTGAAGGTCGGCGGCATGTGCTGGGTGATCAGCACCGGGACGCGGTCGATCACCGGGCCGAGCTCGGTGACGAGCGCCATCAGCGCCTGCGGGCCACCGGTCGAGGAGCCGATCAGCAGCACCTTCGGGGCCTGGGTCGAGAACGGACGCGTGGTCAGCGGCCCCGGCGACAGGGCATGCAGGGCCGGAGTTGGTGCGGGCACGGCAGGCCGCGCAACAGCCGGTCCACGTGCGGCCGGGGCCGGGCTCGCGGGCACCAACGGCGGGCTTGCGCCCGCGGGCTTCCTGCGCAGCCGTGCGCCGAGGTGGCGGATCTTCTGGATCAGGTCGTGGTGAAAGATGTCCGCAGCAGACGCCTCGCGCGTCAACTCCGGCTTCGGAATGTAGTCGGCCGCGCCGAGCGACAGTGCCTTGAAGCTGATCTCAGCGTTGCGACGGGTCAGCGTCGAGGCCATGATGATGACGAGATCACGCTTCTTCGCCAGCAGTTGCGGCAGCGCCGAGATACCGTCGAGCTCGGGCATTTCGATGTCGAGCACGGCGACGTCGGGGTTGACGCGTTCGATCTGGTTGATCGCCTCGAGCCCCGTGCGCAGCGAGGCAGCGACCTCCATGTCGTGCTCGGCGCCGATCCAGCGCGAGATGAGGCCGCGAATGACGACGGAGTCGTCGACGACCATCACCCGGAGCGGCCCCGCTTCGCGCGACGAGCCCGTAGTCCAATTGCCTGCGAACGCAACACTCATTACTCACCAACTCAGACTGAAACGGTTCAGTTGAAAACAATCGCCAAAGGATCCGATCAGCCTCCGGGCGTTCGCTCAGATAAGGCCGACTTCCTGGAACTTCGCCGTCACGATGTCCTTGTCGAACGGCTTCATGATGTACTCGTTGGCACCAGCATGCAGCGCACGCGCGATATGCGCGACATCGTTCTCGGTGGTGCAGAACACCACCTTGGGCTGGTCGCCGCCGGGCATGCGGCGGAGATGGCCGAGGAATTCGTAGCCGTCCATGACCGGCATGTTCCAGTCGAGCAGCACGGCGTCGGGCAGTCCGCGCTTGCAGGCTTCGAGCGCCTTCTCACCGTCCTCGGCTTCGAGAATCTGGAAGTCGAGGCCTTCCAGGATCCGGCGCGCAACCTTGCGGATGACGCTGGAATCATCAACGACGAGACAAGTTCGCATGTGAACCTCCGCTTCCTATCCCCGTTGCGGGGGCATTTCCAATTGCAAGTCCGTCGGTGGTGATGCCACCGTATCAAGCCGCCATCATTTCCGGCGCGAGCTCGAGGACGCGATCGACGTCGAGGACGACCATGAGCTGGCCGTCGAGGCGGTGGACGCCGCCGGCGAGCTTGGCCATGCGGGGGTCGAGGTTGACGGGGTTTTCTTCCTTGCCGTCCTCGGCAAGCCGCAGCACCTCGCCGATCTGGTCGATCAGCAGGCCATAGGATTCACCGCGAAGGTCGACACCGACCGCCATCGGGGTCTTGCCGTCCTCGGGCTTGGGCAGGCCGAGGCGGGCGCGCATGTCGACCACGGTGACGATGCGGCCGCGCAGGTTCAGGACGCCGGCGATCTCGCGCGAGGACAGCGGAACGCGGGTGACGCGCTCGGGCATGAACACGTCCTGGACCCGGGAGATCGGCAGGCCGAACAGCTGGCCACCGATCATCGCGGTGACGTATTCGACCATGGCGCCTTCGCCCGTCTGCATCTTCTTGCTCATCTAAATGTCTCCTTGATCCGGCCCGCTCTTTGGTTTGAGCATGATCTCGTCGGAACACCGCTTCGCACTTTTCCGGATCATGCTCTTACGCTGCCGCCCGGCTCAGCTCGGAGGCGCCGGCGGCACCCGCGGTCTGTTCCTTCAGCGCCGCGATCAGACCGGGACGGTCGAACTTGGCGACATAGTCGTGGAAGCCGGCCTGACGGCCGCGCTCGATCGCGGCCGGCGACACCAGCGCCGAGAGGCCGATGATCGGCATCGAGCCCAGATTGCTGTCGGAGCGGATGGTCTCGGCGAACTCGAACCCGTTCATGTCGGGCATCTCGATGTCGGTCAGGACCACGTCGAAGCTCTGCGCCCGCAGCGCCGCGAGGCCCTCCTGCGCGGTCGGCGCGGTGCGGACGCGGTAGCCGGCGGCCTTGAGGACGGGCGCCAGCATGTTGCGGAAGAACGCCGAGTCGTCGACCAGCAGCACCGACTGCGAGTGCTGCGACGGCTTCATCTCCTTGCGGGTGAACCAGTCGGCGAACGCCATCGGCAGGAAGTGGCCGACGTCGATCACCTCGGTGGCCTGGCCCTTGATCACGGCCGAGCCCAGGATGCCGGAGGCGGAGCCGCCGACCTCGATGTTGAGCCGCTCCTCGACGATGTCGATGATCTCGTCGACGACGAGGCCCATGGAGCGGCCGTCGTCGGAGAACACCAGGATCGGCTGGGCGCCCTGGCTGGCAATGGTGACGTTCTCCATGGCAACCAGCGGCATCAGCTGCTCGCGGTACTGCACCATGTAGCGGCCGTTCGAGAACTCGATCTTGTCCGAGGGCAGCTCTTCCAGGCGCGTGACGAGCCCGAGCGGGACCGCCTTGGGCTGGCTGGAGCCGGCGCGGAACACCAGCAGCGAGGTGGTCTGCTCGCCCGAACCGATATGGTGCGCGCCATTGTCGTCGGCCATGTCATGGGCCGAGGAGCCGGCGGCGCCGAGTGCCTTGGCAATGCCGTTGGGGTCGATGATCATGATCACCGCGCCATCGCCCAGGATCGTATTGCCGGAGAACATGTCGATGTGACGCAGCTTCGTCGACATCGGCTTGACCACGATTTCTTCGGTGTGGAACACGCCGTCGACCACGATGCCGAAGGTCTGGCTGCCGACCTGGGTCACCACGATGAAGCCGTTCTCGGGATCGCTGGCCGCGCCGTCGTCGATCTTCAAGAGCTTCTTCAGGTGGATCAGCGGCAGCAGCTTGTTGCGCAACCTGAGGACAGCCGTGTCCTTGATGCGCTCGATGCGGTGCTCCGAGTTGGCGCGGGCACGGACCAATTCCACGACCGAGAGCTGCGGGATGGCAAAGCGGTCGCCGGCGGCCTCCACGATCAGCGCGGAGACGATCGCCAGCGTCAGCGGGATCTTGATGGTGACGGAGGAGCCTTCGCCGGCCACCGACTTGATGTCGATGGTGCCGCCGATCTGGTCGATATTGGTGCGGACCACGTCCATGCCGACGCCACGGCCGGAGACCGAGGTGATGGCGGCCGCGGTCGAGAAGCCCGGGGCGAAGATGAACTTGTGGATCTGGGCTTCCGACATCTTCTCCAGCTCGGCCTCGGTGACGAGACCTGAGGAGATGGCCTTGGCCTTGATCTTCTCGGTGTTGAGGCCGCGGCCGTTGTCGGCGATGCAGATGATGATGTGGCCGCCCTCGTGATAGGCGGAGAGGCGGATGGTGCCCTGCTCGCCCTTGCCGCCGGCCAGGCGCTCGGCCGGGGTCTCCAGACCATGATCGGCGGAGTTGCGCACCATGTGGGTGAGCGGGTCCTTGATCAGGTCGAGCACCTGGCGGTCGAGCTCGGTGTCGGCGCCGTGCATCTCCAGCTCGATCTGCTTGCCGAGTTCGCTCGACAGGTCGCGGACGATGCGGGGCAGCTTCTGCCAGGCATTGCCGATCGGCTGCATGCGCGTCTTCATGACGCCTTCCTGCAGCTCGGCGGTGACGTTGGAGAGCCGCTGCAACGGCACCTTGAACTCGGTGTCCTCGTTGCGGCGGGAGATCTCCAGGAGCTGGTTGCGGGTCAGCACCAGCTCGGAGACCATGGTCATCAGATGCTCCAGCGTATCCACGTTGACGCGGATCGACTGGTTGGCAACGCGGTCGCCTTCGCCTGCGGCCTCGTCGGCCATCGACTTCTTCGGCGCGACTTTCTCCTTGGCCGGCTTGGCTTCCTTGGTGGGTTCCTTGGCAGCGGGCGCGGGGGCTTCAGCAGCCGGGGCAGGCTCAGCCTGAGCAACGGGCGCGGCGGCATCGATCGCGGTCTCGCGGAAGGCGCGCTCGAGTTCGTCCAGCGACACTTCGCCGGGGCGTAGCGGACGCTCCAGGGTCTGATCGATCAGCGTGCCCATGGTCATGTCCTTGGCGGGCGCAGCCGCGGCAGGCGCAGCCGGCACCAGCGGCGGCGCTTCGGCGACCGGCACGGGCGCGGTGGCTCCGGCAGCCATTGCCGCCATGCCCTGCTCGACCATCGCTTCCAGCTTGTCGATGAGATCGCGGTCCGTGCCCTCGGGCTCGGCTTCGGTCGCCTCCAGGCCCGCCAAAATCTCCTTGATGCGGTCGATCGAGGACAGGATCAGCGTCACGGCCTGTCCGGTCACCGGCATGCCGTCGCGGAACTTGCTCATCAGCGTCTCGCCGGCATGCGCCAGCGCTTCAAGCCGCGGCAGTCCGAGGAAACCGCACGTACCCTTGATGGTGTGGACCAGGCGGAAGATGTTATCCAGGATCTTGGCGTTGTTCGGCTCCTGCTCGAACTTCACCAGCTGATTGTCGACGGTGTCCAGGCTCTCGCTGGTCTCCGTCAGAAACTCCCGCAACAGATCATCCATGAAAACAGGCCTTCATACAGGGAGGGCGCGCACGAATTGTGATGCGCCATTTCGGAATGAGGCCAGCTTCACCGCAAAGCGTTTAATAATGGTTGAGTATGTGCAAAAGAACGGGACGAACAAAGAGATAAGGCGCTCCGGACAAGCCGAAGCGCCTTGTAAAGATTCGATTAACGTCTGAGAGCGATGTGCGCGTTTACGAAGCGGTAACGATGATGGCTTCGCCCTCCAGCTTGAGCGTCACCGTGAGCCCGCAGGCCTGCGCCAATAGCCGCG
The DNA here is from genome assembly GCA_963819355.1 of uncultured Alphaproteobacteria bacterium. Classification (GTDB taxonomy): domain Bacteria; phylum Pseudomonadota; class Alphaproteobacteria; order Rhizobiales; family Xanthobacteraceae; genus Bradyrhizobium. The sequence goes on along the minus strand of CAWFVZ010000010.1, from coordinate 160,278 downwards.
TATAATAAGGCTGGATCGCGTGCGCATCCGCTGCCGGCCCGCGTTCGCCGCTCAGGAGCTCGGCGATGTTCTGCGGCAGGCGTGCGTTATGTCCGGTCGCGGTGATGCGGAAGCTCATCGTCTCGCCCTCGCCGAGCGGATCGATCGTCAGCGTGCCGCCGCGCGGGATCGTATGCTGGGAGACGACCAGCATATTGAGCAGCAGCTTGACGCGATTCTTCGGCAGCAGCAGCCGCGGCAGATTCCACGTAATCGTGCACTTGCCGTCCTCGATGTGGCCGCGCGCCATGGTCTGGGCATCGCCGAGGTCGATCTGCGCGCCGGAGGAGCCGGCCGCGCCGAAGGCGAGGCGGCAGAACTGCAGGCGGGCGGAGGCCGTCTTCGCACTCTTGCGAATCAGGTCGAGCGCGAATTCGCGGTCCTCGGGCTTGGGATCGTCATCGAGCACCTCGAGCCCATTGACGATGGCGCCGACCGGGCTGATGAGATCATGACAGACCCGCGAGCACAGGAGCGCCGCGAGTTCGAGCATATCGGGAGCAGAAGCGGTACCGGGTGACGGAACGTCAGACATAAAGGGTTCCTGGAATTGCACGGCGCGGACGCGGCGAATCACGCATGCTTGACGGATGCTGCGGGTTCTAACATTCGCCAGCCCGCGGCAGCTAGCTTGCGATAGGTTCGAAGCGGCCATAAAGGGCCAGTCGAATCAATTGGGCCGAATCAACCGAGGGAGACGAGACTTGCCAATGAATGAGGCATGCAGGTGAGGATCATCGACGGCGAGGCCGCATCCCGGCTGATGGGGCCCCTGACCTCGCTGGTGGTGCAGGCAGGCGAGGCGATCCTCGCGGTCAACCGCGCGGTAATGCGGGTCGACGGCAAGCAGGACGGCTCGCCGGTGACCGAGGCCGACCTCGCCGCCGACCGAATCATTGCGGAGGGCCTGGCCCGGCTTGCTGGCGACGTGCCGTCGCTCTCGGAGGAGCGGTGCCAGCTCGCCTCGCCGCCATTTCGCGGCAGCTTCTTCCTGATCGACCCGCTCGACGGCACCAAGGAGTTCGTCGCCGGCCGCGACGAGTTCACCGTCAACCTCGCCCTCGTGACTGAGGGCGTGCCGCTGCTCGGCATTGTAGCCGCGCCCGCGCTCGGCCTGCTCTGGCGCGGCATCGTCGGCCGCGGCGCCGAGCGTGTGACGTTTGACGGCGCGACCATCGGCACTGCCGAGCCGATTCATAGCCGCAAATTGCCTAAGCCCGGTGAGCCCTGGATCGCGGCGGTCAGCCGCTCGCACGGCGACCCGAAGAGCGAGGCATTCATCGACCGTCGGCCCAACGCCGTAAGAAGGACGTGTGGCTCGGCAGTCAAATTCGGCCGGATCGCCGAGGGCAGTGCCGACATCTATCCCCGTTTCGGGCCGACCTCGGAATGGGACGTCGGGGCGGGCTGCGCCGTGGTGACGGCAGCCGGCGGCAAGGTGACCGACGGCAAGGGCAGCGAACTCAGGTTCGGCGAGCGCAGCGACACCGGTTTCATCATCCCGGCGTTCGTCGCCTGGGGCGACGCAGGAGCGGTAGCAGCCTACTGACTGAGCTTGTCCTGAAGCGCCGGCCAGCGCTTTCCGACTTCATACAAGAAGCGTTCCGGGTCGGCGGCGAAGGCGTCGCGGTTGTCTTCCCGGCTGAACAGATAGAGCCGCTGCGCCGAGATCACGAAGAAGCGGGGATTGCCGGCGACGGTCACGCCGCGGGCAATGTCAGCCGGATCATAACCACCGAACTGCGGCCCGTAGATCTCGGGATGCGCCAGGAAGGAGGCGCGGTTGCCCTCGTTCCGGAAGCGCCAGACCGCATCCCAGAGGTTGGCCTCGAACTCGGCCGACCCCTGCATGGGACTGCCATCGACGAAATAGGCCACGGGGTCGAAGCCTTCGATGGCGACGCCCGAGAAGCGATTGACGACGATCCGCTCGGTGGTGGCCGCCTGTGCGGACAACCCGGAGAACGCGAGCCAAATGCCCGCCAGCAGGCAGACCAGACGGCCGATCAAGGCAATTCCGGGGCGCAAAGGGCTATCTTCCTGCCGTTGTGCCGTCATAGTTGCTGCGGATAACATCCGAGTCGAGGGGACATCCGGCGCAACCTAGAGCCGTGCCTGTTGGCAACAGGTTAAGGAAGCGACGGGATTCGATACCAGGGGTTCTTTTATGACTTTCGCATCACGTCTCGCTGCGGTCGCGCTTGCCGCGCTGGTCGGCTGGATCGTGCCGGCCTCCGCCCAGCAGGCGCCGCCGCCCAACCTGCCGCCGCCGCAGCGCGCCCCCGGACCCAACACCTACGGGCCGGACGAACTCGTCAATGCCGGGCACCACTTCTTCGGCAACGTCTCGCGCGGCCTCGCCTCGATCATCGAGAAGGCGGTCAGCCAATGGGGTCTGCCGAACGGCTACATCCTGGGCGAGGAAGGCTCCGGCGCCTTCGTCGCCGGCCTGCGCTATGGCGAAGGCACGCTCTACACCAAGAATGCCGGCGACCTGCGCGTCTATTGGCAGGGCCCCTCGCTCGGCTTCGACTGGGGCGGCGACGGCGCGCGCACCATGACGCTGGTCTATAATCTGCCCGCCACCAACGCGATCTACCAGCGCTTCGCCGGCATCGACGGCTCGGCCTATATCATCGGCGGCTTCGGCATGACGGCACTCACGTCCAACAACATCGTGCTGGTGCCGATCCGCTCCGGCCTCGGGCTCCGCCTGGGAGCCAATATCGGCTACCTCAAATACACGCCGCGGGCGACCTGGAACCCGTTCTAGGTCCCCTCCTCCCATCCGGTTCTGGATTCACGTTAACAACAGGGCGGGGCTGGCTTTTTGCCGGCCCGCCATGCATTGTCGTTGGTGAATTTTTCCTTAGCTTTCGGAGTTCTGGCCCATGGTCGAACCGATCATGTACCTGGCGATCGGTTTCCTGCTTTCGATGCTGTGCGGGCTTGCCATCGTGCCACTGGTGCATAACCGCGCGGTGCGCCTGACCACGCGCCGGCTCGAGGCCGCCACCCCGCTGTCGATGGCGGAGATCCAGGCCGACAAGGACCAGCTCCGCGCCGAATTCGCCATGTCGGCACGCCGGCTGGAGATGAGCGTCGACCAGCTCAAGAACAAGACCACGAGCCAGCTCGCCGAGCTCGGCAAGAAGAGCGACGCCATCAACCGCATGAAGATCGAGCTCGGCGAGAAGAACGCCACGATCTTCGCGCTGGAGGCGCGCGAGAAGGCGGTGAAGGAGCAGCTCCGCGCCACCGAAGAGGAATTCAACGCCAAGACCGCATCCTTGCGCGAGGCCGAGATTGCGCTGAGCAACAAGCAGGGCGAGCTCGCCAAGATCAATTCGGAACTGTCCGATCGTTCGATGATGGCGGAAAGCCGCCAGGTCGAGCTGATCGCGGTGCGCGCGCAGATCGAGGAGCTGAAGAATTGCGTCGGCGATGCCGAGAAGGAATTCACCTCCACGCAGGCGCGGCTGACGCAGGAGCGCTCGGAGTCAGAGACCGCCTCGCGCGAGCTTGGCGATGCGCGCGGCCGCGTCGAGAATCTGAGCCAGCGTGTCGCCGAGCTCGATCGCCAGCTGATCGTGCAGGTGAAAGAGGCCGAGATGCTGTCGGCCCGCGTCGCCGATCTCGAAGGGCGCCTCGCGACCCAGGGCAAGCTGCTCACCGAGCGCGACTATGAGAACAACCAGCTCCGCCAGGCCAATGAGGGCTCCGATCGGACCATCAAGGAGCTGCGCATCGAGATCGCAGCGCTGAGCGGCGGCAAATCGTCGGCCGCGATGGAAACGCTGCGCGCCGAGAAGACCGCGCTGGAAGAGCAGTTGCGCACCGCACGCGACGAGCGCGCCAAACTCCAGCGCGACATCAATGCGATCCAGCAGCAGACGGAAAGCTCCTGGGCGACCGAGCGCATGGAGAACGCGCTGCTGCGCGAGCGCATCAACGACATCGCAGCCGAAGTGGCCAAGCTCGCGATGCAACTCGAGGGCCCGAACTCGCCGATCGAGGCGCTGCTTGCGGCCGAGGCCGGCCAGCCGCCGAAACCGGCGACGCGCCCGGCCAACGGCGTCGCAGCGAACGGCGCGGCCACGCCCAGCCTGCCCGAAGGCGGCGGAACGCTCGCGGAGCGCATCCGCGCGCTCCAGGCCCACGCCTCCCGCGCCCGCCAGCAGGGCGCGTAAGCGGGCCAAAATCCGGCCTCGCCGCCGAATTTGAGTGATTGACGGAAGGTTTTCAGGCCTCGGGCCGCCTGAAAACTTGACAGCTTTGGCCCGCACTTCTAAATCGCGGGCTCCGATGCGCCGGCCGGCCGAAAGGTCCGGCCGTCTGCTTGATGGTCCCGGGCGCATAGCTCAGCGGGAGAGCGTTCCCTTCACACGGGAGAGGTCCAAGGTTCGATCCCTTGTGCGCCCACCATTCAAGTCTCGCCCAATATGATGCCGTGTTGCGAACTGCGTCGCGTTTGCAGGCTCATCCTACGCAATCGAAATAATCTCGATCTCCTGACTGCCTGAACCTGCGACGTCACCGACGCCCTTCCCGATCAGCAGTTTGGCGACCGGGGATACGAACGAAATCGACCCGGCCTTCGGATTGGCTTCGTCCTCGCCGACGATGCGGTAGGTCTGCACGCGGCCGTCCGCGCGGCTGAAGGTCACGGTGCTGCCGAAGGCGACCGTCTCGTTCGACGCCGGATTGCGGACGAGTTGCGCCGTGCGCAGCCGTTCGGCCAGGTAGCGCGCGTCGCGCAGGGGCACCGCCGACTGCCGGCGCTTTTCGTTGACGTCGTCGATGGCTTGCGCGGCTTCATAGGCCTCGCGCGCCTCGCGAATCTGCGTCTGCAATGCCTGCAAGCCCGCTTCCGTCACGAGGTTCGGATGCGGCGAGATCGGGCGATCCGGCAACAGCGTCTCGGAGGCGGTCTCGGCGCTCTCTTCTTTGGTAAAGGCGACGCTCAATTCGAAAATCCTGTCGAACAGTTCTGGAGTGACCACCACGCCATCACGCCGCGCTCCACCGACGTGGATCGCGCCGGGCGGCCGGTGATCGTCCTCGACTATATCTCAAGTTCGACGAAACGGCGCAGCTTGAAGACGAGGTCGGGCATGGCCTGGCGGAACCGCGTCGCGTTCCGGAACGTGGTCGAGAACGGCGCGAAGGTGATCATCGCGTTCCAGTGCCGATAGCCGTAGACCGTTACCGAGACGCCGGCCGTCGGAAAATCCTCGATCTTGCGCAACTCGCCGAGCACGAGATCGGCAATGGCGTCCGCCGGCAGACGTCGCTTGCCGTCCGGCGTCAGGGATTGACCGGCACGCGCGACCGGCTTCGTAGCCTCTGCCGCGGCGGCGTCTGCGTCCTGGAGCTTCGGAGACGCCGCTTCCGGAATGTCCACGACCACTGGTACCGGCCTGACCGCCGGCGCGGCTGGAAAGAAGTCGGCAAGCCGCGGCGGGCCGGCGGCCGCTGCGCGCTTGTTGCCTCCCAGGATGCTGCTGATCATCGCCACAAGGCCAGCATCCTTCGGATCGTCACTCATCACGGCTTCCCCCGGTCGTTGGCCTACTGTAACACCGCCACCGTAGACCGCCACAAGGTCAGCTGATCAGATCGCGCCATCACTCCTGCATGGCTCTCAAATCAGTGCCACCGCGGCGCAAGACGGGATCAATTCACGCCGCGGCACGATCCGCTACTGCTTCTCGAACGGAATATATTGCTGGTACTGCTTCGGCACGGAGTTGCGATAGCGCGCCGGCACGGTGCCATTGTCGATCGAATGATCGATCTCCTGCTGCCGCGTCATCCTCTTCTTCGCCGGCTTCTTTTCAGCAGTCTTCTTCGAGCCGGCCGGCGGAGTCGATGTGTCGGTGGTCGCGGCCGGCGTGGAGGTCGCGGCCGGCGCGGTGGTCGCAGCAGGCGGCGTAGTGGCTGCTGCTGCCGGCGGCGTGCCGTCTGCGGCCGGCGCGGTCTGCGCCAGCGCGAGCGGTGTTTGCATGATCAGCGCCAGCGCCGCAGTCGCAGCCAGCAAATATGACTTTTGCATCAGAACCTCCAAAATGCCTGATCCCCAATGACAGAAGCGTAGTCCCGCGGGATCGGCGCGTGCAAGTACGCCGAAGATAGGCGGCAACCAGGCTGCAAACTGTGGCCGAGATCACATTGCCCGCGACGGGGCTTGCCTCATCATAGGCACATGCCGAACGCAGTGCGCACCCGGACACCAAGACGCCCGACAATGTGTCGGGCCAGTCCCGGAACACGCGAGGCTCGGCTGATATTCCTCATCATCCGTTCTCGAAAGGAAGACTGACATGCGTCGCACCATCCTCACTCTCGCATCATTCGCAGCGCTGATCGCCGCGACATTCCCTGCGACCCAGGCTCATGCCGGCGACAGATACTGCCTGCAAGGCCGCAGCTGGGGCTATCCCGGCAACTGCCAGTTCGCGAGCTATCAGCAATGCCTCGCGACGGCTTCCGGCACGTCGGCCTATTGCGGCATCAACCCGCGCTACGCGTTCTCGCAGCCACGCGACTATTGATGATGATGCGGTGTGCGCGCGCCGCCACAATTTTTACGCGAACACGATGTTCGCCACCACGATTTGCTTCGCCGATTAGGTCGGCGAAGCTGACATTGCTTCAGATCGCTGACGTCGATGACGAGAATGTTATTCGGCATCGGCGCAGGAAAAATTCGCAAAGCGCATCCGCAGCTTGGTCGCAACGCTCCCTCCCGGAACCGCATCGACGTTGCGCGATGTGTGAACCAGCGCATTGCGACGTCGAGTTCCGCGATCTAGCCTCACATGCATATTTAATGACGAACAACTTTAGCTTTAGTTGCTTGCCGTCGTAACTTTTCATGGAGGTACTTTATGAGCAGTCGTCACGCCATTACGCCGCGCGGTCTAAACGCCACCCGTTCGCCGCTGTCGCAAGGCCGCTTCGGCCGCATGTTCCGCAATCTGACGCCGGCGAAATTCGGCCCGAACGAGGCCGACAACATCGCAAATCTCGCGGCGCTCGCCGACAACATGGTCGGCGATTTCGATCCGCCCAAAGACGGCCCCGACGCCGAGGAGAGCGGAATTCCCTCGCTCTACACGTATTTCGGACAGTTCATCGATCACGACATCACCTTCGATCCCGTGAGCTCGCTGACCAAGCAGCAGGACCCGGACGGGCTGGTCGATTTCCGTACGCCGGCGCTCGATCTGGACAATCTCTACGGGCGCGGTCCGGGCGACCAGCCCTACATGTACGACAATGCCGGCAAGTTTCTCCTCGGCGAGACGCTGACCGGCACTGGCGTATCCAACGCCTTCGACCTGCCGCGCTTCAAGGGCCGCGCATTGATCGGCGATCCCCGCAACGACGAGAACAGCATCGTCTCCCAGTTTCAGGGGCTGATGCTGCGCTTCCACAACCGCATGGTCGACGACAATGAAGGGCTGTCCTTCGAGGCCGTGCAGCAGCGCGTGCGCTTCCACTATCAATACGTCGTGCTGAACGACTTCCTGCCGCGCATGGTCAATGCCGGCGTGCTGAACGATCTCAGGACCGGCGGCCACTACGATCACAGCAAGCTCGCCTACTATCACTGGAAGAATTTTCCATTCATGCCGGTCGAGTTTTCGGTCGCGGCCTACCGGCTCGGCCACTCGATGATCCGGCCCGGCTATCGGCTGAACGACGCCGACAACATGCTGCTGCAGATCTTCCCCGATCCCAACAACCCCGACACCAACGCGCTGACCGGATTCCGCGCCATGGGTCCGGGACGCGCCATCGACTGGGGGCGGTTCATCGACATCGACACGCGCGCCTATGGCGTCGAAGACGACAGCACCAATCCGGACAACAAGAGGCGCCTCCAGTTCGCCTATCGCATCGACACCTCGCTGGTCGATCCGCTGCGCAAGCTGCCGCCGGAGGTCGCCTCCAATCCGTCATCGCTGGCGCTTCGCAATCTCGAACGCAGCTGGCGGCTCGGGCTGCCTTCGGGCCAGGCGGTCGCCAAGGCGATGCACCAGACCCCGCTGACCGACGAGCAGATCGTCATCGGCCGGGCCGTCGACAACCCCGACCCGACAGGCGATCCGCAGGTTCCGATCGCGGAGATTGCGAACGGCGTGTTCAAGGGCAACTGCCCGCTCTGGACCTACATCCTCGCGGAAGCACGCCAGTTCCAGACCGCCGTCACGGTCCCGGCTACCGGTGCGCCGGCGAACGGCATCAACACGCCGCAGCTCGGCCCGGTCGGCGGACGCATCGTCGCCGAAGTCTTCCTCGGCATGATGTTCGGCGACGCCTCCTCCGTCCTGTCGCTCGATCCAAATTGGGCGCCGGTGACCGGCCCCGATTTCCAGCTGAAGGATCTCGTGGCCTACGCGCTGGGCCAGGGCGCTCCGCTGCATTGAGCTCTGATGAGATGAGACGCGACTAACGCCCCGACCGAGGTCCGTTCCCTCCCCCCTTGCGGGTGGTCCAGGAAAGGGTTTCTGTTGTTGATGATGAACTGAGGGCGGATGGGCGACGGAAAGAATCCCGTGTGGTGTCCCCTCCCTGCCCCTCCCCCGCAAGGGGGAGGGAACGGGGAGAGCGGTGCTATTGGCCGAACTTGATGCGACCTCGAGCTGTCACGCCCCAGTTCTATGCGCGGCCGCGAGACCGATCTCCGCGAGTTGCGCCGCGAACCAGCCGGAGAGCGGCTGATCGACGACGCCACTGACATAGACTTCCGAAATCGTCACGTTGTGCCTGTCCAGCACCAGCAGCACGCCGATCCAATAAGCGAACCAGACATGCGGATCGGTCATCGCCTTGAGCTTGTGCTGGTCGTGATCCACCGGCGTGTGATTGCTCGCCTTGCGGATCTCGACGGTGAGCAGATTGTTCGGGACCTCGCGCTGGTGCACGACGACGTCGGGATAGATCGACTTGCCCAGATGATCGTCGGTCGAGATGATGGTGCCGTGCGGCAGGTGCAGCGTGCGCTCGCCGAGCCGGTCGTAATTGCAGTCGACCGCCCAGCCCGAAAACTGCCGCTCGAGATAGACGGCGAAGCGGTGCGTGACCGCCCGCTCGCCGATGTCCTTCTCGAACAGGAATCCTTCGTGGGCGTAGAAGTCCCGGAGCGCCGCGACCACCTTGTTCAGCTCGGTCTGCATCGTGCCTCCGGGCCTTTGGCGCTCCGTGCCGTAAACGCCCCTACATCTGGACTTCGATCAGCCGCGGCCCCGGCTCGGCGACGGCTTCCGCCAGCGCCTTGTTGAACTCGTCGGCGTTGGTGACGGCGCGGCCGGGCACGCCCATGCCCTTCGCCAGCGCGACGAAATCCAGCGTCGGCCGGTCGAGCCGCAGCATGTCGTTGGCGCGCTGGCCGGGCTCGCCGGCACCGACATTGTCGAACTCGCCGCGCAGGATCTGGTAGATGCGGTTGGCGAACACGATGGTGACGATGTTGAGGTTCTCGCGAGCCTGCGTCCACAGCGACTGGATCGTGTACATCGCGCTGCCGTCACCGACCATGCAGATCACCTTGCGGTCCGGACAGGCGATCGCGGCGCCGATTGAGAGCGGCGTCGAGAAGCCGATCGAGCCGCCCATGTTCTGGAGCCAGTCGTGCGGCGCGGCGGCCGCCGTCGGCGGGAAGAAGGCGCGGCCGGTGGTCAGGGACTCGTCGACCATGATCGCGTTCTCTGGGATCGCGTACGCAATCGCCTGCGCGATCGAGGCATGGGTCAGCGCGCCGGTCGGCTTCACCAGTTCAGCCAAGGCCTGCGGCTTGACGTCCTTCGCGCTCGCCTTCACGGCACCGGCGAGCGCTTCGAGCGCTGCGACCGAATTCTCGCCCCAGGATGTCATGCGATGCACGTCGCAGCCCTCGGGCTTGAGCACGCTCGGCTTGTTCGGATAGGCGAAGAACGCGACGGGATCATCGGACTCGACCAGCACGATGTGGCGGAACTTCGCCAGCATCGGCAGCGCGTTCTCGATCACGTAGTGGATGCGGTCGATCGAGAAGCGGCCGCGGCCGCGCGCCATCCGGGGACGGAAGGTCGGCCCCATCACCGTGCAGCCGGTCTTGGCGGCGATACGCTCGGCCAGCGCCAGGCCCTGCTCGCTCAGCGCGCTGCCGGTCATCAGCAGCAGCGTGCCTTCGCCGTCGCCGTGCAGGATTTTGGCGGCCTGCTCGACCGCCTGCGGCGAGTAGCTCGCCCGCTGCTGCTCGGCCGGGACCTCGGCGATGCCGTCGGCCTCGTTCCAGGCGGTGTCGGCGGGCAGGATCAGGGTCGCGATCTGCGGCGGTGCGCTCTTGGCGGCGGCAATCGCCGCGGCGCCGTCAGCAGCAACCGATTTGGAATCCGGCGAGGTGCGGACCCAGGACGACATCGGCCGGGCCAGGCCCTCGATGTCCGAGGTCAGCGGCGCGTTGTAGCCGATGTGGTAGACCGCGTGCTGGCCGACGATGTTGACGATGCCGGAATTCGCCTTCTTGGCGTTGTGCAGATTGGCAAGGCCATTGGCGAGGCCGGGGCCGAGATGCAGCAGCGTCGAGGCCGGCGTGCCCTTCATGCGGAAATAGCCGTCGGCCGCGCCCGTCACCACGCCTTCGAACAGGCCGAGCACGCAGCGCATGCCGGGCACCCGGTCGAGCGCTGCGACAAAATGCATCTCGGAGGTGCCGGGGTTGGAAAAGCAGACGTCGACCCCACCCTTGACCATCGTCCGTACCAGGCTTTCCGCACCGTTCATTCCAAAGCTCCCGCAACCGGCCATTTCCAGTGATCCGTCCGATCAATCATTGTTCGCGGCCCTCGTCAAAGCAATAGCCGGCATCGCGGCCCTGCCCCGCATGACGACGCGTTGGTTTGGCTAATGCTTTCGGGCAAATTGGCGTGGTTGCCGATTTGGTAACATCAATCGTTAAGGATGACGTTCCTCACGGGGCCGTGGCTTGCGAAACGCCCGCAAATATGGCCTCTGACGTACATTGAGAAGATTTTTGCTGGGGGATTCAATGATCCGGTTTTTTGCTGCACCGATTGCCGTCATCGCACTGCTGACCGCCACCGCCGGCGGCGCGCTCGCCGAGGAGTTCGACTCCCGCAATATCATGGGCGGCGGCCCGAACTTCTTCCGCGGCGGCTCGAGCCCGATCCCCCGCACCACCGTCATGTATAACGGTAATTATGCCCCCGGCACGATCGTGGTGAACACCTCCGAGCGCCGGCTCTATCTGGTGCTCCAGAACGGCCAGGCGCTGCGCTACGGCATCGGCGTCGGCCGCGACGGCTTCCGTTGGGGCGGGGTGCACAAGATCACCGCCAAAAAGGAGTGGCCGGAATGGACGCCGCCGTCGCAGATGCTGGCGCGCCGGCCGGACCTGCCGCGCCACATGAAGGGCGGCATCGAGAATCCACTTGGCGCCCGCGCGATGTATCTGGGCTCGACGCTCTACCGCATCCACGGCTCCAACGAGCCGGAGACGATCGGCCAGGCGGTATCTTCGGGCTGTTTCCGCATGACCAATGACGACGTCACCGACCTCTACGGCCGCGTCGGGGTCGGTACCACCGTGGTCGTGCTCAACAACTAGCCGGCGTCTGGAACCCGCGGGGCGCGTGAATTTGCGGACTTGTGTGCGCCTCGCGAATACGGCAGCGTTGCGCAACGATGAGAGCATTGAACTCGCGCTCGCCTTGCCTCCGCATCGCCCTGGTGGCGCTCGCAACGCTCATCTGTGTGCCTGACACCGCTACCATCGCGATCGCCGGCGAACTGCCCGCGATCGTCTCGCGCCAGCGTGTCGAGAAGAAGAACTTTACCGACGCCGAGATCGTCGATGGCTTTCTGAAGACCGCCTTCGGCGCCGAATACCACCTCGCCGGCCGTGTCGATCGCATCCGCAAGTTCGAAGGGCCGGTGCGGGTGTTCGCCGAGAGCGACCGCGCCGATCGCAAGGCGCAGCTCGCGAAAGTCGTGGCCGACATCGGCACGCGCGTGCAGCATCTCGACATCGCCATGACCGACACCAGCGAGGCGGCGAATGTGCGGGTGAAGCTCGTGCGCGACCGCGACCTCTACCGCACCATCACAAGCTTCTACGGCGCGGAGAAGGCGCGCGAGATCCGCACCTCGCTCGATCCGCAATGCCTGTCCGGCTTCCGCAAGAACGACAATTTCGAGATCGAGCACTCCGACGTCATCCTCACCGTCGACAATGGCGACTTCACCTTCCTCGACTGCGCCTATGAGGAGCTGTTGCAGTCGCTCGGCCCGATCAACGACACCGCGAGCGTGCCGTGGACCATGTTCAACGACAATGTGTCGATGGGCTATTTCGACGTCTACGACCAATACATCCTCAATGTGCTCTACGACCCCCGCATCAAGCCCGGCATGACCGTGCTGGAGGTGAGGTCGGTGCTGCCCGAGGTGCTCATCGACGTGCGCAGCTGGGTGAAGCGGATGAACGATCTGAAGGAGTGAGCTCTTACCCTCCCCTGGAGAGGGTAAGCACAACGCCATATCCGCATCGTGCCGGGGAAGACCGGCTGCCCTACTGCACGAGATCGGCGACGGTGGTCGCGGCCTTCAGTCCGGTGCCGGTGAGGACTGCGACGGTGGTCTCGCTCGCCTTGATGGCACCGGCGGCGGAGAGCCTCTCCAGTGCGGCCGCGGCACTGGCGCTGGTGGGCTCGGCGAACAGGCCCTGCCGCGCAAGGCGCCGCAGGGCGGCGACGATCTCGTCCTCGGTGAGCGCGACCGTGCCGCCGCCGCTTTCCCGCAACGCGACGATGATCTCGCGCAGCCGCAGCGGATTCTTGATGGCGGTGCCTTCGGCGATGGTCTTGTTCACCTCACGGGCTACAGGCGTATCAACGCCGGCCTTGAAGCTTGCATCGATCGGCGAGCAATTTTGCGGCTGCGCCGCGAACAGGCGCGGCAGTTTTGCAATCTGGCCCGCCTTCAACAACTCGCGGAAACCGAAGGCGCAGCCCAACAGGCTGCTGCCGGCGCCGACGGGGACAATGACATTGTCGGGGGCGCGAAAACCGAGATCTTCCCAGATCTCGTAGGCGAGCGACTTGGTCCCTTCCAGAAAGAACGGCTGCCAGTTGTGGCTGGCGTAGAAGGTCTGGCTCGACTGGCGGATGGCCTCGGCCTCCGACTCCTCGCGCGGGCCCTCGACGAGCTGCACCGTGGCGCCGTAGGCGCGCACCTGCGCGATCTTGGCCGGCGACGTCGAGGCAGGCGCCAAAATCTTCACGCGCATGCCGCCGGCGGCGCCGAGACCTGCCATGGACGAGCCGCCATTGCCGGAAGAGTCCTCCAGAATGGCATCGACGCCGATCTGCCGCAGCAACGACAGCATCACCGCGGAGCCCCTGTCCTTGAAGCTGCCCGTAGGATTGAACCATTCGAGCTTGAAGAACGGCCGCAGATCGCCCCAAGCCTGCGCGACCAGCGGCGTGCAACCTTCACCGAGCGTGATCGGCTTTGCTATCTCGACCGGCAGCGCCGCCCGGTAGCGCCACAGCGATCGCGTGCGGCTATCGATGTCCACGCGCGAGATCCCCGCGCCCGGCGTCACCAGCAGCGGCGTGCGTTCGTCCGAGCACCAGCGCGGCTGGTCGAGCGGATAGAGCTTTCCATTGCGGGGGTCGATGTAACTGGCGGCAGGCATGGCACACTCCGGGACGGGGCCGATCCGGTCGATATGTCCGAATATGCAGATTTTATCCAGTCACCTGTTTGAAGGGTGCGGAGGCGGCCCCTTCAAAAATTCGAACAATTACATAGATATAGGGGACGCTCTGGCGTCGTTCGCTCATCCGGACGGGCTGCACGCACGATTAACTTGTCTGTCGTGGCTGGCCGCTACAATATGTTGGATTGCGTCGCCGGTGACTGCCGGCACCGCGACTGAGCCAGGCCCGTCCGAGCGGCGGGCCGTTGGCTTTTTGGGAGTTTGGCCATGAGCCGCGCGAACCGTACCGACCACATCCGCCTCACCTCCCATCCGGAGCCGGGCAGGAAGGCAGCCTTCCCGATTCACTGGGGTGCAGCGGACGCGCGCGCCCGCGGGCCGATCATCGGCACGGTGTCGCGCGCACAGGATCGCAACGTGATCGGCAGCCATGGCGGATCCTACGCGATGTACCGCGCGCTCGCCGTCTCCGCCGGTGCGCTCGATCCGATCCGGCGCCCCGATCTCACCAACACGTTTCCGGCAGCGACCATCGGGCCGTTTGAGCAATGGCGCGATCCCGGCAAAATCGTCGCGCTCGATCCCTGGGGTCATCTGGTCGCGGAGAATTTCGGCAAGGACATCGCCGAGGGCGTCGATATCCGTCCGAGCATCGCGGTGACGCGGGCGCGGCTCGACCTGCCCGAGATCCGCGAGGCGCTGGCTGCGAAGCGACTGCGCGCCGACGGCGAGGTCGTGCACGCCAATGGCAGCGTCTCGGTGGTGAAGATCGCGATTGATCCGGTGTGGTATCTGCCGGGCCTCGCGGAACGCTTCGCGACCGGCGAGACCGAGCTGCGCCGCACGCTGTTCGAGCAGACTGCCGGCATGTTCCCGGAACTGGTGACGCGGCCGGACATGAAGGTGTTCTTGCCGCCGATCGGCGGCACCACGATCTACATGTTCGGCGACGTCACCAAGCTGCCGGACCATCGCACCAAAATCACCTGCCGCGTGCATGACGAGTGCAACGGCTCCGACGTGTTCGGCTCCGACATCTGCACCTGCCGGCCCTATCTGATCCACGGCATCGAGGAATCCGCGCGCGGCGCGCAGGAGGGCGGGCTCGGGCTCGTCATCTACAACCGCAAGGAAGGCCGCGCGCTCGGCGAGGTCACCAAGTTCCTGGTCTACAACGCGCGCAAACGCCAGGAGGACGGCGACGCGGCCGCGGCCTATTTCGAGCGGACCGAATGCGTCGCCGGCGTCCAGGACGCGCGCTTCCAGCAATTGATGCCGGACACGATCCACTGGCTCGGGCTGAAGCGCATCGACCGCTTCCTGTCGATGAGCGACATGAAGCACGATGCGCTGACCTCGCAGGGCATCGACATCGTCGAGCGGGTGCCGATCCCGCCGGAGCTCATTCCGGCCGACGCCTATGTCGAGATCGCCGCTAAGAAGGCCGCCGGCTATTACTCGACCGACATTGCGCCCGAGAAGGACGTCAACGGCGTGGTCGGGCGTTCGCTGGAAAAATACTGATCAAGTGATGGCGGACGCTTCAGAACAACAGGCCCGCTCGCTGCTCAGCGCCGCAGCGGTTCGCGCGCGTGCCGGCGAGATGCTCGAGATCGGCCTGAACGGCGGGCTGACGCATTTCAGCATCGATCTCGATCGCATGGACGGCGTTGCGGATGCCGTGCTCGCGGTCACGCGCAAAGCCTATCCGACGCTGGACATTCCCTTCCATGCGCGGTGGCGGCACTTTGTGGTCGGCGGCGTCGACCGCTGGGCGCGGCTGGCCGACGCGGCATCGTGGCGTGATCGCGCGGCGCGCGCACGCGCGGAGTTCGACCTCGCCATCGTCAGCGTGCTGCTCGATGCCGGCGCGGGCGCCGCGTGGCGATATCGCGACGCTGTGACGGGGCAAGGCATCGGCCGTTCCGAGGGGCTGGCGATCGCGAGCCTCGACATGTTTGCCGGCGGCCTTTTTTCCGGCGATACCCGCGCGCCGTTCAGGGCCGATGCGGACGTGCTTGCAAAGCTCCCATTCTCAGCGCTGACATCCGCCTTCCAGGCGAGCGACGCCAATCCGCTGCTCGCACTCGAAGGCCGCACCGACCTGCTGCGGCGCCTGGGCCGGCTGGTGGCGGAGCGTCCCGAAATATTCGGCCTGCGCGACACGCCGCGGCCGGGCGGCTTGTTCGATTACATCGCAGCGCAGGCGACGGACGGCGCCATCGCCGCGCCCGCCATCCTGTCCGCGGTGCTGAACCAGCTTGGGCCAATCTGGCCGTCGCGGCTTGAACTCGCCGGGATTCCGCTCGGCGATTGCTGGCGCCATCCGGCGATCAAGGCCAATGACGGGACTGGCGGTCTCGTCCCCCTGCACAAGCTGTCGCAATGGCTGAGCTATTCGCTGATCGAACCACTCCAGCGCGCCGGTCTTGAAGTGACCGACATCGACGGTCTCACCGGGCTCGCTGAATATCGCAATGGTGGACTGTTCGTCGATCATGAGGTGCTCCGCCTGCGCGACGCCGCCGACGCCGAGCGCGCGCATGCGGTGGATTCGCTGCTCGTCGTCGAGTGGCGCGCGCTCACCGTCGCGTTGCTGGATCGTCTTGCAGGCAGCATCCGCGCCAAGCTCGGCCGCACGCCTGAGTCACTGCCGCTCGCCAGTATCCTGGAAGGCGGCACCTGGGCGGCGGGCCGGGCCATTGCGTTTGCGCGCCGTCCCGATGGTTCGCCGCCGCTCAAGGTGATCAGCGACGGCACCGTTTTCTAGTCCATCCTTGCCGCCCACCGCATTCACTTGATGAATTTCAGGAGCATCCGATCATGGAAGGCGTCACGATCGTCGATCATCCGCTGGTCCAGCACAAGCTGACCCTGGTACGGGACAAATCGATCTCGACAAAATCGTTCCGCGAGCTGATCAAGGAGATCGGCATGCTCTTGTGCTACGAGGTGACGCGCGACCTGCCACTCACTGACACCGTCATCGACACGCCGCTGGCGCGGATGCACTCGGCCAAGATCGCGGGCAAGAAGCTGGTGTTCGTGCCGATGCTGCGCGCCGGCACGACCTTCGTCGACGGCATGATGGACCTGGTGCCGACCGCACGTGTCGCGCATATCGGACTCTACCGCGAGCCGCACAGTTTTGCGGCGGTCGAATATTTCTTCAAATCGCCGTCCGATCTCGGCGAGCGGCTCGCGATCGTGGTGACGCCAGTGGTGGCGACCGCCAACACGGCCGTGGCCGCAATCGACCGGCTGAAGGAGCGCGGCGCCAAGGACATTCGCCTGGCCTGCCTGATCGCCGCGCCGGAAGGACTCGAGCGGCTGCGCGGGCTGCACCCGGATGTGCCGATCTGGACTGCCGCGGTGGATGAAGGCCTCGACGAGAACGGTTTCATCCTGCCGGGCCTTGGCGATGCCGGCGACCGCGCTTACGGGACGCGATAGCAGCGCGGACGCTCAGATCTTCCCGCCGCGCGCAAATGCCCTTCAGCGCCTGCCACTCCTTGTCCGTCAGCAACGGCGGGCCACTTTCGGGGCGATCTTCCTTCGTCATGCGCGCGAGGCGGTCCTCGGTGAGCGGGTGGCTCGCCAGGATCGTCGTGAGGCCGCCGCCTTCCTTGCCGGTGATGCGGAACATCAACTCGGCCGCGGGCTTCGGCGAGCGGCCGAGCGCGTGCATGATATCGATGGCAAAGGTATCGGCACTGGTCTCGGCCTCCCGCGAATAGGAAGCTTCCACCACGCTGCGCGAGGCGAAGATCACCGCGGACGAGCCGGTGACGTCGCCGAACAACAGGCCGATCAGGAACGAGGTGCCGCCGTTGTAGATCAGCCCGCGCATGTTGTCGTGATGCTTGAGATGGCCGAGCTCGTGGGCGAGGATGCCGGCGAGCTCGTCGGGATTGTCGGCCTTGTCGAGCAGGCCCTTCAGCACGAAGACCTTGCCGCCCGGCAGCGCGAACGCGTTCGGCACCGGAGTCGGCAACACGCCGGCTGTCATGGAGTTGTCGTCAAGACCGGCGGAATCACGCAGGCGGTTCACCAACTTGGAGAAAGCCGCCTGACCGGCGGGATCGCTGCAGGACTCGCGGCCGAAGATGGTCTTCACCTGGACCTCGGACGCATCGCCAATCCGCCGCTCGATCGGCTTCGGCACCAGCGGCGCCAGGCGGTCCGCGACGAGCGGCACGCCGAACAGCACGACGCAGACGATGGAGACGGCGGCCGCAACCGACCAGCCGACGATCTTGGCGACCCCGCGACCCGTGGTCCGGTGCTCGTCGAGCCGCGAACAGCGCGCGACGATGTCGGCTGCGAAAGCGGCATCGCGAATCTCGAGCCGCGCCAGCGCCGGCGCGGACGTGCAGGTCAGGCGCAAGATGCCGGTCGGGCTGTCGGCGCGGCGAATTTCGGCATAGGCCCAGCGCGTGACGGCCTGCACGTCGCTCAGCTCGGCGATCTCGAGCGCATCACCGAGAGCCAGCAAGACCTGCCGCCGGCGGCTCGACAGGCCGTCGAAGAAGATCGCCCGCTGCCCGGGTTTCGTCTCGGCGCCGGGCTCGGCGATCACATCACTCACCGTTCAAAATCCCGCAACATCGAGGCCATCGGCGAAGCCTTCGCCGAGTGCGCTGGCAAGCTCGCCGCTGGCGCGAATGTCCGCCGCCGCTCCGATATCATGCATTTCAAGCGTTTCCAGCGCTTTCAGCCAGATGTCGTGCTGGAGATACATGCGCATGACGACGTTCAATGCGAGCGCCAGAGCGAAATAGCCGATCACCATCATGGACAGAAGCGGGATGCTCCGCGCGATTGCATCGGGTCCTGTGGGCGCCGCGCCGGCCGCGGCGACAAGTCCGGCAGCACCGGCGACGTAGAGCCCGAACAGGACGCTCAGCAGCAGCCACCAGCCGACCACCTTCCAGTACAGGCCGTAGAACGCGTTGTGCGGCAGCTCCGAAGACAGGCTCACGCCGCCGATGCGGATGCCGTCAAGCCACCAGCGCCATTCGCGCGCCTTGAACTCGGCATAGAGGAACGGCGCAAGCGGAAAGATGATAACCGCAACCGGGGTGAGCAGCCACAGCCACCAGCCGCGCTTGAAGAACTCCCAGCCGTCGCCTTCGAAATCGCCTTGCAGATCGCCGAAATGGGTGTGCTGCATCTTGTAACGTTCCAGCGACGCCTCGCGCCACGGCAGCGCCAGGCCGAGCGTCAGGAACACCAGCAGGCCCCACAGCATGGCGCGGAACGAATAGACCCAACCTGAGCCGTCCATCCAGAAACGCACACCACGCCAGACCGTGCGCGTCAAACGGTAGCGCCGCGCGCGAAAAATCGCGAACTGGCCGAAGGCGTAGAACGAGATGAACAGCGGCGTCGAGGCAAAGCCCTTCCAGCGCTCGAACTCGATGCCGACCAGGAAATAGGCAAGGTAGATCGGCACCAGGATCGCGAGCGCGAACAGGAATCCGACCAGCAGTTCCTTAGCCCGGCCGGTGTATTCGGCGGCGTCGCCGTCGATCGAAGTGTTTGACCACAAATGCCGCCGGATATCGGTAACGAGCCAGAACCGGTAGAAGCCGAAGGTGACGAGCTCGAGCGCCGCTCCCTTGGTGACCAGCCTGCGGAATTCGCTGCGGTCGCCGGTGAAGTCGACCCGCGTCGGCGGCAGCGGCGGCGGGACCGGTTCGGAGGGGCCGATGGGGGCCCATTGCATGTCGTTCACGGCAGCAACCTCGGGATGCGGATCTGATCCACCCAAACTATAGATCAGAGGTTGGTCGATCCCCAAGATGGGCGGGTTCGATTTACCTCGATTTCAGTCGATTTCTTGCACGATTCCCCGCTACATCGCGTGCGGGAGATCACGTTACATAAAGCGCGATGCGATTGGAGAGATCGTGATCGCGCTTACGTGATTGTTTGAGCATGATCTTTTCGGAAAACCGCGGCACACTTTTCCGGATCATGCTTTAGCGTGACGGCCAATAACCCTCTCGCAAAGGTTGGAAGTGGCAAAACTCTCCCTTGCCCCGACGCAGACAACGGGCTGTAATTGCAGGAGCAAATGCCGCAGCGCAGAATTCAAGAAAATCGTGCGGTTCAGGTCAGGGAGAGCGGTCATGCATGGGATCATCGAGTGCACGGCGAAACTTGACGCACTGCGTGAGCGCGCCTCGTCGTTGCCGCTGGAGCAATTCGATCCCGGCGATCCCGAATTGTTCAGGACCGATACGTTCTGGCCGTATTTCGACCGCCTGCGCCGGGAAGATCCCGTGCACTATTGCAAGGACTCGATGTTCGGGCCGTACTGGTCGGTGACGCGCTACAACGACATCATGGACATCGAAACCAATCATGCGGTGTTCTCCTCGGCATCCGCGCTCGGCGGCATCACCATCCGCGACATCGATCCCGACCTGCGTCGCGAGAGCTTCATCTCGATGGATCCGCCGCGCCACGCGGCGCAGCGCAAGACCGTGGCGCCGATGTTCACGCCGACGCATCTGGACAATCTCGCGCTCAGCATCCGCGAGCGCTCGGCCGAATGCCTCGACAATCTGCCGCGTGGCGAGGTGTTCGACTGGGTCGATCGCGTCTCGATCGAGCTCACCACGCAGATGCTCGCGGTGCTGTTCGACTTCCCCTGGGAAGACCGCCGCAAGCTGACGCGGTGGTCCGACATCGCCACCACCATTCCCGGCCCAGACGGCCTCGTCGCGACCGAAGATGAGCGGCAGGCTGAACTCACGGAATGCGCGGGCTATTTCGCTCGGCTGTGGAAGGAGCGCATCGAGCAGCCGCCGAAGAGCGACCTGCTCTCGATGATGGCGCATGGCGCCGCGACCCGCGACATGGACGCCAGGAACTTCCTCGGCAATCTCGTTTTGTTGATCGTCGGCGGCAACGACACCACCCGCAACACCATGTCGGGCTCGATCTACGCGCTGAGCCAGCATCCGGATCAGTATCGCAAACTGCGCGAAAACCCCGCGCTGCTCGACAGCTTCGTGCCGGAGGTCATCCGCTGGCAGACCCCGCTCGCGCATATGCGCCGCACCGCACTCGCCGACTTCGAGTTCCGCGGCAAGCAGATCAAGAAGGATGACAAGGTCGTTATGTGGTACGTCTCGGGCAACCGCGACGCGGAGGCGATCGAGAGGCCCTACGATTTCATCATTGACCGTGCCCGCCCGCGCACGCATCTCTCGTTCGGCTTCGGCATCCACCGCTGCGTCGGCCTGCGGCTTGCCGAACTCCAGCTCAAGATTATCTGGGAAGAGATCCTCAAACGCTTCGACCATATCGACGTGGTCGGCGAACCAAAGCGGGTCTATTCGAGCTTTGTAAAGGGTTTGGAAACACTGCCCGTGAAGATTACGGCGTGAGATATCTCCCTCTTCCGGTTGTCACGGGGAGAGGCGAAGAGAGAAACACTGGAGCAACCACCCATGAACATTCAGACTCCGGTCAAGATCGACAAAGCCGAACGCCTGCGCAAGGCGCGCGAAGAGGCTTATGCGACGCCGCTGGCGCAATTCCACCCCGGCGCGCCCCGGCTATTCCAGGACGACACGCTGTGGCCGTGGTTCGAGCGACTGCGCAAGGAAGAGCCGGTTCACTACTGCACCAACGCGCCGATCGAGCCGTACTGGTCGGTGGTGAAATACAACGACATCATGCATGTCGACACCAATCACGGCGTGTTCTCCTCGGACTCGACGCTCGGCGGCATCGCGATCCGCGACGTACCGGCTGGTTATGACTGGCCGAGCTTCATCGCCATGGACCAGCCCCGGCATTCGTCACAGCGCAAGACAGTGTCGCCGATGTTCACGCCGACACATCTGGATGAACTCGCCAAGCTGATCCGGCAGCGTTCGCAGACCGTGCTCGACAATCTGCCGCGCAACGAGACCTTCAATTTCGTCGAGCGGGTCTCGATCGAGCTGACGACCCAGATGCTGGCGACTCTGTTCGACTTCCCCTGGGAAGAGCGGCGCAAGCTGACACGCTGGTCGGATGTCTCCACCGCGCTGCCCAAGAGCGGCATCGTCGAGTCGGCCGAGCAGCGCCGCCGCGAGATGGACGAGTGCTACGCCTACATGTCGAAGCTGTGGAACGAGCGCGTCAACTCGGCGCCGCGCAACGATTTGCTGTCGCTGATGGCGCATAGCGACGCTACGCGCTTCATGGACCCCGACAATCTCATGGGCAACATCATCCTGCTCATCGTCGGCGGCAACGACACCACGCGCAACACCATGACCGGCTCGGTGCTGGCGCTGAACGAGAACCCCGAGCAATATGACAAGCTTCGCGCCAATCCGGAACTGATCGACACCATGGTGCCGGAGGTGATCCGCTGGCAGACCCCGCTTGCGCATATGCGCCGCACCGCGCTCCAGGACACCGAGATCAATGGCAAGCACATCAAGAAGGGCGACCGCGTCGTGATGTGGTACGTCTCGGGCAACCGCGACGAAGAGATGATCGACCGTCCGAACGAATTCATCATCGACCGGCCGCGGCCGCGCACGCATCTCTCCTTCGGCTTCGGCATCCACCGCTGCGTCGGCATGCGGCTCGCCGAATTGCAGCTCCGGATCGTCTGGGAAGAGATGTTGAAGCGCTTCGACCGCATCGAGGTGGTCGGCGAGCCGAAGCGGATCTATTCCAGCTTCATCAAGGGATACGAGTCGCTGCCGGTCAGGATTCCGGGGTAACGGCGAGCGCGGTGATCGCGGCGCGTTCAATTCCATCCCCTCACCCTGAGGAGCCCGCGAAGCAGGCGTCTCGAAGGGCGAGGAGCCGGGCCTGCATCCTTCGAGACGCGCGAAGACGCGCTCCTCAGGATGAGGTTTTGACACCTCAGCCCCGGCTATAAAATTCCGGCATGACAGCTCGCGCAAGATGCGAAGGGCCGGCCGCGGGCATGTGTCCTAAATCCCCTTGAGAATCTAGCGCTGCCCGTCAACTCAACTTGATCTCCCACAGGCCTTCCTTGCGGCAGGCGTTGACCTCGTCGCGCAGAAGGGCGGTGATGGCGAGGGAGGCCGTCGAGGCCGGGCGGTCGATCGGAGAGGCGAAAATGAGCTCGCGCGTCATCGGTTTCGAGACGGCGGCGGTTTCCAACCGCCCGTCCGCGACCTCGCCGTGGACCGACGAGGGCGGCAGCAGCGCAAAACCGAGACCTTCCTCGACCAGGCTCGTCAGCACGCGAAACGAATCCGCCTCGAGCTGGACGTTGAGCTTGACCTTGCGCTGGGCGGCTGCGTGCTCGATCAGCGCGCGGAGGCCGTGCGAATGACTGGGCAGCACCAGGCGCTGCCGCAGCAGCCAGCCGATCTCGACGCTCTTCTTGCGCGCAAGGCCGCAGCCACGCGGCCCGACAGCGACGATGTTGTCTCGGCCGAGACTCTCGACGTTGAGATGCAGGTCTGCCGAGCGACCGTAGAGGATGGCAAGATCCATCTCGCCACGATGCAGCCATTCGACGAGATGGCCGCTATAGCTTTCGACGATACGCAGCGAGATGCCGGGAAATTTTTCGACGCAGCGCCGCGCAAAACGCGCCGACAGCACGCAGCTCACGGTCGGAACCAACCCGAGCACGACCTGGCCCGACGGTGGCCCCTTCGCCGACTGGATGTCGTCGCGGATCTGGTCGATCTGGCGCACGATGCCGGAGGTGCGTGCCAGCAGAAGCCGGCCGGCCTCGGTCAGCACCATGCCGCGGCCGTTGCGGGTGAACAGCTCGGCACGCAGCTCGTGTTCCAGCAGCTTGATCTGGCGGCTGAGCGCCGGCTGCGCCACGCGCAGCGTGTCGGACGCCTTGCTCAGGCTGCCGAGCTCCGCCACGCAACTGAAGGTCCTGAGCTGCCGGAAATCCATGCTTGCCAATCCTGGAAGGCTACTCCATACGCTATAGCAAATGAGCATAGGGGGATGGCGTTGTTTTCACAACGCCGAGGGATTGCCGGCGTTATCTTAACTGCCGCTATCAACGGGAAACGCCATGAGTGAAGAACACCACAGCGAAGATCACGCCGACATCCGCGAAGCCGTGGCAAAGCTCTGCGCGCAGTTTCCCGGTGAATACTGGCGCAAGCTCGATCGCGAAATGGCCTATCCAAAAGCCTTCGTCGACGCGCTGACACAGGCCGGCTATCTCTCGGTGCTGATCCCCGAGGAATATGGCGGCGCAGGCCTGAAGCTTTCGGCGGCTGCCGCCATCCTCGAAGAGATCCAGCGCGCCGGCTGCAACGGCGGCGGCTGCCATGCCCAGATGTACACGATGGGCACGGTGCTGCGGCACGGCAATGACGAGCAGAAGGCAAAATATCTGCCGAAGGTCGCGAGCGGCGAATTGCGCCTGCAAGCTTTTGGCGTCACCGAACCGACCAGCGGCACCGACACGACCTCGCTGAAGACCTTTGCGCGCAAGGACGGCAATGCCGGCTACATCGTCAACGGCCAGAAGATCTGGACCAGTCGCGCCGAACATTCCGACCTGATGCTCCTGCTGGCGCGGACCACGCCGAAGGATGAGGTCAAGAAGCGCACCGACGGGCTCTCGGTGTTCATCGTCGACATGCGCGAGGCGAAGAACAAGGGTCTGGAGATCCGCCCCATTCGCACCATGATGAACCACGCCACCACCGAAGTGTTCTTTACCGACATGAAGGTGCCGGCGGAGAATCTGATCGGTGAGGAAGGCAAGGGTTTTCGCTACATCCTCTCCGGCATGAATGCCGAACGCATCCTGATCGCGGCCGAATGTGTCGGCGACGCCAAGTGGTTCATTGCGAAGGCCACCAACTACGCCAAGGAGCGCGCGGTGTTCGGCCGGCCGATCGGCCAGAACCAGGGCATTCAGTTCCCGATCGCCAAGGCCTATGCGGCGATGCGTGCGGCCGAGCTGATGGTGAAGGAGGCGACGCGCAAATACGAAGCCGGCCTAGACTGCGGCGCGGAGGCCAACATGGCAAAAATGCTGGCGGCGGATGCGTCCTGGGAAGCGGCGAATGCCTGCGTCCAGACCCATGGCGGCTTCGGCTTCGCGGAGGAATACGACGTCGAGCGCAAATTCCGCGAAACGCGGCTCTACCAGGTGGCGCCGATCTCGACCAACCTCGTGCTGTCCTTCATCGCCGAGCATGTGCTCGGCATGCCCCGCTCGTACTGAGGTCGCGCCATGGGAGCATTGGACGGGATCAGGGTGATCGCGGTCGAGCAGGCGGTCGCAGCACCGTTCTGCTCGTCGCGGCTGGCGGATGCGGGCGCAGAAGTCATCAAGATCGAACGGCCCGAAGGCGACTTCGCCCGCGGCTATGATGCTGCGGCCAGGGGCCAGAGCAGCTATTTTGTCTGGCTCAACCGCGGCAAGCAATCGGCGGTGGTCGATCTCGCGACCAAGGAGGGCCGCGCCGAGCTGGAAAAGCTGATCGCGAGCGCCGACGTGCTGGTGCAAAACCTCAAGCCGGGCTCGATGGACAAGCTCGGTTTTTCGCGTGAGCGCTTGGTGAAGGACTATCCGAAATTGATCTCGTGCACGATCACCGGCTATGGCGACGAAGGCCCCTACGCGCATCGCAAGGCCTATGACCTGCTGATCCAGGCCGAGAGCGGCCTTGCCTCGATCACCGGAAATCCCGACGGCGCCTCGCGCGTCGGCATGTCCATCGTCGACGTTGCGACCGGCGCCACCGCGCATGCGGCAATCCTGGAGGCGCTGATCGCGCGCGGGCGCACCGGCAAGGGTGCCGACATCCGCATCTCCATGTTCGACGTGATGGCGGACTGGTGTACCGTGCCGCTGCTCAACTCCGAGGCCGGCAATCCACCCAGGCGCATGGGCCTGCGCCATCCCTCGATCGCGCCCTACGGCGTGTTCACGTCGAGCGACGGCAAGGACATTTTGATCTCGATCCAGAGCGAGCGCGAATGGAAGACGCTCTGCGCCGAGGTGCTGGACCAGCCGAACCTGCCCGCTGATCCACGTGTCGCCAACATGGTCGAGCGCGTGCGCAACCGCGATTTTACCGACAAGACGGTCGCAGATATCTTCGGCAAGATGGCGCGCGACGAGCTGCTCAAGCGGCTGTCCGATGCCGACATCGCGTTCGCCGAGGTCAACACCATGGCCGACCTCACCAACCATCCGCATCTGCGGCGTATTGAAGTGGACACACCGAACGGGCGCGTCAGCTATCCCGCGCCGGCGCCGATCATCGTCGGCGAGACGCGCGCTTACGGCGCCGTGCCCGGAATCGGCGAAAATCCCCAAGCCAAAAAGTAACAGAGCGAGGCATCATGACCGAGAAGCTCGACATCGATCATTTGCGGCAATGGATCGGCCGCAGCCAGGAGGCGACCGACATCGTCACCGCGCACCTCGTCATGGGTTTGCGCGCGACGCTGTTCCAGGAGGTCGGCGAACCCAGGACGGGCGACGCAGCGCCTTTCACGGTGCATTGGTGTCTGGCGCAGCCGGTGTTTCCGATGTCGATGCTCGGCCCGGACGGCCATCCCACCCGCGGCGGCTTCCTGCCGCCGGTGCCGTTGCCGCGCCGGATGTGGGCCGGCGGCGAGATCGAGTTCCTGCAGCCCTTGCGCGTCGGCGATGAATCGACGCGGACCTCGCGGATCGCCGACGTGCAGGTGAAGACCGGTTCGACCGGCACGCTGTGCTTCGTCTCGGTCGAGCACAGCATCTCCTCGCCGCGCGGCACGGCCATCCGCGAGCGGCAGGACATCGTTTATCGCGAGATGACGACGAGCCAGCCCGCGACCGCAAAAGCCCCGCCGCCGAAGGCGCAGCACCGCGAGACCCATGTGTCCGATCCGGTGCTGCTGTTTCGTTACTCCGCGCTGACCTTCAACGGCCACCGCATCCATTACGACCGCGACTACGTCACCAAGGTCGAGGGTTATCCGGGCCTGATCTTCCACGGCCCGTTGCAGGCGGCGTTCATCATCGAGATGGCGGCGAAGCTGCGCAACGGCAAGCCGCCGAAGAAGTTCAGCTATCGCGGCCTGCAGCCGCTGTTCGAGGGCTCCGAGTTTTCGATCAACGCCAATGACAGCGGTGAGAGCATGGAGCTGTGGACCGCGAACGCGGAAGGACAGCCGACGATGAAGGGCACGGCGGTGTGGTGATGCACTGCTTCCTCCTCGTCATTGCGAGCGCAGCGGCGATGTAAGAATGTAGACCCTCACCCTGAGGAGCGCGTCTTCGCGCGTCTCGAAGGGCGAGGCCACGGGCCGGGCCTACATCCTTCGAGACGCGCGAAGACGCGCTCCTCAGGATGAGGAATAAGAAGGGGATGGAAACGATGTCGAAGAATGGCAAAGCCGCGAGCAAATCCGTCACCGTCAAGCAGGCCACGCTCGACCTGCTGCGCGCCTTCGGCATCAGACGCGTCTTCGGCAATCCCGGCTCGACCGAACTGCCGTTCCTGAGCGACTGGCCTGACGACATCGACTACGTGCTGGCGCTGCAGGAGGCCTCCGCGGTCGGCATGGCCGACGGCTACGCGCAGGCGACGCGCAATGCCGGCTTCGTCAATCTGCATTCGGCGGCCGGCGTCGGCAACGCGCTCGGCAACATCTACACCGCACACCGCAACCAGACCCCCCTCGTGATCACCGCGGGCCAGCAGGCGCGCTCGATCCTGCCGCTGCAGGCGTTCCTCTATGCCGAGCGCGCGTCGGAATTTCCGCGGCCCTATGTGAAGTACAGCGTCGAGCCGGCGCGGCCCGAGGACGTGCCGGCCGCGATTGCGCGCGCCTACTACACCGCGATGCAGCCGCCGTGCGGGCCGACCTTCGTGTCGATCCCGATCGACGACTGGGCGCATGCGGCAGCTCCCATCGAGGCACGCAAGGTCAGCCGCGAGATCGGCCCCGAGCTGGAGGCGATGGAGGCGCTGGTCGCGGCACTCGGCTCCGCAAAACACCCTGCCCTCGTCGTCGGCCCCGGCGTCGACCGCGCCGGCGCAGTCGACCTGATGGTGCGCGTCGCCGAGAAGGCGAAGGCGAGCGTCTGGGTCAGCCCGTTCTCGGCGCGCTGCTCGTTCCCGGAGCGGCATCCGCAATTCGCAGGCTTCCTGCACGCTTCGCCGGCACAGCTCTCCGATGCGCTGCGCGAGCACGACCTCGTCGTCGTGATCGGCGCACCGGTGTTCACCTTCCATGTCGAAGGCCATGCTGCGATCTTCGACGGCGGCGCGACGATCTTCCAGATCACCGATGATCCGGATGCCGCTGCGGTGACGCCGGTCGGCACCAGCATCGTCGCGACGATGAAGCCGGCGCTTAGCTCGCTGCTCGACCTGCTGCCGGAGAGCAAACGCGCGCGCCGAAAGGCCGCATGCTGCCGCCGGCACCGCAGGCCGCCGATGCCGATGCCGGTGGAATTCCTGCTGCATTCGCTATCCCAGGCGATGCCGGATGGCGCGTCGCTGGTCGAGGAAGTGCCCTCGCACCGGCCGGCGATGCAAAAGTTCATGCCGATGCGCGGCCAGGACAGTTTTTACACCATGGCGAGCGGCGGCCTCGGCTATTGCTCCCCGCCGCCGTCGGCATGGCGCTGGGCAAGCCGAACATCCGCACGGTGTGCCTGATCGGCGACGGCTCGGCGATGTATTCGATCCAGGCGCTGTGGACCGCGGCACAACGAAAACTGCCGCTGACCATCGTCGTCATCAACAATTCCGGCTACGGCGCGATGCGCTCGTTCAGCCAGGTGATGCAGGTGCGCAACGTGCCGGGGCTGGAGCTGCCCGGGATCGATTTCGTCAGGCTCGCCGAAGGTATGGGCTGCCATGCGGTGCGGGTGAGCAAGGCGGCGGAACTGGGCGAGGCGCTGAAGCGCGGGATGGCGCACGAAGGTACGAGCCTGGTCGAGGTCGTCGTGGATTCGACGGTGCCGGTGCTGTACGGGCAGAAGACACCGACCTAGCGCGCTACCCGGGCCAGAAATCCCCCGTCCGCCGCCAGGACGTGACCAACTACGTAAGACGACGCGTCCGACGATCAGCCACACCACGGCCTCCGCCACCTCCTCCGCCTTACCCATGCGCCGCAACGGCAGGCCGGCCGCGACGCTTGCCATGTCGCCGACGCCCGCGCGAACATCATATCGGTGACGACGCGTCCGGCGCGATGGCGTTGATGGAGATGCCGCGCGGGGCGTTCTCCATCGCCGCCGAACGTGCCAGCGAGATCAGCGCCGCCGCCTTCGAGGCCGAGTAGAGCGCAGACGCCGGGATTGGGATTGCGGACGCCGCTGACGGAGGCATTGATGACGATGCTGCCGCCGACCTTCGCCAGCATCGCCGGCAACTGATGCCGCAGGCAGAAAAATACGCGCCGACATTGGTGTCGAATACCGTATCGTAGACTTCCTGCCCTGTGCTTCCAAAGGCGCTCGGCGTTCCTGAAAGCCGGCATTGTTGAAGACGACATCGAGCCGGCCGCAACGCTCGATCGCCGTGGGACCAGACGTTCGACGTCTCGCCTCGCGTGTTACTCGGTCCTGATCGCGATGGCCTCCGACGCCGAATGTTCGGCACGCTTGCGCCGTGGCCTCGATCTCGGATTCGCGCCGGCTCCGCGATCAACACCGCCGCTGCCCCCTCGCCAGCCATCTTTAGCGCGGAGGCGCGGCCGATGCCGCTGCCGCCGCCCGTGACGAGGCAGACCTTGCCGCCATGCGAGCCGCTCGCCGGCTGGCAAAGTTCCGCTCATGGCCCACCCCGCAAAACGCCTTGCGCGCGACATCCGTTCGCGCATATAGTTGTATGATACAACTATAACCGGGAAGTCAAGATGGCCGACCTCGACGTCGCTCTCGTTGACGACATCCGCGCGGCCTCGCGTCTGATGGTTCGCGAGCTGGGCTTTATGGATACGACGGTGGCGGCCACGGACTATCCGCCTTCGGCGGTCCATACCATTCTCGAGATCGGCACTCCGTGGCCCGATGACCTGCGATGCGACTCGCCGATATTCTGCGGCTGGAGAAATCGAGCGTCAGCCGCATGGTACACAAGCTGATCGATTGCCGGCGAACTAAAGGAGACGACGGATGCGTCCGATGCGCGCAGCAAACCATTCTCGCTGACCGCGAAGGGAAAGCGCACGCTGGCGGCGCTTCACGCTTTCGGACGGCGCCAGGTGAGCGGCGCGCTGGCAGCGTCTGACGGCCGCGGAG
The DNA here is from genome assembly GCA_963819355.1 of uncultured Alphaproteobacteria bacterium. Lineage (GTDB taxonomy): Bacteria > Pseudomonadota > Alphaproteobacteria > Rhizobiales > Xanthobacteraceae > Bradyrhizobium. The sequence continues at coordinate 130,276 of CAWFVZ010000010.1, read as the reverse complement.
CAACGGACGGTGCGCGAGGGGATGAGGCTCTATGCGCGGCGTTGGCGGCGAGAGCCGGGCGGAGGATCAGACGATCCGCGGCGTGAGGGGCGTAGCCTGGAATCTCGAGACTCGGCTTCAGTCCTAGACCACCCGACTGACCTGCCGTCACCTTCCCGAGCTCTTCCCGCATTTCGCCTGGATCTTGGCCATGCCGGCGATCCAGCGGTCGTAATTCTCGGTCTTTTTGCGCATGTAACCGAGCACCTGCGGGTGCGGCAGGATCAGGAACGTCTCCTGCTCGAGGCCGGCGAGCACGTCCTTCGCGACCTGCTCCGGCGTGAGATCGCCGTCGCCGGATTGCGGCCCCTTCGGCATCGAGCGCAGCATGTTGGTATCGACGCCTTGCGGGCAGAGGATCGAGACCTTGATGTTGTCGGCCCTGTGCGAGATCGCGAGATTTTCGGCAAAGCCTACGGCGGCGTGCTTGGTGGTGGAATAGGCCGGGCTGCCGACCTGCGACAGCAGGCCCGCGGCCGAGATGGTATTGAGGAAATAGCCGCCGCCGCGCGTCTTCATGCGGGGGATGAGATGCCGCGCCGCATAGACATGCGCCATGACGTGGATCGCAAAACTCCGCTGCCACGGCTCATCCGACGTGCCGCCGGCATTGACCGACATCGGATCGAAGCCGCCACAGATGCCGGCATTGGAGCAGAACAGTGCGATGGGGCCGAACTGCTGTTCGGTCTCCTCGATGACGTGGGCGATCTCTTTTTCCTGCGCGACGTCGCATCTGAAGGCCGCGCCATCTACCGTCGCCGCGACGGCCCGCGCGTTGGCCGCATCCATGTCCGCGACGACGACCTTGGCTGCGCCCGCCTTGTGAAAGGCCTCGCACAGCGCCTTGCCGATGCCATTTGCGCCGCCCGTGACGACCACCACCTTGCCGGTCACCTGCATCGACGTCTCCTCTTCTTACGTTGTCTTATCCCGCTTCGCGGGAGTCGTGCTTAGCTCAGCACGAGGTCGAGCACCGCGGTATAATGGCACGCCGCGCCGAGCCAAGACAAAGCCGTGCCAGATCGCATTCTGGAAGCGCAGCCGCCGCCAGGCGTGGAAGATCACGCCGAAACTGTAGAGCAGGCCGCCCGCCAAAATGAAGCCCAGCGCCACCGCGGGCAGCGCCTTGACCCGGCGTCGTAGGCATCATGCCGCTCCAGCCCATGGCGAGATAGATGCCGACGCGACAGCCGGTCGAACCGGCCGGGATAGGCAGCTTCAGCACGTATGCCGACGATCGCGACGCCCCAGACGCAGACAAGCAGCGCCAGTCGCGAACACGCTGTCCTTCACTTCCAATGAACGGCGTGTAGGTCGCAGCGATCAGGAGTAGATCGCCGAATGGTCGAACCGCCGCAATAGCCATTTGCGCCGGCGACACCGGCCAGAGATTATAGGCGCCGACAACACCAGCATCGACAGCAGGCCGGCGACATAGACCGACACCCCGACGATGTCGGTAGGCGGCGGCGTACACCGCTGCGAGCACGACCAGGACGGTAGCGGCAATGATGCCGCAGAACACACCGATGCGCATGGATGATGCCGTCGGCGATCAGTTCGGCGCGGTCGTAATTCCAGCCGAATCGCATCGGCCGCGGCATGGACGGAATGGGAGGCGAACTGTTTCAGTCGTGAAGACGGTCATGGCGATCCGAAAGCGCCGAGGATGCGTCCTCTATTGGTGTTTCAGATAATGACTGCGACGTTCAACGATCCCCTGAGCTTAGGAAAAAATCGCGGTGGAAGTGTGAAACTTGATTTTGTCTCGCGCAATTGCCACTTTTGTGATCAGTTTACCACATTACCTCTCCGCCCGGCCCGAGATCTCATATCAGACGTTACATATGGCATTTAGTTTTCCAGGATATGGTCGAAGAGGCGCGCCTTTCGGCCCGGGCGCTGATCGATTATGGCGAGCGCTTTTTCAATCCGACGGTGCGGCTTGGCGTCACCGGCCTGTCGCGGGCCGGTAAGACCGTATTCATCACCGCGCTGATCCACGGCCTCACCCGCGGCGGCCGCTTTCCGGTGTTCGAGCCCTATGCCTCGGGCCGGATCGCGCGGGCGCATCTTGCGCCGCAGCCCGACGATGCCGTGCCGCGCTTTGACTATGAGAGCCATTGCACACGCTGATCGAGCGAACGGCGCTGGCCGAGCTCGACCGTCGACATCAGCGAATTGCGGCTCGTGATCGACTATCAGCGCCAGAACGGCGCCGACCGCACGCTTACGCTCGACATCGTCGACTATCCCGGCGAATGGCTGCTCGACCTGCCGCTGCTCCAGACAAATTTATGAACAATGGTCGCGCGAAAGCCTCGCGCTGTCGCGCGAGGCGCCGCGCGCGCACCTGGCCACGGACTGGCACGCGCATCTGGCGACGCTCAAGCCCGAAGCGCGCGAGGACGAGCAGGCACGCTCACCGCGGCAAAGCTCTTCACCGACTATTTGCGCGCCTGCCGCGACGAACGCTTTGCCATGAGCCTGCTGCCGCCCGGCCGCTTCCTGATGCCCGGCAGTCTTGCCGACACGCCGGCGCTGACCTTTGCGCCTCTAGACGTGCCCGATCGACGGCCACGCGCCCGAGGGATCGCTGTGGGCGATGATGCGAGGCGTTATCAGGCTTATAAAGACGTCGTGGTGCGGCCGTTCTTCCGCGATCATTTTGCGCGGCTCGATCGTCAGATCGTGCTCGCGATGCGCTCGCCGCGTTCAACTCAGGGCCGGAGGCGTTGCACGATCTCGAAGCCGCGCTGGCCGGCATTCTGGACTGCTTCCGCATCGGCCGCAGCACGTTCCTCTCCAGCCTGTTCCGGCCGCGCATCGACCGCATCCTGTTTGCGGCGACCAAGGCGGATCATCTGCATCATTCCAGCCACGATCGGCTAGAGGCCGTGCTGCGCCGCGCGGTCGCGCGCGCCGCAGCGCGGGCGGAAGATACCGGTGCCACCGATCGACGTCGTGGCGCTTGCCGCCGTCCGCGCCACACGCGAGGCGCAGGTCACGCGTGGCCGCGACAAATTGCCCTCGATCCTGGGCACGCCGAGCCGCAGGCGAAAGCGCCGGCGGCGAGTTCTTCGACGGCAACACGGAAGTTGCGACCTTTCCGGGCGACCTGCCGCTGGATCCCGAAACGCTGTTCAACGGCACCGATGCGTTCCGCGGATTGTCGACACAGGCCGCCGGGACAAGCGACTTCCGCTTCCTGCGCTTCCGCCCGCCAAAGCTAGAACGCGACGGAACGCGAGGACGCCGCCGCTTGCCACACATCCGCCTCGACCGTGCGCTTGCAGTTCCTGATCGGAGACAAGCTCGCATGAACGACCGATCTGAGCCACGGCGGCCGGCGACGTTCCGGCTCGACGATCCCGGCGTCGTCGTGACCGAAGCCGACAATCAGGAAGGCTCGGCCGCGCCACCATCCAGATCACCCCGGAGCACGATCCGTCGACGTTGCCGGTGCCGATCGAAACCGTGCTCCCGGCGCGGCGCGGCTTTCCCTGGGGCGCGCTGTTCTGGTCGGGCCTCGCCGGCCTGACGCTGCTCGGCGTCGGCCTCGGTGTCGTGCATCTGATCGAGGATTTGTTTGCGCGCAGCGAGAAGCCTCGGCTTTGTTGGTCTCGCTCTTGCATTCGTCACAACGCTCGCGCTCGCGGTCGTAATCGGACGTGAAGCGTTTGGGCTCGCACGCCTTGCGACGATTGAAAAGCTGCATCGGCGTGCCGCCGAGGTGCTCGCCAGCGATGACCGCAAGGAGAGCCGCGCCATCGTGCAGGATCTGATCGCCATCGCGCACCAGAACCCGCAGCTCGCGCGCGCCCGCGCCACGCTGGAGAGCCACGCCGGCGAGATCATCGACGGCGCCGACATGATCCGGCTCGCCGAGCGCGAATTGATGTCGCCGCTGGATGCGGAGGCACGGCGGCTGGTGTCGCTCGCTGCGCAGCGGGTGTCGATTGTCACCGCCGTTTCACCTCGCGCATTGATCGACGTGATGTTCGTGTTCGTGGCCTCGCTGCGCCTGGTCCGCCAGCTCGCCCGGCTCTATGGCGGCCGCCCCGGCGCGCTCGGCATGATCCGCCTGCTCCGCCACGTCATTGCTCACCTCGCCATCACCGGCGGCATGGCCGCGAGCGACAGCCTGGTGCAGCAGATGCTCGGCCATGGCATTGCGGCAAAGCTGTCGCAGCGCCTCGGCGAAGGCATGCTCAATGGGCTGTTGACGGCGCGGCTGGGCCTCGCCGCAATCGACGTCACAAGGCCGCTACCGTTCGCCGCGCTGCCGCCGCCGAAGCTGTCGGATCTGGCGACGGATCTGCTGCGAAGGAAAGAGGACGAGGCGTAGCTCCTAGAGCGAGCACGCGCCACTGGAACAGCGGCGAGTTCTTTCGGTGGGGCGAGCTCCGGCGTCCAGCCGGTGAGCTTGTCCAATGCGTAGGTGTCGATCAAGACACCACGCCAGCGGCGTTCGACTTGCGCCAACGGCTCGCGCTTGGCGGGGATCGAATCCCACAGAGGCGAATGATCGTCGGGCTGGCGACCGATGTAGATTCCCGCGTATCCCTTGATGCGGTCCATGCCTGGATCGCGAAAATCCTGGAAGCGGCCGCGCTCGTTGATTTCGACCACAGGCACGCGGCCGCGGAACAGCCAGCGCATCATGGCGTAGGTGCGGTAATCCGTGGTCGCGATCCAGGTCGCGCCGGTCTCGTCGAGTGCGGCTTGCGCGCGCACAGCGACCTGCTCGTAGCCGGCCTCGGCGCCGATCGGATCCATCTTGCCCAGGAAATTCCAGGGCGCAGCGACGTAGTAGAGGAACACGATCACGACGAAGGCGATCCCCGAAACCACCGCCGTGTTGACCCAGAAGATACTCGACCGGATCATCCGCGCCGACCTGCCTTCCCCAGGCAGCATCGCGAGGTTGATCGCCGCCGCCGCGAAACCAACAGGCCACATGAACATCGGCCAGGTATCGCCAACCCTGAGCGTCATTGACTTGAAGAAGAAATAGAGGAACGGCACCAGCACGGCCGCCGACAACAGGATCGCGACCGGCTCGCGCGTGCGATAGCCGCGCCACGCCGTCATCGCCAGCCCCGACAGCACCACCGGCAGCATGACGAAGCCGACGAGGCCGAATTGCAGGCCGATATAATCGCCGATGGTGCGTAGCGAGATGCCGTAATTGGCGGTGGCGCGCACGCCCTGGAAGCGGAACGAGGCCCAGTCGTGCTGCGCGTTCCAGATCAGGACCGGCGAGAACGCGGCGATCGCGATCAACACCGCGAGATAAGGATAAGGGCTGCGCAGCCAGCGCCAGCGCCAATCCGGCACCAGCAGAAAAGCGGCAACCGCCGGCGCGAACATGATCGCTGTGAACTTGGAGAGCAGCGACAGGCCGGCGAACAGCCCGGCCGCGAGCCACCATCGGCCGTCGCCGCCCTGCGCAAGGCGCACCAGCGACCACATCATTGCCATTGCAAACGGGATCATGGCGACGTCGGGCGCGACCTTGGCCATCAACAGGCCGTAGTACAGCGCGGCCTCCGGCATCAGCACCGCGAGCACGACCGCGCGCGCATCATTGGTGAGGCGGCGGACAATATCGGCAAGCAGAAGCTGCGTCACCAGCATCGCGACGATGCCGCCAAAGCGGACACCGAGCGTGGTGTCGCCGAAGATCGCGGTACCGAAGCGGATGAACCAGGCAATCATCGGCGGATGGTCGAGGAAGCCCAACGCCGCCTCCTTCGACCAGCTCCAGTAATAGGCCTCGTCGGTGCGCAGTTCGATCGCGCAGGCGTAGACGATGCGCAGCACCGTCATCGCAGCGATGATGAGCGCGGCCATGAGGAGCGCGCGGCGCGCGGCGCCGCCGGGCTTCACGGTGATGTCGGGAGCGGTCGTCACGGCCGCGCTTTTCCCCGACTTGGGAGGGGGAAGTCAATGCGGGGGATATTGCCACGCATATCCCTGCCGTCCCGGACAAGCGGAGACCGTGGGTGGGGCGCATCCGCTTGCCGCGTATGTGATCGGAGCGGCCGTTCACGGGCGGAATTTAACTCTCCGCTGGCTGTTCTCCTTGATGAACTGATAAAACCGAATCATGGCCGCCACCGCCCTTTCACGATTGTCCGAACTCGTCCGCTCGACCAGCGCGCGGCAGGTGCGGCTGGTCTGCGGCGTCATCCTGTTCTCCTATGTGGTCAGCCATTTCCTGAACCATGCGCTCGGCAACATCTCGGTCGATGCCATGCAGATTGGAGTCTATTACCACACCACGTTCTGGCAGTTCCTGCCGGTGGCGATCGTGTTCTATGGCGCCGCGCTCATTCATATGGGGCTCGGCGTGTATGCGCTATATCAGCGCCGGCAGTTCCGCTGGCGGACGATCGAGCCGCTCCAGCTCGTGCTGGGATTGAGCATCCCGGCGCTGGTCATGGCGCATGTGATCGGCGTGCGGCTCGGCCAGACGCTGTACGGCCACGAGAAGCTCTATCCGCAGGAACTCTATCTGTTCTTCGTCGCGTCACCCAGCCGGCTCTGGACCATGACGACCCTGCTCATCATCGCCTGGGTGCACGGCTGCATCGGCATCTATTTCTGGGTCCGCCTGAAACCGTTCTTCACGCGCGCCGCACCGTTCCTGCTGTCGGCCGCCGTGCTGATCCCGACATTGGCGCTGCTCGGCATCTACCAGGGCGGCCGCAGCATTGCCGCCGACAGCGACGACGGGGAGTGGCGCACGCATAATTTCACACAGCGCCAGGTCGGCACGGTCGCGGAGGCCGATACGCTCGACCGCATCACCGGCGGGCTTACCATCAGTTACATCGGCCTGCTCGGGCTGGTGCTGCTCGCGCGCGGGGCGCGTGGCTGGCGCGAGCGGCGCGGCGGCATGATCGCGCTGTCCTACGGCAACGGCAAGACGGTGCGCGTGCCCAAGGGTCTCTCGGTGCTGGAAGCGAGCCTGCGCCACAACGTGCCGCATGCCAGCGTCTGCGGCGGCCGCGCCCGCTGCTCGACCTGCCGCATCCGCATCATCGGCGACCACGGCACGTTGCCCGAACCATCGCAGCGCGAGGCCTTCGTGCTCGCCCGCGTCGGCACCGCCGATCCCTCGATCCGCCTCGCCTGCCAGCTGCGGCCGACCGCCGATCTCTCCTTCTTCCAGCTGTTCATGCCGCACATGCTGTCGGCAAACGCCCATGCGTCGTCGCCCGCCAGAATCGGCCAGGAGCGCTATCTCGTCAGCCTGTTCGTGGACATGCGTGGTTCGACCCAGCTCGCCGAGAAGCGGCTGCCGTTCGACACCGTCTTCATCGTCAATCGCTTCCTTGGCGCGGTGTCGCAGGCCGTGATCGAGAATGGCGGCCAGCCGAACCAGTTCGTCGGCGACGGCATGCTGGCGCTGTTCGGCCTGACAAGTGATCCGCAGACCGCCTGCCGGCAGGCGCTGAAGGCGGTGGCCGCCATCGCGACCCATGTGGACGAGCTCAACGAGCTCCTGAGCCACGATCTGCGCCAGCCGATCCGCTTCGGCATCGGCGTCCATGGCGGCGAGGTCATCATCGGCGACATCGGCTACCGCGACCACTTCGTCTTCACCGCGCTCGGCGATGCCGTGAATGTCGCAGCCCGTCTCCAGGACTTGACCAAGACGCTTGCCTGCGAGGCGATCGTCTCCGAGGAGGTCTGCCGCACCGCCGGCCTTCGCGACGATGCGCTGCCGAAGCAGGAGGTCGCGATCCGCGGCCGCGACGAGCCGATGGTGGTGCGCGTCATCACCGACACCCGAACATTGTCCGCCCTCATCGCAGACGGCGAGCGCGTCGCGGCGTAACACCGCGTTGCTGCAACGCAGCGGCATGGGCTTGCTGCGAAAGCACGAATTGACTTCGCCGTGTCCGATGCGACAGATGGGCGCGGGTACGCGGTGATGACCGCGACTCAGCGAAAAGCTCCGGGAGGAGACTACATGTTTGATCGACGCGACCTGCTCAAAGGAGCGGGGCTTGCCGCTGTTGCGGCCACACTGAATTCCACCAAAGCGCTGGCGCTCGACACCGTCACCCTGCCCTTTGCCAATGGCGAACGGCCGCTGGTGAAATATCCGCAGAAGCGGCCGATGATCGGCCTCACCAGCCGGCCGCCGCAGCTCGAGACGCCATTTGCGGTGTTCAACGACGGCCCGATCACGCCGAATAACGCGTTCTTCGTGCGCTATCACCTCTCCGACCTGCCCTACAATCTCGATCCCGACAAATTCACGCTCGAGGTCAAGGGCAAGGTCGACAAGCCGCTAAAACTGTCGCTGAAAGACATCCGCAAGATGAAGGCGACGGAGATCGTCGCCGTCAACCAATGCTCCGGTAACAGCCGCGGCTTCTCGGATCCGCGCGTCGCCGGCGGCCAGCTCGCCAACGGTGCCATGGGCAACGCACGCTGGCGTGGCGTGCCGCTGAAGACCGTGCTGGAGATGGCGGGCGTGCAAGCGGGCGCGAAGCAGGTGACCTTTAACGGCATGGACGGCCCGGCCAGCGACAAGACGCCGGATTTCGTCAAGGCGCTCGATCTCGATCACGCCACCGACGGTGAGGTGATGCTGGCCTATGGCATGAACGGCGAGGATCTGCCGTTCCTCAACGGCTTTCCGCTGCGCCTGATCGTGCCCGGCTATTACGGCACCTACTGGGTCAAGCACCTCAACGAGATCACCGTCGTCGACAATGTCTATGACGGCTTCTGGATGAAGTCGGCTTATCGCATTCCGGACACGCCGAACAATGCGATCGAGCCGGGCACCGCGCCGAAGGCGACAATCCCGATCAATCGCTTCACCATCCGCTCCTTCATCACCAGCGTCCCCGACGGCGCAAAGCTGAAGTCAGGCGGCACGACGCTGCGCGGCATCGCCTTCGACGGCGGCAAGGGCATCAAGGAAGTCGCGGTCTCCACCGACGGCGGCAAGACCTGGACCAACGCCAAACTCGGCAAGGATCTTGGCAAATACTCTTTCCGCGAATGGAAGCTGCCGGTGAAGCTCGTGACGGGCTCCTACGAGCTCAAGGTCCGCGCCACCGGCAATGGCGGCGAGACGCAGCCGGATGCGCCGTACTGGAACCCGGCGGGTTATTTGCGCAACGTCGTCGAAACCGTCCGCGTCAGCGTGGCCTGAGGAGCATTATCATGCAGCGCACCGTTCTCCGTGCCATCGCGTTTGCCACTGGCCTTGTCTGGCTTGCAGCAGGCCCCGCCACGACCGCGGCTCCCGTCAACTACCAGCTCCCCGACGAGATCGCCGCCTTCAGGCCGGGCCCCAATCTTGAGGTCGTGCAGGGCAATTGCAGCGCCTGCCACTCGGCCGATTACATCAACACGCAGCCGCCGATGAAGGACAAGAAGGGTTTTTGGCAGGCCGAGGTGACCAAGATGATCAAGGTCTATGGTGCGCCGATCAACGATGCCGATGTCGGCAAGATCGTGGACTACCTGGCCGCGACTTATTGACGGAGGACGCAACGCGTGCGGGCCAATTGACCGCGAAACGGGCAAAACCGGTAAAAACGCCGCGAAGTTGAGCGATTTTCTGCGGAATGCCGATGTGGATTGATCTACCAAGCCCGCCACATTCCGCGTATCCTGTTAGGACCGAACCGGCCGGTTGGCGGGGACTGGCGGTTCGAGATCTCGGAGGAAGACCCGCGGAGAAGTCGTGATGGCTAAAGGTACGGTCAAGTGGTTCAACCCGACGAAGGGTTATGGATTTATCCAGCCTGCGTCGGGCGGCAAGGATGTGTTCGTGCATATCTCGGCAGTGCAGAAAGCCGGTCTGTCCTCGCTCAACGAGGGCCAGACGGTTGAGTATGAAGAGATCGCAAACCGGGGCAAGACGTCCGCAGAGAACCTCAAAGTATAAGCCCACCGGCTTTTGCTGCCTTCCGGATTGATCCGGGAGCGGGGCCAAGAAAATTTTAGAAGACGATCCGTGCATTCGACGACAGGCGTTGCGATTGCACACGGAAGGCTATTTGCCCATAGAGGTCGCCAATCAACGCCGCAGCAATGACAATCGCGACCGCATTCCGTCAGCCTACTGGCAACGGTGCGTCGCGCTTGATTTCCTCCATCACCGCATAGGTGCGCGTCTCGCGCACGCCCGGCATCGACAGCAGGGTCTCGCCGAGGAAGCGCCGATACGCGGTCATGTCGGCCAAGCGCGCCTTCACTAGATAGTCGAAGCCGCCGGCAACCATGTGACACTCCAGCACTTCAGGCGCGAGTTTTATCGCGCGCGCAAAACGCTCGAAATTGTCCGGCGTGGTCTTGTCGAGCAGTACCTCGACGAACACCAGCAGGCCCAGGCCGAGCCGGTGCGGATTGAGCCGCGCGCCGTAGCCTTCGACAAAGCCCTCGCGCTGCAGGCGCTTCAACCGCTCGCCGATCGAGGTCGGCGACAGGCCGATACGCTCGGCGAGTTCGACATTGGCGATTCGGCCATCTTCCTGCAAAATCGCGAGAATCTTACGGTCGAGTTCGATCGAGTTCCATAGTTTTCTCAGCCGATGGACTATATGTCTTCATTTTCTAAGGCAAATCGGCTAAATTGTCTATCGAACTACGGTAATGCGGGCTTTATCCTGGATTTCAGCCTCAGGACACGCCATGCCGGACATCCCGCCTTCCTTCACTGCTCCCTACGCGCCCGATGATGCCCAGATCGCCGCGCGCCTGCTGCCGGCGGCGCATTTCAGCCCGCCACAGGAGGCGCGGATCGACCGCACCGCGACCCGGCTGATCGAGGCGATCCGCAAGCGCGACGACCGGCTTGGCGGTGTTGAGGACATGCTGCGGGAGTTCGCGCTCTCGACGAAGGAAGGTCTGGCGCTGATGGTGCTGGCCGAAGCGCTGCTGCGCGTGCCGGACGCGCGCACCGCCGACCGGTTCATCGAGGACAAGCTCGGCGAAGGCGATTTCATCCATCACGAGACCAAATCCACCGCGTTCCTGGTCAACGCCTCGGCCTGGGCGCTAGGCCTGTCCGCACGTGTGATCCAGCCCGGCGAGACGCCGGACGGCACCATTGGCCGGCTGGTGAAGCGGCTGGGCGCACCGGCGGTGCGCACCGCCACGCGCCAGGCGATGCGACTGATGGGCAACCATTTCGTGTTGGGTGAGACCATCGAGCAGGCGCTGGAGCGAGGCCGGCCGCGCTCTGGCCAGAAGCCGCGTTATTCCTTCGACATGCTCGGCGAAGGCGCGCGCACGGCCGCGGACGCGACGCGCTATTTCGACGCCTATGCCAGCGCGATCGACACGATCGGCAAGGCGGCAGGCCCCCATCCCCTGCCCGACCGGCCCGGCATTTCCGTCAAGCTCTCGGCGCTGCATCCGCGCTTCGAGGCGATCAGCCGCGCGCGCGTGATCGCCGAGCTTGTTCCGCAACTGCTGGACCTCGCCCGGCGCGCCAAGGCCCACGACCTCAACTTCACCGTCGATGCCGAGGAGGCCGACCGGCTGGAGCTGTCGCTCGACGTGATCGCGATGACGCTTGCCGATTCCTCGCTCAAGGGCTGGGATGGGTTTGGGCTGGCGATCCAGGCCTATCAGAAGCGCGCGAGCGCCGTGATCGACTACGTCCAGGAGCTAGCGCGGGCGCACGACCGCAAGCTGATGGTGCGCCTGGTCAAGGGCGCCTATTGGGACACCGAGATCAAGCGCGCGCAGGAGCGCGGGCTCGACGGCTATCCCGTGTTCACCCGCAAGGCGATGACGGATCTGAACTACGTCGCCTGCGCCGCAAAACTCCTCGCCTTGCGGCCGCACATCTTCCCGCAATTCGCGACCCATAACGCGCTCACTGTCGCAACCGTGCTGGAGCTGGCCGGTGACGCTGGTGGCTTCGAGTTTCAGCGCCTGCACGGCATGGGCGAAGCGCTCTACGAGCAGCTCGCCAAGGATCATCCTGATATCGCCTACCGCACCTACGCACCAGTCGGCAGCCATCGCGACCTGCTCGCCTATCTGGTGCGGCGGCTGCTGGAGAACGGCGCCAACTCCTCCTTCGTGGCGCAGGCGGCCGATTACCGCGTGCCGGTCCCGGCGCTGCTGAAACGCCCGGCCGATCTCGTCGTCCGGCCGGATCAGGCGCATCACGCCAAGATTCCGCTACCGGGCGACCTCTTCGCGCCGGAGCGACGCAATTCCACCGGCGTCGAATTCGGCGAGCGCGCCGCGCTCGACCGGCTGCTGGCCGACGTCAAAGCCGAGACGACCGATCTCAAGCCGATCGCCGACGCTACGCCGGAGCACGCAGGCACGGCGATCGCCGCGGCACGCGCGGGCTTCTTGGCCTGGAGCCGGACGCCGGCGGCAACGCGCGCGGCGGCGCTGGAGCAGGCCGCGCATCTGCTCGAGAGCCGCGGCGCGCATTTCATCGCGCTGCTCCAGCGCGAGGGCGGCAAGACGCTCGACGACGCGCTCTCCGAGCTGCGCGAAGCCGCCGATTTCTGCCGCTATTATGCCGCGCAGGGCCGAAAGCTGTTCGGCAGCGAGGTCGCGATGCCGGGCCCGACCGGCGAGAGCAACGCGCTCGCCATGCGCGGCCGCGGCGTCTTCGTGGCGATCTCGCCCTGGAACTTTCCGCTGGCGATTTTCCTGGGCCAGGTCACCGGGGCGCTGATGGCCGGCAACAGCGTCGTCGCGAAACCCGCCGAGCAGACGCCGCGGATCGCGGTCGAGGCCGTCGCCCTGCTGCACGAGGCCGGCATCCCGGCGAGCGCGCTGCATCTCGTCACCGGCGACGGCCGCATCGGCGCGGTTCTGACCGCGCACCCTGACATCGCCGGAATCGTCTTCACCGGCTCGACCGAGGTCGCGCGCAACATCAACCGGACGCTCGCCGCCAAGGACGGAGCGATCGTGCCGCTGATCGCGGAGACCGGCGGCATCAACGCCATGATTGCGGATGCCACCGCGCTGCCCGAGCAGGTCGCCGATGACGTCGTCACCTCCGCATTCCGTTCCGCCGGCCAGCGCTGCTCGGCGCTGCGGCTCTTGTTCGTGCAGGAGGACGTCGCCGACCGCATGATCGAGATGATCGCGGGCGCAGCGCGGGAATTGAAGATCGGCGATCCCAGTGAGGTCGCAACTCATGTCGGCCCGGTGATCGACGTCGAGGCCAAGCAGCGGCTCGATGCCCACATCGCGCGGATGAAGGCGGAGGCGCGACTGCATTTCGCCGGCTCCGCGCCGGAGGGCTGCTTCGTCGCGCCGCATATTTTCGAGCTCCGCGATGCCGGCCAACTCACCGAGGAGGTGTTCGGCCCGATCCTGCATGTGGTGCGCTACCGGGCCGAGACCCTCGCGCGAGTCCTGCAAGCGATCGAGCGCACCGGCTACGGGCTCACGCTCGGCATCCACTCCCGCATCGACGACACCGTCGAGGCGATCATCGACCGGGTCCAGGTCGGCAACATCTACGTCAACCGCAACATGATCGGCGCCGTGGTCGGCGTGCAGCCGTTCGGCGGCAACGGCCTGTCCGGCACCGGCCCCAAGGCTGGCGGCCCGCACTATCTCGCGCGCTTTGCGACCGAGCAGACGGTGACCATCAACACCGCGGCCGCTGGCGGCAACGCCGCGCTGCTCGCAGGCGAGGAGTGAGGCAAGACCTCTCGGTGGTGCTCGATCTATCACCGTCACCCTGAGGTGCTCGGCCTGCGCTGCAAGCGCAGGCTGAGCCTCGAAGGGCGACGAACCCGGCTGACGGAACAGACAATGCGATCGCAGCGATGCGTTCAGCTCAATGGCGTTGCATCCCGCCGAAACATCGGTCTAATGCAGCCATGACTTGGCCCGCCTGAATTCCAGCCTGCGGGAAACAACAAGAGCGAGGGAGCAACGCCGCGATGGAAAAAGGCATTTTTGCAGGGCTCAAGGTCCTGGACTGCGCGAGCTTCATCGCTGCACCCGCGGCTGCGACCGTGCTGTCGGATTTCGGCGCCGACGTCATCAAGATCGAGCCGCCCGGCGCCGGCGACCCCTATCGCAATCTGCCGAACCTGCCCGGCTATCCCACCGGCGAGCACAATTTCGCCTGGCTGCTGGAGGCCCGCAACAAGAAGAGCCTCGCGCTCGACCTCTCCAAGCCGGAAGCGCAGGCCGTGCTCTACAAGCTCGTCGAAGAGGCCGACGTCTTCATCACCAACATGCCGCCGCCGGTGCGCACCAAGCTCGGCATCACCTATGACCACCTCGGCCATCTCAACGACCGGCTGATCTACGCCTCCTTTACCGGCTATGGCGAGAAGGGCGAAGAGGCCAACAAGCCCGGCTTCGACAGCAACGCCTATTGGGCGCGCTCCGGCCTGATGGACCTCGTCCGCGCCGACATCGACACGACGCCGGCCCGCTCGGTCGCCGGCATGGGCGACCATCCCTGCGCCATGGCGCTGTACAGCGCGATCGTCACCGCGCTGTATCAGCGCGAGAAGACCGGCAAGGGCTCGCACGTCGCCTCCAATCTGATGGCGAACGGCGTGTGGGCGGCGAGCGTGCTGGCGCAGGCAAAGCTCTGCGGCGCCAAGTTCGGCGAGCGGCGTCCGCGCGAGCGCGCGCTCAATGCGGTCGCCAACCACTACCAGTGCAAGGACGGCCGTTGGCTGATCCTGTCGCTGCTCAGCGAGGAGAAGCAGTTTCCGACGCTCGCCAAATGCCTCGGGCGCGAGGACCTGATCGCCGATCCGCGCTTCGCCACCAAGCCTGACCGTCACGCCCGTTCGATCGAGCTGATCAAGATCTTTGACGAGACGTTTGCCACCAGGGATCTCGCCGAATGGCGCAAGATCCTCGACGGCAATGGCCTCGTGTTCGGCATCGTCGGTATTCTGGACGACATCCCGAACGACAAGCAGATGCTCGACAACGAGGTGCTGGTGCCGTTCGAGAACGACACCATGCTCACCATCTCCAGCCCGATCTGGATCGACGGCACCAAGAAGGTGCGGCCGCGCAAGCCGCCCGGCGTCGGCGAGCACAGTGACGAGATTTTGCGTGGCGCGGGATACGACGAGGCCGCGATCAAGCGGCTGCGAGGGTCGGGGGCAGTCGGCTAGAAATCGCCGCCAACATCCGCCGCGTGAGGTCCGATGCCCAGCTACCGCCTGCACTACTTCCCTGAATCCGGCAACAGCTACAAGCTGGCGCTGATGCTGACGCTTTGCGGCGAGACGTTCGAGCCGGTCTGGACTGATTTCGGTGGCGGCATCACGCGCACCGCGGAATGGCGCAAGGCCGTAAACGAGATGGGCGAGATTCCCGTGCTCGAGGTCGACGGCGTGAAGATGACGCAGACGGCTCCTCTCCTGCTGAAGCTTGCAGATCAATACGGGCGATTTGGCGCCGAGACGGCGGAGGAGAAATTCGAACTGCTGCGCTGGCTGTTCTGGGACAACCACAAGCTCACCGGCTACATGGCGACCTATCGCTTCATGCGGGCCTTCACAGAGAACAACGATCCGCAGGTGCTGAAGCACTTTCGCCGGCGGCTCGACGACTTCCTCGGCATTCTCGATGGGCATCTCCGGCACAATGCCTTCGCGATCGACACCAAGCCGACAGTCGCCGATATCTCGATGATGGCCTATCTGCACTATCCGAGCGACGAGCACGGGTTCGATTTCGCGACGAGCCATCCCGCCATCCAAGCCTGGCTCGGCCGCATGGCCGCGCTACCCGGCTGGAAGCCGGCGTATGAACTCTTGCCCGGCAAGCGGATGACGAATTACACGACGTGAGGGATCCTGCTACCGCAGCGCCAGCCATCCGAGCGTGAACAGGATCCCGCCGATGATCACGACCACCGCGACAGCCCACGTGCTGACGCGGATGCTGCCGGTGAACTGTTTGGCCTCTTCATTCCGCGCGATCTCGCGATTGCGCTCCTTGTTGGCGTCGCTGGTATCCGTCATGGGTCATCCAAAATCGGCTATCGCCGCGCTAACGCGTCTTGATGAAGCACATGCCGATGCGGCTCGATGCCGAAGCAGCCTGACAGGTGAGACCTTTAGCACAGGTCCATGACGTAAAACTCTTATCAGCCGCTCCCGATCCCGCATTTTGCAAATAACAATGGGCGCCCCAGCCGTCCTGATATTCGGTGCCGGCCAGCTCCCGGCTGTCGCGGGTCTGCGGGCGACTGGCAAATCCGCGTGAGAAATCAGGGCGCTTGCCGGCGGCAAACGCGGTCAGGATGTCGCGACGGCGGAGCTGGTCGCCGACGAAATGCGGCGAGGCCGGCACGATGGTGGAATTCGACGGCTTGTCCGCGAGCCAGTCCACGCCCGGAAAATGGAAGCCGCCGATGCCGCGAGTCTGGTGGCAGCCCGAGCAGGTGACATCGTTGAGGCGGCGCTGAAAGCCCGCGACCGAGCGGATGTTTTCCATGGTGATGCCGCGCGCGGCCGCCTGCTTCAGCGCAACGACGACGTCGTTGTCGGTAAAGACGGGCTCGCTTTTGCCCTCGCCTTTGTCTTCCCCTTGCATCATCCCGAACTCGGGCTGCAGGTCCGATGCATCGAAGCCTGCCGGCGTCGGCGCGATTGCGGCCTTGGCCAAAAACTTCTCCGGGATCAGCACCGTGCCGCGATCGAAGTCGCGAAAATTCCCGGGCGCAAGCAGCCAGTCCTTGAAGTCGCGCCGGAGCGCGTTATCGGCAAGAATGCGGTCGCGGTCGATCTGGTTCTCCAGCGTCGATTCCTCGAACGTCTTCGTGGCCGCGTTGTATTTGAACACCTTGAGCAGATAGTCGGAGCGGAAATCATGCAGCGCCGATTTCGGCGCGATCGAGATCTGGATGTTGGTCTCGATACGGTCGATCATCGCATCGTAGGGGGCAGAGCGGCTGCCGATCAGCCCCTGCCAGTCGCTATTGCCGAGCCAGCGCCGCGCGACCTCGGCGCAGGTAACAGGCTTGCCATCCTGATCAGTCTGGCGTGCATCGCGCGCCTTCATCACGAGGTTGAACGTCATCGGCAGGCGCGTCGCGGACTTGCTGCCGTCCGGCTGGGTCTCGAAGCGGGCCAGACGGTAGATCAGCCGGATCTCTCCGCAGCTCTCGTCCGACACATAGGCGCGGTCCATGCGGTTGACGATGCCAGCCAGTACGAAACGCGTGTTGGCGGATTGCAGCACGGCCCGATCGAACAGCTGGACGTCGAAACTGTCGCCGACACCTATGGTCTCGCTTGGCGATACCGCCTTGTGTTGCGCGATGTAGCGATCGAACTCCGCATCGATCGCCGGCGGAATCTCCTTCAACTGCGGCAGCGACGCGAACAGCAAATCGCTGGTCAGCGGAATGTCTGCTTTGCGCTCGGGCTGCAACAGGCGCGCGATCGTGAGCGCATCGTTCTGATCGAGCTTGCGCAGGAGATCGGGGTCGGTGATCGCGGTGCCGCGCGTGAGCGACGCGTTCTCCGCAGCCATTGAGGACATGCCGCCGCCGAACAACACGGCGACAGCAACGAGAATTCGCAACGCACGGCTCATGCCTTCAATAACACCGTGCCGGTCCGTCTATTCAAGCAAAAAGGCGCTTCACATCGTGGTGAGGCGCCTCTTTGAAAGTCGGATGTCGGACGCTTAGCGCGCGACGATCAGGCCCTTGCTGGTGACAACCACCCAGCGGCCGTCCTGGCGGCGGATCGCATCGACGCGGCCGATGCCGGGGATGGGATCGCCGGCATAAACCTCGTAAAGGCCGCCGCGGCCCTCGATCAGCGCACCGCCATTGGAGACGTCGCGCAAGACCCAGCCATCGACCGTCGGCAGGCGGCCGACTTCTGTCTTGGGCGCAGCGGGCACGGGCGCCGGCGCGGCGGCAGCGGTCGCGACCTGGATCGGCGCGATCGAGCCGGTGGTCTCCTTTGCGGGCGCCGCAGCTGCGGCCTGTGCGGGGGCGGCGGGTGGCGTGACGCGGAGCTTGTCGACGGTCTCGGACAGCTTTGCGAGCTTGGCCATCGGCTCGGCCTGCGCCTTCTCGAGCTTGTCGAGGCGATCGTTGGCCCGGTTGAACTGGCTAAGGCCTGTCTTCGAATTGTGCTCGAAGTTCGCCTTCAGCGCGACGATGTCGGCATCGATCCGGGAGACCGAAGCATCCAGCGCGCTGGTATCGGCGACCTGGGCCGGCGCCGGGCCGGCGGAGAAATGCATCATGCCGGCGGTTGCAAGCGCGCCGCTGATGGCGCCGACGCAGGCCGCGATCGCCACAACTGCGGCCATCGCCGACAGGCGGCGCTCGCCGCCGGTTTCGCGCGTCCCGTCCGGCTTCACATGCGGGGCAAACTCCTCGCGGTCCCAGGACCGCTCCGACGGCGCCATCACGATGAGGTTGCCGGTCTTCGGCTCGGCCTTGGTTTCAGCCTTGGTTTCAGCCTTGGCTTCAAACTTCGGGACCTCGATTCGGGGCGGCTCGACCTTGGGAGCGTCCGCCTTGACCAGATCAGGTTTGGGCGGTGCCTCGTGGTCGGGGGCGATCGAGGGAGCCTCGATCCCGGCGGTAGCCTCGGCGGCCTGCGGCGCGGGTGCGGCGGCGTCGATGGCGCCAGTCTGTTCGCCAATCGTTTGGCCGGCCAGTTCGGGCATTGCTTCGCTCACGGCTCAAATACTCCAGTCTTGGTTGACTTTTTGGTAACTTTCATTGCTTGCGAATTCCTTACCTCGGGACCCGCTTACCGAAATTTTAGGAACTCGTCCGAGGCCGAATTGGGTCGGGAAAGTGGAACCGGCGTGGCGGCGTGCAACAAATTGTCAGCAGCCCATGCTGCCGTGCGGTACGTCCTCGCCTTAGCCGAACGGGTTGTTTGCCCGTCACTGTTCCCCGGCTAACATGGTCCGTCCCGTCGGCCAGAAGGCGTTTGGGGAGTGCCATGACGATCGAGAAATGCATCAACGCGTTTGGTGTCGATGACGTCATCTTCGAGGAGGGCTCGACGGGCCGCGAGCTGTTCGTCGTCCTCGACGGCGAGGTCGAGATCGCCAAGGTAAGCGGCGCAAGCAAGACCAGCATCATCAAGCTTGGCAAGGGCGAGTTCTTCGGCGAGATGGCCGTGATCGACGGTTCGGCGCGGTCGGCAACCGCGATCGCCTCGGCGCCGAACACGAAGGTGATGCGGATCAACCACGCCCGCTTCGTCTACCTTGTCAGCCAGCAGCCGGCGTTCGCGCTGATGGTGATGGACGCACTCTCCAAGCGCTTGCGCGCCTCCAACGCGGTTACCTATCGGGCCGCGCAATCATGAGCGACCGCAAGCCCACCTCATTCCCGATCCTGATGAAGAACGACCTCTGTTCGCTGATCCAGGCCGCGGACGACGTCTACCAGATCCGCTTCTCCAACCGGGCCGCCAACGCCTATCTCGTGCGCGGCTCGGCACGCACCATCCTGATCGATGTCGGGTTGTCCTCGAACTATGCCGCGATGGTCGAGTGTCTGAACTTTGTCGGCTGCCCGCCGGAGAAGATCGACATCGTGGTGCTGAGCCACGAGCATCTCGACCATATCGGCGCCGCCTGGCACTTCAACGAGCGCCGCACCTTCGTCGCTGCCCATCGCCTCGCTGCCAACAAGATCATGCTGCGCGACGATTTCTCGATGCTGCGCAAGATGTTCAACGAGCCGAACGTGCCGATCAATATCGACATCTGGCTCGAGGAAGGCAATCTGATCGACCTCGGCAATTTCCGCCTGAACGTGATGTACACGCCGGGTCACACCTCGGCCTGCATCACGCTGTTCGACCAGGACAGGGGCCTGTTGTTCGCCGCAGACACCCTGATGCCCGGCGGCGTCATGGGCGGCGTGTTCGGCTCCGGCAGCATCTCCGACTACATCCAGTCGCTGGAGCGCATCAAGGGGCTGGATACGAAGATCCTGCTATCAGGGCACGGTCGGCTGTCGGACACCCCGCAGGAGGACGTGCGGATCGCGATTGCGCGGTCGCACAGCTTGCTCGAAGACACCGCGCAATTGTTCGACGCACTGGATGCGCGCTCGAACTTCGAGCCGATCATGCAGTCGGTGCGGGATTTGAACAAGCTGGATGATTAGGGACCACGCACCTCCGCCAGTTCCGTCATCCTGAGGTGGCCGTCGCCCTTCGAGGGCCGCTGAAGAAGCGGCCACCTCAGGGTGACGGTGATAGAGTTGAGCGCGCAGCCCCCGTAACGTCGTCGCGGCTTTCGCCAGGACGACGCAGGGATCACATCACCACCGGTGCATCCGGCAGTTCGTTGCGATGCGGCCCGCCTCGCGGGAAGTGCTTCGCCAGTTCACGCGATACCGCTGCGATGCCATCGATAACACCACGCTCGAACTGGCCGGAGCTGAACTCGGCTTCCATCGCGCGGCAGATCCGTTCCCAGCCCGCAGCGCCGACCTTCGCATCGATGCCGCGATCGGCTATGATCTCGACGTCGCGATCGGCGAGCAGGAGATAGATCAGCACGCCATTGTTATGCGCGGTGTCCCAGATCCGCAAATGCGAGAACACGTCGAGCGCGCGTTCGCGTGCCGGCTGGTTGCGAAACAGCGGGCGGCCGTCGAGCGCGCCTTCGACGACGAAGCGGACCTGGCCGGAATGCGTCGTTTCGCTTTGCTTGATCGCGCGCTCGATGCGGCCGAGCACGTCTTGCCGAAACACCTGTTTCGCACGCCAATGGTGCAGGAGGAGATGCCTGGTGATGCGTCTGATGCTCATGACTACCAGCTCCCCGAGGCGCCACCGCCACCAAAGCTGCCACCGCCGCCGCTGAAGCTGCCACTGTCGCTGGACGACGATCCGCCACTCCAGCCACCAGACGAGGAACCGCTCGACGATGAGCCCCCGCGCGATGAGCCGGTCGATGTTGGAAACAGATCGGCGATGAAGGCCAGGACAAAGCCGATGATTCCGGCGATCAAGGCAATTCCGGCCGATCCGAGGATGAGCAGCGCCAGCACGCCGACCAGACTGCCGGTCGCAACCGAGCCCAGCAGCCGCCCCAGCAATGTGCGGAGAAATCCGCCGACGATGAGCGAGGCAAACAGTGTGACCGGCAGGATCTGTCCGATGTCGTCCAGATTGCCAAAATTTACGCTGCGTGAGGGAACCGGCAGCGGCTCGCCATCGACGACGCGTATCACCCGGTCGATGCCGGCGGAGATGCCCCCGGCAAAATCGCCCTCCCTGAATTTCGGCGTGATGACCTCGTCGATGATCCGTCGCGAGGTCACGTCCGTCAATGCGCCCTCGAGGCCGTAGCCGACCTCGATGCGCAGGTGCCGGTCGTTCTTGGCCACCACCAGGATCGCGCCGTCGTCGACCTTCTTCCGTCCGATTTTCCAGGCTTCCGCAACGCGAATGGAAAATTGCTCGATCGTTTCCGGGTCCGTCGTGGGCACGATCAGCACGGCGATCTGGCTGCCCTTCCGCGTCTCGAAGTCGCTGAGCTTTTGCGACAGCGCGGCGATGTCGCTGCTGGACAGCGTGCCCGTCCGGTCGACCACGCGCCCGGTGAGTTGCGGCACGGCGACATCGGCCAGGGCGGAGAACGCCCAACCCAACAGCAATGCAAGCAGGATGGCCTTGACAGCGCGCATCGGAGCCTAACGCGCTTACTTCGACGGCGCCGGCGCCGGGTTGAAATCAACCTTCGGCGCGGTCGAGATTTCCTTCTCGTTCTCGACCGAGAAGTTCGGCTTCTCCTTGTAGCCGAACACCATCGCTGTGAGGTTACTGGGGAACGAGCGGATGGTGACGTTATAGTCCTGCACCGCCTTGATGTAGCGGTTACGCGCCACCGTGATGCGGTTCTCGGTGCCTTCGAGCTGCGACATCAGGTCCTTGAACAGGGCATCTGACTTGAGTTGCGGGTAGTTTTCCGTGACCACAAGAAGCCGCGACAGCGCGCTGGAGAGCTCGCCCTGGGCGGCCTGGAACTTCTGGAGCGCGGCGGGGTCGTTGAGCACCTCCGGAGTCGCCTGGATGCTGCCGACCTTGGCACGGGCATTGGTGACGCCGAGCAGGACGTCCTTCTCCTGCTGCGCAAAGCCCTTCACCGAGTTGACGAGGTTTGGCACGAGATCGGCGCGACGTTGATACTGGTTCACGACCTCGGACCAGTTGGCCTTGATCTGCTCGTCCTCGCTCTGGATCGCGTTGTAGCCGCAATTGGTGAGGCTGAGCGAAGCCAGCGCTGCCAGCACGGTCAGGATCTTGCGCATCAAATTTCTCCCGGTGGAATCGGGTGCAAACTACCAGATTGAGTGTGCACGACGCCAGATGTCCGGTGCGGATGGCATGAAAAGCAGCCGACTGACGCAAGCCTCTTGCCTATCACCGGGCGACATAGTCAACTCGGAGCAAACAAGACGAAAAGCGGTAGGGGAGCGCGCCATGTCCTCGTTCGAGACCATCCTCGTGGAGAGGCCGGAGCCGGCGATTGCCCGGATCGTGATGAACCGGCCCGAGGCGCGCAATGCGCAGAACCTGCAAATGACCTACGACCTCAACGCAGCCTTCGACACGGCGGTGCAGGATGATGCAGTGAAGGTCATCATCCTTGCCGGCAATGGGCCGCACTTCTCGTCCGGCCACGATCTGCGTCCCGGCGGCAAGAATGAAGCGGGCGTCGATTTTCCGCCGATTGGAAATTGGGGCGGCTTTGCGGAAGCAAGCACGCACGGCCGCTTCGCGCGCGAGCAGGAGATTTATCTCCAGATCACGCGGCGCTGGCGCAACCTCGCCAAGCCGACCATCGCCGAGGTGCATGGCAAGTGCATCGCCGGCGGGTTGATGCTGGCCTGGGCCTGCGACCTCATCGTTGCCAGCGACGACGCACAGTTCTGCGATCCCGTCGTCACCATGGGCGTGTGCGGCGTCGAATGGTTCGTGCATCCCTGGGAGCTCGGCCCGCGCAAGGCCAAGGAATTTCTGTTCACCGCCGACAGCTGGAGCGCCGAGGTGGCGCGCCAGCTCGGCATGGTGAACCAGGTCGTGCCCCGTGCGGAGCTATCGTCTCGTGTGCTGGAGCTGGCGCGACGGATCGCATCAAAGCCGTCCTTCGCGCTGAAGCTGACCAAGGAGGCGGTGAACCGCTCCGTCGACGTGATGGGACAGCCCGCCGCGATCGATCAGGCCTTTGCCCTGCATCAGCTCTGTCACGCCCACAATCTTCAGGAGTTCGGCATGGTGGTCGATCCATCCGGACTGCATCCCTCCGTGCGCAAGCCGGCGGCCGCGGAGTAGACGCAATGGATCTCAATCTCACCGACGAGCAACGGCTGTTGCGCGAGAGCGTCGAACGCTTCATCGCCGAAAGCTATGACGCCGATCATCGCCGCAAGATGGCGAACGATCCGCTCGGTTTCAGCCCGGCGGTCTGGAAGCAGTTCGCCGAACTCGGCTGGCTGGCGCTGCCGATCGCGGAGGAGTTTGGCGGGCTAGGCGGCGGCGCGGTCGAAACCGGCATCTTGATGGAAGCGTTTGGCCGCGGGCTGGTGTCCGAGCCGTATGTTGCGACCGTTGTGCTCGGGGCTGCGCTGATCGACCGATGCGGCAGCACGGCGCAGAAGCGGGCGATGCTGCCCAGGGTCGCCGACGGCTCGCTCAAGCTCGCGCTTGCCCATTCCGAACGCGCGGCGCGCTTTGACCTGGCGAAGGTCGCAGCCGTGGCCAGCAAGACGGCTCAGGGCTGGCGCCTGTCCGGCAGCAAGATCGCCGTGCTCGACGGCCACGCTGCCGACGAAATCATCGTCTCCGCGCATATCCACGATCATCAGGGACCATCGGGCCGGCTCGGCCTTTTCCTGCTGCCGGCGCAGTCGCCGGGCCTCGCGGTCAGCGACTTTTCGCGCCTCGGCGGCGGGCGCGCCTGCAACGTCGAACTGTCGGATGTCCATCTACCCGAGGACGCTCTGCTGGGCGACGGTCACGATGCGCTGCCGGCGATCGAATGGGCCGTTGACCGCGCCATGGCGGCGCTCGGTGCGGAGGCGGTCGGCATCATGCAGACGCTTGTCGACACCACGCTAGAGTACACCAAGATCCGAAAGCAGTTCGGCCGGCCGCTCTCGGCCAATCAGGTGATCCGACATCGCCTCGCCGACATGGCGATGCAAGTGGATGAGGCCCGCTCGATGGCGCTGCGCGCCGCGCTGAAGGTCGACGCTGAACCGGTCGAACGTGCGCGGGCCGCGTCGGGTGCGAAGGCCAAGATCGGCAAATGCGCGCGCTTCGTCGGCGAGCAGTCGATCCAGCTCCACGGCGGCATGGGCGTCACCGAAGAGCTCGAGGTCGGCGCCTATTTCAAGCGCCTCGTCACCTTCGACACGCTGTTCGGCGGCAGCGCGCACCATTATGCCCGCCACGCCCAGCTTGGCCGTACCACCCAGCCTGCCTGACAAGAGGAGCGCATCATGGACCTGTCGTTCAATGCCGAGGAGCGCGCCTTCCAGAGCGAGGTGCGTGGCTTCATTGCGAAAAATCTGACCGAGGAGATGAAGCGCGCCACGGCGCTGACGCCGTCGGTGTTCTCCGATCCTGATATCGGCATGGCCTGGCAGCGCGCGCTGCACAAGCAGGGCTGGGGCGCGCCCGGCTGGCCGGTCGATCATGGCGGCCCGAACTGGACGCCGGCGCAGCGCTGGATCTTTGAGAGCGAATGCGCGCGCGCCGGCGTGCCCAATGTCAACGTGATGGGCGTGAAAATGGTCGGGCCCGTCATCATCGGCTTCGGCAGCCCTGAGCAGAAGAACTTCTACCTGCCGCGGATTCTGTCCGGCGAGGACTACTGGTGCCAGGGCTATTCCGAGCCGGGCTCCGGCTCCGACCTCTCGTCGCTGAAGACGCGTGCGGTGCGCGATGGCGACAACTACATCATCAACGGCACCAAGATCTGGACCACGCACGCCCATCACGCCAACCGCATGTTCGCGCTGGTGCGCACCAGCGACGGACCGCGGCAGCAGGACGGCATCAGCTTCATCCTGATCGACATGAAGACGCCAGGCATCACGACGCGCCCGATCCTGACCATCGGCGGCGACCATGAGGTCAACCAGGTGTTCTTCGACGACGTACGCGTGCCCGTCGCCAACCGCGTCGGCGAGGAAGGCAAGGGCTGGACCTACGGCAAATATCTGCTCGAGTTCGAACGTGGCTCGGGCATCGCGTCGGCCAAGCTGCGCGAAGGACTCCGCGCCATCACTGAGCTCGCGGAGTCCGATCTCACGGGACGCGCGATCGATAGTCCAGATATCGCTTCCCGCATCTCCGAGGTCGAAGTCGACATCGACGCGCTGGAGATGACCGAGCTGCGCGTGCTCTCGGCGCTCCAGACCGGCCAAAATCCCGGTGCCGTGTCATCGATCCTGAAGTTGCGCAACAGCGAGATCCGGCAAGCCGTGACGCGGCTCGGCGTCGACGTGATCGGCCATGACGCGCTCGCCGTCGAGCCGATGCGCCCGCTCTACAAGCTCAACCACGAACCGGCGCTCCCGGAGGAAATGCTCACGGTGGTGCCGGAATATCTCAACGGTCGAGCCTACACCATCTTCGGCGGCACGTCGGAAATCCAGCGCGACATCATTGCGAAGATGATGCTGGGGATTTAGCCCACGCTTGTGCCGCGCATTCAGTGTCGTCCCGGACAAGCGCAGCGAAGCGGAGCGCTGATCCGGGACCTATAACCACAGGCGGACGTGGTTAGGGGACTCGGAGTTGTCAGCTTCGGTCCACAACCACTCCCTGTGGTTATGGGTCCCGGGCTCGCTTCGCGCCCCGGACAACAGGAATCGAACTCGCCACCTTCGCGTCCCGGATCGCCTTCCAGATCTTCTGCGGCGTCAGCGGCGTATTGAGCTGGGTGATGCCGAGTTCGGCCAGCGCGTCCATCACGCCGTTGGTGACGCAGGGCGGGCCGCCGATGGCCCCGGATTCGCCGCAGCCCTTGGCGCCGAGCGGATTGGTGCGGCAGGGCGCGGAATCGTCGAGCGTGACCACGATCGGCGGCACGTCGTCGGCGCGCGGGATGCAGTAGTCCTGGTAGCTCGCGGTGAGGAGCTGGCCATCCGCATCGTAGGACACGCCCTCATACAGTGCCTGGCCGATGCCCTGCGCGACGCCGCCGTGGATCTGGCCCGTCACCAGCATCGGGTTCACGGCGACGCCGACGTCGTCGACCGTGGTGTAGCGCACGACGCGCGAGACGCCGGTCTCGGGATCGATCTCGACCTCGCAGATATGCGTGCCGTTCGGCCAGCTCGGCCCGTCGACCTCGCCTTCGGAATCGACGCTGAGCTTGGCCCCGCTCTCCTTCTCGGCGATGTCGAACAGGCTGATGCGGCGGTCGGTGCCGACCACGGTGAGCATACCGCCCTGATATTCGATGTCCTCGACCGAGGTCTCGAGCACGTTCGCCGCCTTCTCGCGCGCCTTCTGGATCAAATCGTTGGAGGAGACCGCGACCGCCGTGCCGCCGACGAACAGCGAGCGCGAGCCGACACTGCCGAAGCCCATGGCGAGATCGGTGTCGCCCTGGATGACGTCGATCTTGTCCATGGAGATGCCGAGCGTGTCGGCGATCATCTGGGTGTAGGTCGTCTGCAGCCCCTGGCCCATCGCCATGGTGCCGGAATGCAGCACGACCCGGCCTTGCGAGGTCGCGTGCAGGCTGACCTTCTCCGTGTGGGCGCGGCCACCGGTCCATTCGATATAGGAGGTGAGCCCGCGACCGTAGAGCAGGCCCTTCTTCTTTGCCGCTTTCTTACGCGCGGCGAAGCCGTCCCAATCGGCGAGCTTCACGGCGCGATCGAGCATGTGCGCGAAGGCACCGGAATCGTAAACCTGTCCGGCCGCATTCGTATAAGGCAGTTGCGCCGGCTTGATGTAGTTCGCTTTGCGGATCGCGCGCGGATCCATGCCGATTTTTCGCGCGGCCGCGTCGAACAGGCGCTCGACGATGAAGACCGCCTCCGGCCGGCCCGCGCCGCGATAGGCGCCGACCGGCGCGGTGTGCGTCATCACCGACTTGATCTCGAAATGCACCAGCGGCAAATCGTAGACACCGGTCTGCACGAACGGCCCGAGCACCAGCGGGATGATGTTGGCGGCACCTGACGAATACGCGCCGGTGCAACCGATCGAGGTGACGCGATAGGCCAGCACCTTGCCCTTCTCGTCGAGCGCGAAGGAGGCAGTGGAGGTGAGATCGCGGCCATGGGTGCCGCCAACAAATTCGTCCGTGCGGTCGCCGCGCCAGCGGATCTTCCGGTTCAGCCTGGTCGCGGCATAGGCAACGATGCCGTCCTCGGGATAGAGATTGGTCTTCTGGCCAAAGCCGCCGCCGATGTCGCCGACCAGCACGCGCACGCTGTCCTTCGGACGCTTCAGCACGGCTTCGGCCAGCACGTCGCGGGTCGAGGCCGGCGTCTGCGACTGCACGTGCAGGAGGAGACGGCCGGTCTTCTTGTCGATTTCGGCAATGGTCGAGCGCGGCTCCATCGCTGACGGCACGAGGCGCTGGCTGACGAGATCGAGCTCGACCGTGTGCGCGGCGCTGGCGAAGGCCTCGTCCGCCTTGGCGGCATCGCCATAGCTCATCGCGCCGACGATGTTGTCCGGCGCCTCCGGCCACACCACCGGCGCGCCGGGTTTTACGGCCTCGACGGGATCGACCACCGCCGGCTGCACGTCATACTCGACCACAATCGCTTCGGCCGCGCTCTGGGCCTCTGCACGCGACGAAGCCACCACTGCCGCCACCGCCTCGCCGGTGTAGCGCACGACCTCATGAGCGAGCAGACGCCTCGGCGGCACCGTCATCGGCTTGCCGTCGGGGCGCTTGAAGATGCTCAGCGTCGGGATAGTGCCAACACCGTCCTTGATCAGATCGGCGCCGGTATAGACCGCGGTGACACCGGGCATCCCGGCTGCCGCGCTGGTATCGATCGAGACGATATTCGCGTGCGCGTGCGGCGAGCGCAGCACATGCAACCACAGCGCGCCGTCTTCCGGCTTGTCGTCGATGAACTGCCCCTTCCCGGTGAGCAGCCTCTGGTCTTCCAAACGCTTGACGGGCTGGCCCGCTCCGAAACGCAGATTGCCGGGAAGAATGTTCATTCCGCTGGGTCCTCAAAGTCTCTTGAAATCGGGCTGCCTTTTAGCGGATCGAGGCACGCGAGACCAGCCGCGGTTTTAGGCGAGGGGACCACGGATTCGTCATGCCGGAGAGGCTATGCGAGCTCCCGCAATGCCGCTTCCACGACCTTGCGCGCGTCGGCCGTCAGAGGGGCCTGTGGCGGGACGGGGTCGCCGATGTCGTAGCCCTGGATCGCAAGCCCAGCCTTGATACAGGCGGCGAGATTGAAGCGGGCGAAGGCCTCGTTGATCCGCCACAGCCTGCGCTGGAGCGCCATGGCCTCGTCCCAGAGGCCGGCCTTGCAGAGGTCGTAGAGCGCGACGCTCTGGCGCGGGATGATGCAGGCAGGTCCCGCCATCCAGCCGAGGCCGCCGATCAGCATCACCGCAGCTGGAATATGGGCGGAGGCCGAGAATACGCGCAAGCGATCGCCGCAGCGGTTCATGATCGAAAGCAGCCGGCCGGTGTTGGTCGAGGCGTCCTTGATGTAGCCGATGCGCGGATGCTCGGCGAGGCGCGCGATGACGTCGAGGGTGAGATCGGAGCGCTGGAATTGCGGATTGGTATAGATGACGACGGGAATATCCACGGCGTCCGCGATGGCACGGAAGTACGATTCGACCTGGGCGTCGGCGAGCGGGAAATAGGCTTCCAGGATCGCCAGAATGCCGTCGGCACCGAACCTCTCGTAGGCCTTCGCCTGCGCCACAGCATCTGCCGTCGAAGTGGAGGCGACGCCGGCAACCACGGGCACACGGCCCTTCGCAGCCTCGATCGTGGTCTGCACGATCACCATGCGCTGCGCGGCGTTGAGATAGGCAAACTCGCCGGTCGAGCCGAGCGGCGTCAGCCCGTGCACGCCGGCCCCGATCAGATCGTCGCAGAGCCTTGCAAGGACGTCGGTCCGCACCGTGCCGTCGGCATCGACGGGAGAGACGAGATAGGGGAAAACGCCGCGAAAATCGGTCATGTCGGGGAATAAATTCCGGGGGAAGCGAGTCTTGTTCGGCAAGCGCGTGATCCAGCGCGTGCTATCATGGGGCCTTATTGCCAGCAAGCGACCAACCCCCGGGGCGTCAAATGGCAGGTCAGCGGGCTGCCTGAGCCGGCGAACCTCTCGGTGGTGTTCGGCGTCGGCCTGCCAAACCAGCGCGCCCGCGATCACCCGTGCAGGCCTTCAGTCTGCAAGTCGGGCAGCGCAATGTTCGGGCGAGCGCTACACGTTCCCGTGAGCGGCTCCCAATCACGCGTTCGTCGCCCGGCGTTGGCTCGGTCCTGACCATCCGGCCAGTTTCGCGATCGGCCGCGACATCCCAGATTGAGGACAGCTTACAGGAGCCTTCCATGACCGACCCCACTCCTCTGTCCTCGCTATCGTCCGCACTCGCGGATGTCGTGGCGCGCGCGGCACTGTCCGTCGTCTCCGTGCATTCGCACCGCTCCCGCGCGACGGGCTTCGTCTGGAAGCCCGGCCTGATCGTCACCGCCGACGAGGCGCTGGCCGACGAGGGCGAGGTCGAGATCGGCCTCTCCGACGGCAGCACGGCCGCCGCCACCATCGCCGGCCGCGACCATACGACCGATATCGCGCTATTGCGTGCCGACACGAGCATCGCCCCGATCAAGTTGGCGCCCGCTATCCCTGCCCTGGGCACGCTGTCGGTCGTGGTCGCCACCAACCGCGATGCGCCGAGCGCGGCGCTCGGGATGGTGTCGGCGTCCGGCAAGAGCTGGCGCTCCTTGCGCGGCGGCGACATCGATGCGCGGATCGAGCTCGACGTCCGCCTGCGTCCCAGCCAGGAGGGCGGCCTGGCGCTCGATGCGTCAGGCGAAGCCTTCGGCATGGCCGTGCTCGGACCGCGGCGCGTGCTTGTCATCCCCGCGGCAACGATCGAGCGTGTCGCGGCGCAGCTCGAAACGCGCGGCCGCATCGCCCGGGGATATCTCGGGCTCGGGCTCCAGCCGGTGCGGCTCGACGACGGCGTCGGCGCGATGGTGATGAATGTCGACAAGGCCGGTCCGTCAGCTACGGCCGGCATCCGCCAGGGCGACGTGATCGTGGCGGTCAACGACCAGAAGCTCTCCGGCGTGCGCGCGCTGTCGCGGACACTTGGTCCGGCAAGCGTCGGCACGGTGGTCGATGTCGCGGTGCGCCGCGGCGGCGAGCCGGCCAGCTTCAAGGTCACGATCGGCGAGAGGCCGGAGGCGTGAGCGACGACAACGCCCCCGAGATCGTACTCTCTCTGGAGATCGACGACCCCGTCCTCGCCGATCGTCTGGCGACACTGCTCGGCAACGTCGCCGGGCTTCGCCTCGCAGCACCCGGCGAGCTGGCCGCGGCGACGGTCGTCGCGCGCGATCCACGCGGCATGCCCGACGACATCGCGCTGACGCAGCGCGAGCTCGACGTGCTGGCGCTGATGGCGGAAGGTTCCTCCAACAAGATGATCGCGCGCCAGCTCAGCATCTCGGTGCACACCGTGAAATTCCATGTCGGCTCGCTGCTCGACAAGCTCGATGCCACCGGCCGCACCGATGCGGTGGCCCATGCGGCCCGCCGCGGTGTAATCGATCTCTAGGGTCGGTACGGCGGGAAGCTGAGCCGAACCGTCAGACCCGGCGTATTGTCATGCAACGCGATCTCTGCGCCGTGGAGACGGGCAACCGCCGCGACGAGGCTGAGGCCCAGCCCATTGCCCGACGTGTAGCGGCTCTGTTCGAGCCGATAGAAGCGCTTGAACACATGGTCGCGCTGGTCGGCAGGAATGCCCGAACCGTCGTCGACGATCGCGATCACCGCGCCGTTGTCGGCGCTGCTGCAGGTCACGGTCACCTGCCCGCCGGCGCGACCGTGCTTGATCGCATTGTCGACGAGATTGGCGATGGCGTCGAACAGCAGGTCACGGTCACCGGTCACCGGCACCTCGCGGTCGCCGCAGAGACTGAGACGGGTCGCAATCTGCTCGGCGGCGGCATCGTAGAGTTCGACGACCTCACCGGCGATCTCGGCAAGGTTGAGCGCGCGAAAGGCGCTCCTGCGCGCGCGTGTCTCGATCTCCGAAATCCGCGTGATGGAGGCGAACATGCCAAGCACGGCATCGAGATCGGCGATGGTGTCGCCGATCAGCGCGGCATCCGCCTCGCGATCGCGCGGGGCATGGTAGGCCTTTTCCAGCCGGCCACGCATGCGCGTCAGCGGCGTGCGCAAATCATGGGCGACGTTGTCGCTGACCTGCTTGACCTCGCCCATCAGCGTCTCGATGCGGTCGAGCATCTGGTTGAGGTTTTCGGCCACGCGGTCCCATTCGTCGTGGCTACCACGCAACGGAATGCGCTGGTCGAGGCCGGCAAGCATGATGGCGCGGCTGGTGGCATTGATCTCTTCGATGCGCCCGACCGTACGCCGCGTGACCAGCACGGCCGCGAGGCCGGCCAGCACCGCGAGCAGCGCAGCGACCGCGATCATCGCAAGCTCGATCATGGCGGTGAAGCCGTCGTGGTCGCCGACGTCACCGACCCGGCTCCGCACATAGGCAAGCGTGCCGACATAGACATAGGCCATGATCGCGGCGACGATCAGCCCGAACGCCGCGATCGCGATCAGCGCAAGCCTGAAGGTCGAGGAGCGGAGGGTCTTAGCCAGGAGCACGGAGGCAATATCCGATGCCGCGGATGGTGTGGATCAGTGGATAGGCCTGGCTGTCGTCGACCTTGCGGCGGACGCGCCCGACATACACGTCGATGATGTTGGTGGAGGGGTCGAAATGCAGGTCCCAGACATGCTGGAGCAGCATCGCGCGGGAGACGACGCGGCCCTCGTTGCGAACGAGATATTCGAGCAATTGAAATTCGCGCGGCAGCAGCGGAATCTTGCGGCCGCGGCGGCTGGCGTTGCGCGCGATCAGGTCGATGGCGAGATCGCCGACCCGCAGGATGGTTTCCTTGGCGATGGTCTCGCTGCGGCGGCCAAGCGCTTCGAGGCGCGCCAGCAGTTCGACGAAGGAGAACGGCTTGACGAGATAATCGTCGCCGCCGGCGCGCAAACCGCGCACGCGATCGTCGACCTCGCCGAGCGCGGAGATGATCAGGAAGGGCGCGGCAACGCCATCATCACGCATTTGCCGCATCACGGTGATGCCGTCGATATCGGGCAGCATGCGGTCGATCGTGATCACGGCATAGTCGCGTGCAACGCCGTGGCTCAGCGCTTCGCGCCCCGTTGCAGCGAGATCGACATCGTAGCCG
Source organism: uncultured Alphaproteobacteria bacterium (assembly GCA_963819355.1). Taxonomy (GTDB): domain Bacteria; phylum Pseudomonadota; class Alphaproteobacteria; order Rhizobiales; family Xanthobacteraceae; genus Bradyrhizobium. Next base: position 97,804 of record CAWFVZ010000010.1, on the reverse strand, counting down.
GAGGTCGTCAGCTCCTCGACGAGCTGGCCTGCGGTTTCCGGATCATCCTCGACGACCAGGATGCGGCGGTGGCCTCCGGTCATGACAAACTCCGCGCGACGATCGCCACCAGACTATCCCGTTCCGGGGCTGAGCGGAACTGCCCGGTGACGATCGCGACAATGGTGCGGTCCGGCGATGCTAGTACCAACTATCCCCGCACACATTGACCCATTGCCACCCATACGGCGTCCAGCTCCTGCGCCAGCAACCATCGTCATAGCCGGCATAGTAATAGGGCGCGCCGAAGACGGCGAAACGGCGGAAATGGTGGTGATGGAAGAAGAAGGCGTGGCGGCCGTGCCAGCCGGAGCCGACAAAGTGCGGCCCGATCGCTGCATGTGCGAAACGTGCGCCGCCGAAGCCCGGTCCGCCAACATGGGCACCGGCGAAATGCGCGCCGCCCATGCCGCCGACATGCATGCCGCCGAAGCCGCCAGCGTGCATTCCGCCAGCGAAGCCACCGCCATGCATTCCGCCACCGAAGCCACCGCCGTGCATCCCGCCGCCGCCGAAGCCGCCGCCACCATGGCCGCCGCCGCCGAAACCACCACCCCCATGGCCGCCGCCCCCACCTCCGCCACCCCGAGCGAGAACGGGCGAAGCGACCGCCACCGTGGCGGCCATGGCCGCCGCGACGATGCCGGTGAGAAGCCTGTTGTTCATCTGACTATCCTCCTTGTCGCGGCGACAGTCTCGCCGCTCCAGGGGATCAGATGAGGAAAATGCGGCCTCACCTTCAACTTACAAATGCGCCAGATTCTGACGCGGAAGTTAGGGGTACGCTGCTCTATCGCTCCCACGCCCCGTTCCTACGGGGAGAGGTTCAGATAGAGCCTCACGCCCGCTTGCCGCCGTTCTTTTCGGCTGCACGACGCATCGCCTCGGCGAGGGCGCCGCCACCACCGGAGGACTCCTGCGGGCGCGGCGCCGACGATGTCATGCGGGCGGGGCTGCGCGAGCTGTTGTCGCGCTGCATGCCGGGCGCGTCCTTCTTGGCGCCGACCTCGTCGTCGAGGCGCAGCGTCAGCGAGATGCGCTTGCGCGCGACCTCGAAGTCCAGCACCTTGACCTTGACGATGTCGCCGGGCTTCACCACTTCGCGCGGATCCTTGATGAAGGTCTTCGACATCGCCGAGATATGCACGAGCCCGTCCTGGTGCACGCCGATGTCGACGAAGGCGCCGAAGGCGGCCACGTTGGTCACGGTGCCCTCGAGGATCATACCCTTCTTGAGATGCTTGATCTCCTCGACGCCCTCCATGAACACCGCGGCCTTGAACGCCGGACGCGGGTCACGGCCCGGCTTCTCAAGCTCGCGCAGGATGTCGGTGACGGTCGGCAGACCAAAGGTCTCGTCGACGAAGTCCTTCGGCTTCAGCGTGCGCACGATCTCGCTGCTGCCGATCAGCGCCTTGATGTCGCTCTTGGTGGCCGCGAGAATCCGGCGCACCACCGGGTAGGCTTCCGGATGCACGCCCGACGCATCGAGCGGATCCTCGCCGCCGAGGATGCGGAGGAAGCCGGCGCACTGCTCGAACGCCTTCGGGCCGAGCCGCGGCACCTCCTTGAGTGCCTTGCGCGACTTGAACGGGCCGTTGGCGTCACGGTGCGCCACGATGCTCTGCGCCAGGCCGGAGCCGACGCCCGACACCCGCGCCAGCAGTGGTGCGGAAGCGGTGTTGACGTCGACGCCTACCGCGTTCACGCAGTCTTCGACCACGGCATCGAGCGATTTTGCGAGCTTGGCCTGACCGAGGTCGTGCTGATACTGGCCGACGCCGATCGCCTTGGGCTCGATCTTGACGAGCTCGGCGAGCGGATCCTGCAGACGGCGGGCGATCGAGACCGCGCCGCGCAGGGTGACGTCGAGACCCGGCAATTCCTCCGAGGCGAAAGCCGAGGCCGAATAGACCGACGCGCCGGCTTCAGACACCACGATCTTCGACATCTTCAACTCGGCCAGGCCCTTGACGAGATCGGCCGCGAGCTTGTCGGTCTCGCGCGAGGCGGTGCCGTTGCCGATCGCGATCAGCTCGACACGATGCTTCAGCGCAAGCTTGCCGAGGATCGCGAGCGATTCGTTCCACTGCCGCTGCGGCTCGTGCGGATAGATCACAGCGGTATCGACGACCTTGCCGGTCGCATCGGTCACGGCGACCTTGACGCCGGTGCGGTAGCCGGGATCGAGCCCCATGGTGGCGCGGGTGCCGGCGGGCGCAGCCAGCAAGAGGTCGCGCAGATTGGATGCGAACACGCGCACGGCTTCGGTCTCGGCCGCGTTCCACAGCCGCATGCGCAGGTCGATGTTGAGATGCACCTGGATCTTGGTGCGCCAGGCCCAGCGCACCGTGTCGATCAGCCAGCGGTCGCCGGCGCGCTTGAGATCGGCGATGCCGAACCGCTTCATGATCTTCAGCTCATAGGCGCCCGGCACGCCTGCGGGCGGCGCCTCGGCCTCAGCCTGCATCTGGAGATCGAGGATCTCCTCCTTCTCGCCGCGGAACATCGCGAGGATGCGGTGCGACGGCAGCTTGGTCAGCGGCTCGGAGAACTCGAAATAATCGGCGAATTTTTCGCCCTCGGTCTTCTTGCCCTCGCGCACCTTGGAGGCCATGCGCGCATTGGTCCACATCTCCTCGCGCAACGCGCCGATCAGGTCGGCGTCCTCGTCGAAGCGTTCGACCAGGATGGCGCGGGCACCGTCGAGTGCGGCAGCGGCGTCCGCGACGCCCTTCTCGGCGTTGACGAAGCCTTCGGCGACGACCTTGGGATCGTTGCCGGGCTCCGTCATGAGCTGATTGGCGAGCGGCTCGAGGCCGGCCTCCTTGGCGATCTCGGCCTTGGTGCGGCGCTTCGGCTTGAACGGCAGATAGATGTCTTCGAGGCGCGCCTTGCTGTCGGCGGCGAGAATGGAGGCCTCTAACGCGGCATCGAGCTTGCCCTGCTCGCGGACTGATTTCGAGGATCGCCTTGCGGCGGTCTTCGAGCTCACGCAGGTAAACCAGGCGCTCCTCCAGGGTGCGCAATTGCGCGTCGTCGAGCGCACCGGTCGCTTCCTTGCGGTAGCGGGCGATGAAGGGAACAGTGGCGCCGCCGTCGAGCAGCGTCACCGTCGCCTCGACCTGCTCCGCCCGTACCCCAAGCTCCTGCGCAATTTTCTGGTTGATATTTGCCACGCGAGAATCCCTCTATATCCAAGCACGCGACGCGAACCGAAATCCGACCGCGGGACGCTGCTTATGGACCAACCAAGGTTGATTCATCAAGGTGCGGCGCGCAACCGTCGACAGAGGATTTTTTGTCGAACCGATGCGATCTCGCCACAATCGTGGGGATGTCGCGGGTTCTTCCGTCATCCTGAGGTGCCGGAGCGTAGCGGAGGCCTCGAAGGATGAACGGCCCTGATGCAGCCGGGCGTCGCCCTTCGAGGCTTGCGCTGCGACGCTGTCGCGCGCACCCCTGGGTGACGGTGATGGTATCGTGCCCGCTGCTCCCTCCGCGTCATTGCGAGCGCAGCGCAGACACGCCTTCGCCATCTCGCGGCGCATTTCGCCCGAGTTTTGCTCTCCTCGTCACGCCCTCTAGACAAAGGGCGCAGGGAAGGCCGGGTGCCGGCTGGCACCCACGGTCCGCTGTGCGCGTGTAGCGCAAAAAGAATTGCACAGCGGCATACAGGTGAAGCCGAACACACGGCCTTCCCTGCGCAGTGGTTTGACGGCGTATGCCGCGCTCTCCCCAGAGACGAATTCGTGCTTGCCTCCGTCACCTCGCGAATTGACGATGCGGCTTGCCCGGTCGGGCTCCCCGCACCTCCGCAAGGCTTGACCGTAGCGACGACGGCCAGGACCACACGGTTTTGCCGTACGCAAGCTTCCCGCTTGGCCCCAGGGCTTCTTCGCCAAAAGGCTTAGCAGGCTTCGAGCGCCGTTCGTACAACGCGGCTTGCGAGCGGCTCACGGGGCTCGGCTCAGTCCACTGCCCCGCCCAGCCACTTGCATCCGCGACGGCGCCGCTCAGCGTCCACCGCAACCCGATCCGCGGCTCGTGACGACGTACGACCGCCCCTTTTCGCCGGATCAGGATAAGCGACACATACGACAAATCCGAATTTCGGTAAAGTGGAATATTTTGGCGTGCGTCGATTGACCCAGCGATCGTGTTTTGCCCTGCGGCGCAGCCCAAGCCCTTGTGGCCCACATGCGGCTTGACAGATAGCCCGGTTCCACGGCTGGTTGGCGCGCCGGACCACCGAACTCCACACGAGGACTGCATGCGGACAACAACGGTCGGCGTCATCAGGATCGCCACCAAAGGCCCCGGCGACGTCTCCGGCCTCATGAGCCTGATCGGCTCCGGCGCGATCGATCCGGCATCCATCCTTGCGATCCTCGGCAAGACCGAGGGCAATGGCGGCGTCAATGATTTCACCCGGGAATATGCCGTCGCCGCGCTGTGCACGGCACTGGCGCCAAAACTCGCTCTCGCGCCGCACGAGGTCGAGCAGCGCATCGCTTTCGTGATGTCCGGCGGGACCGAGGGCGTGCTCAGCCCGCACATCACAGTGTTCACGCGCCAGGAGGTCCAGCAGCGGTCGGCAGGTCTGTCCGGCAAGCGCCTGAGCATCGGCATGGCGCAGACACGCGATTTCCTGCCTGAAGAGCTTGGCCGCTCTGCACAGATCACCGAGACCGCCAAGGCGGTAAACGCCGCGATGGAAGATGCCGGCATTGCCGATGCCACTGATGTCCATTTCGTCCAGATCAAGTGCCCGCTGCTCACCAGCGAGCGTGTCGAGGCGGCAGCCGCGCGCGGCAACAAGACGGCGACGATCAGCTCCTACAGCTCGATGGCTTATTCGCGCGGCGCCTCCGCGCTCGGGGTTGCGGTCGCGCTCGGCGAGATTGCCGCCGACATAAGCGACGACGACGTGCTGCGGCGCTACGACCTGTTCTCGAAGGTCGCCTCGACCTCGTCCGGCATCGAACTTATGCACAACGTCGTCATCGTGCTCGGCAATTCGGCGTCGTCAGTGAGCGAATTCGAGATCGGGCATGCCGTGATGAATGACGCGATCGATGCCCCGGCCGTGGCGGCGGCGCTGAAGAGTGTTGGCCTTGGCATCGCACCGCAGACCAATGCAGGCCGCGAGCTCGTCAACATCTTCGCCAAGGCCGAGGCTTCGCCGAACGGCAGCGTACGCGGCTTCCGTCACACCATGCTGGAAGATACCGACATCAGCTCGACACGCCATGCCCGCGCGGCGGTCGGCGGCTTGATCGCGGGCCTCGCCGGCACCGGCGCTGTCTACGTCTCCGGCGGCGCCGAGCACCAGGGGCCGGCCGGGGGCGGACCGGTTGCGGTCATCGCACGGCTGTCCTAAAGCGCGATGAGATTGGGATGAATTGTCATCGCGCTTCAGGTTGTTGTTTGAGCATGGTCTTTTCGGAGAACCGCGGCACACTTTTCCGGATCATGCTCGAATGACGCCGCGACCTCTCCGCCCGGCGCAACCCTGCCCTTCGCGCTGGCTCAGTTGATTCACGCGGGCCCTTGCGAAAAAGGTGATGCCGCACCTCGAAGGATTTGACTTCATGACTTTGCCGATGAGCTGGAACGAATGGGCGCAGCACGATGGCGTGGGGCTGGCGGCGCGCGTCCGCAAGGGCGAGCTGACGGCGAAGGACTTGGCACGCCAGGCCGCAGCGGCCGTCGCCAAGGTCAATCCGACGCTGTCGGGCGTGGTCGAGCTGTTCGATGACGTGATCGCCGATCCCGCCAAGGACGGCGCCAATCTCGCCGGTCCGTTCGCTGGCCTGCCCTTCCTGATGAAGGATCTGGGTCCGACCATGAAGGGCCGGCTCCAGGAGATGGGGTCGTTGCTGATGCGCGGCAATCGCGCCGCCGCCGACACCTTCCTGACCTGCAAATTCCGCCAGGCCGGCCTCAACCTGATCGGGCGCACCACGACGCCGGAATTCGGCGTGTGCAGCTCGGCCGACAATCCAGCCGTCTATGTCACCCGCAATCCCTGGAACACCGACTACACCACCTGCGGCTCGTCGGCGGGCAGCGCCGCGATGGTTGCGGCCGGCGTGGTGCCGATCGCGCATGCCACCGACGGCGGCGGCTCGATCCGCATTCCGGCCGGCGTCAACGGCAATATCGGGCTGAAGGTCTCGCGCGGCGTGTTCTCGCTCGCGCCGCACATGTCCGACCTCACCGGCCTCGTCTCGATCCAGGGCTGCCAGTCGCGCTCGGTGCGCGACACGGCGGCGTTCGTCGACCATGCCCGCGGGCCTGCGCCCGGCGAGTTCATGCCGTTCTGGACCACGGCGCAACCGTATTCCGAGATGATCAAGCGCGATCCGTCCAAGCTGCGCATCGCGCTGTCCCACAATTGGGGCGACTACACCGCGACGCCTGAGATCGCAGCCGAGCTGGAGAAGACCGGCCGCTTCCTCGAGGGCCTCGGCCATCACGTCGACCATGCGCTGCCCGAACTGGACTTCCGCGCCGCTTTCGAGGCGCAGACCACCTGCTATATCTCGAACTTTTCCGTGGTGATCTCCAACATGCTCGCCGCGCGCGGGCTGGAGCGCCCGCCGGAGGACCTGATCGAGCCCATGAACATCCGGATCTGGGAGGCCGGGCGTCACACCAGCTTTGCCGATCGGGCGAAGATGCAGGGCGTCTTCAACACGACGTCGCGCGGCTTTGGCAGCTTCTTCGAGCAGTGGGACGTGATCCTGACGCCGATCACTGCGCTGCCGACGCCGAAGGTCGGCACCAAGGAGTATCTGACCATCTCCGACAATCCCGACGTGCTGGACTGGTTCGGCAATCTCTGGCGTTTCTTCGCCTTCACGCCGCTCGCCAATCTCTGCGGCATGCCGGCGATCTCGATGCCGATGGCAACTCAGGACCACGGCCTGCCGCTCGGCATCCAGGCCATCGCGAAGCAGGCCAATGACGGCCTCCTGCTGCAGCTCGCCGCCCAGATCGAGCGCGCGCTCGACGGCAAGTGGAACGGCGGCAGGAAGCCGAAGGTGCATGTGAGCTGAGCGCGAGCTATCTACTGCTCGCCCTTGCCCACGCCTCGCGCGATCGCCTTGTCCGAGCGCCCGCGTGAGACACCATGCTCCGCGAGCAGGCGCGCCGCGGGGCTCCGCGTCTCGGCGAACAAGGCGACAAGCGCATTGGCGCCGGTCACCGCGGCGTAACCCACCTCCTGGGCGTGGAGCGCGGCGCGCTGATCGACGCGCTTGAACGCAGGCGTGGGTTCGGCACTCCCGGTGTCGGTCACGGTATGCTTGAGCTCGTTGTCGAGATATTGCACGAGGCCCTGTCTCAGGCCGGCAAGATCGGCGTCGCAGGCGCGCATCACCGCGGAGGCTTCCGCATCATCGATCAGAGCGAGCAACAGATGCTCGAGCGTCGCGTATTGATGGCTACGCCGATCGGCGTGATCGAGCGCTTGCCGTTTCGTGGCGGCGTAATTTGCCGAAACCGAGCGTGCAGACATGTCGAGCAACGTTTCGATCCGCTCGAGCCGTTTCACGGCATCGAGCATCGCCAGAAGCTCATACTTGTCCCTGACGGGCAATTTCATCCGCGTCGCGACAGTATCGGCGATCTGTCCGGGATCCCGCGTTTGATCGAAGAACAGCCAGATGTCCGGCACAAGAATTCCGTGAGCCGCCGTGTAATCCTGGAATCGCTGATAGATCCTTCGGATAAGATCCCTCGCATCGCGGGTCGCTCCCTCGCTGACGTCGGCGACCTCAGCCTGATACGCGGCAGATTCAACGGCAAAGCTGCGTAGCGCGACACGCCGGAGACCTCGCGTCAACACCCTGAGCGTGCCATCGCCGAGCGTTTCGAGCTCGAGCAGCTGGGCCAGTATCCCGACCTCGTAGACATCGGAAAATCGGGGATCATCGACGGCCGCCTCCCGCTGGATCGCCACCACGATCTCCCGCCCGCCCTCGAACGCCTGGTTCAGGGCGTGGATCGTTTTCTCGCGTCCCACAAACATCGGGTAAGTCGCATTCGGAAATGGAACGAAATCGCGCAGCGGAACAGCCGGATAAAGCGCCGTCGTCGTCTTGAGCCGCGCAACCGGCGCGATGGTGTCGCGACGATCAGCCTGAAGTGCGGCCGACAACGTGTTCCAGTCGGCAACGCCCAGCATTTTCGACACCAGCTCCAAGCTCTCGCTGTGGCTGATGGTAACGGCCTTGGTGGTCAGGGATTCGCGCAGGGTCTGCGCCATAGCCTTGGCATCGCGAAAATCGCGCATCGGTTCGTCCTCTGCATGAGCGATCCAGGAGTGTCAGGTGGTTGCGTTGCTGACCCGGTCGCTCGGGCAAAGGGAGGCCGATCAGGGCTCGATACGTTCACCATTCCACGGAGGGGGCAACCGGCAGGTCGTATCAACCTGTGCGAAAATTGGCGCAAAGACAAATCGCTGTCAATTGCGATCTCAATTCTTCACCGCCGGGACCTCCTCCGTCGGCTGCTGCTGCCCCTGCCGAAACATCGCCAGCGCCTTGTCGAGCGCCTCGCGTAGCGCCAGCGCAGCAGCCACGCTGCAACGCAGATGCGCGGTCTGGACCACGTCGACCCTGACGGCGGCGCCGACCGGCATCAGCAGGTTCGCGGCGAGCTCGATCTGGATGGCGCCGTTGTGATGGCCGAAGCAGGAGGCGCCGTCGAAATAGATGATCGGTGCCCGCTCGGAACTGGAGCTCGAAATGGTGACGGGCCCCTGGCTGGTGGCGGGCGTTTCGGGGTCAGCCATTGGATACTCCTCGCGGGCAGGGAACGAACGCCCACCATCGTTGCTTCGGCCCGCCCTGTCGAGGCCAAACCGGCCTTGCAGACCCGCCGTGCGACGGTCAGCGGGTTTTGCGCAGCGCCCGACACTGGTCTAGAACGTCACCATGTCCACATCACCGACCACGATTCCCTTCGAGGAACTCGCCGAGGCCATCAAGGGCCGCCGCTCCGATTACGGCCATATCAGCGGGCTCCGGCTCGACCGGTTCGCGCCGGGCGAGGCCTGGTCGAGCCTGCCCTACCGCCCCGTGTTCGTCGGCGACACCGAGACCGGCGTGCTGCATGGCGGCGTCGTCACCGCGATGCTGGACGAGAGCTGCGGCTTGGCGGTTCAGCTCGCGCTCGACGGCACGAGCGCGATCGCAACGCTCGATTTGCGCATCGACTACCAGAAGCCGGCCACGCCCGGCCTCGACATCAAGGCGCATTCGGTCTGCTACCGCACCACCCGCTCGATCGCCTTCGTGCGCTCCACGGCTTACCAGGGGTCCGAGGACGATCCGGTGGCGACCGCGACCGCCTGCTTCATGATCGCCGCCAACCGCACCAACATGCTCGCGGACCGCAGGATGGATTCGCGCAGCATTCCGACGCTGGAGGCGCCGGAGGATCCGGACAGCCCGTTCGCCAACAGCCCGTTCGCGCGCTGCCTCGGCATTCGCGTCAACGATGACGGCACGCTGACGATGCCGTTCTCGCCAATGATTATCGGCAACCCGATCCTGCCGGCGATCCATGGCGGCATGACCGGCGCGTTCCTCGAGACCACCGCGATTTTCGGCGTGAGGCGCGAGCTAAACATCGCCGCTCTGCCCAAGCCGATCGGGCTGACCGTCAATTATCTGCGCTCCGGCCGCGCGCTGGACACCCTTGCCAATGTCTCGATCGTGAAACAGGGCCGGCGTATCGTCGCCTTCGAGGCGCGGGCCTGGCAGGACGATCCGAACAAGCCGATCGCCTCCGCCTTCGGTCATTTCATGCTGCGCCCGACGCCCGTAAACGACGAGGAATAGGCGTATTTTACTTGACGGACGGGGCTTGGGACTCAACGATAGCGCATTGCAGCGAGAGGTATTGGGTTGCGGCATCCGATCGACATCATCGCCATGTTTGCCGCCATCTGGCTGTTGGCCTCGATGGTGCTCGACGCGCTGACGCCGAAGGAGCTGACGGCGGTCATGATCGCCATCGCGATCGGGCCCGCCGTCATCATCACGGCGGTGTTCTACTATCTGCGCTGCCCGCGCACGGATTTCGCGGTGATGTTCGCAGCGCTCTGGCTGATCTCGGATATCGCGATTGCCTTCATCTCGCCGAAGGAGCTGCCGCATTTCCTGATCGTGCTGGGCTTCGTTCCCGCAGCACTGATCGGCATCGTGCTGCACTGGCAGCGCTTCCAACGCCGCCATGAGCGGTTGCCTGTGCCGTCGGCGAAGCGCGGCTAACGCGGTAACAGGTTTGTCTTCGCGAGATCTACGACCTCGTCGCCGCGGCCGTTCATCACCGCGCGCAGCACCCACAAGCTAAACCCCTTGACCTGCTCCGCCGTGATGGTCGGCGGCATCGACAGCTCCTGCTTGGCGGTGACGACGTCCAGCAGCGCCGGCCCGTTATGGGCCAGCATCTCCTTCATCGCGCCCGGCAGCTCGCCGGGATCCTCGACGCGCTTGGCAAAGATGCCCATCGCGCGCGCCATCGCCGCGAAGTCGGGATTTTCCAGGTCGACATTGGTGTCGACGAAGCCGGCGGCCTTCATCTCCAGCGCGACGAAGCCGAGCACGCCGTTGTTGAAGACGACGATTTTCACCGGCAGCTTCATCTGCGTCAGCGTGATCAGATCGCCCATCAGCATGGTGAAGCCGCCGTCGCCCGACAGCGAGATGATCTGGCGGCCGGGCTGCGAGGCCTGCGCGCCGATCGCCTGCGGCATGGCGTTGGCCATCGAGCCGTGCACGAACGAGCCGATCAGCCGGCGGCGGCCGTTCATGTCGAGATAGCGCGCGGCCCAGATCGTCGGTGTGCCGACATCGGCGGTGAACACGGCGTCGTCGGAGGCGTGGTCGCTGATGACTTTTGCCAGATATTGCGGATGGATCGGCTTGCTGCCGGGCGTGCCCTTGGCGAGCGAGTCGAGGCCTTCGCGCGCCTTCTTGTAGTGCGCGACCGCATCGTCGAGATGCTTGCGTTGCGTCTTGGTCTTGAGCAGCGGCAGCAGGGCCTCGATGGTGAGCTTGACGTCGCCGACGAGGCCGAGATCGATCTTGCAGCGCCGGCCGATATTTTCCGGGCGGATGTCGATCTGCGTGACCTGGCAATCGGTCGGGAAGAACTGCTTGTAGGGAAAGTCAGTCCCGAGCATCACCAGCGCGTCGCAGGCGTGCATGGCGGCGTAGCCCGAAGAGAATCCGATAAAGCCGGTCATGCCGACGTCGTAGGGGTTGTTGTATTCGACATGCTCCTTGCCGCCGAGCGCATGCACGATCGGGCTCTTCAGGGCTTCGGCCAGCTGTATCAGCGGCGCATGCGCGCCGGCGCAGCCGCGGCCGCAGAACAGCGTGATGCGTTCGGCGCCGTTGAGGAGATCCGCGAGCGCCTTCAGCTCATCGGCCTGCGGTACGATTTTCGGCGCCGACAGCGCAAGTCCGCGCGTCGTCGACAGCGCGCGCTTCGGCGGCGTGCGGAAGGCGACGTCGCCGGGCATGGCAATGACAGCGACGCCGCGCAGGCCCACCGCCGCGCGGATCGCGTTCTCCAGCACGAAAGGAAGCTGGCTCGGATCCGAGACCAGCTCGCAATAATGGCTGCATTCGCGAAACAGGTTTTGCGGATGGGTTTCCTGAAAATAGCCGCCGCCGATCTCGGCCGACGGGATCTGGGCCGCGATCGCCAGCACGGGAACGCGGCTGCGATGCGCGTCGAACAGGCCGTTGATCAGATGCAGATTGCCCGGGCCGCAGGAGCCCGCGCAGACCGCGAGGCTGCCGGTCATCTCGGCTTCGCCGGCGGCCGCGAACGCCGCGACCTCCTCGTGGCGAACGTGAATCCATTCGATGGTGCCGCGGCGGCGCAGCGCCTCGGTGAGACCGTTCAGACTGTCGCCGACGATGCCGTAGATGCGCTTGACGCCGGCCTGTTCGAGCGTTGCCACGAACAGATCGGCTACGTTGTTGATCGCCATGTCGGTCTCCTGATCTCGCGAGTGCGGCAAGATAGGATACAAGGCGACCGTGACGGCATCACGGCTTGTTTATTGCTGCTTCAGTCTTTCGCAATCGCCCGATCGTAGGCTGCGATTGTCGCTTTCGCGCGCGCCGCGACATCGGCCGCCATCATGCCGGGCTTGTAGAGGCTGGAGCCGAGCCCGAACGCCGTGACGCCGCCCTTGATATATTCCGCAAAGTTCTGGTCGGAGACGCCGCCGACGGCGGCGATCATCACGCCTGCGGGCAGCACGGCGCGGATCGCGGCAATGCCGGACGCGCCGAGCACGCTCGCCGGAAAGAACTTTAAACCCGATGCGCCGGAGCGCGCCGCAAGCAGCGCCTCGGTCGGCGAGAACACGCCCGGCAACGTCACCATGCCGTGCTGATGCGCGCGCGCCAGCACCGCGGTGTCGACGTTCGGCGAAACCATGAGCTTGCCGCCGACGTCGTTGAGACGATCGACATCTGCCGCGGTCAGCACCGTGCCGGCGCCGATCAGCACGCCGGCAGGCGCCTGCTTCGCGGCGGCTCCGATCGAGCGGAACGGATCCGGTGAGTTGAGCGGGATCTCGATCGCGGTCATACCGGCCTCGATCAGCATGCCGACGATGGCCTCGGTCTCCTCGGGCTTGACGCCGCGCAGGATCGCGACCAGCGGCCGCTTCATCGGTGGAAAGGGAACGCTCATCTCAAAGGTCCTTCTATGTCGACCAGATCGCCGCAGCTGCCATCGACAGGCCGCGGCGAACCGCGTCATCGGCATCGATCGAGTTCACGGTCACCGACAGCGCATCGAAGGCGAGCCGGTACAACATCGCGAGCCGTCCCGACGCAATCAAAGTGACGCCTGCTTTCGGCACCGTGCCGGAGAGGCCAGCCGCGAGCTCCACACCGATGAGCGTGCCTGACAGAGTCTCGCGCGCGGCGGCCGGCGTGCCGCCGAACAGGAGTTGACGCGACCGCGCACCGAACAGGAGATTGGCCGCGAAGGCCGGCGCTTCGTACGCGGCTTTCACCGCCGCCTTGAAGCTCGCGACATCCTCGGCGTCATCGGCGCCGGCGACCGCGAGCGACAAAATCGTCTCGCGCGAGACCACGCTGAAAAGCTCGCCGGTCATGAAGGTCGAGAAATGTGTGACCGTGCCGTCCTTCACCCGCACCCATTTCGAATGGGTGCCGGGCATGCAGACCAGCGTCTCGCCTGCGGCACCGAGGCCAAGCGCGCCGAGCAACTGCGTCTCCTCACCGCGCATCACGTCCGGTGCTTTTGTGTCGCGCTGCGCGATGCCGGGCAGGATGCGGATGTCGCGCGCCTCGCCGGGCACGCGCGCGGCCTGCTTCAGGACAGCGGACAAAGGCGCCGGCGTGTCGACATAGCCGGCCTCGACCCAGCCGCTGCGCGCGCCGGCCATGCCGCAGACCAGAACGGGCAGCTGAGCCGGCGCATCGACCGCCGCAAGATGCGATTGCAGCACCCCGGCAAAGCCGGCCTTGGCCGCCGCCATCATGCCCTCATCGCTGCGGCGCTCAGCCAGCACCTGGCCGGTACGATCGACCAGCCACAGGCGAAAACTGCTGGTGCCCCAGTCCACCGCGACATAGGCGGGTTCAGTCATCTCACTTCGTATCCTCGTCTCACCGCCAAGACGCCGTCTCGCGACAATGAGACGGCGGTCCCGCAAATCTGCCCCGGGATATCGACAATTGCCGCTGCAAACCAGCCTTTTCTCACGGTTTGAATCCGTTGGCGCGCTGGCACACCGCTTGCTGAAGTATCCCCGCTCACGTCCGTGAACCGCGCAACAAGACGCGTCAACATCAGATGAGGAAACCCATGGAGATCGGCTATTTCACGATGCCTTCGCACCCGCCGGAGTGCGGCCTGAAGGAAGGACATGACTGGGATTTGCAGGTCCTGCGCTGGCTCGACGAGCTCGGCTATCAGGAAGCCTGGATCGGCGAGCATCACACCGCGCCGTGGGAACCCAATCCCACGCCGGACCTCTTGATCGCGCAGGCGCTGATGCAGACCAAGAGCTTGCGCATCGGGCCGGGCGGCTTCCTGCTGCCCTATCACCATCCGGCCGAACTCGCCAACCGCGTCGCGATGCTGGACCACCTCTCCGAGGGCCGGCTCAATTTCGGCGTCGCCGCATCGGGCCTGCCGAGCGACTGGGCGATGTTCAACGTCGACGGCATGAGCGGGCAGAACCGCGACATGACCCGCGAGGCGCTGGAGATCATCCTGAAGATGTGGAGCGATCCCGCGCCGTGGACCTACAAGGGCAAGTTCTGGACGGTGACCAAGCCGGACACGATGTTCGACTTCCTCAAGCCTCACATCAAACCGTTGCAGGCGCCGCATCCGCCGATCGGCGTTGCCGGGCTGTCCAAGAACTCGGACACGCTCAAGCTCGCGGGCGAGCGCGGCTTCATCCCGATGAGCCTCAACCTCAACCCGGCCTATGTCGGCAGCCATTGGGATTCGGTCGAGATCGGCGCCGCCAAGACCGGCCGCAAGCCGAACCGCGCGGACTGGCGGCTGGTGCGCGAGGTGTTCGTGGCCGACACCGACGAGGAGGCCTGGAAGCTCTCGACCGGCGACATGATGGGCCGGATGATGGGCGAATACTTCCTGCCGCTGCTCGGCCATTTCGGCTTCAAGGACTATCTGAAGCACGCGCCTGATGTGCCCGACAGCGACGTCACCGTCGAATATTGCGCCAAGCGCAACTGGGTCGTCGGCTCGCCGGCAACCGTCGCCGAAAAGATCGAGAAGATCTACGGCGAGGTCGGCGGCTTCGGCGTGCTCTGCGTGTTCGGCTTCGACTACAAGCACAAGCCGGAGGCCTGGCACCACTCGCTCTCCCTGCTCAAGAACGAGGTGATGCCGCGCCTGAAGCATCTCGGCTCCGCGAAGAAGGCAGCTTGACCCGAGGCGGGTGCGGCGCGAACGTGCCGCACCCGCATCCCTTTTTCGGAGATTTCGGCGTGAGCGTGGACGCAAAGGATTTCAAGCAGGCGATGCGCCAATGCGCCGGCGCGGTCGCGCTGGTGACGGTCGGTGCCGAGCACGGCAAGCGCACCGGACTGACGGTGACCTCGGCCTGCTCGCTGTCGGACAATCCGCCGTCGCTGATCGTCTGCGTCAACCGCAATGCCAGCGCACACGCACGCATCCGCGAGGAAGGCGCGTTCGCGATCAATTTTTTGCACGAGGATCACGCGCTGCTGGCGCTCACCTTCAGCGGGCAGAAGGGTGTCAACGGCGACGACCGTTTTGCGTTCGGCCAATGGACACGCGGCGCAACCGGCGCTCCGGTGCTGACGGATGCGGTCGCTGCGTTCGACTGCGTGCTGGCGCAGGAGTTCGAGACCAACACGCATTCGATCTTCGTCGGCGAGGTGCGCGGCGTGTCGCATTCCGACGGGGCCGCGCCGCTGGTGTATCTGCGCAGCAGCTTCCACGTCCCTCACGAAATCCGCGGCACCGTTTCGGTCGGCGACCTCGATTCGCGACATCTGAGCTGGAGCGATTTTTCGTAGAAGAGGCGCTACTGCACCGTCTCGATCTTCAGCTGCTTGATCTTGCGATACAGCGTCGCGCGACTGAGTTTCAGCGCGCGGGCCGCTTCGGTCACGCGGCCGCCGTGCTTGCGCAGCGCCTCCACGATCGTGGCGCGTTCGGCTGCCACGAGGTCCGGCTCCGCGGGTCGTCCGCCGAACGGCGGCAGATCGAGATCTGCATCGATGATGACACCACCCTCCGCTGTGCAGCCGGCGAGGCGCAACACATGGCGGAGCTGGCGCATGTTGCCGGGATACGGATAAGCGGAGAGCAGCGACCACGCCTCCTCCGACAGGCGGCAGTTCGGCGCCTCCTCGTGCGCGATCTGGCGGATGATATCATCCCGGTCCGCGCGCTCGCGCAGCGCCGGCAGCCGCACCTCCATGCCGCGCAGGCGGAAATAGAGGTCGGCGCGAAAGGCGCCCTCTTCCGCCATGCAGCCGAGGTCGCGATGGGTGGCGCTGATCAGGCGGATATCGACGGGAACGGGTTTCAACGCACCGAGCGGCCAGACTTCGCGGTTTTCCAGCACGCGCAGCAGGCGCGTCTGCAGCGCGATGGGCATGTCGCCGATCTCGTCGAGGAACAGCGTGCCGCCGTCGGCCTGCACGATCAGGCCCTTCGAGCCGTCGCGACGTGCGCCGGTGAAGGCGCCAGCCTCGTAGCCAAACAGCTCTGCGTCGATCAGACTCTCCGGCATCGCCGCGCAGTTGAGCGCGACATAATTGTTGCGCGCACGGTTGCTCGCAGCGTGAATCGCGCGCGCGAACACGTCCTTGCCGACGCCGGTCTCGCCGTGCAGCAGCACCGGCAGATTGTGATCGCCGATGCTCCTGAGCCGCTTCACGCTTTTGATCAAACCGGGATCGCGGCCGGCAAGCCGATGCAACGCGTCGAAACGATCGGCCGGCACATCGCGGCGCGGAATGGGCGATCTTGCGCGCAGCGGCGGCGCCACGTGGCCCCGCCCCAACGCACGACCATCAGTGCGGCGCAGCTCGACGATCTCATCGGCGTTCCGCGCGGCGTGTTGATCGAACCTGATATACCGCGACAGGTCGATACCGGACGCGATCATGCCGTCGGTGAGCCCCAACAGCGCGCGCGCCGAGCGGCAGGCGCCGACGATGCGGCGGTCGTCGTCATAAGCGAGCAGACCGCTGCCGCCGTCGCCCGGCACGGTCGCGATCCAGGCGCTGCGGAAATGATCACGGAAGATCGCGCCCTCCATCCGCCGCGTCGCTTCCATCGTCACGGCAAGGGCGAGCTGATGCGCGGTGCGTTCGAGATCTTCACGGCAGGAGGTAATGTTGACCGCGCCAGCAAGGCGCCCGGCCTGGTCGAACAACGGCGCCACGGCGCAGGAAAACATGTGCCACTGCGCGCGAAAATGCTCGTCGCGATGCACCAGAATCGGCTTCTGCTCGGCCAGCGCCGTACCGAGCCCGTTGGTGCCCTCGAATGCTTCCGCGAAATTCGAGCCGGTATAGATCTTCCAGTCCATGAACAGTCTGGCGTCGGCCTCGCCGGGCAGGCGGCTGAACAGCATTGTCGCGTTCGCGTCAGCGAGATTGACGCAATAGCCGGCGTCGCGCAGCACGCGGGCGAGATCGTCGAGTTCAGGCGTCAGCAGCCTGATGGTCTCCTCCATGGGTTCGACGACGTGACGGACTTCGGACTCGGTGAGCGTCTGCGGCGGGCCCTGGCGGGCAGGATCGAGCTTGTGACTGATCAGGCAGCGCCGCCACGACGTCGCGATCCGCGACTCGGCATCGACGTCGGCCACGTGGTTGGCGACGGACAAGACACGGGCGACATGGTTCGAGGCCGAAAGGCTGGCCATCGCGGACGTCTCCACCCTGTATTATTGTGCAAAGTCTGGCACCACAGGCGGGGATGTCAATCGGGAACCGGGACGCAGCTATTGCTGCACTGCGCTCACCAGGTGTCGATACAGGGCCGCTTCTTCTCCGTCCGCGCCGGCGGCTTCGGCACCGAGCGCAAACCCGCCATGATCCAGCGCCGGGTCTCGGCGGGGTCGATCACGTTGTCGATCTCGAACACCGAGGCGATCGAGACCGCCTTGCCGTTGGCATAGAGTTCGGCGACCTTGTTGCGATAATAGGTCTCACGCTCTTCGGGGTCGGCGATCGCCTCCATCTCCTTGCGGAAGCCGAGGCGGACATAGCCCTCGAGGCCCATGCCGCCGAACTCGCCGGTCGGCCAGGCCGCAGTGAAAAAGGAGGCGTGGAAGCCGCCGCCGATCATCGACTGCGCGCCCAAGCCATAGCCCTTGCGCAGCACGATACCGAACAGCGGCACGGTGAGGCTAGCCCCCGTGACGAACATGCGCGAGACGTGACGCACGATCGCGGTCTTTTCCGCTTCCGGACCAACCATGAAGCCGGGCGTGTCGCACAGCGAGACGATCGGCAGATCGAAGGCATCACAGAGCTGGAGGAAGCGTGCGGCCTTGTCGCCGGCATCGGCGTCGATCGCGCCGCCGAGGTGACGCGGATTGTTGGCGATCAGGCCGAACGGCTTGCCCTCGATCCGGATCAGCGCGGTGATCATGCCGACGCCGTAGTCGCGGCGCAGCTCCAGCACGCTGTCCTTGTCGGCGACGAGATCGATCACGCTGCGGATGTCGTAGACGCGCAGGCGGTTCTCGGGGATTGCGCGGCGGAGCAGGCGCTGGTCGGCGGCTTCCCAGTGCGTCACCGCGCCCTGGAAATAGGACAAATATTTCTGCGCGGCGGACGTCGCCTCCTCCTCGTCCTCGACGAGGATGTCGATGACGCCATTCGGCGACTGGAACGAGACCGGGCCGACCTCGGCCGGATGATAGACACCGAGCCCGCCGCCCTCGATCATGGCGGGACCGCCCATGCCGATCGAGGCATTCTTGGTGGCGATGATGACGTCGCAGCAGCCGAGCATCGCGGCATTGCCGGCGAAGCAATAGCCCGAGACGATCCCGATCACCGGCACGAGGCCGGAGAGCCTTGCGAACTGCACGAAGGATGGACCGTCGAGGCCGGTCATGCCGAGCCGGTCGGTGTCGCCGGGCCGGCCGCCGCCGCCTTCGGCATAAAACACCAGCGGCACGCGCCAGTCTTCCGCAAGCGTCAGCATGCGGTCGATCTTCTTGTGGTTCATGTGGCCCTGCGTGCCCGCGAGCACGGTATAGTCATAGGCCACGACAGTGCAGCGTGCGGCCTCGGGGCCAAACTTCCCGGCGTTGACGGTGGCAACGCCCATGACGAGGCCATCGGCCGGCGTGTTCTTGATGAGATCGTCGAGCTTGCGCCGGCGCCGCTGTGCCGCGATGGCGAGGCTGCCGTACTCCATGAACGAGCCTTCGTCGACAAGCTGCGCGACGTTCTCGCGCGCGGTGCGCTGATTGGTGTTGCGGCGGCGCTCGACCGAGGCCGGCCGGTTCGCATCGAGCGTGTTGGCCTGGCGCGCGATCAGCTCCGCAAGGTCGGGGCGGATGTGGTCGAGATCGACAGCGGCTTCCGCCGCCGAATGATCGGCCGCGACGTCGAGCGGTTCGAGATAGAGGATCGGCTCGCCATGCATCAGCGTGACGCCGTCGCCGGCGACGAGCTTCATGACGCGGCCGCCCTGCTCGGCCATGACGAGATGCTCCATCTTCATGGACTCGATCACGGCAAGTTGCTGGCCAGGGCGCACGATCTCGCCCTCCTTCACCTGGATGGTGACAATGGTTCCTTGCAGGGGTGCCGCGACCATCACGGCGCCTTCAGGCACGGCTTGCGCGACGTGAGCCTCCGCACCGTGGCCGCTGGTATGCTCGGTCGCGGCAAAGTAGAGCGGCTTGGCCGCACCATCGGCCGCCTCGACCAGCTTTGCGATGTTGCGGTCGATGAAGTCGGTCGCGATGCGGTTGATCCTGAAATCGGCATGGGCGAGCACCGCCTGGAGGAAGGCGATGTTGGTGACGACGCCGTCGATCCGGAACTCGCGCAACGCGCGCGAGGCCTTGGCGACCACGTCATGCCAGGCTTCGCCCGGAGTATGCACAATGACTTTTGCCAGCAGCGAGTTCGAACGCGGCACTGGTCTTGTAGCCGGCATATCCAAAACTATCGACGCGGACACCGGGCCCCGATGGCGGCTCGAATACCGCGAGCACGCCGCCGGTCGGATGCGTCGCGCCGGTTACGTCCAGCGTCTCCATGTTGACGCGAAGCTGCATCGCATAGCCGCGCGGCTTCGGGATCGACGCTTGAGCGAAGCCGAGTGAGGCGAGTGTCGCGCCTGATGCGACCGCGAGCTGGGCGCGGACGAGGTCGAGGCCGAGCACCTCTTCCGTTACGGTGTGCTCGACCTGGAGCCGCGGGTTGGCCTCGATGAAGGCGAAGCTGTCCTCAGCACCGCCGTCGACCAGAAACTCGAACGTGCCGAGATTGTCGTAAGCTGCCGCCGTCGCTAGCTGCTTCGCCGCCTCGATGATGCGGCCGCGCAAGGGATCGCTGAGCGAGGGGCTCGGTGCCACCTCGATCAGCTTCTGGTGCCGTCGCTGGATGGTGCATTCGCGTTCCCAGAGATGGGAGATCGCGCCATGGCGGTCGCCGATGATCTGCACCTCGATGTGGCGCGCCTGTCGGATCAGCCGCTCGGCATAGACGCCGTCGAAGCCGAACGCCGCCCTGGCCTCGGACTGGCAGCGCGCATAGTGCTCCGCGAGATCGGTCGCGTTCTCCACGACACGCATGCCGCGGCCGCCGCCGCCGGCCATCGCCTTGATCACGATCGCCGCATTGCTGCCGAGCGAGGTGAAGAACGCCGAAATCTCCTCCAGGCTCGACGGCCCGCTGGTCCCGGCGATGATGGGAACGCCGCAGCGCTTCGCCAGTTGCCGTGCCGCGACCTTGTCGCCGAACAGCTCCAGCGCGGCCGCCTTCGGCCCGACGAAGGCAATATCCGCGTCCGCGCACGCCTTGGCGAACGCCGCGTTCTCGCTGAGGAAGCCGTAGCCCGGATGCACGGCATCGCAGCCGGCGCTCCTCGCCGCCTTCACCACGGCCTCGATGTCGAGATAGGCCCGCGCGCCGCGACCGGGAATTTCGACCGCCTCATCCGCAACACGAACATGCAGCGACAGCGCGTCATCGGCCGGATGGATCGCAACCGTCGCGATACCGGCGTCAGCCGCCGCACGTGCGATGCGGATGGCGATCTCGCCGCGATTGGCGATCAGAAGTTTTTTGAACGACATCAGGTCTCTCACTCAGACTGCGGCAGGAAGGCTTGGATCGAGGTCCTGCTTCTTCACCTTGCCGGTGGCCGTCAAAGGCAGGGCTTCAATGATGCGCACCTCCGGCACCTTGTAGACGGCCATGCGCTCGGCACACCAGGCGCGCAGATCGTCAGCGGAGATGGTGCCGACCGCCTCCGGCTTGAGCTGGATATAGGCGACCGGCACCTGCCCCTTGTCGGGGTCGTCGCGTCCGACCACGCCCGAGCCCAGCACCTTCGGATGCTGCCCCAGCAGCGCCTCGATCTCCGGCGGAAACACGCTCATGCCCTTGACCTTCAGCATCTCCTTGCGGCGGCCGAGGAAGTGCAGGAAGCCGTCCTTGTCGATGGTGCCGATGTCACCTGTGCGCAGCCAGCCGTCGATCAGTGACTCCGCGGTCGCCTCCGGCTTGTTCCAGTAGCTCTTGAGCAGCGACGGCGTCCGCACGCGGATCTCGCCTTCCGCGCCGAGCGGCAGCAATTCACCGGTCTCGAAATCCGTGATCTTGAACTCGGCGCCGGGGACCGGCAGCCCGACGAAGATCGGCTGATTGTTGAGATCGAAATCGTCGTCCTGGAAGCCGGCCGTGAAGGTGTTGGAGGTGTGGGTCTCCGTCATGCCCCAGGCCGCCTCCATCAGAATCGTGCCGGTGAGATCCTTCCAGCGTTTGCGATAGTCGGCGTTGAGCTTCTTCACGAAAGACACGACGCGGACCTGCTTCAACGACGACAGGTCGAACTCGCTCCAGCGCGGATGATCCATCAGCTCGACCGCACCATCCACCGGCATCGCCGTGATCGTGACCTTGTACTTGTCGATCGCGGCCATCGCGCCGACGGCGTCCCAGCGTGCCAGCAGGATCAGCGTCCCGCCGGAGAACAGCGGGAAGATCAGGCCGAAATTTTCACCAGCGATCCAGAACTCCGGAAAGAACGACAGGAAGACGCTGCTCTCGTCTGATAGCACCGAGATGCCGTAATTGGCGGCAGCCGTATAGACCATGTCGCGATGGGTATGGACACAGCCCTTGGGCATGCCGGTGGTGCCGCCGGTGTAGTTGAGCGCCGCGACGTCATCGAGCCCGGGCGGCGGCAGCGGCACGGCTGCGGACATCGCGGCGAGCGCGGGCATCAGATCGGTCGCGCATGCGACCGCGACGCGCGGCGCGCGGATCGAGTCCGGCGTCGGAAATGCAGGCGTCGCCGGGACGACATCGGCAAAGCTGGTGACGATGATCTCGCGCAGCCGCACCTCGCTCCTCACCTGCTCGACTACGGGGATGAGTTGGTCGAGCGCCACGATCAATTCGGCCTTGGTGTCGTTGAGTTCGTAGGACAGTTCGAACGCACGCGACAGCGGGCTCACCGGCACATGGACCGCACCGAGCTTCAGGATGCCGAAGAACACGATGTGGAATTGCGGACAGTTCGGCAGGAAGACGGCGACGCGATCGCCCTTGCGCACGCCCTTCGCCTGCAACAGCGCCGCAAAGAGGTCGCTCTGCCGGTCGAGATCGGCGTAGGTGGTGACGTGGCCGTAGAAGATCACCGCTGGCCGCGCCGGGCTCTGCTTCGCCCAGGCCCGCAGATATTCCGTCAGTGGAACTTCGCCATGCAGATAGTTCGGCGAACGCGGCATGCCCTTGGGCCAGGCCTTGTCCCACAGGCCGCGCAAGGTGGCGAGGTAGTCCTTTTCGTTGAGGCCTGCACTCATGACGTCTTTCCCGTGTGGCTTTTCTTTTCGTCGGGCACGCACGATGCCGCCAATCGACATCGTTACACGTCGAGCACGGCAGAGGTCATGTCAAGGAAAACAGTTTCCCGCATGACGGCCGATGCCGCGACGCGGAAAAATCGGACGTTATGCCGTGACGAGGCGAATGATCCGCCTGACGGCAGACGGGATCGGCGCGATGACCGGCACGGTAAACATCGGTTGAAGTTCGCGTGCAGCCTCGCCCAGCGGGCCGCCGCCGATGATGACCGCCTCGGCGCCATCCTGCGCGATGCAGGCCTCGACCGCGCCGGCAAGCGCTGCGCGCAGCCGCGCCGGATCGCGCATCAGCACCTCGGGATCGCCCTCGGCGAAGCGGGTGCCGGTGTAGTGGGACCGTAATCCGAGCGCGTCCGGTCGCGCGTCGATCTTCGCCTTCAACAACGGCGTCGTGGTCGCGACGCCGAAACGGCGGCCGCCTCCGGCCGCTTCCAGCATCGACGATTTGCCGATGCCGACCGCGGGCAATTTCATCGCCGCCTTGATTCCCGCGAGGCCGGGATCGCCGAACGCCGAGACGATGATGCCGTCGCAGGAACTCCGATGCGCAAGCGCGATCTCTTCGACCTCGGGCGCGGCCGCGTCGAGCGCGTCGGGCGCCACGATCATCGACGGTGCCCGCGTCGCGGTTGCGCCGACAATGTCGAAGCCGCCAGTGACGACGGACTTCGCAATCGCGACCATCATCGCGGTGGTCGCCTCAAGACTGTTCGGATTGATCAGGAGGATGCGGCGGGAGTTCGAAGCCATCCTCCAGCTATACTAGGCCGCCCGCACGCCCGCAACGAAGGTGCTGACCTCGTTCTCCAGCGATTGCAGCTTCTGGGTCAGCCGGCCGCTCGATTGCAGCACGAGGCCCGCGACCCGGCCAGTCTCCGCCGTCGCGTCGGTGACGCCGGAGATGTTCTGCGAGACCTGGTCGGTGCCGGAGGCCGCCTCCTGCACGCTATGGGCGATGGCCGCGGTCGCGGCGCCCTGCTCCTCGACTGCGGCTGCAATCGACGAGGAGATCTCGTTGACCTCCATGATGGTGCTGCGGATGCTTTCGATATTGCCGACGACCTGGTTGGTCTCGGTCTGGATCGCCGAGATCTGCGCGCCGATCTCGTCGGTGGCCTTTGCGGTCTGGCTCGCCAGCGACTTCACCTCGCTTGCGACCACCGCAAAGCCCCTTCCGGCCTCGCCAGCGCGTGCCGCTTCGATGGTGGCGTTGAGCGCGAGCAAATTGGTCTGCGACGCGATCTGATTGATGAGGTCGATGACCTCGCCGATCTTGTGGGCGGCCGCGGCCAGCCCCTGCACGGTATCGTTGGTGCGCTGGCCGTCGGCGGCCGCCTTGTCGGCCACGGACGCGGCTCGCGCGACGCGCTGGCTGATCTCGGTGATGGAGGACGACAACTGGCCGGCGGCGGAAGCCACCGTCTGCACATTGCTCGAGGCCTGCTGGCAGGCGGTAGCGACATAGCTCGCGCGGTCGGTCGCCTTGTTCGCGGTTTCCGACATGCCCTCGGCTGCCTGCTGCATCGCGCGCGCCTCGTTGAAGACGTCGCGGACGACCGCCTGGACGCTCGCCTCGAATTTGCCGGCGAGATCGGTCATCGTCCTGCGCTTCTCCTCGTCGGACCGCTGCTTTGTCTCCTGCTGCTCGGCATGCATCCGGCTGACGGCCGACGCATTGTCCTTGAACACGGCAAGCGCTCTGGCCAGGCCGCCGACCTCGTTGCGAAGATGGGTGTAGGGCACCTCGAACGCGCCGTCGCCGGCGGCGAGGCGCTCGGTCAGCATGGTGATTTTCGCGAGCGGCCGGGTCACGCTGCGGCCGATTACGAAGGAGGCCCCGAGCACCAGCACAAACACCGCAAGGCACACCAGCGCAAACGTCATCGCATCCTGGCGGAAGACGGCGTCGACGTCGTCGAGATAGATGCCGGTGCCGACGATCCAGCCCCAGGGCGCAAAACCCTTCACATAGGAAATCTTGGCAACGGGCTGCTCGAAGCCGGGCTTCGGCCAGAGGTAGCTGTAGAAACCCGCGCCCTGCGTTTTGACGACGTCAACGAAACCAGAGAACAGGCGATTGCCCGTGGGGTCCTTCATGTCGGAGAGATCCTTGTCGTCAAGCTCGGGCTTGATCGGATGCATGATCATCTTCGGGCCCATGTCGTTGAGCCAGAAATACTCCACCTTGTCGTAGCGCAGGCTCTTGATCTCTGCGATCGCGGCGGCCTGCGCCTGCTCGCGCGTGATTTTTCCTTCGCTTTCGAGCTTCTGCTGGTGCGTCAGAATGCCGTAGACGACGTCGACCATCTGCAGGACCTTGGCCTGGCGATCGGCGACCATCTGCGTGCGCAGGGTCGAGAGCGCGATCGGCGCCAGTGCAATCATGCCGAGAAGGCTGATGCCAACGATCATGACCAGCTTGAAACTGATGCGGGAGAAAATCATCGGTGCTCGCATAAATTGACAATGCAGATTTGCCAGATTATCCCGAACGCCTTAGCAAAGCTTTAAGCGTTCGGGTTCCCGAAAACTCCGCAAAAATACGCGGACGGCCCACGGATCAATTTGACCTTAATCGGCGCGCGCAAAGCTGCGCGAGGGAGCCAGACACATGCCGATTGCAGCCGCCACCGAAGCCCACCGCCTCGAAACCCTCGGATCGCCTGCCGGATGATTTCGAAGAGCGACATCAGGATCTACGTCGCATTCGTGTGAGCCGTCGAGATTAGAATTCTTCGATGTTTCCCCCTCCAATCTAGAAGACCTCGATATCGCGCCTCCGCACGTTGACTTGCGGAAGGCTCTGGCTGAACGATCGGTGCAGATAGAGAGCGCCGGACACGAGATCGTTTTCATGACCCAGGATACGCGCTGTTCCAGCTTCGAAGGCTCCGATGATTTCTGCCCATTGCGCTCTCGCTGTTCCGGTTCATCGGCGCCGCCTATGCGACCGGCGCGTCCGATTGCTGGGAGGCGGCCTATCGCTTCGCCGACGAAGCACCCGGCATTGCCGACAGCCCACTGCCGGTCGCGCGCGTGGCCGCGCTCGTCAGGATCCTCCGCAGCGGCCGGCCCTGCGATCTCTGCTTCATGCCGCCGTCGTGCCGACGAGGCGGAATTGATGCGGCTCCTGGCGGTCGCGCGCCGCAGAGAGCCTGGCGAACTCGAGGCCGTCGTCGGCCAGCTCGTCGGAATCGAGAAGGAAGGCGCGGCCACGCGCGCGGCCAACGCGCTTGCGTTCTGCTGACACTTAACGACCACCCTTGCCGAGCACGAGGTCGATCGTGTGGGCGGCGATCTTGCGCAACTGGGGCTCGTCGCCGTAGGCACGTTCGAGCACGGCGAGGCCGCGCGTGACCGTGATGATGTGCAGCGCTGCGGCCTCAGCGTTGCCGTCGAACTCGCCGCGCTCGGCGCCAGCCGACAATGTGTCCTGGACCAGCGCGGTGATGCGCGACACGAGGTTTGCAAAGGCCTTCCGCGCGTCTTCGTCGAGCCCCTCGCCTTCAGCCGCGCCAAGCTCCATCAGCCCCCGCGTCGTCGGACACCCGCGCGGCGGCTTGCCGGCGCGAAAATTCGTGATGGTCAACTCAAAGAACGCGGTGAGGCGTTTTCGCAAGGAGCCCACACCGAGCGCCTTTTGCAGGGCGACGAGATAGTCGCCGGCGTAGCGCTCATAGGCCTGGAGAAACAGCGCCTCCTTGCTGCCGAAAGCATTGTAGAGGCTGCCGCGCTGGACGCCGGCGTCGCGCGCGATGTCGGAGAGCGAGGTGCCGCGCACGCCGTTGCGCCAGAACTGCTCGAACGCGATACGCAGGACGTCGTCATGGTCGAATTCGCGCGGCCTCAAATCATGCTCCCCCGTATCGGCGAAGTATTTGACACGGTGTCAACAATATGCTTTTTTGACATCGCGTTAAAAACTAATTGGGATTGATAGCCCGTTTCGTCAATGGGCTCCACCGACGGCGCGGGCGATGCGCCGTGACGGTCGCGCCAGCTTGCAAAAGGACCAGCCGATGCCTCTCCTTCACATCTCGATGCGCGCCGGCAAGCCGGACGCCTACCGGCAGGCGATCCTCGACGGCCTCTACCGCGCCATGCGCGAGGCGCTGAACGTTCCCGAGGGCGACGAGTTCATGACCATCAGCGAGCATGACGCCACGAATTTCCGTTGCGGCAACGCCTACGGCGTCAAACGCAGCGAAGACGCCGTGCTGATCCAGATCACCGTGTTCGCCTCGCGTCCCCCGGGGCAAAAGAAGGCGCTGTATCGCCGGATCGCGGAGTTGCTTGGCGAGAACCCGGGCATAGCGCCCGAGGACGTGTTCGTGAACGTGCTTGATGCTCCGGCGGAGAATTGGTCGGTCGGCCACGGGCTGGCGCAATTTGTATGACGCAACGGAGACTGCAGCTTCACTCCGCAACGCATGCCTCCATAATCCCATCGAGCTCGGCCTTCGAGAGCACGCCGAGCTCGGCGATGAAGACGATCCGTGCG
Organism: uncultured Alphaproteobacteria bacterium; assembly: GCA_963819355.1. GTDB lineage: Bacteria > Pseudomonadota > Alphaproteobacteria > Rhizobiales > Xanthobacteraceae > Bradyrhizobium. The sequence goes on along the minus strand of CAWFVZ010000010.1, from coordinate 70,613 downwards.
CGTGGCACGCCCGGCGCCGTCGCATCGCCTGGCGCGAGCGTGGCGCGGCCGCCGGCGAACTGAAACACCGTCTGACGCCCCGGCTGCTCGACCGTTTCAAACAGGCCCTTTGCGCGCGCCAGCTTCGGCGCCAGCTTGCCGATGGCCTGCTGCAGGCGCGGCAGCGAGAGCGGCTGGTCCGAGGTCCAGCTCAGCGACTCGAAGCGCTCCTCCGCCGGTCGTTTCGGCCCCGGCTCGCGCGGCCCGGGCGCGCGATCGACGCCAGCAGGAAAGAGCAGCGCGGACGGAAGCTCGCCGTGCTTCGCATCGACCACGATGGCAGGGACGCGCTGCGCCCGGATGGCCTCGCGCAACCGGGCACCTGCACCCTCGTCCGCCAGATCCAGCTTGCTCAGCGCCACGATATCGGCGACGCGCAGCTGCGACCGCTGGAGCGCGTCGTCCAGCGCGGCTGCCGGTGTCGCCGCGTCCATCACGCAGAGCACGGTTTCCAGCGGCGCTTCGCACAGGATCACCGGATCCATCAGGTTGCGGACGATGTCTGACGGATCGGCGACACCGCTGGTTTCGATGACGATGTATTCCGGCTTCGGATCGCGCCGCAGCAACGTCGAGAGCGTGCGCAGCAGATCGCCTTCGAGCGAGCAGCAGATGCAGCCGTTGCTGAGGCTCACCACGCCGTCGCTCGCGCCCGCGATCAGCTCCGCATCGATGTTGATCGCGCCGAAATCGTTGACCACCGCGGCGATCCGCCGCCCGTCCGCGTTTGCCAGCAGGTGGTTGACGACCGTGGTCTTGCCCGCCCCCAGGAAGCCCGTCACCAGGAGAATGGGGACCGGCATGGGTCAGCTCTCGACAACGGGTCGGCGCACGGGCCGGCCGGGCCGCGCTGCCACGTCGAGCACGCCATCCATGATCAGCGGCTGGCCGCTGACCACGAGATGCCGCACGCCTTCCGACGGGCGGTTCATTGCGGTGAACGTCGCGCGGTCCGAGAGCTTCTCGTAGTCGAACACGACGATGTCGGCATCCGCGCCCTGCTGGAGCCTGCCCTTGGCGCGCATCGCGGGCGTGCTTTGCGAGAGGATTTCGGCCGGGATCAGCGCGCATTTGCGCACGCCTTCGAGCAGCGACACGGCTTTGCGCTCGCGCACCCATTCGCGGATGAATTTTGTGAAGCAGCCGGCCGAACGCGGATGCGAGGTGGCGTCGTCCGGCAGCGGCCAGGCATCGCCGGCGTAGGTCTTGCCGTCCGAGAGCGTCCAGGGCATCGCGTCGGACGCGATGGCGCCGCCGGGATAGAGCACCGACATGTCGAGGAGGTCGCGATGATGCGCATTGTTCTCGGTGTCGAGGATATGCCAGAGCACCAGCGACGACGGCTCTTCGGCCTGGGCCTTGAGCAGCTCCTCGCGGTCGTGGAAACGGTAGCCGTCGGTCACGCGTTGCACGGAGTCGTACCCGGTGCCGTTGCGTTCGACGAACTGGGGATCGCTGAAGAAGGCCGCCGCCAGCACGGTCGAGCCGGTACCATAAGGATAGGCTTCGACCGTGATGGGAAGGCCCTGCGCCTGCGCCTTCTCGACCAGAACGCGGCAGCGTTCGATGTCGGTCTTGCTCGACGAGTTGAAATGGCAGATGTGCATATGCGCGCCGGTGGCGCCGGCATAGCCGATCAGGCGGATATAGGCCTCCGCCGCGCTCTCGGGATCGATCCGCGACATGTAGGCGACGTGGGTGAAGGTCGGCACGTCCTGTTTCGCGGCGAGCTGGCAGACCGCGGTCAGCTCTTGGACGCCGGCGCCCGGCGCATAGGCGTTCAAAATGCCGATGCCGATGCCGCCTTCGTTCAGGCCGCGCGCGAGACGCTCGAGCATACCCGCCACCTCGGCATCGCTCGCGACGTTGTCCATCCAGCGGCGATCGCGCATGGCGTTGCCGAACGCCTCCAGCGAGCTTTCCGCGTTCGAGCCCGTCATCGCGCCGATGCGCGCAAAGGCCCAGTTGGTGGCGGCGCCATAGTTCAGCACGCGGCCCTTCCGGGCCTGGCGCTCATACCAGGAGGCGACCGGCAGCACGCCCGCCTCGAGATCGAGCGTCGTCGTCACGCCGTCAAAGGCCTGCATGCGGTCCGCCGGGATCGACTGGCCGTGGGCGTGCAAATCGATGAAGCCGGGCGCGACCACGAGCCCGGTCGCGTCGATCACCCGCTCGGCGCCGCCGAGCGAGGTGCCGACGGCAGCGATCCTGCCATCCACCACCGCCACATCGCCAACGGCGTCCATTCCGCTCGCGGGATCCACCACCCGGCCGCCAGAGATCACCAAACCGCTCATATCGTCACTCCACCAAGCTCACGCCAAAGCCCCCAAAGGCCCGGCAGCAGCTTCGGAGACGGAGACCGGCCGCATCGCGCACAGTCCCGGCGCGCATCAAGACAGATTTTTGCATGAACGACCACCACCACTGAAGCCGATGCAGCATGCTTGTGCGGGAGATCGGTGCACGCAGAGTGCAATGGAGCCAAAGCGTAACAACCTTGTCCCTGGCAACGTCGCTCGCCTTGACTCCCGCTCCAAGCGCGATACGTTTATCTTCGATTGCACAAAATGACGATATAGCGCCATGATTGTTGGACGCGTCGGGCCAATCTCAACGAGAAATTCTTGGCTATCGAGGTCGGCTTTTGGCGACGCTCTCTGTGCGAATGCCGCATCGAAAGAAGGCGACTGCCATGACCACTACCGTGATCTTTTTCGATCTGGGCGACACGCTGGTCGGCACCAAGCAGCGCAATTGGCTACCCGACGCACAGGCCTTGCTGAGCGGCCTCCGGCAGTCGGGATTCCGCCTCGGAATCATTTCCAACACCGCCGATTTGCCCACGCGGACTGAAATTCTCAAGCTGCTGCCGGTCGACTTCGATCTGAACGCGTTCGAAGCGGGTTTGGTCCTGTTTTCGTCGGAGATCAAAAAGGAGAAGCCACAGAAGGCGATTTTCGAGCAGGCGGTGGCACGTGCGAAGGTGCCGGCAAATCAGTGCCTGTACTGTTCGGAGAACATCACGGAAACGCTGATGGCCCAGCAGGTCGGAATGCGCTCGATCCGCGTTCAGACGGCTCCCAACAGCGATTTGGGCAAGCTTCAGAAGACGATTGCGGATTTCCAGGTTCTCATCGGATGAGGACAAGTCGCTTGAGGGTTGGGACGTGCCGCTGTCGGGCCTGACGCAGCGTCCGGCTTTGGACGCTACCATTGCCCTCATCCCAAGGTTGTGATCTTCACGTCATACCTAGATTTATTCATATCATCAGATTTTCGCGCTTGCTTCATTTCGCCGACGAACGAGGGATTTCTCCATGCGCTCCCGTGTTGCCAAGAACCTGGAATGGCTGTTCTCGCCGAAGACGCCTGTGGCTGCGTCGATGGCGGCGTTTGCGCGAACGGCTGCTGCGAAGGACTAGTACGAGCTGCCGGCCGGCTTCTCCGGGCATGACTACGCGGTCTATCTGCTTCATATCGGTGCCGAGATCGAGCATCTGTTGATGGTTCAGTATCTCTACGCCGCCTACTCGCTCGGCGGCGCCCAGGTCCCGCCGGCCGAGCACGCCAAGGGTGCGGTGCAGGCAGGAGGTCATTCTCGGCATTGCCAAGGAGGAAATGGCCCATCTCATCACCGTGCAGAACGTGCTGCGGCTGATCGGGGGTCCGCTCAATCTCGATCGCAACGACTATCCCTGGGACGCGCCGTTCTATCCGGGCTGCTGGAACGACGGCACGCAGGGAACAACATCAGGGGTGGGACATAGAGTTTAATTTTGCCGGCGACGGGCGTTGACCATCATCAGCGGATGCATTGATGTCCGGGATATTCGGCGCGCCATTTGGAATTCGCGATAGACGCAAAACGGCTCTCGCAAACTTACTTTAGCGATATCGTGATCTCGCTCAGATTGGCGGCAAATTCCACCCCCGCCTTTGGTCCTTGCAGCAAGATCACCACGCCCTTGTCATTTCGCAAATGGATGCCGCCCAATCCGCCCACGAGCGCGCCGCCTCCGCCCACGGAACTATAGCTGCCGGCGAAGTCGCCGACGTCGCGGATACCCGAGGCCCAGCCCTCGAAACGGCCGACGGTCGCACCGGCCGTGATGCCAAAGCTCAGGCCGGACACCCGGAACGGATAGTTGCGGCCGCGATAAGTCAGCACGCCGCTGCCGGTGCCGCCACCGACCAGCAAGCCGGCCTTTACGATTTTGACCCGGACATGGCCGGACGCCTGCGCGAAGGACGGCGTTGCCGGGATGGCAAACACCAACAGCGCGAGCGCCAAGAGGCTAATCGCGCGTGAACGAAACAGGGCTCTGCTGTCTCTATGGTTTCGCAGCGTCGACCTTCTTCCAGGTCTGGTCCGGATCAAACAGCGCGGTGCGCGGTGCGACGAAGCCGGTGCGCGCTCCGAGGTCCTTCTGATAGACAGTACCGGCATGGTTGACCAGGAAGGTCATGACGCCGGAATCGCCGTACTCGGCGGGCCAGGCGATCAGCGCATAACCGCCGATCATCTTGCCCTTGACGACATAGTTGAGCGCGCCGCCCGGGGCATTTGATCCCTGCCCCTTCAAGATACGGAAATAATAGCCGTGATAGGGCACCGGCGTTTCCTCGGCCTTGTAGCCTTCCGCCGATGCCTGTGCCGCCAATGCGCCAAGCGGGCTCGGGTCGCTGTCGTCGCGCCAGAACAACCCATCTTTCTTGCCCGGACTACTGGCGATGCGCTGCGCGTACACGCCGGCCCCCTCGCCGCGATCCTTTTCGGCATACTCGTTCTCGGCATCGGCGAAGGCGAGGCTGGTCTGGATGGCGTCGAGTTCATTGCGGCCGATACGCCGATACAAGACCTCGATGCGGCCCTCGGCGGTGTCGAACTCCCAGCCGGTCTTGGTGTTGACGAGGGGAATCGGGAACGCGAAGTCGTCCGGCCCCAGCATCAGCGTGGCCTTCTTGTTACCCTCCGCCTTGATCGAATGCTTGGCGTCATACATCGAGGTGAAGCGATGCCGGATGTCGACGTCGGCGACCTCATCGCCGGACAAGACGATGTCTTCAGCGGCGCTGCCAAGCACTTTCAGGATCGCCTTGTTCGGGCCGCTCTTGACGGCGGCGGCGAGCGCTGCCGCCGCATCCTCCGGTGTCGGATAGGACTGCTGCGCGAGCGATGGCGAACTCATGAGCGCAATCGCCATGATGGCCGGCAAGGCCGCGCGATGAAGCAACTTCAAGCCCGTCATGGCGTCACCTCCGCAGGAATCCTGGCGCCGCCGGCGAGCCAATCGCGGTAGGTGTGGAATTTCAGACCGAGCTTTTCATAATAGACCCGGAGATAACCATCGGCCCCGCGGGTGACGGCTTTCGGCATGACGCCCTCCACTTCCTGCGCGATGACGCCGACATAGGCCTTGTCGCTGCCGATATAGCTGAAGCGGTAATAGCCGAGACCGTTTGCGAGGTGGCCGAGCAGAACGACATCATGCTTCAGCGCGATGTCGGAGCGCCGCCCTCCTCCTCCACCACCACCGCCGCGACCACCTCCTCCACCGCCTCCTCGGCCGCCACCGGCTGATATGCCACCGCCGCCACGACCGGCGACGCTCGCGCCACCGCCGCCGCGCGGCCCCGCGCTTGCCATGCTCGAACGACCGCGGGCCGATGCCGCTGCCGCCGATCGGCCCGACGACACGTTCAACGCGCCGCCGCCACCACCACGGTTCGCAGTCTTGGCACCGCCGCCGCCCTTGGCAGCGCCCGCCTTGTTGCCGGCGTTCTTGGCACCACCCTTGGCGGCGCGATCGCCTCCACCTTTGGCGCGATCCCCCGCGCCCTGACGGTCACCACCTCGATCGCCTGCGCGGTCTCCCGCACGATCCCCGGCACGATCTCCTGCACGATCTCCGGCACCTGGCCGATCCTGCCCGTCGCGGCCGCGAAAATCCATTCGGTCGGCGGCTCCGGCCTTGAGGTTGCTATTGCCGAAGCGCTGCTGAACATTCGCGTTGTTGTAGCGCACGCCCTGGCGATGCGCCGGATTGTGCTGCCAGCCATTTCCAATGTTGGTGGTTCGGTGATTGATGTAGACGTTACGGTTGCCCCAGTTGCAGCCGCCGCCCCAATAATTGCCCCAGCGGCCGATGGCCCAGGCCGTGCCGAAGGCAAGCCCCGCCGCGACGACGCCTGCACCAATGTAGGACGGGTAGCCAAAGTAATACGGCGGATAATCCGTGTAGGGCCACGCTCCGTAAACCGTCGCCGGCTCGTAATACGGCACGTACATCGTGTCGGCCACGGCCGGTTCGATCACGATCACCTGCCTGCTTTCCTGGGTCTGGACGCTGACCTTCTGCTGTTTGGTTGTGACCAGCTTCTTGTTGTCAAAAGCCTTGCTGCGCAACCGCTGGACCGCATCCATCAGCTCCGGCTGTTGCGCAAGCACGGCGTCGCCCAGCGCCTTGATCCAGTCGAGCTTGTCGCTCATCATCGTGAGGACCTCGGGAGTCGAGGCCAGCGCCTTGATGCTGTCGTCCCAGGACTGCTTCTCGACCTCGATCTTCAGCGCATCGCCTTTCAGGGTCTTGCGCTCTTTCAGCCAGCGATCGGCCTGCACGACTTCCAGAGGATAGGTGGATGCCGCCAGCACATTGGCGAGCAGCTCGTCGGGATAGAGCGCGATCGGCGCCACCAGCGCTTCGAGCTGCTCCGGCTTGAGCAACTCGACAATCGGCAGCGGCTGAACAGTCGGCGGCGGCTGACCCGGCGGCGGCGCCTGACTGCCCTGGGCAGCCGGCGTGTCAGCCGTTTGGGCCGCCGCGGCGACCGGGATCGCCAAGAGCAGCGCCATCGCGATCAGGGTTTTGCCGCACCGAAACATTACATTCTCCTTCGAGGCCTCGCCGGGCAACCATCCTGGAAGGTCAACAGCCTTTATTGATCAAGATCAAAGGAACGCGGCGTCCGGCTTGGAGAGGACACCCTGCTGCGAAGCAAGAGCGATACGGCAGTGCCGCATCATGCCGATCTCGTGCCGCCGCGGGCGATCGGGAGCCTGACAATGAAAAGCGCCCCACCCGATGGCTGATTCTCCACGGAGATCCGCCCCTGATGCGCTCCGACAATGCTGCGGACGATGGTCAGCCCCATGCCCATGCCCTGCGGCTTGGTCGAGAAAAACGGGTCGAAGACCGTCTTGAGATCACCGGGTGCGATGCCCGGCCCGGTGTCGGCGACCCTGACTTCGGCATAGCTGCCGGCGTGGACGGCCGTCACGCTGATTTCGCGGCTTCTCACGTCAGCACCGGACGCCGCGTCGATCGCGTTCATGATGAGATTGAGCACGACCTGTTGCAGCTGAACGGGATCCCCCTTGACCTGCAGCTCGGTCGACGCCGGAACGTAGTTCAACGCCACCCCCTGCCCACGCGCCAGATCGCCCACAAACCCCATCGCTTCACGCACCGTCTGATTCAGGTCGATGTCCCTGATCTCGAACGGCGTCTTCCTCAGCACGCTGCGAAGCCGGCGGATCACTTCACTGGCGCGCTGATCGTCCCGCCTGATGTCGGCGAGAATATCGGCGATTTCCGGCAGATTCGGCAAGTCGCCCCTCAGCATGAGCTCCGCGGTCTCCGCATTGGTGAGGATCGCGCCCAGCGGCTGGTTGAGCTCATGCGCGATCGACGTCGTCAGCTCGCCGGCTGCCGAGTAGCGGTTGACATGGGCGAGCTCAACCATCCGCTGGCGCGCCTCGACCTCCGCCACGCGGCGGCGGCGATGCTCATGGAGCAGCCTGCTGATCAAGGCCCCCTGGATCAGGATCACGCAGGCAACCAGCGCCATCTGCCAACGATATCTGTCCCAAATGGTTGGCTCGCGAAACAGGATCTCGCTGCCCTCGGGCAGGTTGCTCTCGCTGATGCCCCAGCGCTGCAACTCGCGCCAATCGTATCTCGGCGGCGCGAACTGAAGCGGCTCGATCTTGATCGTGCTCGGTTTCTCGCCGCCGAGAATGCGGACCGCGGCGCCGACGGCCGCTTGGCTTGCTTGCGGGATCGAATGCATCGGGCCGCCGACGGTGTCGCGGCCGAAGAAAGCCTCCTGGTAGGAAAAGATCGGCGCATTGGCGACCGCACGCAGGCTGCGCAGCGCGAGATCGCCTTCGTGCTCGATGCCTGCACCGTCGACCGACATCAAATGCCAGAACAGCACCGTATGTGGTGGAAGCGCCGACGCCCGCTGCAGGATTTGTTCAAATGCCAGATCGGCGTACCAGACGAAGGCGACGCGGTTTTCGAACGGCCTTGCTTCCTGCTTGAGCTCGTCGAGCCAGAACTTCTCCAGCGGCGAGGCCCCGATGACGACGGCAATCGTCTTGGTCTCCGGCAGGACCTGAAGGATACTGCCGAAGAACGCTACGAAGTCGTTGGAGACGGCGACGACGACGTCATTGTCCGTCAGGTCGACGCGGCTCACCAGACGTTGTTCGACCGCCGTCAGCACCATGGGCGTGTCGCGGAAGAGCTGGTCACGATGTTTCTGGACAAACCTTGCCGCCGGCGCCCCAACGCTCATCACGATGTCGGGCGGGTCATCTCGATAAAGCGAACGAAGATAGGCGACGAACGGTGCTTCCGGACCCGGATCGTTGAACCGTGCCGTCGGGAGCGTGTGCTCCTGCAGGTCCAGCGGCCACGGCGATCGCCGCTGCAGCTCTGCCCGCATGGTCCGCGCATATTCGCTCCACGGCCGGAAGTCGCGCCCGAAAGAGTGAAGTATGAGGACGCGCTTGGGCTCACCGCGCTGCTCACTGCTCGCCGGACCCGGCAGCATGGCCCAGATGAGCAAGCAGACGAAGACCGGACGGCCGCACCGGGCGAGGCCAGGTTGACTGCACCGGCTGGATTGCGCCCATTCATTCTATTGCCTGCAGCCTAAGACGTCCGAACGGCGGGCATTACAGCACAACTTCCACGCTAGCGCACCGCCGTCGATCGCGGTTCGGCCGCGCCGCTCAGGCGCTGCTGCCCGGCAGCGCAGATAACAGAATCCGGCGATCGTGGATCAGGCCTTGAAGGCGGTGCGCGGCAACATTCAGGGTCGTGACATCGAGCGCGTTTTCGTCTCCCGCGGCCGTCCGGGCCCGCTGGGCCTGGAGAACCCGGTCGATCTCGGCCTCGATATCGGACAGTTCAGCCTCCACCTCCGTCGTGCGAATCCGCGCCCCGAGGGCATAAAGCGAATCCAGGCTCTCTTCCCCCTTCGAGCGTTCGGCCCCTCCGAGGAACTTCCAGGCCGCGGCCAGCACGGACACGAGTCCGCCCAGGATCATGGGCGTGAGGAAGATCGCGTTGCCCCATTGGTCCAGAAAGCTCTGCTGTGTGCCGTTGTAGAACGCGGCGGCGCCGGGATGGACCGGAAGGAACGCGTCCGAATCCGTGCTTGGCGCGGTCATTTGCGAGAGGATCGGCAACTCCCCCAGCAGATCTCTGCGCGCCTTCATCAGCGCATCCGCCAGGCTGCCGGCCACTTCGGCGCTGAGCTGTTTTTGCGCGACCACATAAAACGAGACCCGCAGCGTGGTGAGATCGTCGCTCGGGACAGGCGGCGATCCGCGCAACGTCCCCTTCGGGACATCGAAGCTTTCATAGGCGCGCTGCTTTTCGGCGATGGCGCCGGCGGCTTCGATCGGAATGAGAACCGGGGCGGCCTTCGTCGTCTGCAGAAAGAGACCGCGCAGCAGAGCCAGGTATTTTTCGGCGAGAGGAACGACGATCAGAATCGCCCGGACCTCCTTGGCATCGAGCGCACGGCGCGCGTCGGCCGGCTGGAGATTGCGGAACGTTACATTGGCACGTTCGAGGCCATACTCGTCGCTCAGGACGTTGACGATCTTGCGATTGATCTCGCCGCCGATCACGCCGACGCTGGTGCGCTTCAGGCCCGCGATGTCGGTTATGGAGGAGCCCGGAGGCGCAACCAGCAGGACGACGGCATGGGCGAGGACCACGACGGCCTGGGCCTGCGAGAGATCACCGACGTCGCCGCGCACGACGGCGAGGTCAGCCTTCTCGGCCGCAAACAGGTCGGCCGCGCCCGCCGCGTTGGTCGTCTCCACCAGCTTGAGGCGCACCGGGGCATTGACCGCCGCGAGCCGGCTCGCCAGCGCCGATACCAGCCGTGTGGCCTCCCCGTCCAGGGAACCGACCGCGATGGTCAGCGTCGTCGGGTGGGAATACCAGCGGTAGCCGAACAGGCCGGCCCCGAGGACCAGCACGACCACGCCGGCGACAACGACGAAACGAAGCCATATCGGCATTCTCGCTGAGACCATGCAGCTCTCGCAGGGGAGATGACGCATGCAGGCCGGACGGACCCATCTCGCGCCCCGCCCGGAGCAACTCGCCCGTTCGAACTAAGGTGACGGACAGCGGTGATACCTGATCTCGAGGTCTTCCATGCCGGGGAACAGGCGGATGATGCTGTCGGCGTCCAACGCTTTCACCTCGAACTGAACGCTGGAGAGCATGATGTCGGTCGCGCACGCCGCGATCAGGTTGACGGTGTCACCGTCGTTCTTTTGTGCCTTGATTTTGCATCGCGCAAACTTGCCGATGATCTGATCGCCATCGACGATGAAGCCACCGCCGTAGACGTCGGACATTTCGGTGAAGCCGAGCTTGCCACCCTGACGGGTGAACACCTTGCCGCATTGATCGGCGCTTGTCGCCCAGGCCCCGGCGAGCTCGAACTGCGCAGCGCGGCCGGCCGACGCGAGCGGCAGCAGGAGCAACACGGCCAGGATGCCGGTTCGTCGTGAGCTCGTCATGCGTTGCAGTCCTCCCGTCAATGGCCGCTGAGCACCAATGTCTTGATCGGCAGCAGCAGCGCCTGGATCCGCAGCAGCAGCGCATGCACGAGGCCGATGCCGTCGATGACGTGCAAGCCGATGGCCCGGCTCGTGCTGGTCTCCTTCGCGGAGATTTCCTCGTGATTGCTGGTGTAGGCATTGACGATGCAGCTGCTGCCCGGCGTGACGCCTTCGAGCCCGCCCTTGTAGAGCGGCTCCATGAACGCGAGAATTGTGCCAGGTTTCACGGCATTCTGTGCTTCGAGCAGTTGCTGTCCGCCCTGGAATTGTCCGGCGGCGATGTAGTCCTGAACGGACGTGACCACCATCGGGATGATCACCCAGGGTTTGGAGATGCAGGTCGCTTCCGCCACCATCCCTTCCTTGATCACCCCCGCTTCGATCTGCCCGAAGCCGGCCTGAAGACTTTTCCGTCCCGCGCCCTCCGGAATCAGAACGCCAGCCGGCCGCAACAGTTGATTGACGACATCGCCGACGCGAAGGAGGAATTGTTCGACGCGGCCGTCGACGCCGGCGCGAATGATCGTCTTGTCCAGAAGCACCTGCGCCTCTGCCAACGCCGCTTCGGCGCTGGCCTTCTCGGCCGGCAACAGTGTCGAAACTCGCAGGACCGCCGACTGCCTGGAAGCCGTGGCAGCGTCGACTCCAGCCTGTCGCTGATCGACAAGTACCTGCAACTTTTCGATGTCGCGTTGCGGAACGATGCCAGGATTGCGACGCTGCAACTCGGATTTGACATCCAGTTCATCCTTGGCCTGCTGAAGGTTGGCCTTGGCTTCCTGGATCTGGGCTTCGGCCTTGACCACGTCGGATTCCGCGCTCGTCAGCGACGCATCAACCTCGGCCATCTTGCGCTTGTTGGTTTCCACCGCCGCCAGTTGCTTGGAGCTGTCCAGCTTGAACAGTACATCGCCCTGCTTCACGTCCTGGCTGTAGCCGACATTCACCTCGGCCACCCGGCCGGCGACGCCGACGGGCGCGATCGGCACGGTGCGGAAATACAGTGTCGCGGAATCGGTTGCGGGATGGAAATAGAAGATCATGGTGATCAGCGACACCGTGAGCATCAGGCAGCCGGTGATGCCCCATCGCAGCTCATACCAGATTGAAAAGAACGTGATCTCCTTGCCAAACCGTTTGCCCTGGGCATAGCGGCGATAGAGGTAGTCCGGCACGATCGTCAGAAGGGAACAGAACATGAGCTCAAACATGGCTGCGCTCCTTTTCTTTCGTGTCTTTCGTCGAGCCGGGCTTTTCAGGCGGGAGGCGGGCCGGGTTCGGCAGCCTCGCTCTGCTCTCCCGGCGTGGCATCCGCGATCTTCTCGACGGAGTCGGCTATGCTGCGCAGCGGCGTGCCGAAGTCCGGAATGTCGATCAGGGCCAGCAACAGTCCCGCCACCCAGAAAACATGCATGTGCGTAAACAGCGAAATCAGACCGAGCACGGCCACGAACTCGAACTGCAGCTTCTGCGACTTGTGAGCCATTCGCTCGGGCAGGCTATGCAGCTTCCAATACAGCGTGCCCACCCAGAGCACGGTGACGATCAGGAAGATGCCCATCACCACCATCAGCGTATCCACCCCGCTTCCCGGCGCGAGGTAGAACGGCAGATGATGAGGGGCCATCGGATGAAGTTGCTCGCTCAACGCCGTCCTCCATAGGGATCCCAGGCGGCATGCGCCCCGGACAATCGCCGTGGCCACCCAGGCGCGGAATTGCTTGATTTGGATCAAAGGTCCGGACGGCGCCGAACCTAGCCTGTCGCCGACCCACGACAGCAAGCCAGGAGCCGTCAACCATGCCCGGCATTGACGAACTGATCCCCAATGCAACGCAAATCCGGAAAGAGGCGGCTCTCAAGGAGGCCGAAAAGGCGGAGGAATACGTCCGCGCGGCCGCAGCGGCCGAAACCGAGAAACGGGCCCTGATCGAGCGATTGAGCAAGCCATCCGGCAAGACCGAGGAAGAAAAGATCAAGCTCGCCGCGACCATCATTCAGCGTGCCGTGCGAAACGGCCTCACCGAAGTTCAGGTCTATCGCTTCCCCAACACGCTGTGCACCGACAAGGGACGCGCCATCAACCAGATGGAGACGGGCTGGGAGAATACGCTGACGGGGATTCCAAAGGAAATCTTCCAGCTCTGGACCGACCATCTCAAGCCACGTGGCTATCGCATCGGCTACCAGATCATCGATTTTCCCGGATGGCGTGCCCGGCGACATCGGCGTGACCATCTCCTGGGGAGACTGAACTCGACTGGAGCGAGACGCAGCGAAAGGCGGAGCATGGCAAAGGACGATCCCGCGGCGCAGATGAAGCGCAAGGACTACGAGAAGGAGCTCGAGAAGCTCCAGATCGAGCTTTGCCAGCTCCAGGACTATGTCAGGGAAAACAAGCTTCGCGTCATCGTCCTGTTCGAAGGCCGGGACGCCGCCGGCAAGGGCGGCACGATCAAGGCGATCACCGAAAAGGTCAGCCCGCGCGTGTTCCGCGTCGTCGCGCTGCCGGCGCCTTCCGATCGGGAAAAGACGCAGCTGTTCTTCCAGCGCTACATGGAACAATTCCCGGCCGGCGGCGAGATCGTGATCTTCGACCGCAGCTGGTACAATCGCGCCGGCGTTGAATATGTGATGGGCTTCTGTACGCCCGCCGAGCACGCTCGTTTCCTCGCGCTCTGCCCGCAGATGGAGAAATACGCCATCGACGGCGGCATCATCCTGGTCAAAATCTGGCTCGAGGTCGGGATGGAGGAGCAGGAGCGCCGCTTCAAGGCCCGCATCGACGATCCGGTGCGGCAATGGAAGCTCAGCCCGATGGACCTGGAATCCTTCAAGCGCTGGTACGCCTATTCCCGGGCCCGCGACCTGATGCTCATGAAAACGAGCACGAAATATGCGCCATGGTACATCATCCGCTCCGACGACAAGCGACGAGCACGGCTGAATTGCATTGCCCATCTCCTGAAGGCCATCCCGCACAAGCGCGTCAGGAAGGACAAGGTCAGGCTGCCGAGGCGTTCCGACAAGGGACGCTACAACGACCAGGCCACCCTGCGCGGGATGAACTTCGTCACTGAACGATTTTGACGAGACGATCGGTCCGCGCTCCCGGCGCGGTCCGATCGTTGAACGCCAGACCGATGCTGCTGGCAGTCTTTGGCAAACCCGTCAGCCGCGTAGTCCCTCAGTATGGATACTGGTTGGGACAGACCCAGTTGCCGTACGTGTCCTGATAACAACCGTTGTTGTTGTAATATCCGTAGGCGCCCACAGCGGCCGCGCCGACGGCAGCGCCGTAAGCCGCGCCACGATAGCCGTAGCGGGGATAGTAGCCGCCACCGGGATAACCAGCGATCGGACGGCCCGGACGACCCGCAATGGGATAACCTGGACGACCCGGACGACCGGCGATCGGATGGCTCGGTCGCGGACCACCTGCGTAATGGCGTCCGCCGCCATGAATTCGCCCAGCGTGCATCCCGCCGCCACGATAGCCGCCGCCGTGAAAGCCTCCGGCACGCATGCCCCCTCCACCGCCGCCGCGGCCTCCCCGGGCGTAGGCATCATCGGGAACGAGCGTGGCGGTGAGAAGAACGAAGGCCGCAATGAGGGCGAGAAGATAACGAAGCATGACGTGTCCTCCCTCGATATCGGGGGTGCTGTGATCCGCCTTTTCGACGATGCCTCGCGAACCGAGGCCGGCAACCAACCGTGGTGTAGTGCGGCGGCGTCCAAGACTTGCCGCCCTGGAGCGGCTCGATAGCTCCGCGCTACTTCAAACGTATCGTCACACCACCGACGGCGGCAGACACTTCCGCGCCGACCTTCGGCCCGCTGAGCTGGAGGATGACGCCATTGCTGTTCTGCAACTGAACGGCTCCGGCGCCCGCGGCAACGGCGCCGCCCGCGCCGCCCGCCGCGTAGGAGCCTTCGATGGACTCCGGGCCCCTCAGATTGAGGGCGCGGCCGACGAACTTGGTGGTGGAGGCCCCGATCGTGAAGCCGACGCTCATGCCGGACACGGTGAAGGGATATTTCTTCCCGCGAAACAGCAGAACGCCCTCGCCGCCACCGACGCCGACGATGAACCCGCCCTTGGTGAAGACCACGGCAACCTGCCCGGTCTCGGCACGCGATGGCGTGCTGAACCCGGCGACGCTTGCAAGCGAGGCAGCCAATGCGGCGTAGATGGCGACTTTTCTCATGACATTCGTTCCCCTCTGGTTGTCACGTCGAGCTATTGGGCCAGGAGCATTGCGAAGTAGCCGAAGATAGTGAGCAGGATGCCAGATACGGCGTAGCCGACCGGGAACCCGATCCAGGGCACCGAGCTCTGGATTTCCACCGCGGCTTCGCGGCACGGACCGGAATGCGACCGCGCCCCGGCGACACCGCCCATCAGCACCGCAGGATTTATCTTGAAGATGTGGAAACCAATCGCCCAGACGATAAACGGCGGGATCGTGCAGGCGATGAAGCCGGCGACGAAGATCTTCAAGGCAACGGCACCCGTGAGCTGCGAGAGCAATCCGGCGCCGGCATTGACGCCGACGATGGCGACGAAGACGACAAGGCCGAGATCCTCCAGCACATTGCGCGCCGCGTTCGGCGTGTTGCCGAAGAACCGCAGCCGCGACACAGCCGAGGACACGATCACGCCCGACAGCAACAGGCCGCCGGCATTGCCGAGACCGATCTTGGCGCCGAAGGCCGGGAATTCGATCATGCCGATCAGGAAGCCGAGGATCATGCCCGCTGCCAGTGTCAGCAGATCGGTCGAGGTGTTGGTGCGCGCGATGCGGCCCCACATCTCGCCGAGCTCGTTAACGGCGGACTTCAGGCCGACGACCGTGATGATGTCCATCCGCTGCAGTTGGGTCTTGAGTCCGGCCGGAATCTGCACCCCACCGCGTTCGACCTTGCCAATCTGCAACTGACCGGCAATGGCCTGGTCCCGGAAGGATTCGAAGGTCCGTCCGACCATGTCCTTGTTGGTAACGAGAATCTCGGCCTGATCCAGGGGGATGCCGAGCGCCTTTGCGTCGGCAACCTCGGGACCGATCAAGCCCATCTTGTCGGTCAGATGCTCGGTGGTGCCGCCGAGCGCGACGATGTCACCCTTTTGCAGAACGACGTCAGGATCGGCTCCGACCAACTCGCCGCCGCGCAACACGTTGGCGATGCGATATTCGGGATGGGCCTGGCGGAAGCCCGCGATGCTCATCCCGACCTGGGCTGGATTTTCCAGCCGATAGGCGCGCAGACCGAACTGGCGATAGCCGGTGAGACCGCCGCCTTCGAGGTCCTTGACGCCGAACTCCTTCTCGTACTGCTTCGCCGCCGCCCTGGCGTCAACGCCCCACCAGCGTGGCAGATACTTGCAGATCAGGATGATGCCGACGGTGCCCCAGATATAGGTGATGCCGTAGGACAACGCGATCATACCGGACGCATCCTCCGGCTTCATCCCCTCAGGCAGCTTGACGACGCCGGATGTCACCGCCTGCTCGGCCGAGCCGATCGCAGCCGACATGGTCTGCGACCCCGCCAGCATACCGCCGGCCGCCCCCGGTGGCAGCGCGAACAGCTTTGCGAAGATGACGACAAGCGCCAGACCAAGCACGCTCGACACCAGCGCCAGAATGCAGAACTTGAGACCGTCGCCCTTCAGGCTGTTGATGAAGGACGGGCCGACGCGCAAGCCGACGCCGTACATGAAGAGATAATAGAAAAGGCTTTTGGCGAAGGTGTTCAACTCGAGCTTCACGCCGTAGGTGGACGCCCACACCGACAGCCCCGCGCCCACCACGATGGCGCCGGCAACCATGCCGAGGCCATAGCCCTTGATGCTGGCCCGTCCGATCCAGACGGCCAGCCCAACGACGAAGAACAGCAGCAGATATGGATTCTGCTGCAAGAACGTGAAAAACCACTGCATATTCGTCCCCCTATGACGCCGCCTTCAGCTTCGGCGTCGCACCGGGCTTGGGCCGGCCGATTTTCGCCAAGGCTTCGATCCGTACGAGCTTCAAGCCTTCCTTGGCGTCGTAGCCATGGATTTCCTTCACATCGAGCTTGCGCATGAAGTCGATGGTTTCCTGGGTGATGACCTGGCCCGGCACCATGATCGGGAAGCCCGGCGGATACGGGATCACGAAACTGGCCGACACGAGTTCGGGACCGGCCTTCAGGCGACGGTCGATCTCGGGATCCGCGAGCCGGATATATTCGCATCCCGCCGCGTCATAGGCCGAGTAGAAGCCGCTGCGGATATCGCCTTCATTGGTCTTGGTGCCGGCATCGCCACGGAAACTGTCGTGGAAATGCGAGAAGTTCGGCAAGTCGGGCACATCCGTCATCAGGCTCTTGACCCGCGCCTCGAAGGTCTTCTTCGCGTTGGCGCCGCCATGCACCAGTCCGCGGTCGATCTCGCCCGCGATTTCCGCCAGCACCCTCACCAGATGCGCGACGTCGCTGCGGGTGTTGTTGATGTTGGACTGGAACAACACCGAGTTGCGCGAGGTCTTGTTGATCTGGATGTTGTAGTCGTTGGCGAGGATCCCCTTGAATTGCGTGCCGTCGTAACCAGCGGTGCCGCACACCAGCGTCATGCGGGTCGGATCGAGGCAGAACTCGTCGTCGTCCAGGCTCTTCAGGACGCTCGCCCAGTTCGTGCCGTCCGCGAGATAATCGGTGAAGCCGCTCTGGCGGTACTGCGCGGGCACCATGGCGTCCGCGCCGAGGATGCGGAAATATTTCGAGATCAGCGGATTGTTGTTGACCGCATTGCGGATCGCGAAAGCGATCTCCATCGCATTGGCCACGAGACCATAGCCTTCGAGCTCCATCTGGCGCCGCGAGACGTCGAGGCTCGCGATGAGCTGCTGGTTCGGGCTGGTCGATGCATGGGTGAAGACGGCTTCCTTGAACTGCTGCTCGACCGTATGGAATTCGACATCCTTCACCGACAGCATCGAGCCCTGCCGGATCGCCGACATCGACTTGTGGGTCGAGTTGGTTTGGTAGACGCGCAAGCGAATCTGACGCGGATCCGGGATCAGCCGGGTCTTGAGCAGCACCTCGTCCGAGGGGGTCTTGCCGAGCTCGGCCTGCTGCTTCTCGTAGGCCTCGACCGATTTCGGATCGTGCATCCAGGCTTCGATCTCGTTGGCGGCCCCCATCGCGGTCCGCCGCCGCAGATATGGCGAGAAGCGTGCAAAGCCGAACCAGGCTTCATCCCAGAGGAAGATCAGGTCGGGCTTGATCGCGAGGCATTCCTCCATCACCCGGCGGGTGTTGTAGATATGACCGTCAAAGGTGCAGTTGGTCAGGTCGAGCATCTTGACGCGGTCGAGGCGGCCGTCGGCCTTTGCATTCAGCAGGGCCTGCTTGACCGTCTTCAGCGGCACCGCGCCGTACATCGAATATTCCGTCATCGGGAACGCTTCGACATAGATCGGCTGGGCGCCGGCCAGCACCATACCGTAATGGTGCGACTTGTGGCAGTTGCGATCGACGATCGCGATGTCGCCGGGCGCGAGCAGCGCCTGCACCGCCATCTTGTTCGAGGTCGAGGTGCCGTTGGTCACGAAGAACACGCGATCGGCGCCGAGCGCGCGCGCCGCCTTGTCCTGCGCTTTCTTGATGGTGCCGGTCGGCTCCAGCAGGCTGTCGAGGCCGCCGGTGGTCGCGCTGCTCTCGGCCAGAAACAGGTTCAAGCCGTAGAATTCGCCCATGTCGCGGATCCAGTCCGACTTGAAAACCGATTTGCCGCGCGCGATCGGCAGCGCATGGAACGTCCCGATCGGACGCTGCGCATACTTCTTGAGATTGTCGAAGAACGGCGTGTCGAAGCGATCCTGAATGCCTTCCAGGATGGAGAGATGGAGCTCCAACAGCTCTTCAATGGAGTAGAAGATGCGACGGGCGACATTGGCTTCGGGGTTTCCGGCCATCGCCTCGACGTCGCGGTTGGACATCAGATAGAGGTCGAGCTCGGGACGGACGCGCTTGATGATATGCGCCAGCCGGAGCGCGGACGCATCCGACTCATCGTTGAGGCCTGCGGTGCCGGTCATGGTGCGGAGGATCGGCGCGTCGTGCCGCGAGCGGAGGCCAAAACCTTCGTTGATGACGACGGCCGCGATGTTGGGGTTGAGCATCGTCGCGCAGAAGGCGTCTTCGAGGCTACCGACGATCACCGGCTCATAGACGAAAGCATCGACCGGACGACGCAGCTTGCGCCATTCGGCGGCGAGCGCCGGCCAGCTATTGGACGAAACGCCGGTGACGACCAGCGTTTCAAAATACGGCCGGTGGGCTGCATGCGGGCCGAAAGTCGAGGACACAAGCTCGGGCGCATCGCCGTTGCCGTCGTCCTTGGGATCCCAGTCGCCGGCGTGCTGGCGGAACGACCTCGTCATCAGGGCCTGCGTGATGCGCGTCGCAAGGCCAAGGGAACCCGCCGCATCGCCGGCCGAAGCAGCTTCCCGCAACGCCGCCATCAATTGCAGGCCGGGATAGCCGTGAAACTCCTCCGTCACGGACAGATCGGCCAGCGCGGCATCGTATTTCGCACGATCGCCGCCGCGGGCCCAAACCTTTGCTGCTTCCACCAGATCACGCCAATCGTCCGCCCGTCCACCGGGGCCAGACAGAAACTGATCGATGCGCTTGTGCGCGGGCTTGGCGTCTTTGGACATGTTTCACTCCCGATCCGTATCGAGCCGTAGGGCACGGTTGATGTCGTATCGTGAGTGCGGCGCCGCTTGCTCCATTGATCCAAGTCAACGGTCGCACGATATGACGGGATCGGCAGCACGGCCGATGACGCCTCTTCGCAACGCAATACGCCTTCATTGACCGATTTGGGGCAACCGAGAGATCAGACCGTTCCTTGGGCATCGTTGGACTGACCCTCGCCAAGAACGCTGTCCAGCGAGCGGAGCCATTAGCCGCTGTCGGTCTTCTCCGCCAGCCCTTCCGCTCGCAGCAGATCGCGCAGCTGCGCATGTGCCCCGACGATGCACAAGGCGACGTGCCGGGAGGCTAGCTCGTCGTAGAGGTCGCGCAACATGCGCGCGCCAGCCAGATCGATGTAGGGCGATGCCGAGAGATCACAAATCACCAGCTTGATGTCGACCGATCTCAGAAAGGCGTCCAGGACTGCCTCCAGGATCGTTTCGGCATTGATGTAAAGCAGCGAGGCTTCGGGCCGAAACGCGATGACGCCGACCAGCGGCTCGACGCCCTCGTGCCTCGCATTGTCCGAATAGCGGCCGGTGCCCGGGAGCCGGCCGAGGAACGCCACATTCGGACGAGAGGCGCGCGCCAGCAGCAGCACGATCGATGCGATTGCCGCCAGCAGGACGCCTTGCAGGATTCCCAGGAGCAGGACCGACACCAGCGCAATCGCCGCGGCATAAAAATCGATGCGGCTGACGCGCCACATCCGCACCAACGCACGAACGTCGACCAGTCTGTAGACGGCGGCAAAGACGATGGCCGCCAGCACCGCCTTGGGCAGATTTGTTAGCAGCCCCGTGAAAAATAGCAGGCACAACGCCAGCGTCGCCGAGCAGATCACCAGCGCGAGTGGCGTGCGCGCGCCCGCGCTGTCGTTGACGGCCGATTGCGACAGGCCGCCGGCAACGGGATAGCCATGGCCGAATGCCGTGACGAGGTTCGCCGCTCCCAGCCCCAAAAACTCCTGCCGGACATCGAGGGCATAGCCGTGGCTGGCGGCGAAGCTGCGGGCGGCGGAGACACCTTCTATATAGGCCAGCAGCACACATCCCGCGGCCAGCGGGAAGAGCTCGTCCGGATCCAACAGACCAAACCTGGGTATTCCGATCGCCGGCAACCCCCCGGGGATTGTCCCGGTGACCGGCACGCCGAGGGCGGGAAGGCCAAGCAGCGTCGCCAACACGATCGATAGCGCCATGATGGTGAGGCCGATCGGCTTTCCCGGCAGACGCCGTTCTCCGAGCAGCAGGAGCAGCAGCGCAATCGCGCCGATCGCCAGAACCAGCCAATTGATGTCACCGAGCTGACCCGCGAGCTTGACGGCGCGACCGAAAAAATTGTGGCCGCCTCCGGCGACACCGAGCAGGCTCGGCAATTGGCTCATGATGATGGTGAGCCCCGCGCCGGCCTTGAAGCCGACCAATATGCTGTCGCTGACCAGGCGAACGAGAACGCTGAGCTTGAACAGCCAGGATACGAAGCACAACAGCGCCACTGCGCAGGCGACAAGGCTCGCAATCTCGGCATATTTCGCCGCGTCTCCGCCGGCCAGTGCCCCGACTGTGGCCGCAATCATCAGCGAGATCGCCGAGGTCGGACCGACCGCAAGCTGGCGCGACGACCCGAGCAGCGCGTAACCGACACCGCCGAGCATGTAGCAGTAGATGCCGATCTGCGGCGGCAAGCCCGCCAGCGTCGCATAAGCGAGCGACACCGGAATGGCATAGGCCGCGAGGGTGATGCCGGCGATGGCGTCCGGACGCAGCCAGGCGCTGCGATAATCGGCAAGCCAGGTCGCGGGTGGAAAGAACCGCGCCCAGCGCGATATCCGCCCGGACACGTTCATATGCGGGCCTCGTAGCGATGGACTTCGCAGCCCAGCAGCACGACCAGGAGAGCGATCACGGGGATGCCAAGCGCCAAGTTCGGAATATGCTTGGTGGCAAAGGCACCGACGGCGGCACCGAGGCCGAAAGTGCCACATAGTGCAGCAAAAATGCCAGAGCGCCGAAACGAACCGCCTCCCGAGACCGCGGCGAATACGCCTTCAATCGCCTGACGCATGTTGCCGGTGATCATCACCGAGCTGTAGGCCACACCTTCGACCCTGGTGAAGACCGCGGTCTGCATGGCAGCGACGAACGAAATGCCAAGCGTACCGGCAAGGCCCGGTAGACGATTGTGCAGGATGCCGATGGCGATCAGCAGCAGGATTTCGATCAACGTGCTGATAGCGCTGGCACGGTCTCCGGTCGCGCGACGAAGCCATGCTGCGACCACGATACCGACCGCAAAAGCGAGGATCGGCGGGACAAAATGGAGCGCCTCGCTCCAATTGCCGATCGAGCCGTAGACCCAGAGCAGAACCAGATTAGCCGTCTGTGCGTTCGCCATCACGCCATGGATGATCCAGGCATAGGCATCGAGATAGCCACCGGCGAACGCCAGCAACAATGCGATCGGCACCGTCTCGTCGCGGCGTATCGACGAAGCAGTGGCGATATCCATCGTGCTCATGTCCGAAACGTCGGCTGCTCCAACTCCCTGCACGGCTCGATTGGGGACAGCTTCCATCGGCGAGGATTGATCTGGATCAAGCGTCGCCGGGTTTCACGAACCAGATTTGGCGCACATTACTGGAGGACTTGCGCCATGAGCACCGTTAGGTGGATCATCTCCGCCGCTCCGGAAATCTTTCTGCTTCTTGCCATTGCCATCGGCACGGTTCTCGGCCGCGTCAAGATTCGCGGCTTCTCGATCGGAACGACGGCCTGCATCCTGGTCGTCGCCGTGCTCATCGGCCAGCTCGGGACCTTTACGTTCCCGGCGCTGCTGCGCGTGATTCTGTTCAGTCTGTTCGTGTTCACGATCGGCTACCGGTCCGGCCCCGAGTTCTTCGCGTCCCTCAGCATCCGTACCCTGGCGCAGGTCGTCATGGCGCTCGTGCTCGGCGGCACGGGCCTGATCCTCGTCCTGATATTCGCCTTCACGTTCAAGCTTGATCCGGGCACGGCCTCGGGACTTGCCGCCGGTGGGCTGACGCAATCCTCCATCATTGGCACGGCCTCAGGCGCGCTGGCGCAACTCGGCATGCCCAACGACCTCTTGAAGCAGCAGGAGGCGAACATCGCCGCCGGCTACGCCGTCACTTATGTCCTCGGTTATATCCTCACGCTGCTGTACGTGCCGTTTGTCGCGCCGAAGCTGATGGGGGTCGATCTGAAGGAGGAAGCGGCAAAGCTGGAAGCCGAACTTTCCGGCGGCAACCCACCACAGAACGAGAATCTCTCACTATCGCAAATTCCAGGCGCGCGCCTACCGGGTCTCGGCCGCCGCGGGACGCACCGTCAAGGACGTCGAAGAGGAAATCGGCAGCCGCACCGTCGTCGAGCGAATTGTGCGGGACGGGGCCGACGTCGAACCGCGTCTCGACACCATTCTCGAGCCAGGCGACGACATCGTCATCGCCGGACGAACCGCGGCCCTCGTCGCGGCAAAGCCGGTCATCGGCAAGGAGATCGATGCCGACGAAATCCTGAAGGCGATTCCTGGCAACGTGATCAACGTCCTCGTCGACAGCCGCAATCTCCATGGCCGGTCGATCAAGGAGATCGCCGAACGCGTCGGCAACGACGCACGCGGCGTCTATCTCCGCACGCTGACCCGGATGAGCCGCGAGGTCCCCCTGGGCCCGGATACCCTCGTCTATGTGGGCGACGTCATGACGCTCGTCGGCAGCACCCGCAACATCGAGCGCGCCGCCAAGAAAGTCGGGCAGATCCTGCGCTCCGGCGATCGCGCCGACATCGCTTTTCTCGCAACCGGCATCGCGGCGGGCCTCCTCGCCGGCCTCGTCAGCTTCAAGGTCGGCGGCATCCCGCTGACCCTGGGCGGCGGCGGCGGCGCGCTGATTGCGGGCCTCGTCTGCGGTTGGCTGCGGTCGCGCCGGCCGACCGTCGGCGCGTTGCCGCCCGCCGCGCAGCAGACGCTGAGCGATCTCGGGCTCGGCGGATTCATCGCCGCCATCGGTCTCGGCAACGGAGCCGCCGCCTGGACTGCGATCCAGGCACACGGGGTCTTGCTGGTCGGCATGGGCCTGGTCGTCACGCTGGTGCCGCTGATCGTCGCGACACTGTTTGCGCGCTATGTGCTGCACATGAATCCGGTCATCACCTGCGGTGCGCTGGCGGGCGCCATGACCGTCGATGCCGCAGTGACCGGAGCCTGCGACGTCGCCGAGAGCCAGACGCCGGTGCTCGGCGTCGCCGTGCCCTACGCTATCGGCAATGTCGTCCTGACCGTGCTCGGGCCGATCATCGTGGCTCTCACTTACACTGGCTGACGGGCGACGATGCACAGACAATTGGCCGCAATCCTCCGACCGTTCGTGATGGCTCTGCTTCCCCTCGCCGCCTTCGTCTTGCCTGCGCGCGCCGAGGACAATGTCCGCATCCAGGAGGAGGTCTGGGCGCTGCCGTTGCCGCTGCCGATGTTCGCCTATGTGGTGCGGCCGGTCGGCGACGGCCCCTTCCCGCTCGCGATCATGAACCATGGCGTGTCGCTCAAACCGGTCGATCGCAGTTTCTTTCCGCTGGTGGAATTCCGCGACGCCGCGAAGTGGTTCGCCAAACGCGGCTATTTCGTCGTGGCACCGGTCGGCAGCGGATATGGCGCAGCCGCCATCGACATTCCGGAGCGCGGGATCTACGGCCCGTTCTTCTCCAAGGTCGGCAAGTGCACCAATCCGAACTTCCGCGATGCCGGACTTGCGGTGGCCCAGGTCGATCTCTGGATCATCGACTACATGGTTGCCGAGAAGCGCGTGCTCCCGAAAGACGTCATCGTCATCGGACAGTCCGCCGGCGGCTGGGCCTCCATTGCGCTGTCGAGCGTGAACCCGCCGCAGGTCAAGGCGATCATCACCTTTGCGGCCGGTCGCGGCGGACGCGTCGACGGCAAGCCCAACAACAACTGCGCGCCGGACAGGCTGGTCGAAGCGACGGCGGACTTCGGCCGGACCTCGCGGGTGCCGATGCTGTGGTTCTACATCGAGAACGACACGTTCTTCGCCCAGCGCTGTCGAAGCGCATGCATGACGCCTTCGCCGCGGCCGGCGGCAGGGCCGAGTATCACCTGATGCCGCCCTTCGGCAACGAGGGGCATTTCTTCGTCGGCTCGCCCGACACGATCCCGATGTGGTCGCCACTCGTCGAAAAGTTCCTCGACGCGCAGAAATAGCCGAAAGAGGTCGGCGCCTGGAGACGCAGTGATGATCAACGTTGCTTCAACACCGTGGCCCAGGCATGCACGCGCCTGCCTGTCGATTCTACTCGCAGCCACCATTGCCGGACCAGCTTCGATTCGGAACGTCGCGGCGCAAAAGCAGGCGCGCGAGGCGAAACCCGCCGAAATCGCGCCCCGCGGGCAACGCGAAGCCAAGGACATCACCTACGGAGACTGGCAAAAGCTCTGCTTCAAGCCGGGCGGTGCGCCCGCGCTGTGCCGGACGTCGATCACGGGCAAGTTTCCGACCGGCCAAACCGCTGTGCGTTTCGACCTGATCGAGCGTGACGGCGACCGCACCGCGCGGCTGCAACTGTTCGTTCCCGTCGGCATGTATCTGAAACAGCCAGCCAAGCTGACAGTCGACCAGGGCAGCCCGCAACTGGTGCCCTACACCTGGTGCCTCACCAATGCCTGCATTGCCGCAGACGTCGCGGATCCCAAGTTCGTCACGGCGATGGAATCCGGAAAGACGCTGGTGCTGGAGGTTGTCGATTCCAGCGTTTTGGCTATGACGACGTCATTGCCGCTCGCGCAATTCGCCTCCGTCCACAAGGGGGCGCCGGCAAAGACGCTCGAGCAGGATATCGACGAATGAGCAAGCGCGAGTCGATGGGTCGTAGCGCTTGATTTGACGCCGCGGTCCATCCGCCCCCCTCCGTCGAATGTCCCCGAACGGCATTAAAGCCACTTCTTCCAGCGGAAGAACAGATACGGGCCGATCGCTGCAAAAGCCATCAGCGCGATCGCCAGGGGATAGCCCCAGCGCCAATTGAGCTCCGGCATCTCCTTGAAGTTCATGCCGTAGATCGATGCGATGACGGTTGGTGGCATGAAGATGACGGCGATCACCGAGAAAAGCTTGATGATGTCGTTCTGGACGAGATTGATGCGGCCAAGCGTCGAGTCCAGCAGAAATTGCACCTTTTGCGCCTTGAAGCTCGCATCCTGTTCCATCGTCTGCAGATCGCGCAAGGCCGTCGTTGTCGCCTCGCGCATGGACGTCGGCTCATTTTCAGGGCGCCCCTCCGCCATCAGGAAGAGCAGAAGGCGTTCGACCGACACCATGCTTTCGCGCAGGTTCGATATCTTTTCGTCCTCGCGGCCGAGCGCATCGAGCGTGTCGGAGTAGATCTGGTTGCGCTCGCTCTGATGGCCCTTCGCGCGGAAAACCCCGCTCGCGATCCGATCGAGGCTTTCGCCTGCCTTGCCGAGCGCCCGCGCGGTTCGGTTGAGGCCCGTATTGATCAAGCCGAGCACCAGCGCGTCCGGGAACAGCGACTGTGCCGGCCCTCTGCAGAGCTTCTGCGAAAACAGATCGAACGTCTCGACTTGATGATACCGCACCGTGACGAGCGCGGTCGGCGTAATGACGAAGGTTACGCCGGTTACATCGGGCGTCTCTTCCGGTTCGCTGATGAGGAGCGCATGCAGATAGCGTACGCCGTTCTCCGAATAATGCGCCTCGGGCGGCTCGCTATAATCGGGATCGGCCTTGGTCGGTACGGGCGCGCCGGCGAACTCCTGAACCTTCCGATCCTCTTCGACCGTCGGCTCGATCAAGTCGATCCAGACGGAGGATGGGGGGATCTGCAGCTCGGACGGTTCGAGCAGCTGGCGCCGGACGGTTACGGTCGCGGACCCGTCGCTTGCGGCTACGGGCTTCACGATCGCATGGACAATGATCACGCCCAATCTCCTTTGGTTGATGCGGCCCGCGGGCTGCCGAGATCGAATGGTCTCCATCGGACAGGCTGGCTGTCGGTATCGAACCGCCGGCTCTTGCGTCTAGATTAGAGTTTCCAAATTTCGGTCTGACCACGGTATAGTCGTCCAATGCGTGAGACGGCCAAGGTCCGATGCCCAAATTGCGCGGCGGAATATTTGATCATACGCGTCGAAGCAGCGACGAGATATGACAGGCAACTGCTGTGCGTCGGCTGTGGCGGTCCGTTACGAAACCGCGAAGGAAAATTTTCGCTCAAATATTTCCGTCAGGCCACGACGGGAACGGACACCAGAAATGGCCACCAGCCCAAATTCCGCTGAGCATCTTGTTGAAAAACGTGACGTCATTTGCCCGGATTGCCCGGCCGGTTACCGGCGGACAGAATTGGAATCAAAGCGCGGCCTCGTTTGCGACCGCATCCTTGAAGTCTTCGACGGTTCGCGCGAGAAATGCCTCGATTGACCGTACCACCTTCGGATCTGCATCCATCTCGCAGGGGCACGCGACGCCAGGTCGGCAGGGGCAGATTTTTTGGGGCCACGCCCTAGACCTAGACGACACCAATGCAGGCGCGTTCGACCAATTCAATGAGTGCATTCGCGGCAAACGGCTTTGTCAAATAGGCAATGCATCCCGACTCAATCGCGGCCGACTGGTTCGCGTTGCTGTCGTTGCCGGTGACGTAGATGACCGGCACGGTGGCGCCCTCCTTCGCGATCTTGCGGCGGAGAACGATGCCGGACTCGCCGTTCAGATTGATATCCAGAACGATGCAGCAGGCTTCGTCGAAATGGCCATGACGCAACAGTGCGCCGGCGGAGTTGAACGGCACCGCATCGAAACCGTGCTCTCGAAGCAGTCGCCCGATGCTTCGGCGCATGGAAGAATCATCATCCACGACGTAAATGGATTTGCGTGCGGACAAGGCGCTGGCCTTCTCAATCACGGGGGGCTTCGCATGGGCAATGCGAACCGTGCGGCCCTTCGACAGCTCGGTCCGCTATCACGGCAAAGCAGATCCAACCATGTAGGCAGCCTCCGCCAGATTCTGTCAAGAAGCTTTCATATTGTCCCATCGTACAGGTTGCGCGGGCGAGAACCAGACGATGGATGCATGTACCGACTGGTTACTTACTTCTTCCGGGGATCGAGCAGGCCCAGGCGTTCAGCGATCGAAACCAGTTCGGCGAACGAAGGTACCTGCATCTTCTCCATCACCTGGTGGCGATGCGCCTTGACCGTGCGTTCGGTGGTTCCGAGTTCATAGGCGATTTGCTTGTTGATCTTGCCGCGCACGATCAAATCGAAGACCTGCCGTTCGCGCGGTGTCAGTGAGGTCACCAGGGCACGCAGCGAGTTCGAGCTTGCTCTGTTGGCCGCGGAAAGCCTCCTGGCGAGTCAATGCGCGTTCGATCGCGTCGATCAATTGCTCCGACGACACCGGCTTGGTCAGAAAATCTTCCGCGCCTGCCTTGATGGCGCGCACGGTCGTCGCGGTATCGGCATGGCCGGTAAGGAACACGATCGGCAGCATCGAGCCGCGTTCGACGAGACGGGCTTGCAGTTCGGGCCCGCTCAGTCCCGGAATTTGCACGTCAAGGAGGATGCATCCGGGCTCGTCAGCCGCTGGAAGATTGTCCAGCAACCCTTGTGCCGATGAGTAGGTCACGACCTCATAGCCGGCGAGCTTGAGACGGCGCTCGATCGCCGTTCGAAACGACGCGTCGTCGTCCACGACGTAAACGAAGCCAGGCAATGTCCCCTCTCAAGCTACTCACGGAACCGTCGACAGACAAGTTGATCGCGAAGTCTAGTCCAAAGCAACTCGACGGGAACCGGCCGCCGCACCGCAAATCCGAGGCCACGATATACTCGAACAGCAATCATTATGCCGAAATATCCCGATCCAACCATATTCAACGCCAATCGGACAGCCCCCATGATGGGCATCTCGCTTCGCGCACCAAATCGCCGCCCTGTCCCTTGGTACAATGAACCTAGAGACAATGGCTGTAAAAGCCGACTTTAGCGTAAACAACCCCCGCGGGAATTGGGGAAATCGGCGGCTCCTTCCCCCAGTCGATGAAAAAAGTCTCCTGGCGGGCTATCGCGTCATCATCAGTTCGGGAGTTGGCCATGTTCGTACGCAATGCCGCCGATGCTTCTCCGCGCCCCAATTCGCTTCGCGAACTCGGGATGACCAGCGATTCAAATCCGATTATCAGTTTAAACGAATTTACGTACAAAAAAGGCACCGAGATCTACGGCGAGAAGGAGCCGGCAGACTACGTCTACCAGGTCAAGCTGGGCGCGGTGCGAAGCTACAAGCTGCTGTCCGACGGCCGTCGGCAGATCGGCGCGTTCCACCTGGTGGGTGACATCTTCGGGCTGGAAAACGGCAGCGAGCACAGATTTACGGCAGAGGCGATCGTCGACACCACAGTTAGACTGGTCAGGCGGCAAAGCCTCGAACTCGTCGCCGAAGGCGACGCGATGGTTGCTCGCAACCTGCTGACCATGACCACCAGCAACCTTCAGCACGCGGAAGACCACATGCTGCTGCTCGGCCGCAAGACGTCGCTGGAGCGAGTCGCGGCTTTCCTGCTCGAGATGGACAAGCGGCTGACCGCGGCCGGCATCATGGCGCTGCCGATGTCGCGGCGCGACATCGCGGATTATCTTGGATTGACGCTGGAGACCGTGTCCCGCGCGCTGTCGCGGCTGCATGAACTCGGTATCCTCGGCTTCATCGGCAACAATCAGCGCCAGATCGTGTTGCTCGACAAGCAGCAGCTCGCTAGCCTCGATCTTCAGAATTGAACCCGGGCGCTGCGATCGCGGCGAGATGTTCGATTGTCTTGCGCAGCACCTCGAACAGGACGGCGGTCGACCATCCGAACATCAGGATGCCGTTCATCGCGGTCATCGGTCCCGTCAGCCGCCACCCCTCCACGGGCGTGATATCGCCATAGCCGAGCGTGGTGTAGTTCACGAAGGTGAAATACAGCAATTCGCTTCCCTCCGGCGCCGCGCCGACGATGGCGTAGGCCAGCGCCCAGACCAGGACCTCGACCGTGTGTGCGACCATCAAAATGACAGCAGTCATGACCATTACGGCCATCAAATGCGATCGAGGCCGTGACGTGTGCTTCAATCCGGCGGTACGGGCGATGTCGATAGCCGCAACAGTCACCAGCGCGTGAATCATGATGTTGATCACGCTGATGAAGGTGCCAAGCAGGAATTGAACCGCCATCGCGCGCCCCGCGCAGCTCAAGTCTTGAGCGTCAGGTCTTGGGCGTCAGGTCTTGGGCATAAAGGCCCCCGTCGCCGCCTTCATCGCGGACTCGCCCATGCTCCTGGTCTGATCGGCGAGCAACCGCATCTGCTCCTGGAAGAAATCGGACTGGATCTTGAGGGCGTCCTGCATGTCTCTGGCCTGAATGAGCTTGTCGCCGAGGTCGAACGTCGCGGTGACGTTACGCTGCATGTAGCCGCAGAACTCCTTGGCCTGGTTGGCGATCGGCAGCGGCGAGGCGCCCAGGCCCTTTTCCAGCTGCTCGAAATATTCCGCATTGGCCTTGCGCAGACGGCCAAGCGTCTCGGTTAGCATCGTACGAACGCCCTCGGCGGATGGATTGATGTCGGCCATGGCTCATTCCTCCTGGTTAAGCTGCAAGTCCCCCGAACCATGCGCCGAAATAGCCGGCGTAGAGCGCGGGCAGTTCAAGATTTATCGAATGTCCGACGCGGGGCACGACGACGAGCCGGCAATCCGGCATCGCCTCGGCCATCTTGCGCAGATCCGCAGGCGCAATCCAGCCGTCCCACTCACCCCATAGCACCAGATGCGAATGCCCGATGTCCGGCATGCGGCGCTCCAGCTCCCGGCTCTCTCTCTCGCGCGTGAGATTAACCGGCGTCCCGATCCAGATGCCTTCGGAGACGCCAAAGGTCTGCTCGATAATCCGGTCGAACAACGCCTGAATGTCCTCGATTCCCGCACGAAATCGCGGGATCATATTCGGCGCCATGCTTTCCGGCACGAACAGCGAGGAGGCAGCGGTTGCCATCACGGCCCGCGTCAACTCCTTGCTTGCCATCATCGCCCGGAACAGCCCGATCTGGTCGACATTGAAGGACATGCCGAGCGGCGTGACCGGATCGAGCGCGAACACCCGCCCGAACCGCCGTGGCTGCGCCAGCAGCATGCGCGCTGCGATGATGCCGCCGGTCGAATGCGTGGCGAGATGGCAGTATCCGATGTTCAGCGTATCGAGCGCCGCCAGCATGTCCTCGGCATGCTGCTGCATCGAGTAATTGGTGTAGTCGACCGTGGGCTTCGGCCGGTCGCTCTCGCCGCAGCCGCGCCAGTCGATGCCGATGACGCGCAGGCCGTTCGGAAACAACGGTGCGGCGAGCTCGATCCAGTCCTTGCTGGCGAGATTGCCATGGATGAAGACGACGGTGACGTCGCCGTCACCCCATTGCCGCCAACCCAGCTCGATTTCGCCCGCCTGCACCCTCGGCATGAACCTGTCCTATTTGTTCAAGCCGGCGGTGGGCGCGGCGCCGGCCGGCGTCGGTGCCACCGGCAAGGCCGAAACCACCGAGCCCTTGATCATGCGATCGGTCCCGAGCGGCGATGAGGTGTCGACACTTCCCTTGATCACGAAATCCACGACGTCGACCGGGTACTCGACCGGGTTGTCGGTATGGATGAAATGCCCGGTCTCCGGGTAGATCTTGAGAATCGGCCGGCTGCCCGCATTGGTCATGCGCGACATGAATGGCGTGATGACGTCGCGTCCGAGGTCCGTCAGCCCGTTGAACGCGGGCGTCGGGATGAATGGCTCCTTGTCGCCGAAGGCGAGGAAGATCGGCGCCTTGATCTGCGTGAGCCGCTCGTAGAGGTTCTTCGGATCATCCTGCTGCAGCTCCGCCCCGATTGTATAGACGTCGTAGATGAACACGTTACACCACTGCTCGAGCTCCTTGGGATTACCCTTGGTCAGCCCGACCCTCTGCTCGGTGTGAAAGCGGGCATATTCACTGTCGTTGAAGAAATAGCCGCTCTTGGCCGCTGACACCGCGCCGGTTTCAGGGTCGCGCTTCTTGAAGAAGAAGAAGTCACGGATGTTCTGCTCGTCACGTGCCTTCTCCGCGGCCAGTATCCCCGTCTGGTCCCAGGTCGCCCGCCACTTGTCGAAGTCATGATCGAAGGCCGGGTCGAACAGCGGCGCCTTCTTACCCTTGGCGATGGTGATCTCGCGCGGATATTCCTCGAGGCCGGACGGCGCCTCCAGCGCGAGGCCCTGCACGGCCTCCGGCCAGGTCAGCGCGTAACCCATCACGAACTGCCCGCCGAGCGAATGGCCAAGATAATACGCCTTCTTGACGCCGAGCTGGTTGACCACCAGATCGTAGATGACCTCGCGCATGTCCTGCATGGTGCGCGCCGGGCTCTTGTCGAGATTGCCGGGTCCGGACATGCCGTAATGCGGCAGGTCGGGCACGATCACGCGCAGGCCGCTGCGCAGCGCGTACTGCATGATATTGCCGTAGTGGCCGCCGAAGGCTCCCTTGCCATGGATGATGACGAGGATCTTCGGGTCCTTGTCGGTGCCGGCATATTCATCCATGTAGCCGATCTGCCAGGAATTGCCGCTCTTGTCCTTGGCGTTGGCGTATTTGACCGGATAGGGATAGGTCACGAACTCCTTCCAGAATGACTTGTTCGGGTCGATGTCGTCGGCGACGCCGGGCACGCGATAGTTCTTGTCGACGAATTTCTGCGCACGATCGAGGCTCGCCACGTCGTCCATGAAGGAGACGAACTTCGGGTCGTTCTTGCGATGGTTGATGATCGAGAACACGCCGTAATGGGCGACCGGGCTCTCCTCGGCGATGAGCTGCGCGCCCGGCACGCGATCGACGGCGCGCTCGGCCAGCTTGAAGTTGAGCCAGAGGTCGTTGGAGATATGCATCACCAGCGTGCGCGCCTGGATGCGGCCGAGATAGGGATTGACGTTGTGGGCCTCGCCGACGCGGTTGCGCCAGACGAGATCGACGGCGTCGTACAGCTTGGCGCGGTTGGTGACGCTGGTACCCGCCTTCTCGTTCGGCGGATCCCAATAGAACACCTCAGGTTGTACCGCGGAGAAGCTCTGCGTGGTCCGGTAGGCGAAGTCGTAGCCGGTCAAGCCAAGCACGGACCAGCCGAAGGCGATGCCGGGGACGGGATGTTTTTCCTTGGGCAGCTTGTAGTAGTCGCCGTTGGTCGACTGCCACACCGGATCGGACTCGATCGCGGCCGTCATCAACTGGAAGGTCCAGTTGCCGACGGGATCCTCGGCGTCCGACTGCGTCGTGCCGCCGATCGGCATCAGCGCATTGATGTATTCCGGATGCATCACACCCCAGACATAGGTCTGGGTACCGCCCATCGACACGCCTGACACGAGGGCGACGCGCGCAACCTTCAGCCCGTCGCGCAGCAGCCGGTAATTGGCCTGGACCATGTCATAGTAGGTGTACTGCGGAAATTTGATGCCGAGTCCGTCGGACGGCTTGCTGGCGCCCCAGGTCCCGAGCGGATCGACCATGATGACGTAGTAGCGATCGGTATCGATCGGCCGGCCCGGGCCAATGATCGGCACGGTGCCTGACAAGGCGGCGCCCTTGACCCACTGCTCATACATGTCGGTGGAGTCGCCGGAATAATAGGAGTTGATGACGACGGCATTGGTGATCTCGCCGGCGGTGTTGCGGCGCGGTGTGCCGATCGCGATATAGGCCGTGTGCAGCTTGCCGGCACCGAGCGATTCCAGCGTCACGCCGCCCTCGCCGCCATTCTCCCATTTCGAGGGATCGGCGAGATCGTACTTGCCGCCGAGCCGGAAGTTCGCGATCTCGTAGGTCTTCTTCAGCCCGTCGTGCTGCATCTGCGACGAGCGGCGCGTGAAGGGTTGTGCGACCGCGAGCGAGGTCCCGATCAACAGCAACAGCAGGCTGATGAGATATCGCCGCATGGCTTGTCTTCCAATCATGGCGAATTCCTCCGGCAGGGTCTTATTTTGCTTGACGTTAGGAGTGGCGGCGGCACGACCTTTGATCTAACTCAAGGGAATCCTCACGGCTCGCGCGAGGATTTCGGCAACGAATTTCCTGCCGGATCGCCGCGATGCCTTTCCTCACCCATGGCTCCTACCGGATCCGGTATGAGCTCGACGGTCCGGCCAAGGCGCCGGCCTACGTGCTGGTCAACGGACTGACCCAATATTCCGAGCTATGGACCGCTTATCGCGACGCGCTCATTGCGCGCGGGTTTCGCGTTGCGACATTCGACCTGCTCGGCCAGGGCGCGTCCGACAAGCCCGCGCTCTTCATCAATCAGGACGACCAGGTCCTGGCACTGCATCGCCTGATCGGCGAGCTCGGCGATGGCCCGGTTTTCCTCAGCGGAATCAGCTTCGGCGCCCTGATCGCGCTGCGCTATGCCATCGAGCATGGCGAGCGGCTCTCGGGGCTGGTTCCGATGAGCTGCTTTGCCGAACTCACGCCGCAGCTCTTTCTGCATCGGCAACGCCCTGCGCACCGGGCCTGATCCTGGGCGGCACCGGCTATCTCCAGGATCTGCTGCTGCCGATGAACCTGTCCGATGAATGGCTGAAGCCGCTGCTCGACAAGCTCGACGGCGTCAAGCGGCAGGGCTGGCTGGTCAATGACGTCTATGCGCTTCAGAACCTGATGGAGTCGTTCCTCGACTTCCAGCCGCTGACGCCGCAGCTCGCCTCGATCGCCGTTCCGACCATGATCCTGAACGGCGAGTTCGATTTCCTGACGCCGCGCGCCCTGCACGAGACCTTGCGGGCCGAAATTCCCAACAGCGCGCTCGTGATCATCCCGCGCGCCTATCACGCCTTTACGCTGGAGAAGGGCGCACTCACAGCCGACCTGCTCGCGCGCTTCGCCGATGACGTGCTGGCCGGACGCTGGCAGGGCAACAAGGCGGTGTGGATTGCGCCGGAAGATCCTGGCGGCGAGCTCACTCCGTTTCCTGCCGGCTACGACCATCTGCGCGCCATCCCCGTGCAGAGGACGCCGGCATGAGCGGATTTCTCGGACCGCTCGACCCCGAGGGACGCGTACCGCCGCGGCCAGCAGACGCGCGTCGCCGCTTTCCTGATCTCGGCCCATGGCGCCCTGGCACGACAATTCGCCCTCGCCCTGCCCGCCAAGCTCGAAGCCGCCTGGCAGACCGAATTGAACGCACAGTTCTACCGTGAGAGCGAGATCGTCTCACTTCTGATGCGCGCAACCGCGTGGGTGCCAGATCTAACCCTGGGCTACATGGCCGCATCCTGGGAGGCGGCCTGGTTTCCGATGCCGAACGAAGGCATCGCCGATCGCTCCCTGGCGCAAGCGGTCCACCTCGCCACGCTCGCGCATGCCGTCCACGCCGGGATCCGGCCGGCGGCGTTGCTGCCGGTCGAGGCCAATGCGAACGACCCCTTCGTGATGGCGTTGCGCCGCATCGAGTTCGAAAGCAGCCGGCTGTTGCAGGCGCAGATCCTGTTCCTGAAAGGGCCCGACCTGATACCGTTCCGCGACGCCGTCAGCATCGCGCTGGAGCGACGACACGCCGAGGTGCGCAGGCTTTGGCGCGAGACGCTCGAGAGCTTAGGGATAGTTGTCCGCGAATGATGCGGAGTCTTGACGCAGATCAAAGGGGCGTGACCGCCGCCCGCCAACATCCGTGCAACGCCCCGTCTCGGCGCGCCGACCGACCGGAGTTCTCCTCATGAAGGCCGTTTCCGTCGAAGAAGCCGTCGCAATGATCCCGGCCGGCGCGAGCGTCATGGTCGGCGGCTTCATGGGTGTCGGGACACCGGAGCGCCTGCTCGACGAACTGGTGCGGCAGAAGAAGGCAGGCCTATCGTTGATCTGCAACGATGCGGCGATCCCCGGCAAGGGCGTCGGCAAGCTGTTCGATACCGCGCTGGTGTCACGGCTGACCGCAACGCATATCGGCCTGAATGCGAAGGCGCAGCAGCAGATGCTGGCGAACCAGATCGCCGTCGATCTCATACCCCAGGGAACATTCGTCGAGCGCATTCGTGCCGGCGGATGCGGCCTGGGCGGCGTTCTGACGCCGACCGGCGTCGGCACGCTGGTAGCGGAAGGCAAACGTGAGATCGAAGTCGACGGCAAGCGGTTCCTGCTCGAGACGGCGTTGCGTGCGCAGTTCGCGCTGGTCCACGCCTTCCTGGCCGACTACCTCGGCAACCTCGCCTACGCACTGACCTCTCGCAACTTCAACCCGATCATGGCGATGGCCGCCGACACCGTGATCGTCACGGCGGAAAACATCGTGCCGGTCGGCGTGATCGCGCCTGACCATGTCGTGACGCCGGCGCCGCTGGTCGACTACCTTATTACGAACGGGTGATGTCATGGACCCGCAAACCATTATCGCCCGTCGTGTCGCCAAGGAGCTTAGAAACGGCGACCTGGTCAATCTTGGCATCGGCATCCCGACGCTGGTCGCGAACTACGTGCCGTCTGACCTGAAGGTATTCTTCCAATCGGAAAACGGGCTGATCGGCACCGGGCCGATCCCCGAGCAGGGCCTGGCGCATCCGACGCTGACGGACGCCGGCGGACGCCCGATCAGCGCGCTGCCCGGCGCCAGCACCTTCGACAGCGCGATGTCGTTCGGATTGATCCGCGGTGGCCATGTCGACGTTACCGTGCTCGGCGGCCTTCAGGTCGACGCGCAAGGCCTCCTCGCCAACTGGATGATCCCCGGCAAGATGGTGCCGGGCATGGGCGGCGCGATGGACCTCGTCACTGGCGCCAAGCGGGTCATCGTCGCCATGCAGCATGCGGCGAAAGGCAAGTCGAAGATCGTCGCAAAATGCACGCTGCCGCTGACCTCGGCACGCCCCGTGCATCTGGTTGTCACCGACATGGCGGTGATCGCTTTCCCCGACGGCAAGGCAACCCTGCTGGAGACCGCGCCGGGCATCAGTATCGGCGAAGTCATGGCGGTGACGGAGGCCGACCTCGTCGTTCCCGACCATGTCCCGGAAATGAAAATCTGACGAGGTGAGGGACATGCGGATATTTGGCGATTTCGACGAGATCAGATCCGCGGTGGGCACCGAAATCGGCGCTAGTGACTGGATCGAGGTGACGCAGGATCGGATCAACAAGTTTGCCGAAGCGACCTGCGACGAGCAGTGGATCCACATCGACCAGGAGCGCGCGAGCAGGGAATTGCCCGGCGGCACCACCATCGCCCACGGCCTGCTGTCGCTGGCGCTGGCACCGATGTTCATCCGCTCGGTGATGGGCTTTAGGGGCTTGCGCAGCACCCTGAACTACGGAGCGGACAGGATCAGGTACCTTTCGCCGGTGCCGGCGGGCTCGAAACTGCGCGGCCGCGTCACCGTCGCAGAATCGGAGGACGTGCCGCCCGACGGCCTGCGCGTGAACTATCATCTCGTGATCGAGATCGAGGGCGGCAAGCGCCCGGCCTGCGTCGCCGAGCTGATCGCGCTGCACTATCGCTGAGCGGCAGTCAGTCGATGATGTGATAGCCGCCGTCAATATAGAGAACGCTTCCGGTGATGAGCTTGGCACCGTCGAGGGCCAGGAATGCCGTGGCGTTGCCGACGTCGTCGATGCTGACGAGGCTGCGCGCCGGCGCCTTGGATTGCGCCTTGTCCATCAGTTCGTCGAAGTCCGGGATGCCTGACGCCGCGCGTGTGGCGAGCGGACCGGGCGAGATCGCGTGCACGCGGATGCCTTTCGGGCCCAGTTCGGCCGCAATGTAGCGAACGGATGCTTCGAGCGCCGCCTTGGCCACGCCCATCACGTTGTAGTTCTCGACCACCATCTGGCTGCCGTAATAGGTCATGGTGAACATCGTGCCGCCGTTCTTCATCAGCGGCTCGGCCAGGTGAGCCATCCGCATGAACGACCAGCAGGAGACCTCCATCGTCTTCAGAAAACCGTCGCGGCCGACGTCCACCACGCGCCCGTGCAAGGCTTCCTTCGGCGAGAACGCGATCGAATGCAGCAGGAAGTCGAGCTGCCCCCAGTCCTTCTCGATCCGCGCGAACACCTCCTCTGTCTGCCCCTCCACCATGACGTCCAGCGGCATGAAGATCGGCGCTTCAAGTGCCTCCGCCAGCGGCTCGACATGTTTTTTGGCGCGTTCATTGAGATAGGTCACCGCGAGGTCCGCTCCGAGCGCACGGAACGCCCGGGCGCATCCCCATGCGATCGACTGGTCGTTGGCGATGCCGACGACGAGGCCCTTCTTGCCCTTGAGGGCGACCTTGGTTTCCGGAAATGCGGGAATCATGACGCTCTCTCATGTCTAGGGGTGGACGGTGGTGCGTTCATCAGCAGCGACAGCGTGTGTTGTGCGATCATCAGTTCTTCGTCGGTCGGCACGACATAGACGGGAATGAGGCTGTGCGAGTGCGATATCAGCCGCGCATGACGGGCGTTTTCCGCCTGATCGATGCCGACGCCCAGCCAGCCGAGCTGATCGCAGACGCGCGCGCGGAGGCTGGCGGAGTTCTCGCCAATGCCGGCCGTGAACACGAATGCATCCAGCCCCTGCAATGCCGCCGCGAGCATGCCGGCATTGAGCCCGATCCGATAGACGAAATAGTCGATCGCCAGCTTGGCGTTGACGCTGTCGCTGGCTTCGAGCTCGCGCATGTCGTTGCTGACGCCGGACAATCCCTTCAGGCCGCAATCGCGATAGAGGAAATTCTGGACATTGGACGCCGACATTCCCTTTTCGGAGATCAGGTAGAGCACGACGCCCGGATCGATCTGACCGGGGCGCGTCCCCATCGGGAGCCCGTCGAGGGCGGTGAAGCCCATGGTGCTCTCGACGCTCCGTCCCTCGTTCAGCGCGCACATCGAGGCGCCGCTCCCGAGATGCGCGACGATCACCCGACCCTTCGCGATCTTCGGCGCAATATTCGGCAAGGTCTTCGCGATGTATTCGTAGGAGAGACCGTGAAACCCGTAGCGGCGCACGCCCTCGGCATGAAGCTGATGCGGGATCGCATAATGGTCGGCAACCGCGCTATGCGTGCGGTGAAATGCGGTATCGAAGCAGGCGACCTGTGGAAGCGCCGGGAAATTGGCAAGGATCGATCGGATCGGCGCCAGATTGTGCGGCTGATGCAACGGCGCCAGCGTGATGAACTTCTCGAGGCGGGTCACGACACCATGGTCGATCCGGATCGGGCGGTCATAGTCAGGTCCGCCGTGAACGACACGGTGGCCGACAGCGATGGGGTGGATGCGAAGCTCGTCCCGCAGCCAGGCGCCGGCGATGTCCATCGCGGCCGGGACGTCCGGCACTGCTTCGATCGGATAGGCACGATCGGCAAGCGGATCGCCACCGGCGCCGCTCGCGCGCAGGCGCGGCCGGCTGCCGATGCCGTCCATCTGCCCCTTGAGCTGCTGTCGCAGCGTTCCTTCGCCCTCGATCGAATAGATCTGGAACTTGACGCTGGAGGAGCCGGCATTGACGACAAGGATGGTGTCCATGGCGCTCACGCGGCGATCGTTGGAGCTTGCTGGCGCCTTGCATGGGCATAAAGCGCCGCCACCGCGCAGGACGCCATCCGTGCACGCGGCGAATCCGCGCGCGACGTCAGGACGACGGGCACCCGGGCTCCGAGCACGATGCCGGCGCTATCAGCCTTGGCGAAATAAGCCAGGTTCTTCGCCAGCATGTTGCCGGACTCGAGGTCGGGCACGACCAGGATCTGCGCCCGGCCGGCAACCTCGGACTTGATCCCCTTGATCCGCGCCGCCTCCATATCGATGGCGTTGTCGAACGCCAGCGGTCCATCGAGCAGCCCGCCGGTGATCTGGCCGCGATCGGCCATCTTGCAGAGGGCCGCCGCCTCGATCGTGGACGGAATCTTCGAGGTCACGGTTTCGACGGCTGACAGGATGGCCACGCGCGGCGATGTGCCGAAGCCCGCCTGATTAAAAAGATCGATCGCGTTCTGAATGATGTCCCGCTTGGCGTCGAGATCGGGAAAGATGTTGATGGCAGCATCCGTCACGAAGATGGTCTCGGCATAGGCCGGAACGTCCATCACGAAGACATGGCTGATGCGCCGGTCGGTGCGCAGACCGCCAACTTTCGCTGTGACGGCGCGCATCAGCTCGTCGGTGTGCAGGCTGCCCTTCATCAGCAGTTCGCCCTTGCCGGCATGGATCAGCTCGACGCCCCGGGCGGCAGATTCGTCGCTATGCGCGGCATCGACAATCTCGAAACCCGCGATGTCGAGACCGTGTCTCGCGGCCGTATCCCGGATCTTCCTGTCAGGGCCGACCAGGATCGGCCGGATGATCCCGGCCTGCGCGCTTTCGACGGCGCCGCGCAACGACGTCTCGTCACAAGGGTGGACCACGATGGTCGTCGGGGCCGGCGGTACAGCCTTGGCGGCCGCGATCAAGCGGTCGTATTTGCTCGGAGACTGTGTCTGCGTCGCGTCGGCTGACATGAGGCCGCTCCTTCCCACCAGTGTTACGACGCCCTCGCCCTGGGATCGAAAGGGGCAACGTTCGACGCCTTCCCCGACGTCTCGCCGGCATCGAGACCGAACAGCGCCGCGATATGCTGCAGGCGGCTCGCGCGCTCGCCGGTAATTTCCTCGCTGGCAGACAACACCTCGCTCACAGCCGCGAAGGCCGCTCGGCATTGATTGACATCGTCGGGCAGCAGCTTCGGGATCGCAGCCAAGGCCGCCTCGCGATCGAGCAGCAGCATGAAGAATTGCTCGCGGACCAGCATCTTGAACTCGGGCAGGGTCAGGCGCGCTCCGTCGTAATCACGACGAACCAGACGCAGCGCCTCGATGCTGCGCTCGTCCACCATTCCTCTCGCCGAGCCGACATAAAGCAGGGCCCGAATGGCCGCTTCGCGAAGCCCACCTTCGCCGATCCTGGATTTGAGCTCGGCGATTCGCTTCTCGAGCATGGCGCGGTGTTCGGCAGACATCTCACGCCGGTGTGACGGTTCTGCCTTCGGATCGATCCCGACCGCGGCCTGGAGCGCCGGCGAGCCGTAGACGTTGAGGAAGATCGCCTCGCTCAGCGCTTCCTGTGAATCGCGCCAGCTGTCCAGCGCTTGCACGATCTGCTTGGAGACCTGCTCCTGAAACGCCAGGAAGGGATTGTCCTTCGAAACCGGCTTGCGGCTCTCCTCCATCCCTTCGGCAGCCGACTTCACCGCGGTCATCCACGGATTTTGACTGCTGAACGCCTCATACTGCGTCCGCAGCGGATGCAGATTGCGCATCAACTCTGCCGTGTGCGGCGCCACCATGCCCTTGATCCAGGGCTGGACGAACTTCTGATAGGCAGCGAGATTGAGCTCCGAGACGCGTTTGGCCGCGGCGAACCGCCGCACGTCCTCGGGCGAATTGCCGCCCATGGCCCGGATGTCGTCGAGCGTCCGCGCCTCACAGCGCATCACCCACTGGCCGACGGCGAGGTCGGCGTGCGTGGTGTCGGCGCCCTTGGCCTCGAAGGTTGCCTCATAGAGCCCGGGCGGCAGCACGTCGATCAGGTCGATGTTGCTGGAAAACTCCGCGTGCTCCTTCTTGGCAACGCCGCCGGAGACGAAGATGCCGAGATGGCCGACGCTCTCGTGAACGGTGTAGACGATGGTCTGCCCATAGGCCCTGATATCGTCGACATCGGCGTAGCACTCGAGGATCCAGTCCAGCGCCTGCTGCGGCGGCGTGATGTTGTCGCCCTTCGAGCAGAACACCACGATCGGCGACCTGATGTTGCGCAAGTCCACCTGCTGGCCGTCGGACATCCTGATGTTGCCAGCGGCGAGATTGTTGCCGACGAAGAGCTCATCGACGATGAACTGGATCTCCTCGGCATTGAGGTTGACGTGCCCGCCCCACCAGCGCTCGAATTCGAGATAGCGATCGGCCTCGGTGTCGACCTTGGAATAGACGTTGTACTGCTTGCTCCAGAGCGTGTTCGAGGGATTCTGGCTCTCGAAGTTCTGCACCAGCCAGGCGCCGTCGAACTTGCCGGCGCCGAGATCGCTGACTAGCGCCGTCAGCCAGCTTCCGCCCAGCAGTCCGCCCGAATAGCGCATCGGATATTTGCCATGCACGCCGGCCCAATAGGCGAGCGGTGCACCGGCGATGATCAGCGGCCCGAACAGCTCGGGCCGCAGCGACGCCAGGATCATGACGGCCCAGCCGGCCTGGCAATTGCCGATCACGCAGGGCTTGCCGTCAGCTTCCGGATGGCGACCGATGACCTTCTCGATGAACAGCGCCTCGGCGTGTGCGATGCGTTCGATGGTCTGTCCCGGCATCGGCTCCGGCAGGAAGCCGATGAAGTAGCAGGGATGCCCCGCTTTCATCGCAACGCCGATCTCGCTGTCGGCTTTGAATCCGCCGATGCCCGGACCGTGTCCGGCGCGCGGATCGACCACCACGAACGGCCGTCGTGCCGGATCGATCTCGACATCACTGGGCGGGATGATGCGGACCAGCACGTAATTGACGGGCTGGTCCAGCGTGCGGCCGTCGATGATCAATTCGGCGGCATATTGCAGGACGTGCGGCGCGGTCTGGGCGACATGCTCCCGATACTGGTCGCCGCGCTGGCGCATCACGTCGAGAAACAGGATGCTCCGTTGTCCGGCATCGACCATGTATTCGACCGCCGAAGCGACAAGTCCGGACATCGCGCCACCGGGCAATACAGGCATTTCCATCGACATGGTTCGACCTCATCGTCGTGTCGATTTCATTCAAAGGCCTTCGCACCCGCCAATGTTGATTTAGGTCAACGCTCGGCCGCCAGCTGCGCCGGGCGGAACACTTTCCGTGCGAATCCAGGCGACCGTCAGCTCCCAGGCCACCGACAGAATGATCGGTCCGATGAAGAGGCCGATGATGCCATGGAAGAGGGTTCCGCCGATCACCCCGATCAGGATTACGAGTGCGGGCGTGGTCAGGCCGCGCCCCATCACGACCGGTTTCAGGATGTTGTCGAGCACCGATACGATCACGAGAAACACAGTCAGCAGAAGCGCGATCGGAAACTCCTTGTCGGTCCAGATCCAGATGATGACGGGCAGGATGACGATCGCTCCGCCGATCTGCACGATCGACAGCAACAGCACCACGAACGCCAGCAGTCCCGCGGCGCCGATGCCGGCGAGCTTGAAGCCAATACCGGCGAGCAGGGATTGGACGATCGCAATGCCGATCACACCCTGGGCTACCGCACGGATGGTGGTACCGGCGAGGTCGAGAAAATGCTCGCTCTGTTCAGGAACGATCCGCGATAGAAAGTCGCGACTTGCGCCAACGAGCTGCGGACCGTACGGAAACAGGACGCCGGCCACGACTACTGACAGCAGGAACTTGACCGTTCCCACACCGGCATTGCCTGCAAATCCAAGCAAAGTCGTCGCGAAGGGCTTGAGATACGGCACCACCTCGCGCAGCAGCGCACGAAGATTGGTCGAGGCCTGATCCCAGAGATCGAATAGCTGTGGCCCGACGAGGGGCCAATCCTTGATCGATTGAGGTGGCGAGGGAACCAGCACCTCATCCGCTGTCATTTGCCCGGCAAGATCCTTGATCCCATCGACGGCACCCATGCCGAGCCAGGTGGCGGGTCCGATGACAATGGCCAGACTGATGAGGGTGAGTATCCCTGCCGCAAGCTTCGGCCGGCCGCCGAGCATTTTGGCGAGGCGCTGAAACACCGGATTGAGCGCGACGGCGAGCACGACGCTCCAGGCCAGGATCGGCACGAACGGACGGATCAGAAGCAGCGTCCAGACGATCAGGACCGCGAGTAACCCCAGCCGGATCACAAGCTGGATGATCTCGTCTCCGGAGATGATCTGGCGGAGTGTTCTCACGGACGCGCCTTCAGCCATGGCCACGCATGTTGCAGGCAAGCCTAGTCCCCGCTCTGGTGCGGCGATCTTGATCCAGATCAAGCGAGCGGCAGGGTCGGCAGCTGCTACGGCTGCGGTCCCGACAGGTTCATCTCACGCTCGGCCCGGAATACGTTGCCATAGAGACTTGCGATCCACTGGCGGCCGCGCGACGTCACGTTGAGATAACGTATCGCCGTCTGGACTTGCGGAGCGACATTGGTCCAGTAGAACTGAGGATATTTGTAAACGATGTCCGCCGGCGTCGCATATCCCAGCGTTTTGTTCAGGCCGATTTCCTCGAATTCGTGGAACAGCGCATTCGACTTTCTCAGATAGTTGGGATCGCCGAGCTGACCAATCAGGTCGGCGGCCCGCAGCAGCAGCCCTTCTTCTTCGATCAGGCTGTCATTCGAGGACGTCGTGTAGGGAAACCGGGTATATTCGATGGCCCGCGCCACCCGGTCCGCGTCCAGCTCTTCGATGGAATCCAGCCGCTCGAGGACGAAGAGTTTCGAGCGGTCGACATGGTAGGGAGCCAGCGCGGCATCGGACGATCCACGTGGCAGGCGAACGGTGCCGCCGTTCACGTCCGCAATGAACTCCTGGTCCTCATCGCCCTGGACGACGCCGCGCACATATCCGATGTCGTGAGCGAGGC
The DNA here is from genome assembly GCA_963819355.1 of uncultured Alphaproteobacteria bacterium. Taxonomy (GTDB): domain Bacteria; phylum Pseudomonadota; class Alphaproteobacteria; order Rhizobiales; family Xanthobacteraceae; genus Bradyrhizobium. The sequence goes on along the minus strand of CAWFVZ010000010.1, from coordinate 26,293 downwards.
AGGCCAGAATGAAGTTCGCATAGTCGTTGGCCGTGGTCGGCCGCAACAGCGCACGTCCGGTCAGGATGTCGTGCCCAACAAGCGTCACGAGCAGCGTGTGCTCGATGTTGTGGTAAAGCGCGTCACTGTTGCCGATGCACTCCAATGTGAGCTTCGCCGCGAACGGCAGCAACTCGGTCAGGCCCGCGTGCGAAGCGCCAAACCGGTCCCTGGTTTCCGCGGTCAGAAACGCGCCCAACGCCTGCGATACCAGCTCTGGAACTGTAATCATCGGGATATCCGTTCAGCTTCGCAGCCTGACATCTCGCGGGCCCCCATCATATTCCCACGCAGAGCGAAGCATTGATATGCGTCAATGCCCACCTGGAGCATCGGATTGCCCCGACGGCGCCACCCTCGGAAGGATGATCCGGATGATCGTCCCTGCGCCCGGCTTGCTTTCGAGTTTCAGCCGGCCGCCCAGTTGTTCCGCCACGAGACTGTAAACGATGTGCAGGCCGAGCCCGGTTGCGCCCTGATGCCGGCGGGTCGTGAAGAACGGATCGAAGGCCTGGCGCTTGATATCCGCCGGCATTCCGCAGCCATCGTCGGCAATGACAAGCTCGATATGCGCATCGCCGGCCGCGCGCAGCTTGATATCGATGATGCCCGCCTGCCCCGCCGGGAACGCGTGCGTCATGGCATTGAAAGCGAGGTTGGTCAGGACCTGCCCGAACGGTCCGGGATAGCTCTCCATCGAAAGATTCGGCTCGCATTGAATCTGGATGCTGATATCGCGGTCCCGCGACTGGCGCTGCAGGCGTGACAGAACCTGCTCGGTCAACTCGCCCGGATCGAATGTCCTCCGGTCGAACTGCTGCCGATCGGCGGCCACCTGCTTGAAGGACTGCACCAGTTCAGCGGTACGGCCGAGGTTCGTCACCAGTTGGTCCGACGCCGTGCTGATGAGATCGAGGAAATCCCGCAGGCTCGATCGCCTGAGATGGCCGCGCGCCGCCTCCGCCGCGAACATTTCCGATCTTTGCTGGAGCGTCGAGGCGACGGTCAGGCTGCTGCCGACGGGACCGTTGATCTCATGGGCGACGCCGGCCACCAGCCGTCCAAGGGCGGCGAGCTTTTCGGCCTCAACCAGAGACTCCTGGATCTGCCGCAAATCTCGCAGCGCAGTCTCCGCAGCGTCCCTGGCCTTGCTGATTTCCTGCTCGGCGCGCTTGCGTTCGGTGATCTCTTCCGCGGCGACGTTGACTGCAACGATCTCGCCGCTCGGCGAACGCAGCGGGTGCCAGTACGTCATCCATGAACGTACCTCCACCTGGTCGGCGCGCTGCCCGGCCACCTCGATGCCGACCACGGGTTCTCCCGTCTCCATGATCGAGCGGACGATCTCCTCGACCGCGTTCGCAAGCGCCGGCACGCAATCCCTGACTGAGCGTCCCAGATGATCTTCGATCGATATGCCGCAGATTTCGGTCAGGCGCTGATTGATCTGGAGATAGCGGCAGTCCGGCGAGAGGCAGGCGAGGCCGATTGGCGCGGTGTCATAGATCAGCTGCAACGCCGGCTGTTGCGGGAACAGCAGCACCCCAGAAGATGATTTTTGCACCGGCGGCAAGAACGCTCCGTTACAACATGATGATCCCACCTGGATCAGGACGGCCTTGCTGTCGTCGGCATGGCCCACCGGCCGCATCACGGGATAACTCGTCTACCCGGCAGTTTGTCATGCCCCCGCGATGCCCCTTGACATGGGTCAAGGGTGCCCAGCCCGACGGACCAGCCTAGCCGCGGCTGTCACGCCGCGCTCTTGATCCAGATCAAGCGACCACGCCCCCCGAAAGGGCTCATCGGCTGGGTCCGGGCGCGTGCGTACCCCGGCCGTTCGAGACAAGAGCCCGCATGCCGGACACCGCCAGATACAAGGCACGAGAGCAGTTGCGCGACGGCACGCCGGTCGAGATCCGGGCGCTGCGGCCGGAGGATGAGGCCGACATGCTCGCCGCACTGGAGCAGACCAGCCCGCAATCGTTGCGGCGCCGGTTCTTCGCGATGAAGCGCCATTTCTCCGACAAGGAGCGCGCTTTCTTCATGGACGTCGACTTCACCAATCACGTCGCGCTGGTGGTGCTGGCCGAACAATCCGGCCGGGACATCATCGTCGGAGGCGGTCGGTACATCGTCTTCGAGCCTGGGCGGGCCGAGATGGCGTTCGTCGTCATCGATGCCTGGCAGGGACGAGGCGTCGGCTCCATCCTGATGAATCACCTCGGCAGGATCGCCGGCAATGCGGGACTGGACGAGCTCACGGCCGAAGTGCTGCCGGAGAACACGGCGATGCTGGCCGTGTTCGGCAAGTTCGGTTTCAGGCCGGCCGCGCGCCGCGACCCGCAGACGATCCATCTGGTGCTGCGCCTCGGGCAAGCGAGCCGGTGACCTGTCGGGGCCGTTCACGGCCGCGGTCCGCGCCCGTTGATTTACATCAAGGCTGGTTCGGCGATGGCCGCAAACATGTCACCTGCACGTTGATGCCCGCCCGCGCGACGGAATCCGTCCCTCGCCGGTCAGTCGATATTTCAACCCATGCGGAGGACGTTATGACGTTTTTCAAGGCAGCATTTGCAGCAATCGTTACTGTCGCCGGCACGTTCATTTCTGCACCCCGAAGCGACGCCGCGCCGTTGCCGATCAATGTCGGCGCAATGAAAGCCATGCTCGACAACGACGTCGTGCAGGCGCGCTATGGCGGCTGGGGTTATGGCGGCGGCTACCGCGGAGCGGGATGGGGCTATCGTGGCCTGGGTTATCGCGGCGTCGGATATGGCTACAGAGGCTATGGATATAGAGGCTATGGCTATCGCGGATGGGGAGCGGGCGCCGTCGTCGCAGGCGCGGTCGTCGGCGGCGCGATCGCAAGCTCCGGCTACTATGGCGGAAATCCCTACTACGGTGGAGGATACTCCTATACCGGTGCCGGATACCCCGTCGACAGCGGAGTATACAGCTACGATTATTGTCCGCCCAGCGCTTATGGCGCCTACGGCAGTTATGGCGGCTATTACGCGAGACGGAGCTACTACTCCGGTTGGTAAACCCTGTTTCGGATCTTATCGAACGAGCGCTCTTGCCGTCGTCATTCTGTGCCCTGCGCCATGGTCGCGCGGGCGCGGTGCCTTTGTTGATGTGAATCAGCTCGCAGGCAGAGCGCCGACACCGACAACGGCTCCAAACAGAGGAGTTCCACAACGAGGCCAGCCATTGGCAGGTGCTGACTTGCGTACCGCGACAGTATCGCAAAAAAATGAGGGCCGGCACTGCTGCCGGCCCCCTGAAGAAGTCAGACCGGGAGACGTCAGTACTTCGCGACGACCGGGCTACCGTAACTGCCGAAGCGGTAGTTCACGCGCAGAGTGAGCATGTCCACGTCCTGGTTGATCCGGTCGTTCACAAAGCGGGCAGTAACAGCAGGGGCCGTGAACGAATTATTGCGGTGCCCCATGAACAGATGGTCGTACTCAATACCGGCTGACCAATTCGGTGCGAAGCCATACTCCCAGCCCACACCCACGGTGCCGCCCCAGCGGGTCGCGCTTTGCGCCGCGAGTTCGGTGCCGAAGGCGTCAAGAACGCTGAGGCGGTTGTCGGTCACCGCCGCGCCGCCCTTCACGTAGAACAGTGACGCATTCCAGGCGTAGCCGATCTGGCCGGTGAAGAGGCCGATGGCACTGGTCTTGGCGCGGGCTGAGAGCCCCGTGGCACCGATCACACGCGTGTTGCTGAGATCCGCCCAATCACCCTGAGCTTCCAGACCAAACACCCACTGGCTGGCCTGCCAGCGATAACCGAGTTGGCCACCGATGACGCCACCGGACCGATCGTTGCAGCCGGTAGCGACGACTAGGCCAGTCCCGTCAAGGAAATCCACGCAGTTGTGGTTATGCGCCCAGCCACCATTGCCGCCGATGTAGAAACCGGTCCAGTTGTAGATGGGAATAATCGGTGCCGGCGGCGGCGCCTTCACGGCCATATCGGCAGCCATGGCGGTCCCCGCCGCGCACAGCGCCATCAGACCAACGGTTGTCAGCAGAAGCCTTTTCATCGTCTCTCTCCTTGCCGGCCGTTTCTGAATTGTCGAAACGACGGATTGTTGCAATGCAAATAACCCCAACTTCCAGCTGAAACTCTACGGGCGAGAGTACAATCTCCACGTGCCATAATGGCAACACCCAAGACATTTCAAACTCGAAGCTGGAACTCGACGCTGATCGGTCCCGCCGGGGGCCTCGATGAGTTGGCCGGTTAATGGCTCGGCCCATCAATGACTTGGCTCGACATCCGAATGGCGGAAAGCCGCCTGCCCGCCAAGCGTCGCTTCTCGTCATCGCCAAGGACCGGCCGTGATTGCGTCGGCTATTTCTCCAGGTCGCGCTTGGCCTCGTGACCGGCAACCTCCTCGCCCTGGCCCTGCTCGATCCAGGACGGAATGTCGCTCGAGGGGATCAACCGTCGGGGCAAAAAGGGATTGACCGTGCCCGCGAAGACGATCAATCCCTCATCGAATTTCTCTCGCGCGAAACTCCTCGCGTCGGCTTCGCTCTCGAACATGCGCGTCTCCCGGGGGCTTCGCCGCTTCGGCAAGGTCCCGCGCTTGTTCACCTCAAACGTGACGTACCAGGTCTGCGGCATCCATCGGCTTCCAATTCTCGATCAAGCGGACATCTGCCGACCATCAATAACCGGCGAGATCATGTCGCGGGCCGAGTTGCGGCCCATCCCGGCAACGAAAGAGCCTCGCGGCGAGCGAACCGTTCAAACCTTGACGATTTACTCATGTCAGCAACTCCGGGTCTTGAGGATCGTTTCAGCAGGCGATGCCTGGACTGCATTCGTTGATCACCGTCAGCGGCCGGCGCCGCCCTGGTCGAAGATTGAACATGCTCACCACACCTGGTAGCCGGACCAGCCATACTGTGGCGGCCGCGCCACGAGCCGGATACGTCGTTCGATGTGCCTCCTTGCAATTTTGCTTTGACGCTGCGGCTTCGCTTCAGGCCTTACCGACTGACGCGATTGGATTGGTCGGCATCAGGCGGTTGCAGCTGCGCAAATGCCTCGCGCGCCCGCGTCTCCGGAGAATTGTCGCCGAGCGGCGCGCCAGGCTCGGCCTTGGCGATCTCCACCGGAACGATCGTGGGCTGGCTGGTGTCGAGAACGACGCGCTCCGGCAATTTCCGGTCGGAATGGATGCGGATAGCGGCCGAGGGACCAGGTCCGCCGTGTCCAGCCGGGCGATCCGTAAGACCGGCATCCGCAACGAAGAGCAGCACGAGCAACGCGCTGCCGACATAGAGCAGATATCGCAGAACCGGCATCGTCGGCGCTATCGCCGCGGCAGATCTTCGTCTGGCAAGCAACGGACGACGGCGGCAAAGCAATGCAACCTGCATGGACGTGGTTGCCCAAATTGAACCCGCCGTCGCATTTGCCGCGGCGCGTTATTGTGAAGCACTTGCTGAGGCTTGCGAGACGGTCCATCTGGCACGCGCACGCATACTGCAGCAGTCAATCTTCATGGCGTTTCCGCCCGGCATCGCTTGAGCCAGATCAACAAATTGAGATTTCGCGACATCGCCCTGCGGGCGGCGCGCGGCTTGGACAGTCCCGGTGACATGTTCCTTGGGACAATGACCACGAGTGCAATTGGCGGGGCGCGGGGCGCGGCGTACGACTCGCTGCGTACATCGCGCTTCTGGCAGGGAGGGATGATGGTGAGTCAGTTCGAACTAAGTTCGCGCGCAGCGCTTTGTCGGCAGCTTGCAAGCCAGGACCCGGCCAACCGGTTTGTCTGGATGGCCGAGGCAAGAAGCTGGTCACGCCTGTCCGACGATACGCTTCTTGGCGAGGACGGATCGAAAATCGGCCTCGTCACCAGGGTTATCTTCGCGTTCGGCAAACTGTCGATGGCATCGCGGCGTCGCTATGACGCTTTGGATACCGACTGAATCGACACGCGCGGCAATCGAGAATGCGCCGCTAGGCGAGCAGCAGCCACGCTGCGGCGCAACACAGGCCTACGAACCATACGACCGAGATGATGAAGAGAAGATCGAGACGGGTCATGAGGTATCCGGCCTGCGGGTCGGCCCGCTCGGGACGGTACCCGTAGCAATGGCGGGCCCATCAGTCTTGTGATTGGCGGCCAATGAATTGGGATATCGCGCCGTCCCGCAGCCCTGCGCGGAATGACGTCGGCACAGATCTATTGAGACTGCCCAGACCGAAACTGCCGTGGTGTCGTGCCGGTCCATCGCTTGAACGCATGCGTCAGCGAGCTGACCTCGCGATAGCCAAGCAACCACGCGACCTCGGATACAGGGAGCATTTCGTCGTCGAGATAGCGCTTGGCGAGCGCGGCTCGCAATTGGTCGAGTATCTCGGCGAACGACGTCTTCTCCTCGCCGAGCTTGCGCGACAAGGTGCGGGTGCTCAATCCGATCCGCCGTGCGACTTCCGGCGCGACGGCCCTGCCGTGTGGCAGCAAATCGGTCAGCGCCTCCTCCACCCTTGAGCGGACCGTCGCGCGGTCCTGCGGCTTGCGCGCAAGCGCCTCATCCGCGTAACGGCGCAACAATTCGTGCAGGTAGCCGTCGCGCCCCACCAGCGGAAGCAATGCCACCGGCGCCGGAAAGGAGACGGCGTCGCCATCGGCACCGAACTCGACGTCGCGGCCGAAGAATGTCCTGAACTCGGCGGGCGTCCCGTTTCGCAGATGCCTCATCTTGAGTTGCGACGGCACGAGGCGGCCATCCGTCACTTGCCGGCAGATCCGCACCAGCGTCACCAGCCAGAACTCGATCTGGTGCAGATCTGCCTGTCGGTCGACATTGACGTAGTCGAGCGCGATTGTCGCGGTGCGACCCTCCATGCCGAAACGCAGACGGACGCCGTCATTCATGATCCGGCTGTATCGCTCGGCGTTTCGAAGCGCATCGGCGACATGCTCGGACGAGGCCATTACGTAGTAGACAAGACCGATCTCGCGCAGGTCAAAGCCGCGCGCCAGCCGAAAGCCCAATATGTCGTCGTGCAGTTCCTCGGCGGCCAGTTCGAGGAGCTTGATCAGGGTCGGCACTTCCAGCCGGACGCCGGGATTGCTTGTGTCGATCGGCTTCAATCCTGCCTTCGACAGCACGACGACCGGATCCTTGCCGGCCTCGGCCACGCGCGCGCAGGCCAACCGGGCAATGCCGCCGGTCGCGCTCGGTATCGCGCTTAGTCTCACCGCCGACCCCATGGAGTTCACTCCGCTTGCCGCCCGGCTTGCGGCGCCAGAGGCCATGCTATCGGCGCGCGATCACAAGACGCCCGCGCGATTTCCATCGTAGACGGCTTCGGTTCGCAAGCCGGTCGAGCGAACCGCATGCACCTCCGCCGGCATTGACATGAATCAAACGGGCATCGGCCCGTTGCAGCGGCTACCTGACGTTCCAGATCGACCATGCCCGCGACGCTGCCGGTCTGTTGCTGGTCGTCGTCACCGATGCGAGCGATGGCACCACCGTGACCGTACGCTTTCCGATGCGACCAGCGGCCGCACCTCCGCAGCGTCCGAGCGCCGTGCTCGAGACGCGCTTTGCCGGATCTGGCGAAACTTGAAACGGTGAGCATGCCCCGATTTTTTCCAACTCCTTTGATCTAGAGCAAGCCCGCCGCCGCCCGGCGGAGTTCCGGTTATCGTGCTGAAGTTCATTTGTGGAGAACACCCATGAGAACGACACGTGCAAGGAAGATTGCCATTGCTGCCGCCACTTTCGCATGCGCCACGACGCTGTCGCTCGGCTGGTCCGAGCAGGGCGGCGTGTCGCTGTCGGTCGACAAGGCCCAGGCGGCGTCGCGATTGTACGTCACGCCCTATTATCGCAGCCACTACTACACCAACGAAGGTCTGCCCTGGTACGCCGTGCGTGCCTATTACTTCGGCGGGCCGTGGGGCTATGGCTACACCGGCTGGACCGACTATGCGGCCCGCAACGGCATCGGTTGCGTCCCCGGCTCATTGGTGAAGGGCGGCGACGGAATCATGTATGTGTGCCAATAGCGCGCAAGAATGACACGATGGGCGGCGCGCGTGACCGCGCCGCCGATCTCTCTGAGCCTTGCTGTGGCCGCACCGTGCAGCGGAGAAGGAACGACGATTTGCAAAGGTCGGGCAGTCCGCACGGAAAAGTTGGACGAATGGTTAAGTGAGCGACCATTCAAGCCGGAGCGGCGGACCGCGATCCTCTCGTGATTGTCCGCGCGACAGAGGCAGGCCGATCGCAGACACGCGCTCACAGTCTCGCGGCATGTTTTGCCCGAGCTAGTCGTCCGTTAACGAGCGGGATTGAGGGCGACTGGAGTCGCGAAGGCGCGCCAAAGGACAATCAGGATGAAGCGCAAGAGCTCCCTGAGCCAGGCGAGGATACGGCGGAAGTTGTGGCCAACGGCTGAGAGGATGACGTTGGCGGCGTCTCCCGCGCGGCCTTTGAGGTAGCAGCGGCCGAGGTGACCTTCGGTCTTCAGGTGGCCGATGACGGGCTCGATGGCCGAGCGGCGCCGCAGTTCGCGCTTGATGACACCGAAGACGCCGCGCTTCTGGCCGGAAATGAAGACGCGACGGGGATTTTGTGCATCGTGGCCGCGATATCCCTTGTCGACATAGGCCCGCTCGATCGAACAGCCGGTGAGCGTCTCGGTGGCCGCGATGACATCGCGCAAGGTGTGGCCATCGTACGGGTTATCGGGTAGCGCCCTGGCGTGCAGCACGAACAGGCCACCGGGAGCACGGCTGTTGTTGGTGACGATGGAAGCCTTCACGCCGAACTCGTAAGGTGCGCTGGCCTTGCCCTTGCCGATGCACTCGACCTCTGGGGCATGGAAGGAATAAAGCTTCCAGCCGCGTTGGCGCTGCTGCTGCGAGCGGATCTGGGTGGCTCGGCTCAGCGGGAGGGCGAACGCCTCCTCGAGCGCGGCCTGACCTTCGATCTTGCGGCGGATGTCGCGGATGATCCGGCCCAGCCTGGAGCGCAGGATGCGCAACTGCCGCCGATGCCGCTTGAACTGTTTGGCATGGGCGTAGCGGCCGGCCATCATCGCCGCGGCCTTGGCCACGCGCGCATAGGATTGCCGCAGCCTGACGCCATGCGCTCTCGCCAGGCGGTTGAGCCCCTTGATGGCCGCATGCAGCAGCTTGGCATCGGTCGGAAAGCTGATGGCCTTCGGCTGCACCGTGGTGTCGACCGTGACCCGCTTGAGGTCCTGGCTGCGTAATGCCCCGGCCTCGTGTGCCACTCGCAGGCTCTCGGCCAACAGCAGCTCCAGCTTGTCGCCGAGCCGTTTGCGCCAGTGGCTCAGGTCCGAGCGCTCGTGCGGGAAGGCGTGCTGGAAGAACTCTTCGCCAGTGAAGAACTGGAAATACGGGTCGTGGACCCAGCGCTCGCACACCCCCTCATCGGACAGGCCGTAAATGTGCTTGAGCAGCAGCAGCCCGATCATGAAGCGGGTCGCAATCCCCGGTCGACCGTTCTCGCTATAGAGCGGCGCGATCTCGCCGTCGATCCAGTCCCAATCGACCTTGCCGGCGAGCTGAACCAGCTCGTGCTTCATATTGATGATCTGGTCCAGCCTGGCCCGGAACAGATCGCCCGATCCCGTCGTCCTGAGCTTCTTCGGTCGCATCGCCACCTCCGATGCGACGACGGAATCATGACTGGCGATTCGACGGAATCCTGAAAATGAAAATGCAGGGTTCCGAAGCCCGAAGCATCAAAACCCTGCAATCGCAAAACAGTCCACAACGACAAATGCGATTCTACCTCAATCGCTTAGCCACTCTTCACGGACGACGAGCTAAGCGCGTCTCGTCACACCCTTTCCGAAGAAAGGGCGCAGGGAAGACCGGGCGCCGGTTGGCAACCATAAAACCCCCATGCGAAAATGATGCACACGCAATGCACAGAGGAGACACAGGGCAACCGAAACTCGGCCTTCCCTGCGCAGTGGTTTGACGGCTTATGCGCGCTCCCCGGAGACGAATTCCTTTAGCCTCCGTCACCTCGCGAATCGATGATGCAGCTCACCCGGTCGGGCTCCTTGCATCTCCACGAAGCTTGACCGTAGCGACGACGGCCAGGACCACACGGTTTCGCCGTACGCGAGCTTCCTGCTTCGCCATGAGGCTAAACAGGGTCAATCGCCGTTCGTACAACGCGGCTTGCGTGTGACTCACAAGGCTCGGCTCAATCCACTGCCCCGCCCGCCACATGCATCCGCGACGGCGCCGCCCGCGTCCACCGCAACCCACCCCGCGTTCGTGACGACGCGCCCCCCCTTTGGAGGGCCGGGATGGCCGACACATACGACAAATCCGAAGTTCGGTAAAATAGAATATTTATGAGGCCAAGGGTTGACAACCAATCGGGCTGTTTTGCCCGACGGTCGACCGAAGGCTCTATACTGCTTACAATATTGGCGGATTGCCGTATTTTACGATTGATGGAGAACACCATGCCAGCGAGTTTCGAGGATATCACCGAAGCCTTCGAGTTCGCCAACACCAACGGTGACATCGGAGAATTTCTCGCCTTCGTCTGCAAGCAAACCGGGAACATCTACCATCAGACCGATTTTCCGGACTCAATGGAGTTTAACGACGAGCTGCCGGACGACATCGATGACGAGGAGAAATATGTCGCGCTTCCGGACAAGCGCGAACTCGGCCTGGGCAAACCGCTGGTGCTCGATTTTGCACGGGAGTTCCTGCCGGGCGATTTCAACGACGTCCGTGCCGCCTTCAGCAGGCGGGGCGCCTATCCGAAATTCAAGGCGTTGCTCGCCAGACGCGGTGCGATCGATCGCTGGCATGCCTTCGAGGCGAAAGCCAAGGAGCGAGCCTTGCGCGACTGGTGCGCGGTGCATTCGATCGACATCACCGGCTGATCGCTCGGATAAGAAGCGCTGAGACAGACGATCCAGGTGGTGGCCGACCAAAAGGAGTTCACAGATGGCAAGGAAACTGCCGCCGAGGCGAGATCCTGCGTGAAGAATTTCTCGTTCCGCTCAAGCTGACGCCCTACGCGGTCGCAGCCGCCCTGAACGTGGCGCGCACACGGATCGAGAGCATTGCGCGCGAAGAAAAGCCCGGCACGGCGGACACTGCGCTGCGGCTCGGCAAATTCTTCAAGACGGGCGCCGCGTTCTGGATGAACATGCAGGCGCGCTTCGATCTCGAAACGGCCGAAGATGCGCTTGCGCCACCGATCAGGAAGATCGCTTCTTACAGGGCGGCATAAGAGTTTTGTGCACTGTCACCGCAACTCCGGCGATACGTTCTTTGTGAGGGCGATTGCCAAGCGGTCGGATCGCGCCCGCCACTGACTTTCAAAACTTTGCAGATGTCGAACAAGCAAGACGCGCTTACGCCGATCTGCGCCAGGGCGCCGTCGATTGTCGACTGCCGCGGCGACGCTTACGATCTTCTACGTGGCGTTGCGGCGACGTGGGCGGCGGCTGGAACTCGGTGGCTTGCAGACGCTCGATCAGTTCATCGGGCGCAAGCTCTTCGGATGCGGTCGCACGTGGCTGCTCCACCGCCACAAGCAACGCCCGGCCTTCGTCCGTGATACGCCAACCACCCGGCTCGCGCGCGATTAACTTCTGCCCGAAAATATCGAGGTCTGGCGCCCGCTCAGCGAGACGCTTCATGCGGATCGTCCACTCTGATCCGCAGGTGTAGAACAGAGCCAGGTGCTGCTTGACGACGTCAAGACTGGCCCGGCCATCGGGCTGACCGGCGAGGATCTTGAGTATCGATAGCTGAAAGCTCACACCCGCCACCAGTACGCAATTACCAAAACACCAGACTAAGGTAGCCACATCCGGCATGTCCAGCGCCAATTTCCTGGAACCTGCGGGCGTATCACACCCAGTGGAACCAATCCTGCCCTTGAGAGCTGACTGGGGATGTCAGCCTCCCATCTCAGGAATAAGCGCTGCTGGGCTCCGAGCCGGGGCGACGACGCAAGCCGGCGAAGAACTATAGGCTCGTCCTCTGAAGTTCGGGCCCGTATGCAAGGTGCCAATCGCTGCACACTAAATCGTCTTGCTGGATCGCTGGCCGTGCGATGTGATCCTTGTGCGGGTCCTTGGCGCGACACCTAGAGCCGCTCTCTAGCCTCGAACCATCCATCCGCGTGAACCCCTGCCGGTTCCAAGTCGGCAGGGGTTTGCCGTTTTGAGACCCCCAAGGCGGCGAGCGCGTGTCGTCAACCGTCCAGGCGCAGGCGCGAATCTGCCGCAGAAGTCAGACGCGCAGATTTTCCGCGCTGCTCTTGCCGCGCTTCCTATCAACTTGGACCTCATAAGAGACCTTCTGTCCCTCGGCTAAGCCCGACAGGCCAGCGCGCTCCACTGCGCTTATATGCACGAAAACATCTTAGCCGCCGTCATCGGGCTGGATGAACCCGAATCCCTTGGTCGCATTGAACCACTTCACAACGCCTGTCGCCACGTCCGCCTCCCGGTTAAGCATGAGCAAAGAGTAAGTCGAGCGCGCAGGTGCCGACAAGCAAAAACCCCCAGCGTTTGCGCGCCGGGGGCGTTTTTCAAATAGTGATCTGGTTCTGGCAATGGCACACCAATAGCAAGCGACGCCCGCTGCGATTGTGAAATGGTTCACAGATCGAAAAACAAAGAAGCCCACGCACCGCCCGTCGAGTATTTCCTGCTTCTGTCATCTAAGTCCGATGACCTTTGGAGCACCGTCCACGTTGAGACAGCGGTTATTGATGATCGTGATCAAGATAACAGCGTATAAAGTGCTGACGATGATCGGCGAAATCCGGCAGTTGACCTCTAGCATGAGGCGAACGGTCGAGCGCTTGTTGGGAGTTGCTGACATCGGCAGGACCGATGACATGCTGCGCGAATTGGAGGAGCGCTTGCTCAACGATCAACGATTACGGCAACGACCCGCAATCCTCTTTGAAGCGCCTATGAGATCCTCGTTGATCGGCCCGCCAGCGTTGAAACGGTGGGTGCTGCATGAGTGCATGGTGTGATGAAATTTCAACACCGGCAAAAAATCAACTCTGATCTCATTCCGAACACACTTGGGCCGATGGGAAACCCCGCGGTTTCGAGAAGCTGTTGGCGAGATAAATCCCGGAGTTGGTTCATGACACACATTATCCCCTTGGAACTTCAAAGAAGGCACGAACAGCGCTGGGCCGCCAGATTCTTCCGGCCGATCGCGGCCAAGCCTCGACCTGCGCTTGAAGGACAGGACCAGCAACTGCCCCCGACGGTTGCACTAGCTTTGACCGAGGTCACAGTGCACCGCTCGCTGCCTGATAAATTGTAGATGTAGCCGAGCAACTCGCCATTCGAGCCGTTGAGGTTATGGGCTCGGTCTCCGAGGCACGCCGCGCCTCTTTTTAGAGGCGGGCCAGCGGATCTATGTCCGCAGCCGCCTGGCGTGAGCTGCCAGTCGCGCTTCCTGTGCAATCGGCTCCGGCGCTTCATCGCTGGCCGATCGCCAACTCGATCCGTGTAAAGGGTTATCAGATGACCGTCTGGTTTTGCGATCAGGGCGAAGATCTGGAGATCTTTGCGACCGAGGAGATTGCACAAGCCTAGATCGACGAGAACGACCAGGAGGGCGTCGCCTTCGAGTATGAGGTGATCGGAGCCAGCAAATGAACTGGAGCAGGACCATCTATGCGATGCTGGTGATCGTCGTGCTGTGGTCAATTGGCAGATTTTCTGCTTCGCCAAAATCCACTAGCGATTACATCAGTTAGACCGAATGGCGCCATCTATCGGCCGCCAACGGGACAGATTATAAAAGCAAACTTGGCATGTCGAGGATTCGGTCGGTGTCGGCGCTGAGCCGATCGATATCCATGACCCCCGCTCTATCGCTGCTCCTCCAGCCCCCAACGATGGAGCGGGGACCGACCAGCGTGAACCGGTGAGCTCGGATCTTGTGGGCACCATCCCTTCGCGAACACGCGCAAGGGGCCGCCGCATTGGCGCAGCGGCCATCCGGAATTCTATGATTGCCGAACTTCCCCGGGGCCTATGCCCATTGCAGCAAATACGGTGGATTGAACGGGTTTGCGGGCTTCCAATCTGTGACCGGATTTCGCGCCGATATGATCTCGGACAGCTTGGACCGCGTCAGAGCGGTCCGAGACATGTGCATAGTACGTTCTGGCGGCTGTGTCGCCGGCCAACGCCTCCACGTGCACCGTCCAACCGCTCCACATGAGAACATCATGACACAGGAAGCAAGGCACCTTATTGTTCCCGGATGCTGAGCCGTTGCCTCACGTAAATTGCTCCCTTGATCGGGAACGAGCGGGGGCGAAGATGGGGTGGCTGAGCATGGCGACGCGGAAGGAACTGACGGCGGCGGCAGGGGCGCGCTATCGGCGTTCGGATCGCGCGAAGAAGGCGCGGATATGGACGAGTTCGTCGACATCACCGGATTCCATCGCAAGCATGCGATGCGACTACTTCGAGGCCAGGAAGACGCACGCCCAGGCCGACGGGCGCGACGTCGGGTTTATAATGAGGCAGAATACAACGCGCTCGCGCTGCTTTGGGAAGCGTCAGACCGGATCTGCGGGAAGCGGCTGAAAGCGTTAATGCCTGCGCTGATTGAGGCGATGGAACGGCACGGCCACGTCGACCTTGCCCCCGAGATCCGCGACAAACTTCTGGCGATGAGCGCCGCGACGATCGACCGCGCATTGGCGCGGATCCGAGAAGGATTAGGTCGCAAGCGCCAGCGGCAGGCGACGCACTCGTTGCGTCGCAGTGTTCCAATACGGACATCGGCAGATTGGAACGATCCGGCGCCGGATTGTCGAGGCCGACCTTGTAGCGCATAGCGGTCCATCTGCGCGCGGCAGCTTCATCCAGACCCTCGTGCTCACCGACGTTGCTACCGGCTGGACGGAGTGTGCTCCTCTGATCGTGCGCGAACAGACGCTGTTGAGCACGGTGCTGACAGAATTGCGCAAAGAATTGCCTTTTGCGCTGCTCGGCCTCGATACCGACAATGATACCGTGTTCATGAATGAGACGCTGAAAGCCTACTGCGAAGCGGCCAACATCGTCTTCACGCGTTGCCGGCCCTACCGAAAGAATGACCAGGCGTTCGTCGAACAGAAGAACGGCGCCGTCGTGCGCAGGATGATCGGCTATCGCAGGTTCGAGGGGCTGGAAGCGGCCAAGCTGCTGGCTGAACTCTATCGATCGGCGCGGCTGTTCGTGAACTTCTTCCAACCCTCGTTCAAATTGATAGCCAAGCAGCGCGACGGTGCGCGTGTGCGCAAGACATACAGCCCGCCGGCAACACCACACCAGCGCTTGGCCGCCGACGTCTGCACGCCCGACACGGTTCGCGCCCATCTCCAAGAAATCTATGCCGCTCTCGACCCGGTCGCGTTGTTGCGAGACATCCGCGCGGCACAGGAGCGCCTCGCGGCACTCGAGATACCCGGCCAATCGCCCATCCTGCTGCGGCATCGCAATCCGTCGATCTCTTCCTGGCAAGTCTACGAACCGCTTGGAAGGACGGAGCTATGCGACCAACGGATCGACCGATCGTGAAGGCGAAAAGAGGCCGGCGTCGCCCCGACCCGCTCATCCGGGCAACGCCAGATTTGCGAAAATGGTTTGAGGTCGAGCCCTGGCGGACTGGCAGCGAACTGCTCTCCCGGCTGCAGGCGGAATATCCTCGAGCCTATCCGAACAAGCTTCTTCGAACGCTCCAACGTCGGCTTAAATCCTGGCGTAGCGAGCAAGCGAACGCGCTACTGTTCGTTCCTACGGAGCAGACGTCGCCGCGGCATGAGGCCGCAACAACCCAAATGATGTGCCAGGTGCCAGCGGAGGAGGCCGGGCGCTCCGAAACCCCGGCCATCTCCGCGCCCGGCCTCCTCCTCAACTCAAGTCGGGAGCAAAATAAATGAGCACCTCTGGAGATATGTTCATAGATTGTCGCTCTACACAAGGCACGGGAAGCAAGCCGCCACCACCCGAAGGACCACCCGCCGATAGGCCCTTTTTCCCGTGGCCAAGGGTTGTGAGCTGAAGCTCTATGAATGCGCCAGCTGCGGCAGCAATCTTTGGCTAGTACCCGGAATCAGAGCTGAGTGATACGGCGGCCTTTGAAAGGGCGTTGACGGACCTTTTTCTTGGTCCAGACGAAGGGCTCGGCTTTGTCGTTGTAGGCGTTGACGTAGGCATCGATGTGTTCCTGGAGCTGCTTGAGGCTTGTGAAGGAGGTGCCGCTAAGTGACTGCCCCTGCAAGATCGAGAACCATACCTCGACCTGATTGAGCCAGGACGCGCTTGTCGGCGTGAAATGAAATTGCACGTTGGGGTGGGCCTTGAGCCAGGGCTCATTCTTCTTATGGGTGTTGAGGTTGTCGAGGATGACGTGAAGCTTTCGGCCTGGAAAGGCCGCGGTGACGCTGTTCATGAAGTCGAGAAACTCGACGCGGCGACGACGTTTTGAATGCGTCGCGATGATCTTTCCGGTGGCGACCTCAAGCGCCGCAAACAGTGTTGTCGTGCCATGCCGCTTGTAATCGTGGCTTTGGCCGGTCAAGGCGCGGCCATTGGGCAACTTCAGATAACCCTGCGCTCGCTCCAAGGCCTGGATCGAAGGCTTCTCGTCCACGCATAGCACAATGGCCTTGGCGGGCGGGGCGACGTAGAGACCAACAACATCGGCGGCTTTGGCCGTAAAGTTCGGGTCGTTGCTCTCGCACCAGGACTTGCGAGCCGCGAGGTCAATCTTGTGGCTGCGCAGGAACCGCCAGACATATTGGACGTCAACATCGCCCAGCGCCTCGGCCAGCAGAGGGCCGGTCCAGCGCGCAAATCCTTGCGGGGCCGGCTTATCCAGCAGCTTCAGAATCCGCTTGTCGGTGGCCTTCGTATAGATCGGCTGCTTGCCGGGCCGCGGCTTGTCTTGCAACCCTTCAAGGCCATGATCGGCATAGCGGTGCCGCCAAAGGCTGACAATCCGCGGCTGGACTCCGACTTCTTTGGCGATCGAGCGGGTGCTGCGCCCGGCCGCCGCCAACAGGACTATCCGCGCCCGCTTCAAATCGCGCTGCAACGTCACCGGCGAGCGACAACACGCCTCAAGCACCTTGCGATCTTTCCGCGAAAGGTGGACTTCTCTTGCTTCGGGGATCATCCATATCTTAAATCACGACTCACGATCCAAGAAAAGTGGGTACTAGTTACCAGAGCGTCCAATTTATCGGCGCCCAATCGGCAGAGGGGAAGACCTCGTCGCGGTCCGTGGTTCGTCGTCCGTGAAGAGTGGCTAAGCGATTGAGGTAGAATCGCATTTGTCGTTGTGGACTGTTTTGCGATTGCAGGGTTTTGATGCTTCGGGCTTTGGAACCCTGCATTTTCATTTTCAGGATTCCGTCGAATCGCCAGTCATGATTCCGTCGTCGCATCGGAGATGGCGATGCGACCGAAGAAGCTCAGGACGACGGGATCGGGCGATCTGTTCCGGGCCAGGCTGGACCAGATCATCAATATGAAGCACGAGCTGGTTCAGCTCGCCGGCAAGGTCGATTGGGACTGGATCGACGGCGAGATCGCGCCGCTCTATAGCGAGAACGGTCGACCGGGGATTGCGACCCGCTTCATGATCGGGCTGCTGCTGCTCAAGCACATTTACGGCCTGTCCGATGAGGGGGTGTGCGAGCGCTGGGTCCACGACCCGTATTTCCAGTTCTTCACTGGCGAAGAGTTCTTCCAGCACGCCTTCCCGCACGAGCGCTCGGACCTGAGCCACTGGCGCAAACGGCTCGGCGACAAGCTGGAGCTGCTGTTGGCCGAGAGCCTGCGAGTGGCACACGAGGCCGGGGCATTACGCAGCCAGGACCTCAAGCGGGTCACGGTCGACACCACGGTGCAGCCGAAGGCCATCAGCTTTCCGACCGATGCCAAGCTGCTGCATGCGGCCATCAAGGGGCTCAACCGCCTGGCGAGAGCGCATGGCGTCAGGCTGCGGCAATCCTATGCGCGCGTGGCCAAGGCCGCGGCGATGATGGCCGGCCGCTACGCCCATGCCAAACAGTTCAAGCGGCATCGGCGGCAGTTGCGCATCCTGCGCTCCAGGCTGGGCCGGATCATCCGCGACATCCGCCGCAAGATCGAAGGTCAGGCCGCGCTCGAGGAGGCGTTCGCCCTCCCGCTGAGCCGAGCCACCCAGATCCGCTCGCAGCAGCAGCGCCAACGCGGCTGGAAGCTTTATTCCTTCCATGCCCCAGAGGTCGAGTGCATCGGCAAGGGCAAGGCCAGCGCACCTTACGAGTTCGGCGTGAAGGCTTCCATCGTCACCAACAACAGCCGTGCTCCCGGTGGCCTGTTCGTGCTGCACGCCAGGGCGCTACCCGATAACCCGTACGATGGCCACACCTTGCGCGATGTCATCGCGGCCACCGAGACGCTCACCGGCTGTTCGATCGAGCGGGCCTATGTCGACAAGGGATATCGCGGCCACGATGCACAAAATCCCCGTCGCGTCTTCATTTCCGGCCAGAAGCGCGGCGTCTTCGGTGTCATCAAGCGCGAAC
Organism: uncultured Alphaproteobacteria bacterium; assembly: GCA_963819355.1. Lineage (GTDB taxonomy): Bacteria > Pseudomonadota > Alphaproteobacteria > Rhizobiales > Xanthobacteraceae > Bradyrhizobium. The sequence goes on along the minus strand of CAWFVZ010000010.1, from coordinate 7,643 downwards.
TGCGGCGCCGCTCGGCCATCGAGCCCGTTATCGGCCACCTGAAGACCGAAGGTCACCTCGGCCGCTGCTACCTCAAAGGCCGCGCGGGAGACGCCGCCAACGTCATCCTCTCAGCCGTTGGCCACAACTTCCGCCGTATCCTCGCCTGGCTCAGGGAGCTCTTGCGCTTCATCCTGATTGTCCTTTGGCGCGCCTTCGCGACTCCAGTCGCCCTCAATCCCGCTTGTTAACGGACGACTGGTTCATGATCATCGACGCGGCGCTAAGGATACCCCGTCGTGCGGCAGTTACTCGAAAGCTGAAGGGTCTCTACAAGGCGTTTCGCGCTGGCAGCGGCAAGTCGCGCAAAATTGTGCACGCGCGGTCCAATTCGCTTCGGCGATTTAGAGATCGCATCGCGCACCATGAGCCAATTTTTCACAAGCCCAGCAAAGTGACGCACGCTGAGGATATCGATCGGCTAGATGTGCAGGCACGCGGCGGCATGATGAACCTGGGCACGATGCGTGCAGACACATAGGTATCGGGATTTTACAATTCCCCTCCCGGGGCTGGAAGCCGCCGCCCGCGATACATCTAAGCGGGCGGCGTATTTATCCCCACGTAGCACTCCGGGGCTGGCAAGAGCGCTAAGCCGTTCACCCACGGCTCTTGCGTATTAGCTTCTGTGAATGTGTCCTAATTCAACTTATCGCGTGTCCCAAATTGGACAGGACCCAATCGCAAAAAGTCGCGGCGAAACCTTGATCACCTTCGTCAGAAGAAAGACATGTATGCTGACCATGTCAGATGCGCTGCCATCCATTCTGCAACAGTCAGCCCGGTTCCGCTAAGGGAAACAACGATTTACGTTGCGCCAAAAACACAGAGGCATAGCATTGCAGATGCCGGGGCTGGCCAATATTTCACCAATTATTTTGAACCCGGCAGGGTCGCAGCGTCGAAAGGTGCTGCGGCCCTTTTGCCTTTTGAGAACCCGCCAGCGTGAACCGGCGGGACCCTCGACCACCCGTAAATTTCCTATACCCATTGACGTCGGGTTTCCGCCTCAGCCGCCGGCAGTGCGTCATCAGCCGCTGCCGGTCACGCGTCTTAAGCAGTCGGCGCCGGCGCTTCATGCTCCGCGTTTAGCAGCTGCCACGACTGGTGACGTCGATCCCACGCTGGCGGAAGTAAAAAAGCGGCCCCAGCTCCCGGCGGCAGGGCTGAGGCCGTCACTACAGGTCTCCGGCTGGAGTTGAGGTTGAGACCGGAGCGGATCGAAAACGCGCGGCATTGCCACTTGTTCCCGCGCTATTCGTCACACGATTTTCATTTTTCGTTGGAATTAGATTGAGCCGTTGCTTCATCTTGAGGACCGCATTGATGACCAAGGAAAATTGCCTGATCGTTCGCGCCGCAGGACGAGAACTGGATCTCCTGCGTGGAGAAGCCTTCCGCATTGCAAAGAGCAGCAAGATCGATTGGTGGATCGACCGCGCAGATATCGGCATGCGCTTCTCCTTTGAAGACGCAAAGTCAAAAGAGGCTTTCGCGCTCACTTGCGACAACTTCGGCATCCGTGCCGAGACGGCTAGCCGAGAGAAATCGTCGACATCTTGAGCCGGCGGGCCGCCTAGGCTACCGGTTGCGCCAGGAGAGGCCCACGACGCGAGCGCCGCAGGAAGCCTTCCTTCGCAGCGCTGCAAATTTAACTTGAAAACTACCGAAATCATCCCGGTAGAATTTTCTGACCGGGGCTGGCTGCATATTTCACTTAGATCTTTTTACCCGGTCTGATTTGACCATGCGTCAGGGCCGCAGCGGTCCCCGCTGCGGCCCTTCGTGTTTGCTCGCCAGTGGGCTTGGGATAGCGCCTTGGCGAACGAGACCGTTTGCTGCCTCGCGCGAAGCACTCCCGAAACAGTCCGGGTCCAGCCTCCTCTCATCAACGAGGGGATTTCGAGATGATTACGCTTGAAGCAATTTCGGTTGCGCTTGGTGCCGAGTTTATCTTCACGATGTATTTGGGTGACCTAGGCGCTGATGTGGTTCTCGCCATCGTCACTTGCCTTTCTTAACGAGATGGCCGGCCAGCGTGAACCGGCATGCCATGTCACTTCCACAGTCGGAGGCCCATATTCCCCGCCGCGCTCTTGACCGATAAGACGTATCATTCCAGCGCGGTGGCTATTTGGGATTGGCGCGCGCCTTCGGCGGCTGCAATAAGATTGATTGATGCCTTGGGAGGAGAGCCAGCGTCGTGGGCGCCTCATTCGGGTAGCTGTCTATTATTTCAATGATCTGCTGACCGAGCCGAACTTGTCGTTCAGCGTGTGGCTTCGCATCGGAAGTTCTCCCTTGACGTCGCGGCAACACACACGCGGCACCTGTGTGTACCGAAAACCCGGGCGTAGTGGTGATGGAGCCCGCCAGAGGATGGCGCGTGAATTGATCACGCCGGTTCGCTGAACCAGGCGGCGGACCGGCGCATCCTTGTCCAGGGATTGATGAGTTCTGACGCGGTTATAATAGTCCGCGCAGGATGCAGGATTCGGCGCAGATGTGCCTCGCTCAAGACCATGATGTGGTCCACACATTCACGCCGGATCGATCCGATCAGCCGTTCCACAACGCCATTCTGCCAGGGTGAGGCCGGTACAATAGGCTTGTCCCGAATGCCCATGGCACGCAGTCGGCGTGTGACGACCGCACCGTAGATGCAATCCCGGTCCCGGATCATGTAGCGCGGAACCTCGTTCCAGGGGAATGCCTCCGTTATTTGACGCGCGACCCATTCGGCGGTCGGATGCGCTGTGACGTTGATCCAGACAAGATCTCTGCGGTCGAGCCGAACGACGACGAAGGCATAGAGCAGTTTGAAGCCAATCGTCGGGACGACGAATAAGTCCATGGCCGCAATATCCGGCGCCTGGTTCCGCAGAAAGGTGCACCATCCCTGGCTCGGCGGCCCACGCCGCTTGGCCATGTATTTGGCGACGCTCGACTGACGCCGTCGCGAAAGCTTGACCGTAGCGACGACGGCCTGGACCACACGTCCTTATTTTGGCATTCGGTGAAACGCGCCGAAACTAAGAAAGCCCTTTAAAACAAGCGCTTTTCGACTACCCTGATGCGGGCTGTTTCAGCGGGTTTCGTCAAATCTAGGGCCCGGCCCTAAGCCTTTCAGCGTCCGCACGACAAACTGAAAGCCCCAAAGCCGAGCCCTTTGGTCTCTGCCTTAGGAGCCGAAACCACATGGATACTACCATCACCACCGAGACCGCTGGCAAGCGGGGGGTAGCGTCATCCTGACCTATCGCCTGTGCGAGAAGCGGGTCGCCAAGCGGGCCAAAATCTACGACCGCAAATGCCCCAGCCTGTACGTCAGCATCACCACGGCTGGCGTGGCGACCTTCTCGTTCAAGTTCACTGACCTGGACACCGGCACAGCGCACCGGCTGGCTGGCGTCTACAACCCCGAGACCTTCGCGGTCGAGCATGCCCGCAGCCGGGTCTACGGCCTTCGGGGCGAAGGTCATGCGGCGCTCGCGGAACCTTCCGTGACCGGAAAGAGCAGCAGGCGAAGCTGGGCAAAACCATCGACGACATCATCGACGGAGCGGATCGAGTGGATGAAAACGCCGGTCCGCAAGCCGGACGGCGAGATGCGACCCAGGCTCGAAAGCCGGGAGGGCTTCGCCGGCCATTTGCGTCGCTTCCTTAGCCCCCGGCTCGGCAAGAAGCTGCCCGTGCGAGGTCACCAAGCACGACATTGCGACGCTATCGAAGGACATCGTCGCGGGCAAATTCGGGGTGACCTCAGCAATGCCCGCCACATGCGCAAGGCGGTCTCTGGCCTCTTCAACTGGGCGGCGGAAGCAGGTCGCGACTACGTCACCGCCAGCCCCTGCGTCAACCTGCCAAAGCTCGACCCGGAACACCCGCGCACCCGCGTCCTGTCCGAGGACGAGATCAGGACTTTCTGGCATGGCCTTGATCGGAACGACCTGCCTTGGGACCGCAAGACCCTCCTTGCGCTCAAGTTCGAATTGGTCACCATGCTGCGGTCGCGTGAATTGCTCGGCGCGCACCGGAGCGAGCTGTTCGACCTCGACGGCGAGCACCCGCACTTCGACGTGCCGCTCAAGCGAGTGAAGAAGCGGCGGGTGATCCAACAACCATTGTCCGATCTCGCGGTTGAGATCATCAAAGAAGCGCTCGCCTCCGGGGATCAGCAGTTTGTGTTCGAAAGTCCGATGTACAAAGGCCAGCCGATCCACCGCAAGGCGATGGCCGCGGCGCTGCGCTGTACCAAACACGAGAAAACAAGGACAAGATCAAGACGCCCGGGCTCTGCGAGCTGCTGGGCCTCAAGCTGTTCACGCCGCATGATCTGCGCCGGACGGCGGCGACCTTGGCCGGCGATCTGGTCTCGACGATGCGGCGATCGCGAAGTGTCTTGACCATGCCGCGAGCAAGAAGGGCGACGTGATCGTGCCGACCGTTACCGGCAAGGTCTGTAATCACTCGAAGCGGATGAAGGAAAAACGCGCGGTGCTGAATGGCGTTGCAGCCGAATTAAGGTTGGATTATCGATCAGTCTCCACCAGCGAGAGAGGCTAAAACTAAACTAGGTCAGCGTTTCCTTGGTTCGAATCATATCAGGCGGCGTCGGCGAGTTTGTATGACCAAGTGTGGATGACGGGGTGGCGATTTACGTCGTCAATGCCGGCCATAATGCGCTCTTTGAGTTCGTGTTTTGAGGTGACCCGGATGTGGCGCAGGACCGACCGCGCGAATTTGGAGAAGAAGCCCTCGATGAGATTGAGCCACGAACCATGCTTGGGCGTGAAGGTAAACTCGAAGCGTCCAGGCGGTCGAGCGTCGAGCCAGGCTGTTGTTTCTCTCGATATGTGCGCGGAATGATTATCGAGGATCAGCTTGATCGCGGTGCTGGCCGGATAAGCGGCGTCGAGACACTTGAGGAATTCGATGAACTCCCGGCTGCGGTGGCGGTCTTTGACGAGCGCATGAACCTTGCCGGTAAGCAGGTCGATTCCGGCCAACAGGCTCAGCGTGCCATGACGTTTGTACTCGTAATCCCGCGCGAAGGTCGCGTGGACGCCGGGCTTGGGCGGCAAATCGGGTGCTGTCGTTGCGATGGCCTGGATTCCCGGCTTTTCGTCGTAGGAAACGATCGCCACTCGCTTGATGGCTTTGCGCGACTTGGCGGCGGCCCTCTTCAGAACCTGGACCTCGCGATAAACGCACAGAACCTCGGCCATCTTCTGCTCGAACTCGGCATCGCGACGTTCCAGATAGTAGCGCACCTTGTGCGGCTTGATTTCCTCCTGGCCGAGGATCTTGCACACCGTGCCTTGAACCAGCCTGGCGAGACATTCGTGCCCCGCCGTCGGGCCGTGCTCGCGTGCGTGACGTGCCAAAAGCCGCGTCGTCCACAGCTCATGCGGATAGCCGTGCTCCTTGGCCTTGTCGCACGCCAGCGACACCAACCAGGCTTTGGCCTCCGGCGTGATGACTGGTTCTTTGCCCGGCCGTGGCCGATCCTCGATCGCCGCCAGCGGCCCATAGCTCAGCGCCCGCTCCACGCAGCGCTGAACCGTTTGATGGTGAACCCCAACTCTTTGCCCCACCGCACAGAACGAAGGATTTCGCGATAGGCCAGCAGCATCTGCGCCCGCGATACCCGGCTCGCCGGCTCGGTTCGCGACCGCGAAAGAGTCGTCAATCTTTCAATCTCTTCGCAGGTCATTGCCAATTCGACCGCTCGCCGCCATCCTGCCATGATGCCGCTCCTCGTTTCGCCAACCGCAAAACAAGGAATCCGCCATCAACCCATCGGTTCCATGATGCAGGTTTCATGGAATTGATCGTCTAGTGGTTCATCACAGTGATTTTGACGTTTTGATACCGAGCCATTCGAGGATGGGCAAGTTTTCGGGCGGCACGAGAATTTCGATGCTTCGGGGAACGCCGGGTTGACGTCGGATGAAGCCGTTTCGTTCGAGGGTGACGATCATCTGGTGGACCGATGGCGGGCTGACGCGGAAATGGCGCTGGATGTCGGCTTCGGCGGGCGGCTGTCCGAACATGTAGGAATAGGTATGGATGAAAGCCAGGTAATGCCCCTGCTTCTCGGTGAAGCGCGCGCCTGATTTTTGACTTATCGCTGGATTCGTCCCGGCCTCCGACAAGGAGGCAAAGCATGAATGTACGTTATCGGGTCGAATTGAGCCAAGCCGAGCGCGACGAACTGACGGCGATGCTCGGCGGCGGCAAGCACGCCGCCCGCAAGCTCAAGCGGGCGCAGATTTTGCTGGCGGCCGATGGGGGCCGCCGCGACGAGGAGATTGCCCGGACCGTCCGGGTCAGCCTCTCCACCGTCGGCCGGACCAAGCGCCGCTTCGTGGAAGGCAATCTGGAGCGGGCCTTGAGCGAGGAGCCGCGTCCGGGCGCGGAGCGCAAGCTGACCGGCAAGGAGGAGGCCCTGCTGGTGGCGACCGCATGCGCCAAGCCGCCCGCCGGCCGCAAACGCTGGACGCTGACGCTGCTGGCCGACACGATGGTCAAGCTCACCGATCACGACAGCCTGTCGGGCGAGACCGTGCGCCGCCGGCTGGCCGAGAACGACCTCAAGCCGTGGCGCAGGGACATGTGGTGCATTCCCCATGTCGATGGCGAATACGTCGCCCGCATGGAGGACGTGCTCGATCTCTACGCCGAGGCGCCGGATCCCGATCGGCCGCTGGTCTGCTTCGACGAGACCCCCGTCCAGCTCATCGGCGAGGTGCGCCAGCCGGTCCCGGCCCAACCGGGACAGCGCGAGCGCTACGATTACGAGTATCGCCGCAACGGCACCGTCAATCTCTTCGTCACCTTCGATCCGCATCGGGGCTGGCGCAACGTCAAGGTCACCGACCGCCGCGCCGCCGTAGACTACGCCCACTGCATGCGCGAACTCGTCGACGTCCATTATCCCGACGCCGCCTGCATCCGTGTCGTGCAGGACAATCTGTCGATCCATAAGCCTGGGGCGCTGTATGAAGCCTTCGCGCCCGCCGAGGCCCGACGCATCCTGCGCCGCCTCGAATTCCACTTCACCCCGAAACACGCCAGTTGGCTCAACATGGTCGAGTGCGAGATCAGCGTGCTTCAGCGCCAGTGTCTCGGCCGCCGCATCGACGACCCCAAAAGGCTCCGAAACGAGATCGCAGCATGGCAACGGCAGCGAAATAAAACCCGAACCCGCATCAAATGGATGTTCACAACCGACAAAGCCCGCGCCAAACTCGGCCGCGCCTATCCAACTACCGCCAAAGAGTCAAAATCACTGTGATGAACCACTAGGGCTTGCTGCCCGATTTTGAACTGCCGAACCACGCAAGCTCGGTCGGAATTGGACCGGCTCTTCTTTTGAAACACCGGAAACGCGCCATTTGACCGCTGGTGCGATCGAGGCCTCGCCAGTGTTCGGTAGCGGCGAGGTCGGAAAAACGCACAGGCGGCTTCGCTGTTCGCCCGAGGTTTGTAGGTCCCCCCCGTATTGCTGACGTCATGCGGTGCGCGCTCTGTTTCCTGTTGTTGCGCTGACATCGTCCAGTCCAGCCATTGCCCCAAGTCATCACCTGTCAAATTTCAGC
>CAWFVZ010000009.1:0-135446 GCA_963819355.1 uncultured Alphaproteobacteria bacterium | reverse complement strand
CTGCCCAGAAGGCGTCCACTCAGGAGAGGATCGCCTTGTAGATCTCGCGTGCTACCCGCTCGAGTTCGGCGGGCGGCAGCGAGCCGCTCACGGCGCAGAAGATTTCATCGTCCACCCACGCGAGAAGTCTTGAGATCGGATTGCCGGGCGACGGGACGGAACGGCGTGTCCGCGGCGCGCGGCCATGGTTGAAGAAACATTGTAATCAGATTGCCGTCCTGCAGGCGAAACGACAGTTGCGCGACCGAACCGTCCGGGCTGGTCCACAGGCGGCTTCCGATCAACGCATATGCGCGGTCGTCGGGAGTCCTCAGGTTTCTGGGCTGCCCCGTCGCCGTCGTGAGAAAGCGAGAAATTTCCGGGAGCGATACGGTGACTGCAGGCGCGGAGCCGGGCTCGCTCAGCGCCACGTGTGCCGCCAGTGCATCGCTGCCCAACCGCGCCCAGTGCGCCTCCTCGCTGTGATTCCGCCACAGCAGGCCTGCCGTGGCGGTTCCGGCGGCGATCACCGCAATCGCCGCCGCTCGGCGCCAGAACGTTGACACCACGAGCCCGCGGCGCCGAATGGCCGGCGCCGGAACGTGCGATGGTTTCTCCGGCGCACGAGAAAAGCCGCGCTATCGCTTCGCCGTCTGCGCGATAGGCCTCCAGCCGTTCCGCGTCGCGCGGATTGCCGCGCAGGTGCGCCTCCACCGCCGCGCGTCGGTCCTGGGGCAGCATGCCGTCGAGATAAGCATGCAGTTCTTCTTCGGTCGGGGTCATTGTCGGCATGTTGCCCGTTCCATCACACGAAGGTCATGACCTTCCAGCAATCCCCGAAGTCGTTCGCGTGCGCGTGCAAGCCGCGACATGACTGTCCCGACCGGTACGTCGAGAATTTCAGCAATTTCCTGATAGCTGTACCCCTCGACGTTGAGGAGCAGCAGGATCTGGCGATGCTCCATGGACAGTTTACCCATGGCCCGGGCCAGATCGAGCGCGACCGTCGCGTTCGCCGGGCGACGTAACGTCCGCAAGTTGCTCAGCGAACTCGTCGATCGAAGCAGTTACGCCGCGGCGCGCGTTGCTGCGCATACGCATCCGGAATAGATTGTTCAGAATCGCGAAAAGCCATCCGCGAAGCCGGCTGGGATCTTGCAACATATCCTGTTTGGCGAGCGCGGTGACGAGACAGTCCTGCACCAAGTCTTCCGCATCGGCGTGGTGATAGAGGAGTGCCCGCGCGTGGCGTCGCAGCCTCGGGATTTCGACCGCAATAGCCGCGCTGATCGATTTCACGTAAATCGGCCTGCCAACAATGAACAATCCCCTCCCGCCGCGGCCGCGCCCATTGTTCTGGATCAAGCCTGCGAGCCATTCCTTCCGGAGCCCGCCCGGGCACGGAATCGTCTCGTTTAGGGAAAGGAGCATTGCGCAACTCAAGGGTCAAGTGGTCTGCGCATACGGCCATGTATTGGTTGATGCCGCCATATCAGAAATTATTCCACCAACCCGTAAAAATACTTGGTTTTCGGAACCCGGATAATTCTCGAACCCGCGTGGAATATTCGGCGGCAGGCCGGCATCTAATTCAACCGGGGCAAGGACTGGTAAATGAAGCATACTGAACGATCCGGTTTCCAGCTACCGAACCACGGTGCGGTCTCCGCCGAGCGACCTACGATTTCAGGCTTTCGTCGACGGCGCATCAGTGCGGCTGTCATGTTTCTTGGCCTGTTTGCGGTAGCAACGCTCGGCCTCGCCAGGCAGGCGTCGCTGATCGCGGCGCCGTCGGTGAAATACAGATTCGCCTCCGTCGAGACTGGTGCAATGGTGAGCACAATCACGGCAGCCGGAACGGTGAAGCCCCGTGCCGCCATCATGGTCGGCTCGCAGACGTCAGGACAGATCGACGTCCTGCTCGCGGACTTCAACGCTTCGGTGAAACGAGGTGACGTTCTCGCTCGTCTCAACGACGATGCGATCGAGGCCCGGCTTGCCCAGGCGCTGGTCGACGTCGAGGTCGCAGAGAGCGCGACCGAGATCCAGCGCGCCCAACTCGAACGCGCGCGGATCGACGCGCAGTCCGCCATTCCCGCGCTGGACGCCGCGAGGGCCGACGTCGAGCGCGCGAAGGTCGCGCTCGGAGACGCCGAGCGCGAATTTTGGCGCAAGCGCGAACTAGTCGTCCACGGCAGCGGATCGCTCGTCGAACGCGAGCGCGCCGAAGCGGCGCACGGGTCGGCGCAGGCGCAGCTCAAAGCCGCGGAGGCCCGCGAGGCCGCTGCCATCGCGTCACAGGCGACGAGCGAGGCCAGTATTCGGGTCGCCGCGGCGCAGCTCGCCAATGCGCTTGCACAGGTGAAGCAACGCGAGGCTTTCGTCCGGCAGGCCCGTATTGAACTCGATCATACGATCATCCGCGCGCCCATTGACGGCATCGTAATCGACCGGACCGTGGAGATTGGCCAGATCCTCGCGGCGAGCCTGCAGGTCCCGACTCTTTTCACGATCGCGCCTGACCTGCGCGCGATGGAAGTGCATGCCACCGTCGACGAGGCCGACATCGGTCGTGTCGCTGTCGGCCAAGAGGTTTCGTTCACCGTCGATTCGTTTCCGCAGCGAGCCTTCGAGGGCCGCGTCGTCGACGTTCGAAAGATACCGCAGATCACCCAGAACGTCGTCGCTTACACGGTCGTCGTCTCCGCCGCCAACGAGGAACTGCTTTTGCTGCCCGGGATGACGGTGAATGCGCGCATCGTCGTCCACAGGAGTGCCGATGTATTGCGTATCCCGAACGCCGCTTTGCGCTTTCGCCCGCCGGAAGCGGCCGGCGCGAGCGAACAAGATCGTAACGCACAGACCGACAGCACCGAGGTCTGGGTGATCGGCGCTGCTGGCGCCCCTGAAGCTCGGCGGATCAAGATAGGCGTCACCGATGGCGTCACCACCGAAATGCTCGATGGCGCCCTGCAGCCAGGCGACCGCGTCATTCTCGGCGTGCAGAGATCTTGAGCGTGCCGGCGCCCCTCATCGAAACGTGCGAACTCAGCAAACAATACGGCGCCGTGCGGGCGCTCGACGCTGTTTCCATCCAGATCGCAAAGGCCGAGTTTGTCGCGGTCATGGGCCCATCCGGATCGGGAAAATCGACCTTCATGAATCTGCTCGGCTGCCTCGATCGTCCAAGCGACGGCGTCTATCGGCTGGGTGGAGTCGACGTTACGGCGTTGAACAGCGATTCCCTTGCCGAACTGCGCAATCGGCAGATCGGTTACATCTTTCAATCTTTCAATTTGCTGCCTCGCGCCGACGCGATGACGAACGTCGAGCTTCCGATGATGTACGCCGGGCTCTCGCGCGTGCAGCGCCGCTCGCGCGCCCGCGCACTGCTTGAAACGGTCGGTCTTGGTGACCGACTGAATCATACGCCTGCCCAGCTTTCGGGCGGTCAGCAGCAGCGCGTCGCGATTGCGCGCGCGCTCGCGAATGGCCCGTCCTTGCTGCTCGCGGACGAACCGACGGGTGCGCTCGACTCCAAAAGCGGATCCGACATCATGAATTTGCTGGAGGATCTAAACCGCTCGAGCCTGACAGTTGTGGTCGTGACACACGACGACGCGGTCGCGCGGCGCGCCCGCCGCATTCTGCGCTTCAACGACGGCGCATTGTCGTCCGATTCAGCGCAGGATCGGCAGCGCGATCGGCGGTCACTCCGCGCAGCGGGTTGCGGACAATGAATACACTGGACGCGCTTTGTTCTGCCTTGCAGGCGCTGCGCCGCAATCCGCTGCGCTCGCTGCTCACGGCGCTCGGTGTCGTCATCGGCACCGGCGCAGTCATCGCAACGGTGGCCGTCGGCGCGGGCGCACGCGACCGTCTGCTCGACCAGATTCGCACGCTGGGCTCGAACCTGATTATCGTGACGCCGGGAGCCGTCAATTCGCGCGGCGCTCGCTTGGACACCGGATCGCGCAGGAACCTCACGGCAGACGACGCCACCGCAATGGAGGCTGAGATCGCTGCCATCGAGGCCGCGGCTCCGGTGGTGCACGGCAGGGTCCAGGTGATCGCCGAGGGCTCCAATGCCTCGACGACGTTGTTGGGCACCAATCTCGGCTTCTTTGTCGCGCGCGAGTGGTCGGTTGCGAACGGACGCGGGTTCACGCCCAACGAGATCGATGGTGCCGCCAAGGTCGCTGTGATCGGTCGGACGGTAGCCGATCGGCTGTTCGGCGATGCCGATCCGGTTGGACAGACCATGCGGGCGCAGATGGTACCTCTGCGCATTGTCGGCGTGTTGGAACGCAAGGGGCAGGACGCGCTTGGCGCCGACCAGGACGATCTCGTCATCGTACCGCTCCAGACCGCCAGGAATCGCGTCCTTGGTGCGAGCGTCGCCACCGCTCGGTCGATCGCATTTGTCTTCGCCAAGATGCGACCGGGCGAAAGCATGACGGAAACCGAACGGCAGATCGGCGATCTCCTGCGCCAGCGTCATCGCGCCGGTGCGAACGGGAGCGATGATTTTTCGATCAAGAATTTGGCCGACATAATGCAGCGGCAGGACGCCTCGGCACGGATACTCACGCTGCTGCTTGCTGCGGTCGCCGGCGTCTCACTCCTCGTTGGCGGAATTGGGATCATGAACGTGATGTTGGTCTCGGTGACCGAGCGCACGCGCGAGATCGGCCTGCGTCTCGCCATTGGTGCCCGGCGACGGGACATCGTGCTGCAGTTCCTGATCGAAGCGACGGCCCTCTCCGGTGTCGGAGGCGCGATTGGAGTCGCCGTCGGCGTCGCTTCGGCACTGATCCTTGCCGGCGCGGCAGGTTGGCCGACCATCATCGAACCGCAGTCGGTATTCCTGGCGTTCGGCTTCAGCCTCGCGATCGGCGTCATATTTGGGTTCTATCCGGCGCGGCGGGCCGCAGCGCTGGAGCCCGCGATTGCGTTGCGGCACGAATGACGGGGGCGTGAACGGCGGCACGGAATTTTTTTCATGAGAGGAATATCCGACCGGCTCACGGCATCTAATTGTCGGGCCTTATCGGAGAGCCGATACGGGGGGCCGGTAAAACAAGGAACTGATGCAGATGCGGAAATTACTTATGGTCGGCGGGGCACTCCTCGCAGGCGCTCTGGTGTTGCCTGTCCATGACGCCTTCGCGAAGGGTGGTATTAACAACACGGTCGTGAGCATTGCCCCTGGCACTGTTGCCACTGGTGGTGGCGGGGCGGTGGCGGCGGCGGGCAGCGACCGAACTACATCGTGTTCGGCTTCGCGACCACCGATGCCGCGAACGCCGCCTTGGCGGCCAACCCGGGTCTCGTCGGTCTTACTCCCGATCCGAATTCTCTCCTTCTGCCGGTGCAGATAATCTTCAACGGTCCGCCGCGGCCCTGAGTATCGGCATAGGCTTTATTTTTGAGATGAGCGCTCGCCTCCGGCGGGCGCTTTTCTTATTTGAGTAGAACATGAGGTCGTCGCGAGCAGGTGGGCCGGCGTCTCGTTCCGGAAACGTTCTGATCCGCAGTGTAATGCGCTCAATGTCCGCTTTCTGGCATCGCGGATAGGGGACGCGCCCGACGACTAGGTACGTCCCAATCGGTTTTATTGCCGGTCCTCATTGGTACTTCGTCGTATACAATTATCCTGCCTGATTGTTCTACCTACGTGGTTCAGCCCGGCACCGTGTTTGACTTTACTGATCTCGCCGCTTGAGCCGATGGCGTCGCAGGTTTTCGGGGGTTGGGCATAGATCCAAGCTCGGCAGTGAACCCTTTCGACCCCAATGCCTTTGTAACGGGATTGACCTTCGTAGCCGACGGACAATTTACGGGCACTATGGATCCAATCTATACGGCGGCCGTCCCCGAGCCTTCTACATGGGCGATGATGTTTCTTGGCTTCGCGGGCGTTGGCTTCATGGCGTATCGCCGGAAGCAGAACGGTCGCGCGCTACGGATGGTTTGATCGTTCTGGCGTCTGACATGAAAGGCCGCCTCCGGCGGCCTTTGTTTATTGGAAGCAAACCCGGCGGCAAAAACTATGCCGCAGCCATCTCAATTCTAAAATCGTCCATCGTTTTGCCCGACCTGAGTTGCTTGGCAAGCCAGCGTGGCTGTTTGCCGCGCCCGGACCACGTTTCCGACGGGTCATCCGGATTGCGAAATTTTGGAAAGACGGGCGGGTATTGCCGACGCTCCGAAGTTGCGACGCGCCTTTCAACATACGGCTGGGCTGCGAGCTGTTTCAAACGCTCTTCAAGCACTTTCTTCTCAGCGGTCAACCGTACTGCCAAGGCCTCGCCGATCTCTACGTGAAGGTTCCAGAGATCATCAACAGACATCTGCTCAAGTTCGTTCAGCTTCACGACGGTCCCCAATCATGATTCTATGCATCTGTATATTTTGATTCCATCTCAAGAGATGTCAAAGATAAATATTCTACAATTCAATATGTTGCGCTGCAAAGCTATAGCCGAAATCCGGCGCCTCCTTCTGAGATCACGTCGATGCTGCCGAGCTCATGCATCTAATGACCGTGGGCGGGTTTAGCGCCACCGCTCCTCGCGCTCCCGGCGCACCGCCTCGCTCGCCGGGTTCTTCGACTTGAGCCACGCTTCGATGGTCCGCTGCGGTACGGCGCCTCCGTCTGCTTCGTGACGACGCCTTCCAGCCCCAACTGGCAGACGTGCTTGAAGATCGTCGGGCCGTCAGGTGTTCGTTGAAACGGATGGCGCATCACTGGGCCTTACCGATTAGTTGCGGGAGCCGCCGCTTGCGCTCGATCAGCGGAAGGTCGCGCAGGTCTTCGCCGTAGGGGCTCCAACAGGTCGAAGGCGAACAGCATCGCCTGATGACCCGGCGCTTGCTGCGCCGCGCATGGAAGTCCGGCGTCCCGCCGTCGCGGGCGATCACCGCCTCGCCATCGATCAGGAATGACGATGCCTTGAGCCGCAATGCAGTCTCAACGATGGCCGGGAAGCGGTCGGCCCAATCGTGACCGTTGCGCGTGAAGCCCCGGATGCGCGATCCATCACGGCGCACCACCAGCCGGTAGCCATTGTGCTTGATCTCGTGGACCTAGAGCGGGCCTGAGGGCGGTCGCTCTGCCTTGGAGGGATGGCACGATTCGATGAAGCCGGAGGGGCCGCCGCTGGATAATGGCTGGAGGATAGAGGACTGGCCCCGCTTACGCGGTAGCGTGGCAGAACCGCGCCGAGCGCGCACGTTTCTCAGGGCCTGCACGGTCGAACGTCGAGTGCCCGATGCCGACCGCCAGCGATCTATGGCTTCAACGAGCAATTGTTTGGCAGAGAGAAACAAGTCGCACTGGGGTCCATTGGATATATTGCTAAGGCGGATTTCACCAGAAATTTCGTCTCCTCTGCTGACCTGCGAGTGCAGGAGCAGATTACGGCTTGGGCGCGTTGCGCCACTGGCGAATTCCAAGTTTCATCGGAGGACATTTGATGAAGTTGGCAATTTTGGCCGCCGTTGCGGCAATTTCACTGATGTATGGCCTGCCTGCGAGTGCAGCCGTCGTTCAATACACAATTACGTTCAATGACCCGGATGGCGCGGGCCCCAAGACCGGCGGCTCGGGTATTCTGACGCTGAATGAAACTGTTGCGGGCAACCTCAATCAGGATGCACCGACGCCGGGCGAGAGCCTGGTGGGAACCGTCAACGGGTTTTCATTCAGCATCAACAGCTCGAACTTTTTTCAATGGCACATCAATCTCGGAGGCGGGACTTTCTACAATTTGGGTCTCTCGTCGGGGGTGAATTTCTCGGTGCCGGACATGTTCTACCTGGACCTCTACGGAGGCGGACATTACGACGTTCAACAAACATGGAAGCCTGCTGTTATTGGGAATGGGACTTACACAATTGGGCAGGGTACGGAAGTAACCGCCGCTGTCCCAGAACCTTCGACTTGGGCCATGATCGTCCTTGGCTTTGCCGGTGTTGGCTTGCTGGCCTATCGTGGGAAGTCAAAGTCAGCATTCAGGCTCGTCTGATCGTCATCAGGATTGAATTGAGAGGCCGCCTGCGGGCGGCTTTTTCTTTCGTGCGATGCCCGTTTCCGAAATCCTCCTTTAAGGGTAAGCGCATCCCAAGCGCGGGCTATGGCCGCGCCGGACCCTGAAAGCCGAGCATGCGCCCCTTCCACGCCTCGACGGCGAACTTGTCCAGCCCGCTCTGCCGCTGGAGATCATCGGCGCGACGCCCTCCAGCGTCGACAATAGCCCGATGGCCGCACCGAAACGAAAGCCTGCACGGGACTTTGGCGCGCGCGTCATCATGCGGATCGCGTTGCCCACCACCAGCCGCGCCTCGCCGATCTTGCTGCTGGAGCGGTCCCTCGACTGCGCGAGTGCCGTCGCGACCAAAGGGACGACCGATGGCGCTGCGATGGTGTCGAGGTCCTCATGGCAGATGACCTCCAACCTGTTGCAGACCCTGGACCCTGGTGTGGAAGGCGCGCGATGTGTGCATCAACTCGCACGCGAACTCCATCGCCTCGCGCTCCACGACGAATGACCGTTTGCATCGCTAAGACGAGTGATCGCGGGAAGGCCGCTCTTAGTGTCGGGGATCAGTGGCTCGCTCCGTTTTGCGAGACCGGGCCGACAGCGATGGTCTCGCCGGCGACCCGCGATGAGGGCCTGTTTAATCAAATAGGCAAATTTCTAAGTTAACGCATGGTAGCAGCTGACTGCAAATTCGAGCGGAAAACCGCTACTTTGTTTTTAAAAATCTGTGCTTATTGATGAGCCATTGGATAGTGGTGGTGACGTTGGGGGTGCCCGATGACTGAAGCCAGATCATTTTTGCAGGAAATAAACGAAGCCATTTTGCAGGGATCTCCGGAAAGTTGCGCCCGCGCATTGTGGCATGCGACAGATCTATTGATAACCGGTCGCTACACTGAAGATCAAATCTGGACTTTCGGAGAGGTGATCGGGCGACTAGCGGACGAAATTGAACTGGCAGCCCGAGCCGAACTCGCCAACAGATTGGCTCATACGGACAAAGCGCCGATCACCGTTGTCAAGAAACTTGCCTTCGATGATTTAATTGATGTCGCTGGCCCGGTGCTTCGGCACTCCAGGCGGATTGATGCCGAGACTTTAGTTGCCAATACTAGAACTAAGAGCCAAGCACACCTTCTGGCGATCGCCAAACGAAGTTTCGTTCCCGTCGTGGTGACGGACGAGCTTGTGACGCGCGGCAATCGGGAGGTGGTTCGATCGGTTGCAGCAAACGATGGCGCTCGTATCTCGGATTTCGGCTTCTTGCACATGATTAGGAGGTCCGAGGGCGATTTCATCCTCGCCGAGCACATCGGTCTTCGGAAGGAAATTCCGAGACATATGTTTCATCAGCTGATCGCGAAGGCTTCGGACGACGTAAAACGAAAGCTCGAGCGAGAGCGTCCTGAGTTAGCGGACCATATTCAGAACTCGGTGGCTGACGTCGCGGGCGCGCTCCATTCCAAGTTCGGTCCGGCATCGAAGAGCTATTTTACCGCAAAGAGGGTCGTAACCACCCAACACCAATACGGTAATTTGAATGAGAGCAGCATTCTGGAATGGGCCCGAGGTCATAAGATTGAAGAAGCTACGGTAGGCCTCTCCATGCTATGCTCGTTACCCGTCGAGGTGGTGGAGCGAGCGTTAGTTGATACGGGCGGAGAATTGACACTGATCCTGGCTAAAGCCCTCGACTTCGGCTGGGAGACCGCGATGGCGCTGCTATTTCTCGGTGCAAGGGATCACCGCATTTCTGCAGGCCACCTCGACGACATGAGGGAGCAGTACGCACGGCTCAACATCGACACATCCCGGAGCGTTTTGAGGCTCTACCAATCACGCAAGAACGCAGTTGCCGCTGACCAACGCCGTTTACCTCAGCTCCATGCCTTGGGATGAGATGTCGGCTGGTGGGCCCGTTTGAGATATGCCGCCGGCTCCTGACCACGTTCGCTTGTGCAGGTAGATCGAAGTGGCCGACATATCGCCGCCGATTGTTCCGGTCGGGAAGGCAAATTAGGCCTCAAAAAAATACGCCGTCGGGCTCGAAATCTCCTGTCCCGGCGGCGGCCTATTACTGGGCCCCTAAAATCCCCAGCAGAGATGTCATGGCACGCGTCATGCGGAGCAAATGTGAACTGGTTCACAATCGTGCCCGTTTTTTTGCACCGGTTCGGCGTCTCAAGTCTCTCCTGCGGGTCGTGTGACGCGATCGGTTGCCAGCGCTGGCGGGTTCGGCAAAGATCGCGAGCGTAGCGGGTGGGCCGATGCGGTGGAGGCGGGCGATGGCAGCGCGGCAGAGAAACTACGAATTTTTGCCTGACGATATCGCGCGCCACAAGTGCCTCGATTGCGGCGTCAACGTGATCGAGATCGGCGACTACTGCCTGCTCAACGACCGCATCTGGGAGGGCGAACTCGGCCTCGGCTGGACTGACGACCTCTGCATTGCCTGCATCGAGACGCGGCTGGGTCGCAGGCTGCGGCTGAACGGTGACTTCTGCGGCTTTCCGTCCGTCGAGGGCTTCCCGCCCTCGGAGATGCTGATGGATCGGCTTGGGTTCGGCGCAGAGATGCGAGAAAAGGCGCAAGAGGAGGCGCAAGAGAAGGCGCGCAAGCGTGTTACCAAACGATCAGCGCCGGCCCGTCGTCGTCCGTGACGATGCGACCGCGCCGGTGCCGCGCCTGCCGCCGCCGTCGCTCGATGCCGCTCCCCGTCGTTGTAGGTCTCGACGACGCGATGCGCGTGGCGGCTGATCGCCCCGTCGATGCGCGAAGGTCTGTGGTCTAGAATGATCACATCGCGGCTGGCAGCAATCGGGTTCGCCGTGCCGCACTGTGCGAACGCGGCGGAGTTCTTCCATCCGTTGGTTGAACAGGCCGAAGTGATCCTACATCGCGCCCGCCCGCGCCTGCACTGACGCATCCCGGACCGTCGAGGTTGCTTTGCCGATAGCGCGGTTGAAGCACCGGCATGCCGTCCACCGCCAGTTGTAGCGGCTTGCCCATGCCGGGCGGAGTTGCTTGTCATTTCTGGTCCCCGCGATATTCTGACGGTCGGCTGGGGGGCCTTAGAATGTTCGATGTGTATCTGAACACTAAGCGTGATCTGTTGGTTGTGCGCATTGGCTTGCCAATTCCTCTTCCTGACGCGTCAGGCAGATGGCGTAAGAAGAAACAGGTAGCGAGCGTCAGCGAGGACATTAAGCTCGCCGTTGAGAGGCAGGGCTACTACATGCGGAAGCTAACGGGCTTTAAGAAGCGTTAGTCCGCAAAGCGCATGTGCTGCAATCTCTACAGCATCACGACGAACCAAGCGGCGATCTTCAGCGTCGTCAGTCGCTATGTCGGCAACCTCGCGCCGATGCCGGGCGTATTTCCGGATTATCCGGCACCGGTGGTGCGTAGCACCGACATCGGGCGCGAACTACCATGATGCGCTGGGGCATGCCGCCGCCGCCGCGCACAGGCGGGCCGCCGGTGCTTTAAGCGGCCTCCAGCTCAGGCGCAGTTAATACCTGTGTCTGGTTACGGCCGGCATTTTTTGCTCGATATAGCGCTTTATCCGCTCGTTCCACTACCAAGGTCAGGTTGTCGCGTGAACCCGCTGACCTCGTGATGCCTACACTGCAGGAGATTGTTAGTCGTACGTCCGCGATTTGGAACGGCTGTTCGAGACGAGCAACGATCTGATTGCTAAGGGCAACTGCTTCGTCGAGTTTGAGGCCATGATCAAACATGACAGCGAACTCGTCGCCGCCAAGCCGGGCGGCAAAGTGAGCGTCATTCAAGGCAGCCTTGATGCGGATAGCGACCTCCTTCAAAAGGTGATCGCCAACCCCGTGTCCATGGGCATCGTTGACCGACTTGAAACCGTCCAGATCAATCAACGCAAACGCGCACTTTTGCCGATTTGGGTTGCAGCCTCCCAAGAGGCCGTTTGAGTGGCTCTCTAACCCCGCTCTGTTTGCCAGCCCCGTGAGATAATCGGTTCGAGCCAATACTGAAAGTTGGTGTTCTGCCATGAGTTGCGCCTTCGTTCGCTGATAGAGGCTCAAGCTCAGTTCTACACAGATGACACAACACACTGCCAGGAAGGTCGCGACAGCGAGATAACCTTTGTCCGGGGCGCAAGCCGCGGCGACAGCTAATGGGATGAAGAGAAACAGGAGATGTGGTACAGCCAACCGTGGAACCGCCGATGCACGTACGATCAAACCTATGACGTACGTCGAAGCTGACATCACCGCGAGAGTAATTATTACGGTGTCGCCTAAGACGAATGCCCGGGCGACTAGAAAAGCTTGGATGAGCGCGAAGCAGCAGCCAAGCCCAAGAATTAAGGCCCAGTAGGTCTTCGAGCGTTCCCTGTGCCGATGGCGCTTTTCAAAGCACGAGAGGAGTACAATCCTGCCGACATTTAGGGCGACTCCGGCAGCAGCAAGCGCGAAAATCCATCCGTCGCTAGACCGCCACCAAAAAATCGGAACGCAAATAGTAAGACAGATCACATATACGGTGATATGGGAGTGTGGCCAGTACAGCATATCCGCAAGTTGATCAGCGACCTCCTTCGGCACAGCCTCGTCTTTGCTATGGATTTTGTTCGGCACTGAATTTCTCCGGCGTAACGTGCCAGAATGTTGGGCAAACAGATTGAATTAGGGTGGAAATCGACGGTTAACTCCGGTTTTCGTGATTGTGCGGCTTTTGAATTGTTTCGGTTCGCAAAACCGATGCCCGCGCCTCGTCCAACCGCGCCAGACCGGCCTCGATCACGACAATGTCTTCCTCGATCTGCCGGATCATTCTGGTGGGGTCGATCCCGGTGGACACGTTGAGGTCTGCGACAAGTTTCCGGCGCTGCATGCGAAGATCATCGAGAGCCTCTCGGTCGTTCAAGCGAACGTAACCGTCCACAATCAGTTCAATTGCGCCTGCCATCTTTCAGCTCTCACCAGTGCCAATAGTTGCACCATTCTCCATTTGCCAAACTGGATTTTGGAGTGCCCGACCGGTCACAGCACGTAACCACGCGCCCGGAGATCGTCTGAAACAACGTCTCTCCGTAAATTGTGTGCTGCTCCCGTCAAATGCGATCCTATTACGAGGCCGAGACGTCTTAAGGTGAGGAGCGCAACCGGGTCGCACAATTCGATGGAAAGTCCGGCTCCCAATATCGCAATGGCGCGTTGCTCATCCGCGTCGAGATCAGCCCATGAAATGCCTTCCATTGCGCGCCTCGAAGGTTGTCCAGGGGTCATCTCAAACGCCGAAGGCGTGCCTGATTTTGCCGCAGCATGGCCATGCCCGCGTCGGTGTACCGACCGTTGGTTAGGTACTGATCTAGCTGCGCTGTACCAATCAGCGCCACAACTGCCCCTGCAAACCCTTAAACATTGGGCCTCTCCTGCAAGAGACTGCCAACCGGGCGTGCTTCAAACCACTTTCAGAATGCGCTGCCGCAAATGGCGGCCTATTTGCAATATGGTGACAGTGACTAATGACCAATTGCTTAACCGGCAAAGTGCCTATTGAAGCCGCTCAAGCGCGTTAGAAGCAGGGTATCCTCCTTGAGGGCCTCTCGAATCTGGTTGGGCAAGATAGCGTTCAGCACTCGTATGTAGGCAATCGCGTTCCGTTTGCAGAACTCCTCAAGTGCTTTGCCGAGAGAAGGATTTCCGCCAGTGATATAGGCGCTGCGAAGTTTGTTGACTTCCAGCCAGTCCGCATCCGTGAGGCCAGGATGGTCGGAGACCGCAACGGGATCACGTTCGGGAGACACCTCTAACCTCCGCTAATTCACAGCCAACTCGCAGCTTGGCTCCTTCTCGTTCAGCCAGAGCAGCGCCTCGCGCGCTTCCAAAAAAGTAGCTCGCTCCTGCGCCGACCTGAATGAACATCCGTCGGTGAGGTAAAGAAGGAATCCGTTTTTGGTTCGAAATAATATCTCGCGTTCAGTGCACTCAGTCAGAGTTTCAGCATCGATGAACTCGATTTCCTCGAATGGACCATCCGCATTTCAGATGGCCTCACTTCGCCGATTCCTCTTCGACTTGGGTCTTTAGTCATCTTCTTTCGAGGATTATTGCTGACGAAATGCACGCCGACGTTTGATCCCTCCACCCAGATGAGTTCGCAACGTCGAAACGCTAAGCCGGTCGAGGATAAAAGCATGAAGAACTCCCTCGCTCGGAGCACGTCGGTTGATCCCTCAATTTGGAGCTTCGCGCCTGTCTCAGACACATCGATCAGCATACAGCTCCTGCGCCACGTCCCGTCGGTGCCCATCAGGGTGATCGGCTGCTTGTGCTCAAACCTTACTCTGTGAGTTTTGCGACTATTGAAGCGCATCTGGGCCACTGATGGCTACCGCCGCACCCGGAAGCGGGATGAAGCGGGATCGTGTCGGGTACTTACCGCCAAGGCAATTCAGGAGAGGCAAAGATTTCAACCGTCGGCGGACCGGCAGGGCCGCTTCTGCCGAAAATTCACTCGTGCAACTTAAATCTTAAACACAGAACATGATGTGTTGACTGGGTTAACAGACCCTTAAAGTGGGAATGATTCAGAATTGAAATCGGCGCCTCCTTGGACGCAAACTGACGATGCCGGTAAACTTTTAAGAACCGCTTAGCGCGCCAGAGCAGCCGGATTGAATGCTCTCACACGGGCCTTTTCCAGCTTGTCATGCATCCCGCAAAGCGCCTCATAAGCCTCCTCTCTCTCTCTCTCTCTCTCTGCAAAGTCTACTGGTCGCTTCCAAGCGCGCGCCCCAGTCGCTCCAGGTCGAGCGTTACACAGAATAACGCGAACAGTGATGCAGCGAGTTGCAGTCCACGGCGGAACATCAGCCAAATATCAGCATCTTGATGGATCTCCGGTAGATGTCTGAAGAAGACGACGCCGAACAGCGAGCCACCGAAAATAAAGACAAGGCGCCCCAGAAACAGAAATAGAGTGACTGCTCATCCTTGACACACACATTCCCCATGTGAGCAATCCAGAGTCTTTCCGCGGAGGGATTTTGGATGCTTCGCTGCGCTCGTAATGCCGGCGTTGAGGCGGACGCGCTTCTCTCTTCCCGTCACCCTGAGGTGGCCGCTTCTTCAGCGGCCCTCGAAGGGCGACGGCCCGGCTGCATCGGGGCCGTTCATCCTCCGAGGCTCTGCTCGCGATGCTTCGCATCGCAAGCCTATCAGCCGCGCGCGCTACGCTTCCAGCGTCACCTTCCTGCCGGGGCCGACAGTGCGCCGTTGGCGTAGCGGGACGAGTCGGGCGCGGTTGGCTGCGATGGCCACATCGCCGCGTTGGAATCCCGCAACGCTTGGCTGATGGCGGCAGGCTGAGCCTTGCGAACGTGGTGACGATCGCTCGCTGCGGCGGTGTGGATGGTGACGGCGGTCATCAGCGTGGCGCCGAGAAGGGCAAGAGTCTTTTGCATGGTTGTTTCTCCCGTGACGACGTCCCGGTTCTGAGAAGTGTCATCGTCGTCGCGGCTGACATGGCGATGCATCCGGCCGAATATCACCGTTTCCGGCTTCACGATCGGCAACGCCGCTTCACGATGGGGCGAGCAAGTTTTTTGGCCTCGGCTAAATATTCGGCAATCGCCCCGCCCGGCCCGATGGACTTGGCCGACGCAATCCGGTTGAATGGGGCCAATCGAGGTTTTAGGCGCGACAATGATGTCGAAATATCTGCTGGTCCTTCTCCTGATCGCCTCGCCGGCCGCGGCGCAGGTCAAACTGACTCCAAAGACCTCGGCAGCGCATCCCGACCCCTGCGCGCCGATCGGACGTACTGCGGACGGCAAGCTGGTCTATTCCATGAAATGCGAGACCCTGCCTGCGCCACCGCCGCAGGCGGAACTCAAGGAAGCGCCGCAGCCTGCCGCCGAGCCCGAGCCGGAGGTGCGGCGGAGCGGCATTCTCGGTTGGTCCTACGACCGCAGGTGACGGGCCTGCGCCACTTGCGCGAAGCCCAGTGGAATGCTCTTTGCTTGAAAGTTCCCCGGGGGCCTTCGTCCCCGATCCAGAGAGATGAGATGAGCAAACTCGTTATCCGCGCCGGCGATTTCACCTTCGATGCCCGCTTCGAGGAGCAGGCGGCGCCCAAGACGGTCGCAGCGTTCCGCAAGGCGCTGCCGTTCGAGAGCCACATCATCCATGTGCGCTGGAGCGGCGAAGGCGTCTGGATGCCGCTCGGCGATCTCGACTTCGGCGTCGGTTACGAGAACCACACGAGTTATCCCGCGCCCGGCCAGATCATTCTCTATCCCGGCGGCATCAGCGAAACCGAGATCCTGATGGCCTATGGCGGTGTGAGCTTCGCGAGCAAGATGGGCCAGCTTGCCGGCAATCACTTCATCACCGTGACCTCGGGCCTGGAGAACCTGGCGACGCTGGGCAAGAGCGTGCTCTGGAAGGGCGCGCTGCCGATCCGCTTCGAGGAAGTCTGAGTGACGGACGCCCGCTACCCGCGCGATCTCCGCGGTTACGGCCGCAACCCGCCGCATCCGCAATGGCCGGGCAACGCGCGGGTCGCGGTGCAGTTCGTTGTCAATTTCGAGGAAGGCGGCGAGAACAACATTCTGCACGGCGATCGCGCGTCGGAAGCCTTCCTGTCCGACGTGCTCGGCGCGCAGCCCTGGCCGGCCCAGCGGCACGCCAATATCGAATCGATGTTCGAATATGGCTCGCGCGCCGGCTTCTGGCGGCTGTGGCGGATGTTCAGCGAGCGGAAGTGGCCGACCACCGTATTCGGCGTTGCAACTGCGCTGCAGCGCAATCCGGAAATCGTCGCAGCGATGAAAGAGTCGGGCTGGGACATCGCGAGCCACAGCCTGAAATGGATCGAGCACAAGGACATGACCGAGGCGCAGGAGCGCGCCGAGATCGCCGAATCGATCCGCGTCCACACCGAGGCCACCGGCGCGCGGCCGCTCGGCTGGTACACCGGGCGCTCCTCGATCAACACCAACCGTTTGTTGATGGAGGAGGGCGGTTTCCTCTATCTCTGCGATTCCTATGCCGACGATCTACCCTATTGGGTCAAGGGCGGCAACGGCAAGCAGCTCATCATTCCCTATACGCTTGATGCCAACGACATGCGTTTCATCAACCCGCAAGGCTTTGCGGAAGGTGAGCAATTCTTCACCTATCTCAAGGATGCCTTCGACGTGCTCTACGCCGAGGGCGAGACCACGCCGAAGATGATGTCGGTGGGGCTGCACTGCCGCCTCGCCGGCCGGCCCGGCCGCGCCGCGGGCCTGATCCGCTTCCTCGATTATATCGGCAAGCACGAGCGCATCTGGGTGCCGACGCGGTTGCAGATCGCGCAGCATTGGCACGACAAGCTCGCGCATCTTGCCGCCGATGCATTCGAGATCGGGTGAAGTCACGATGTCGCAAATCTCGCTCGCCGATCTCAATGCCGCAAGTCAGGCCGATTTCGTCGCCGCGCTCGCCAATGTCGTCGAATATTCGCCGTGGATCGCCGAGCAAATCGCGGCGCAGCGGCCGTTCGCCAGCATCAATCAGCTGCATGCCGCGCTGATGGCAGCGATCCAGAGTGCCGAACCCGATGCGCAACTGGCGCTGATCCGGGCGCATCCCGACCTCGCCAACAAGACCCAGCGCGCGGCGGGCCTGACGGCGGAATTGACCGACGAGCAGAACAGCGCTGGCCTCGACCGGCTGTCGGAGGCCGAATACGCGGCGTTCGAGCGCGTCAACAACGCCTATCGCGAAAAATTCGGCATCCCCTATATCGTCTGCGTGCGTCGTCACACCAGGGATTCCGTGCTGCGCGACTTCGAGACGCGATTGCGTAACATTGCCAAAACCGAGACGCGACGTGCGATCGAGGAGATCGGCCGTATCTCCGCGCTGCGGCTCGATCAGCTCGTCATTGCCGATGACAAGCTCAAGGTGCACGGCCGGCTCTCGACGCATGTGCTGGACAATCACGCCGGCAAGCCTGCGCCCGGGATTGCGGTGGAGCTGGTCGAACTGGCCGCGCTCGGCGAGAGCCGCGTCATTGCGCGCTCCGTCACCAATGCGGACGGTCGCACCGACCAGCCGCTGATTGGCGGTCGCCCGTTGCCGATCGGCCGCTACGAGCTCCGCTTCAGCGTTGCCAAATACTACGCCGAGCGCAACGTGCAGCTCACAGACCCGCCGTTCCTCGACGAGATCCCCTTGCGCTTCGCCATCAGCGAGCCGGAAAGCCACTACCACGTGCCGCTGCTGGTCACGCCGTGGAGCTATTCGACGTACCGCGGCAGTTAATGGCCGAACTTGTCGCGCAGGGCCGGAAACAGCCGGTCCGGCTTGAAAGGCGGCTCCGTGAAGCGGATGCCGGTGGCATCGGCGATCGCGTTGCCGAGTGCGGCGGCCACCGGATTGTACGGGCTCTCGCTCATCGACTTCGCGCCGAGCGGTCCGATCGTGTCGGAGGTCTCGGCGAACAAGACTTCAGTGCGCGGCACGTCCGCGAAGGACGGTAAGTGGTAATCTCGGAATTTGGGATTGGTGACGCGGCCTTCCGCATCGATCACCATCTCCTCGTAGAGCGCCGCACCGAGGGCTTGCGCGACGCCGCCCTCGACCTGGCCACGGCACTGCATGGGATTGGCGACGACGCCCGCATCCGCCGCCTGCACGCTCCTGAGAATCCTGACCTCACCGGTGCCCTTGTTCACGGCGATGCGAAAGCCCTGCACGTTGAAGCCGACGGATCTCGGCGTTCCCTCGGAATTGCCGTGCGCGGCGAGAGGCCGACCGACCTCGCGCGCGAGCTTCGCCAACTCGGCAAAGGACATCCGCCGCACGCCGCTGACGACGGATTCGCCTTCGAGCATGCAAGTTCCGACATCGCAAAGCCATGCACGGGCGGCGGCCGCCTTCAGCTCGGTCGCCAGCTGCATGGCCGCGGCTTGCGTCGCCTTGCCGGCCACGAAGGTGCCGGTGCTGCCGTAGGCGCCGGTGTCGTGGCCGCCATGGGCGGTGTCTGATTGGCGCAGGCGGATCTGGTCTACGGTGGTCGCCAGAATTGTCGCGGCGATCTGCCGATGCACGGTGCTGGTGCCGTTGCCGAACTCGGCGGTGCCGACGGTGAGGTCGAAGCCGCCATCGTCGCGCAGCGCGATCATGGCATCGGCGATGTGGCCGGCCGGCGGAGCCGTGTCGATCATGGTCAGCGCGATGCCATCGCCGGTCAGCCATTCCGGCGACAATTCGGGCTGCGGGTGATCGGCCTGCATCGCGCGCTCGACGAGGTCGATGCACTGGTCGAGCCCGTAGGAGCCGTAGAGCACGTCGTGATATTCGGACTCAGGCGGCGACAGCATGGGATCGCCGGGCTTGACGATGTTGCGGCGGCGCATGTCGTAGGGGCTGATGTCGAGCTGCTTCGCCAGCTCGTCGATCGCAGCTTCCACCGCGATCAGGGTCTGTGGCAGGCCATAGCCGCGAAACGCGCCCGCCGGCACCGTGTTGGTGTAGACGACGAAGCCGTCGACTTGCTTGTTCGGGCAGTTGTAGACGGCGATGGACTCGGACACCGCGTGGAACATCACGGAGCCGCCGTGATTGCCGTAAGCGCCGGTGTTGGAGAGTACGTCGAGCTGGATCGCGGTGAGCTTGCCGTCCGCATCGGCGCCGGCCTTGATATGGACCCGCATCGGATGTCGCGTCGAGGTCGCGATGAACTGCTCCTCGCGGGTGAGCTCGAGCTTGACGGGCCGCCCGGTCTTCAGCGTGGCGAGCGCCAGGATGTCCTCGACGAACATCTCCTGCTTGCCACCAAAACCGCCGCCGACGCGTTCGCAGAACACGCGGACCTTGTCCATGGGAAGCTCAAAGATGTCCGAGAGCGCGCGCCGGGTCAGGAACGGCACCTGCGTCGAGGTACGGACATTGAGCACGCCGGAATCGTCGAGCCAGGCGAGGCCGCCATGGGTCTCCAGCGCCGCGTGCTGCACCCGATGGCTGTGGAAGGTGGCCTCGTAGGTAACTGCGGACGTGGCGAGCGCTGCTGCGACGTCGCCAAACTCGCCATGCGTCTCGGCCACGAGATTGCGCCGGGCATCGGCGACGCGATCACCGGTGGTGCGATCGGGGTGAACGATTGGCGCGCCCGGCGCCATCGCCTGTTCAGGATCGATCAGCGCGGGGAGGATTTCGTAGTCGACCTTCAGCCGGCGGCATGCCTCCTCGGCCGCGCCTTCACTGTCCGCGACCACCGCAGCGACCTTCTGGCCGATGAAACGGACGACGTCGTCGAGGATGCGGGTATCCTCGGGGTCCATCCAGTCCTTCTCGTGCCGCGCCGTCGAGAACAGCACCGAAGGCGCATCCTCATGCGTCAGGACCGCGTGCACGCCGGGCACGGCCATCGCCGCCGATCTGTCGATCGCGACGATCCGGGCGTGCGCATGCGGCGAGCGGAGCAGC
This sequence comes from uncultured Alphaproteobacteria bacterium, assembly GCA_963819355.1. Taxonomy (GTDB): domain Bacteria; phylum Pseudomonadota; class Alphaproteobacteria; order Rhizobiales; family Xanthobacteraceae; genus Bradyrhizobium. Next base: position 114,964 of record CAWFVZ010000009.1, on the reverse strand, counting down.
TTGATGTGCAAAAGGTTATCGATTGTGGTGTCGAACGTGTAGCGCGCCTTGCCGCGGACGACGTCCGGGCCGGCAGGTGCCGGCAGGCTGCGGCCGAACGCGCCGCCGGCCTCGACGCTGTCCTCGACATTGGTCTTGCCGTGGATCGCATCCTCGATCGAACGATAGCCGGTGCAGCGGCAGATGTTGCCCTTCAGCGCCACGCCGAGATCGCGCCGCTGCGCCTGGTTGAGCGAGACGCAGGTCAGGATCATGCCAGCGGTACAGAAGCCGCATTGGAATCCCTGCGCGTCGAGGAACGCCTGCTGCATCGGATGCGCGCCGCCGTCACCGGCAAGTCCTTCGATCGTGGTGACGACGCGGCCTTCGGCGCGGAAGGCGGGGATCAGGCAGCTATGCACGGGCTCGCCGTCGAGCAGCACGGTGCAGGCGCCACAATCGCCGGCGTCGCAGCCTTTTTTCACGCCGAAATGGCCGAGCTCGCGCAGGAACGTGCGCAGGCATTGTCCGGCGCGTGGCGCTTGCGGAAATGTCGTGCCATTGACCTCGAAGCTCATGGCGGCGTTACACCGAGGAGTTCGGCCCGGATTTCCTCGGCAAGCCGCAGCGTCATGTGCTTGCGCCAGAGCGGCTTGCCGTGGATGTCGGTATGATAGAGATCGTCGGTGATCTCTTCGGAGATGGCGGTGCGAAGCGCGCCCGCATCGGATGGCTCTGGAAACGACAACAGGATGGGGCGCACGGTCGATGCGGTCACGGTCAGCTTCAGCGCGCCATCGCTATCGAGGCTTCCGATCAAAAGTGCCGCAGAGCGGCCGACTGGCGCGAGCGAGATCTGGCGAAATGCGGAGCGGCGCTTCAGGGCGGCAATCGGAATGTCGATCTGCCGCAGCAGATCGCCCGACGACAGGCGGTTGCGCTGATTGCCGGTAACGAAGTCGGCGACGGGAATCTTCTGCTCGCCACCGCCGGCCTTCCAGATGGTGCAGACGCCGTCGAGCGCGGAGGTGAGCGAGATCATCGGTCCTGCCGGCAGCGACATGCAGAGATTGCCGCCTACCGTCGCCGTCTTCCAGATCTTGAAGGAGGCCAGGAAGGCGCGGCAGCACTGGGTGATCAGCGGTGCAGCGAGCCAGTCGGTCGGGCAGGCGAGCGCATCGAGTTGCGAGATCGTGCAGGTCGCGGCGATGCTGAGGTGGCTCTCCGTGATCGTTAACGCGGGCCATTTCAGGTCGGTGAGGTCGATGAGCCGCGTGAGGTGGATTTGCGGCTCCGAGAACAGCCAGGTGCCGCCCGCGAGCCAAGCATCACCTGGCGTCCAAACGGGCAGTTCGGACCGCGTTTGCGGATGGTTGACCGCCGTGATGGTATTCAAGTCCATGGCTGCGCCGATGCCTGCACCAAGTGAATTGTGCCGAGGGAAAGTCTTGCAAGACCAGCGCCAAGTGGCAACAACAAGTCGCAGCAATGATGTTCTTGGGCTGGCCTCCACCTTGCAGGCCAGTGGTTAACGCAAGCGAGGAGAAACAGGATCATGAGCGACGCAAAGCCGATCTGGATCAGGGACCCTCTGGCCATTCTCGCCGACGGCGCCGCGCGCGGGATCGTCGTCAAAGATGGCCGCATCGTTGAACTGGTGCCCGCTGGCGGGACGCCGGTGGCCGCCGATGTCACGGCGTTCGATGCGCGCGAGCACGTCGTGCTGCCGGGTCTCATCAACACCCATCATCATTTCTACCAGACGCTGACGCGGGCGCTGCCGGCGGCGATGGACCGCGAGCTGTTTCCCTGGCTCCAGGCGCTCTATCCGGTGTGGGCGAAGCTGACGCCGGAGCGGCTCGAGCTCGGCGTTACCGTTGCGATGTCCGAGCTGCTGCTCTCGGGCTGCACCACGACGACCGATCATCACTATGTCTTCCCGGCAGGGCTCGAGGAGTCCGTCGACATCGAGGTCGGCGTCGCAAAGCGTCTCGGCGTGCGGGTGCTGCTGACGCGCGGCTCGATGAACCTGTCGCAGCGCGACGGCGGCCTGCCGCCGGATAGCGTCGTGCAGGACGAGGACACGATTCTCGCCGACAGCGCGCGCGTGGTCGCGAAACACCACCAGCGCGGTGCGGATGCGATGGTGCAGATCGCGCTGGCGCCTTGCTCGCCGTTTTCGGTGACGACGTCGCTGATGCGCGCCACCGCCGATCTCGCCGACAAGCTCGACGTGCGCCTGCACACCCATCTCGCCGAGACCGAGGACGAGAACAAATTCTGCCAGCAGATGTATGGCTGCCGCCCGCTCGACTATCTCGAGCAATGCGGCTGGCTCAATCCGCGGACCTGGCTCGCCCACGGCATCTTCTTCAACGCCGACGAGATGAAGCGGCTCGGCAAGGCGAAGACGACCATCAGCCATTGCGCCTGCAGCAACCAGCTCCTGGCGTCCGGCTGCTGCCCGGTGTGTGAGTTGGAAGAGGCCGGCGTCGGGATCGGCATCGGCGTGGACGGCTCGGCCTCGAACGACGGGTCGAACCTGATGCAGGAGGTGCGCGCCGCGTTCCTGCTGCAGCGGGCGCGCTACGGCGTGACCAAGGTCAGCCACAAGGATGCGCTGCGCTGGGCCACCAAGGGCTCAGCGGCCTGCGTCGGCCGCCCGGAACTCGGCGAGATCGCCGTCGGCAAGGCCGCCGATCTCGCGCTGTTCAAGCTCGACGAGCTGCGCTTCTCCGGGCACGGCGATCCCTTGGCCGCGCTGGTGCTGTGCGGGGCGCATCGGGCCGATCGGGTGATGGTGGCAGGCAAATGGGCCGTGATCGACGGCGCGATCCCGGGACTGGACGTTCCGGAACTCATCCGCCGGCACAGTTCCGCGGCGCGGGCGATGCAGGCGGGATAGGCGCAGAATAGAAGGAGGGGGCGACCACAAGTGCCGGGTGCTTCTGGCCACCCCCTCCGAACCTCCTCCGGGAGGAGCAGGTGTTTTTAACAATGCAAGAAGCGTGCTACTTGCCCGGCAGCTTGTCGTCGATGCCCTTGACGTAGAAATTCATGCCGAGGATCTGGCCGTCAGCAAGATTGGCGCCGCCCTTGCACTCGATCTCCTTGCCGTCCTGCCCAACGACCGGGCATTTGAACGGATGCAGCTTGCCCGCAGTGATCGCGGCCTGGGCATCCTCGGCGAGCTTCTTCACGTCGTCAGGCATGTTGGTGTACGGCGCCATCGCGAACATGTGGCTGTCGAGGCCGCCCCAGCTGTCCTCCGACTTCCACGTGCCGTCGAGCTCGGCCTTGACGCGGGCGATGTAGTAGGGGGCCCAGGTGTCGAGGATCGAGGTCAGCTGGGTCTTGGGCCCGAACTTGATCATCTCGGAGTCCTGGCCGAAGGCGAACTTGCCGCGTTCGCTGGCGATCTGCATCGCCGCCGGCGAGTCCGTGTGCTGCATGATGACGTCGGCACCCTGGTCGATCAGCGCCTTGGCGGCGTCGGCTTCCTTGCCCGGGTCAAACCAGGTGTTGGCCCAGATGATCTTGACCTTGATGTTCGGGTTGATGGTCTGCGCCGCGAGGATCGTCGCGTTGATGCCGGAGACGACCTCGGGGATCGGGAACGAGCCGATATAGCCGAGCACGCCGGACTTCGACATCTTGGCCGCGATCAGGCCCTGGATGTAGCGACCCTGGTACCATTTGGCCGAATAGGTCGACATGTTCTTGTCGCGCTTGTAGCCGGTGGCGTGCTCGAAATGCACGTTCGGATATTTCTTGGCGACCTTCAGCGTCGGATCCATGTAGCCGAACGACGTGGTGAAGATCAGCTTGTTGCCGGCGCGGACGAGCTGCTCGATGGCGCGCTCGGCGTCGGGACCTTCCGGCACGTTCTCGAGAAAGGTCGTCTCGATCTTGTCGCCGAGCTCCTTCACCAGCGCCTGGCGGGCGAGCTCGTGCTGATAGGTCCAGCCGAGATCGCCGACCGGACCGAGGTAAATGAAACCGACTTTCAGCTTGTCGGCGGCAGAGGCTGCACTGACGCTCCCGGCAAGCAACAAGCCGGCAGCCAGCGCAAGAAGTGATTTCCTCATCATCAATCTCCAAACAGTCGGGGAAGCTACGATCCGCAACGTGCGCGCCCCATCGCGCACGCCGCGGAAATGAAACTCAGCGGTCAGGCACGAACACGGTGCCGAGCGCGGCCGGCGCAGTCGAGCCGCCGGTGCGCGCGCGGGAGAGCAGGACCAGGACGATGACGGTCGCGAGGTAAGGCAGCGCCGACATGAATTGCGAGGGAATGCCGACGCCCCAGCCTTGCGCGTGCAATTGCAGGATCGTCACCGCACCGAAGAGATAAGCGCCGATCACGAGCCGGCCCGGCCGCCACGACGCGAACACCACCAGCGCCAGCGCGATCCAGCCGCGGCCCGCGGTCATGCCGGGAATGAAGAACGGCGTATAGGCGAGCGGCAGGTAGGCGCCGGCAAGCCCGGCGCAGGCGCCGCCGAACATCACGGCCAAGGTACGAATGCGCAGCACGGGATAGCCGAGCGCATGCGCGGAGACGTGATTGTCGCCGCAGGCGCGCAGGATCAGGCCCGCGCGCGTGCGATAAAGGAACCACCAGACGCCGACGATCAGCGCCAGTGAGAAATAGACGAAGGCGTCTTCGCCGAACAGCACGCGGCCGATCAGCGGGATGTCGGTGAGGCCGGGAATGTAGAGATGCGCCGCCGGCGTGATGCGCTCGCCGACGAAACCGGCACCGATCAGGCCGGAGAGACCGACGCCGAGGATGGTCAGCGCGAGGCCCGTTGCGACCTGGTTGACGGCAAGCCCGAGCGCCATCAGCGCGAAGATCAACGACATCAGTGTGCCCGCGACAATACCGAACAGCGCGCCGATGAAGATCGATCCGGTCAGCCAGGCGCCGCCAAAACCGCAGGCCGCGCCGACGATCATCATGCCCTCGACGCCAAGGTTGAGCACGCCGGAGCGCTCGGTCACGAGTTCGCCGGTCGCTGCGATCAGCAGCGGCGTCGAGGCGGCGAGCACCGACAGGATGATGGCTTCAACCAGCTCCACGGGCCACCTGACGGTTCGGGAAGACGAGCTTGAAGCGATAGAGAATGAGGGAATCGCAGGCGAGCACGTAGAAGAGCAGGATGCCCTGGAAAACCTTGGTGACGTCCAACGGGATCTTCATTGCGATCTGCGCCTGCTCGCCGCCGATAAAGGTCAGTGCGAGAAAAAGGCCTGCAATTAATATTCCAATCGGGTTCAACCGGCCGAGGAATGCGACGATGATCGCGGTGAAACCGTAGCCGGGTGAGATGCCGGGCTGGAGATGTCCGACGGGGCCGGCGACCTCGATGATGCCGGCAAGCCCGGCCAACGCGCCCGACACCGCGAAGGTCAGGATGATCAGCTGGTTGGCATTGAAGCCGCCGAACCGCGCGGCGCGCGGCGCGGCACCCACCACGCGGATCTCGAACCCCTTGATGGTGCGTCCGAGCAGGATCGCGGCCGCCGCGACGACCAGCAGCGCGATGATCGAGCCGAGATGCAGCCGGCCACCTTCGATCAGCAACGGGACGGTTGCCACCGGATCGAACTCGGCCGTGGTCGGGAAGTTGAAGCCGTTCGGATCGCGCCAGGGCCCGCGCACGAGATAGTCCAGCAGGAGGTCGGCGACATAGACCAGCATCAGGCTGGTCAGGATTTCACTGGCGCCGAACTTCACCTTGCAGATCGCCGGGATCAGCGCATAGAGCGCGCCGGCGGCGGCCGCGAGCACGAGCATCGCCGGCAACACCCAGGCACCGGCGTCGGTGCCTTGCGTCTTCACCGCGATCCAGCTTCCGGCGACCGCGCCGATCAGGAATTGCCCCTCGGCGCCGATGTTCCAGGCGTTGGCGAGATAGCAGAGCGACAGGCCAATCGCGATCATCACCAGCGGGGTCGCCTTCACCGCGATCTCCTGCAGCGAATAGCCGTCGGTCAAAGGCGCGATGAAATAGGCTTGCAGTGCGAGAAATGGATTCTTGCCGAGGATCGCGAACAGGATGGTCATGGTCACGATCGTCAAGCCGATCGCGATCAGCGGCGAGACCAGAGCGATCGTGTTGGAGCGCTCGGCGCGCTTCTCAAGCACCAACTGCATGCGCAGCCTCCTTCGGCTCCAGGCTGCTGCCGCCCATCAACAGACCAAGTTTTTCGCGTGTTGCGTCGCGCGTGGCGAGCGGCTCAGACAAACGGCCGTGGAACATCACGGCGATACGGTCGGCGATCTCGGCGAGCTCGTCGAGATCCTGGCTGGTCACCAGCACGGCGGCGCCTGCGGTCGCGAGATCAAGCAACGCCTGGCGGATGACGGCAGCGGCACCCGCATCGACGCCCCAGGTCGGCTGGCTCACCACCAGCACGGCCGGATTGCGCAAGATCTCGCGGCCGACGATGAATTTTTGCAAGTTTCCGCCGGAGAGGCTGGCGGCTTCCGGGTCGCGCTTGGCCTTGCGCACGTCGAAGGTTTCGGTCGCGCGGTCGACGGTCTTCAGTGTGGCCGCCGTGTCGATGAAGCCGTGATGGACCATGCCGCTGGCGGCGTGTCCCGTGAGCAGCGCGTTCTCCGACAGCCTCATGCGCGGCGCGGTGCCGTGGCCGAGCCGCTCCTCAGGCACGAAGGCCGCGCCGAGCTTGCGCCGTTTGGTGATGGAGAGATGGCCGGCGGCGATGCCTTCGATCACGACCGTGCCGGGGTCCTTCGAGAGCCGCTCGCCGGAGAGTGCGGCGAACAGCTCGTCCTGTCCGTTGCCGGCGACGCCGGCGATGCCGAGAATCTCGCCGCCCTTCAGCTCGAACGAGATGTGCTCGAGCCGCACGCCGTGCGCCTCGTCTGGCGCAAGCGAGAGATCGTTGACGACCAGCCGCGGTATCGTGGTCTGCCGGCCGGCGGCCGCCTTCACTTCCTTGATCTCGCCGCCGACCATCATGCGCGCGAGCGAGGCGGCGGTCTCGAGCCGGGGATTGCAGGTGTCGACCTTCTTGCCGCCGCGCAGAATCGTGGCGGTGTCGCAGAGGCGTTTCACCTCTTCCAGCTTGTGGCTGATGTAGAGAATGGCGCGGCCTTCGGCCTTGAGCCGCTCCAGCACGATGAAGAGCTGGTCGGCTTCCTGCGGCGTCAGCACCGCGGTGGGCTCGTCGAGGATCAGGAATTTTGGATCCTGCATCAAGGCGCGGACGATCTCGATGCGCTGGCGCTCGCCAACAGACAGTTGCCAGACCTCCCGTTTGGGATCGAGCGGCAGGCCATAGGTCTTCGACACCTGCTCCAGCCGCGCCGACATATCCTTGAAGGATTCCTTGCCGTCGAGGCCGAGCGCAACATTCTCGGCCACGGTGAGATTGTCGAACAACGAGAAATGCTGGAACACCATGCCGATGCCGCGGCTGCGCGCTTCCGACGGGCCCGACAGCACGATCGGCGCGCCCTGCCAGCGGATCTCGCCGGCGCTTGGCTGGATCAGTCCGTAGATCGCCTTCACCAGCGTCGACTTGCCGGCGCCGTTCTCGCCGAGCAGCGCGTGGATTTCCTTTGGCCAGATGTCGATGTCGATGGAATTGTTGGCGAGGAAATCCCCATAGCGTTTGGTGAGTCCGAGCGTTTGAAGCAGCGGGGACTCGCCGGAATGCAGGCCGTTAGGCGTCGGATCTAACATTCGCTGATACGCTTGCATGGGATGAAGTGCCTCAATAGTGGGCTAGTTTGAACCGCCGCGTAAGGTGTGAAAAAGCGTCATCCCTTGCTCAACGCTTCGGCAGGCGGGCTGCGGTCGCGAGTCGCTGCTCTTCTCGCGCGATGCTCGGCTGCAGCCGCTCCTTGGACAGATGTCGTCGTCGCCTCCAGCGCGCAGCGCCTGTTGCAAAATTGTGACGGTTCAGACCAAATCGGAACCCGCTATGCAGGGTTGACGTGAATTTGAGCAAACTCGCGCCAGCGCGCGTATGCAATTGCCGACTGCAACGACGATCGCCGGGGACGATCATGTCGGTGCCGTTTGATCGACGAAAAAGGCAAACAAGATCAAACGGGAATGTCCGGACACGGCCGGCCTTGTCTGGTGGGATGCGCGCTACAACGAAGCGCAAAAACCCTCAAAAGCCAGCGGTGAAACGCTCCTCTGCTGCCAAAAGAAGCGGCATGCCTTGAAAAAAGTTGAGGCTTCTCACTCTGGGAGTTCGGCGCAAGTGTCGCACCAAGGGGACGTTCATTTTTACGTGTCCAAACTTGGGGGTATTCAGGATGTCGTTTCGTTTCAGGGCAATTGCAGCCGCGGCGCTGTCACTTGCTACGCTCGCCACCAGTGGCCTGGCCCACGCCGCGGATCTGCCGGTCAAGGCCGTGAAGAAGGCTCCGGACCTGCCATTCTTCCTGGTGATCGACGACCGCGTCTCGTTCTCCTACATGCCGAAGGGTACCGACCCCGGCATGTGGAGCGTCCGCCCGGATGGCAGCATCAACGGCACGACCGCCAAGCAGGTCTACTCCTTCACCCACTTCGACCTGTGGGCCTACGGTACCAACTTCTTCACCATCTCGATGTTCAAGTCGGGTCATAACGATCCTGCCTCGCCCTGCACCGCGCCGGGCGTGAACATCAACGGCACCGCCAGCGACTGCGCGGGCGCAACCGAAATCTACGGCCTGTTCCGCTCGACCTTCGGCTGGAACGAGCTGTTCAATACCAAGACCTTCACCATGGGCCCGCTGCACAACATCTCGTTCGAAGTCGGTATGGACGCGAACAGCGAGAACAACTTCCTGGCGCCGGCCAAGCGCGACGTCGTCGCCGGTCTCCAGTTCGCCTTCGACCTTCCCTACAAGGGCTACATCAACGTCGCGCCCTTGATGTACTGGGAGTTCTCGAACCACAACGCCTTCACCCAGTGCGGCCTGTTCGGACCCGGCGTTCCCGGCACGACCTGCAATTCCGACGGCAATGTGAGCTACAGGCCGACCTGGGCTGTCGAAATCAACTACTACATGGACCTCGGCTTCCTGCCGCCGAACATGCAGTTCTGGTCCATCAGCGGCCGCGCCGGCTGGTACGGACCGAAGGGCGACTCGAACGGTCTTCCTGCGCTCTCGGGCACGGGCATCTTCAGCACCACGTCCAAGACCGAGCTGAACAGCGAACCGATCCGCCTGACCTTCGATGCCTCGAAGGCGGTCTGGGGTGACAAGTACTCGCACTTCGTCGACCTCTGGGTTGCCTATCGCTACTGGCAGAACAAGTTCGGTCTCGACCACAACGCCATGGCTGGCGTCTGCACCATCGCCCCGACCGGCCAGAGCACCAAGAGCTGCACCGAATCCACGGTCTACGGTGGTATCACTGTGAAGTTCTGATCGGCTGACAGTCTCCAAGCTACAACGATGGCGCCGCGCATGTCCCGTGCGGCGCCATCGGCATTTGAAGTGTGGTGGGTTAGCCGAAGGCGTAACCCACCATCTTTTGTATCCGGTTGTGAGGAGAATTTGGTGGGTTACGCTTCGCTATACCCACCCTACGAAGTCGAGTTTTTGGAGCTCGCTACTTCGTCCACACACCGTCGTGCAGCGCTTCGGCCTCGTCTTCGAGCAACGGCCCCACGACCTCCGTCGCCCGCTGTCCGCTGGCGAAGACCTCGCGGCAGGGCAGGTCGAGCGTCGGGTTCTCGGGGTGGTTGCCGGTGGCTCCGCGCAGGCGGTGCTCGCTGAGGCCGTAGACCACGCGGCCGATGCCGGCCCAGTAGATCGCGCCGGCGCACATCGCGCAGGGCTCGGCCGAGGAATAGAGCGTGGATGCCGCAAGCATCTCGCGGCTCAGCGTGCGGCAGGCTTGCGTGGCCGCCAGGCGCTCGGCATGCGCGGTGCCGTCATGATCCGGCATGTAGCCGTTCTCAGTCTCGATCAGCACCTGGCCGCCCGCATCGACGAGGATGCAGCCGAACGGATGGTTGCCATGGGTGAGGGAGCGGCGGGCGACCACGAAGGACAGGCGCAAAAAGTGCTCGTCGCGTTCGGATGTGCCGCCCATCGATGCTCCGCGGTCAGTGGCCCGCCATGTGTCTACCGACCTCCGTGAGATCGGCTTCGCTTGTCCGTGCTTCATACACGAATTCGCCGTGGAACATCACCACCAGCCGATCGGAGAGTTCGAGCAATTCGTCGAGGTCTTCGCTGACGAGCAGCACCGCCGCACCGCGGTTGCGCGCGGCCATGATCTCGGCATGGATCTGCGCCACCGCCGCGAAGTCGAGGCCGAAGCAGGGATTGGCCGCGATCAGCACCTCGACGTCGTCGCCGAGCTCACGTGCGAGTACGGCGCGCTGAACGTTGCCGCCCGACAGCGCCGAGATCGGCGTGTCCGGGGTGCGGGTCTTGATCTTGTACTGGCCAATCTTCTTCTTGGCGTCGTCGCGGAAGGCGCCGCGGTTGAGCCACCAGCCGCCGCTGGCGAACGGCGCGCGGTCGAACTCGCGGAAGGCAATGTTGTCGGCGACGCTCATGCCGCCGACGCAGGCATTCTTCAGCGGCTCTTCCGGCAGAAGCGACATCTTGTGACGGCGCATCTCCTCGCGGCTGGCGTGATAGGGATCGCCCGCAACGCGGACTTCGCCGCCCTCGGCTTCGCGCTGGCCGGCCAGCACCTCGACCAACTGGCGCTGGCCGTTGCCGGAGACGCCGGCGATGCCGACGATCTCGCCAGCGCGCACGGTGAGTGAGACGTCATGCACGGCGATGGCGCCGGCATCGTCGAGCGCGCGGATCTTTTGCAACTCAAGCCTGGCCTGCCCCGCTTCGCCGGTGCGCGGCGGCTGCACGGTAAGCTCCTCGGCGCCGATCATGGTGCGGGCCATCGCATCCGGCGTCAGCTCGGCGACCTTGCCGGCACCGGCGAGCTTGCCACGGCGCAGGATGGTGACCTCGTCGGCAAAGGCCATGACCTCGCGGAATTTGTGCGTGATCATCAGGATCGTCAGCTCGCCCTTCACGACCATGTCGCGGAGCATGCCGAGCACCTCGTCAGCCTCCGCCGGTGTCAGCACCGAGGTCGGCTCGTCCAGGATCAGGAAGCGGCGCTTCAGATAGAGCTGCTTCAGGATCTCGCACTTTTGCCGTTCGCCGGCAGAGATGTCGGAGACTTTGGCTGCAAGCGGCACCTTGAAGGGCATTCGAGCGAGGAATGCCTCTAGCTCCTTCATCTCCTTCGACCAGTCCACCACGGCCGGCACGTTATCGCGCGCCAGCACGAGGTTCTCCGCAACCGTCATGGCCGGCACCAGCGTAAAATGCTGATAGACCATGCCGAGGCCGAGCGCGTGGGCGTCCTTCGGATTGGCGATGGCCTGCTCGCGATCGCCGATGATGATGTCGCCTTCGGTCGCGTGATAGTAGCCCATGATGCATTTGACTAGCGTCGACTTGCCGGCGCCGTTCTCGCCGAGCAGCGCATGGAACGAGCCCGGCCGCACCTTCAGCTCGACATTGTCCAGCGCCAGGAAGTCGCCGAAGCGCATGGTCATGGCGATGGCGTTGACGCCGAAGGCGCCGGACGGCGGAGCAGATTCGCCGATGATCACGAAATCGCTCCAATGAAAGCGTCTGACGTCGAGACTGCGCCGAACACGCCGCCCTGCATCTTGATCATCTTGAGCGCGTGCTCGTGGTTGCTCTTGTCGGTCGCGCCGCAGCAATCGTGCAGCAGGACGCATTCGAAGCCGCGGTCGTTGGCCTCGCGCATGGTGGTGTGGACGCAGACGTCGGTGGTGATGCCGGTGAGAACGATGTTCTCGATGCCGCGCACGCGCAGGATCAATTCCAGATCGGTGGCGCAGAACGAGCCTTTGCCGGGTTTGTCGATGATCGGCTCGCCCGGCAACGGCGCCAGCTCCTCGATGATGTCCCAGCCGGGCTCGCCGCGCACCAGGATGCGCCCACAGGGGCCGGGATCGCCGATTCCGGCGCCGATCCGGCGCGAGCGCCAGCGCTTGTTGGCGGGCAGATCGGAGAGATCGGGGCGGTGGCCCTCGCGGGTATGGATGATGTGAAAGCCTTGGCCGCGCATCGCGGTGAGCAGCTTCTTGATCGGCTCGATCGGCGCCCGCGTCAGCGAGAGGTCATAGCCCATCTTGTCGACATAGCCGCCGACGCCGCAGAAATCGGTCTGCATGTCGATGATGACGAGCGCTGTGTTCTCTGGGCGGAGGTCACCGTTGTAGGGCCAGGCGTAGGGCTCGGACTTGATGTAGCGCTCGGGCATGATTTCGCTCTCTAGCGGGTGATCGACAATTCGGCCGGGGCTCCGGTCAGCGTGCGTTTCGGCGAGCAGGTGATGATCATGATCGCCAGCGTCAGGATGTAGGGCGCAGCGTTGAAGAGGTGATAGCCCGAGGTGACGCCGACCGATTGCAACGCCGGCCCGAGCGCCGCGGCGCCGCCGAAGGCAAGCGAGGCCCACAGGCACAGCAGGGGGTCCCAGCGCGCGAAGATCACGAGTGCCACCGCCGTGATGCCCTGGCCCGAGGACAGGCCCTCGTTCCAGCTTCCGGGATAGAACAGCGACAGGAACGAGCCGCCGATGCCGGCGAGGAAGCCGCCGACCATGGTGGCGCGCAGGCGGATCAGCAGCACGGAATGGCCCATGGCGCGTGCGGCGTCCGAGCTCTCGCCGGCAGTGCGGATCAGGAGGCCCCAGCGCGTGGTGCGGAAGGCCCAATAGAGGATCGGCGCCAGCGCGACGCCGATCAGGAAGAGAACGTTGACCCGGAGTGCGGCGCGCACCTGCGGGATGTCGCTCCACCACCCGAAATCGATCGCAGGCAGCCGCGGTGCGGTCGGCTCGATCAGCGGCTTGCCGAGATAGAACGCAAGGCCGGTACCGAACAACATCAGCGCGATGCCGACCGCAACATCGTTGACGCGCGGCAGCGAGCAGATGCCGGCATGGAGCGCGCCAAGCAATGCGCCGGTGACGCCGGCGGCGAGCACGCCCAGCCAGGGCGAGCCGGTGAGATAGGAGATGCCATAGGCGCTCATCGCGCCCATCACCAGCGTGCCTTCGAGGCCGAGATTGATGCGGCCGGAGCGCTCGGTGATGCATTCCCCTAGGCTCACGAACAGGAACGGGGTCGAGACGCGAATGGCGCCGCCGAGCACGGCGAGCGGGACGGTCCAGAGTCCGATTGATCCGTCTGCCATCTCAGGATTTTCCCTTCAGGAATCCGATGCGGCCGTACAGCGCATCGCTTGCCAGCACAAAGACGAAGATGATGCCCTGGAGCACCAGCACGGATGCGTCGGGCAGGCCCAGGCGGCGTTGCAACAGGCCGCCGCTGGCACTGATGCCGCCGAGCAGGATCGCGACGGGAATGATCGCGAGCGGATTTTGCCGCGCGAGGAAAGCGACGAGAATGCCGGTAAAGCCATAACCGGCCGCGAGGTTGGCATTGGTCCGTCCCTGCACGGCTGCGACCTCGACCATGCCGGCAAGACCTGCGGCGCCGCCGGCGAGGAAACAGATGGTCAGGATCAGCTTGCTGACGCCGAGGCCGACGATCTTTGCGGCGCGGATGTTGCCGCCGGCAACCCGCGCGGCGAAGCCGAACACGGTGTGATAGATCAGGATGTAGGCGGCGATCGCGGCGATCAGGCCGAAGACCAGGCCCCAATGCACGTCAGTGCCAGGGATGGAGCCGATCATGTTGGCGGCGCCGATCTCGCGGGTCGACGGCTTGTTGAGGCTGGCGGGATCGCGCATCATGCCTTCGACGAGATGGTTGAGGATCGCGAGCGCGATGTAGACGAGCAGCAGGCTCGAGATCGTTTCGTTGACGCCGCGATACTGTCGCAGCGCGCCTGCCAGCATGATCCACAGGCCGCCGCCGATCACGCCGGCGCAAACCATGGCGATCTGAACGATGAACGGTGGCATGCCCTGAAGCGCGAGCGCGGCGCTGGTCGCCGAGAGCGCGCCGATCAGCAGCGCGCCCTCGCCGCCGATGATGACCATGCCGAGCTGTGCCGGCAGCGCGGTGCAGAGTGCGGTGAGGATCAGCGGCGCAGCGCGCGTCAGCGTGTTCTGCCAAGAGAACCAGGTGCCGAAGGCGCCGTAGTACATATAAAAATAGAGATCGAGCGGGTTCTTCCCGAACATCGCGACGAAGATGCCGAAGACCACGAGCGCGCCGGCCAGCGCCGCGCCCGGGATCAGGATGTATTCGATTGTCGCGCCGTGGCGCTGGAGAAATCCCGGATCGGCGGCCGGGGCTATCGCCCCGACCGCTTCAGCGGGATCCGCCGCTTCCGTTGTCACGAAGTCGCTCCGATCACGCCTTCGACGAGGTAATCCATCTTTTCGAGCTCGGGATCCTTCTGGCCCCGATCGGTGCCGGCCGCGATCACCGTCTTGCCCTTGTTGTCGACCAGGCCACCCTTGAAGATGGCGTAGCCGTCAGCGGAGAGGAATTTTGCCTTGATGTCGTCGGCATGCTTGCGTGCCTCGGCGGAAACTGCTTCGCCATAGGGCGAGGTCTTGACGATCTCTTCCTTTAGGCCGCCGCGATAGAAGTTCGGGATGCTCTCGCCGGCGGCGATCATCTTGACGAACTTCGGGTACAGCGCTTCCCAGTTCCACTCCGCGCCGGTGAGATAGGCCTTCGGCGCGAGCGGCGACTGGTTGACGTGATAGCCGCACACCATGGCGCCGCGGCGCGCGGCGTTCTCGACCATGGTTTTCGGGCCGTCGACATGACAGGTGAGTACATCGACGCCCTGGTCGATCAGGCTGTTGGTGGCTTCGGCTTCCTTGACCGGCATCGACCAGTCACCGGTGAAGATCACCTGGGTGGTGGCCTTCGGGTTGGCGAGCTTCGCACCGAGTGCAAAGGCGTTGATGTTGCGCAGCACCTGCGGGATCGGTTTTGCGGCGACGAAGCCGAGCTTGCCGCTCTTGGAAGTGTAACCGGCGACGATGCCCGAGATGTACTGGGCTTCGTCGATGTAGCCGAAATAGCTGCCGGCGTTCTTCGGGTCCTTGTCCGACCAGAGGCCGCCGCAGTGCTCGAAGCGTAGCTTCGGGAACTTGGTGGCCATCTTGATCATGTGCGGATTGTAGTAGCCGAACGAGGTCGGGAAGAGCAGGCTGGCGCCGTCGAGATTGATCATGGACTCCATCGTCTTCTCGACCGCGTCGGTCTCCGGGACCTTCTCTTCCTCAACGACCTTGAGGCCGGGAATCTTCTTCAGTGCTGCCGCGCCCTGCGCATGCGCCTGGTTGTAACCATAGTCATCGCGCGAGCCGACATAGATGAAGCCGATGGTCGTGTCGGCTGCGAAGGCCGGGCGGACGCCGGCTGCCGCCCCGAGGGTGAGGGCCGCGCCGCCCTGCAACACATGTCGTCGTGAAATCCTGCCAAAATCCATTGGTTGCTCCCATTGGCGGATGAACCGCCTCAATCTCGCGGCTGCGCCGGTCTGGCGGAGCCCGGAACAAGATGTCGCAAGCTTCGTGCCAGAGGCTACGAAGCGTGCATATATATGTAAGTAATTGAATTATTTAAGTTATATGGCTCAGGCGAAATCTTGATCAGGAAATCGGCAGGCTAATTTCTGAGCAGTATTATTCTGTTGTATGCAATTGACTTAAGCAGCCCTAACGCGGCGCGCGTGTGCATTGCGATGGCCGGTCCGCCGCGCGCCGCATTCATGCTAACCAGTCGCTGATTTGGGATGGGCGTCGGCTAGACGATTTTTGCTGGCACCGAACTTGTATCGATTGTCGTCACGATCGCCGCGGGCGGTCTCCAGGATGGAAAGCTCGACCGAGATGGGTGCTGCTACCACCGTTCAAGATGCATCGCTCGGCAAGGAAATCGTTCGCCGCATCAATGAGCTCGGTGCGATCTCGGAAGATCCCGAAAACCTCACCCGCATCTATCTCAGCAAGGAGCTGCGTACCGCCGCGAACCTCATCCTCGGCTGGATGCGCGAGGGCGGCATGAGCGCGCATCTCGACGCGATCGGCAATGTCTGCGGCCGCTATGAGGGCGAGCGGCCAGGCGCGCCCTGCCTGATGCTCGGCTCGCACTACGACACCGTGCGCGATGCCGGCAAATGGGATGGGCCGTTGGGCGTGATCACCGCGATCGCCTGCGTCGCCGATCTCAATCGGCGCGGCAAGCGCCTGCCGTTCGCGATCGAGGTGGTGGGCTTCGCCGATGAGGAGGGGGTGCGGTTCGCCTCCACGCTGCTCGGCAGCCGTGCGTTGGCCGGCACTTTTGACGAGAGCGTCTTGAGCACGCGCGACCGCGACGGCGTCTCGATGCGCGATGCGCTCGTGCAATTCGGGCTCGATCCCGATCATATCGGCGCGGCCGCGCGGGCGCGGCGTGAGCTTTTGGCTTATCTCGAATTGCACATCGAGCAGGGCCCGGTGCTGGAGGCGCAAAACCTGCCCGTCGGCGTCGTCTCTGCGATCGCGGGCGCGACGCGGCTTGCGGCGCGGCTGACCGGCATGGCCGGTCACGCCGGCACAGTGCCGATGGCGCTGCGCCGTGACGCGCTTAGCGGTGCGGCCGAATGCATCAGTGCGGTCGAGCAGTTCTGCCGGACCGACGCGAGCGGGCTCGTCGGCACCGTCGGCTACATCCACGCCAAGCCAGGCGCGACGAACGTCATTCCGGGCGAGGTGTCGTTCACCATCGACATGCGCGCGCCGACCGACATGCATCGCAAGCGCGCGGTGGCCGACGTCGTCAGGCAGATCGAGGCGATCGCAAAGCGCCGGCAACTGGTACTTCAGCTCGATGTCACCCATGAGAACCGCACCGCGCCTTGTGCGCCCTGGCTGAAGGATCAGATCGCACAGGCGATCGCCGCGGAAGGTTTTTCTGTCTTCGAGCTGCCGAGCGGAGCGGGGCATGATGGCATGGCGATGATCGACATCGCCGATGTCGGCATGATTTTCGTCCGCTGCCGCGGTGGCGTCAGCCATCATCCGGACGAGCATGTCGAACTCGTGGACGCCGACGCCGGCGCGCGGGTGCTGCTCAGGCTGATCGAGAATTTCAGGCCACGAGAAGGCCGGTCCAGTACGGATTGAAGATGCCTGCCGTCCAGAAGCCCGCAAGTCACCGAGTAGAGACACGAATCAGACAGGTCTACAACAAGGCCGACCGCACCACGTTCAGACATTAGCCGACGATTCAGATGAACAGCGATATCTCCTTTCCGTCACACCGTGAGAACCGGTTCCACCAGGGTTTGGCTGCGACCTTCGTCGCCAACGCCCTCCAGGCGGTCAATTTTCTCGGTGATCGGTTCCTGAGACAGTCGCATCATTCGTTTTCGGCGATCGAGGACCTTTACCGGCACTCGATGGACAGTGCGTTTTCGGTGACCGAGTCGTTTCTCGTCACGGGGGCGCCGCACGCATCTGCCTATTACCCGCGCGACTTTGCCTGGTTCTATCCTGACGTCCTTGACCCTGAGACCATCATGGATGCGCAGGACGCGGTGCGTCGGGTACGCCTGCTCGAAAAGAGCGTTCGTCTCTTGCTGGAGGCGGTTCGCGCTGACGTCGTCACGACGACCATCGTTCCGGCGGGACGCGCCCGCTATCTTGGCGTGAACTATTTCTCGCGACCCTCGGATACGCTGCTCGGCATTCTGGCCGGTCTCCGGCAGATGATCTCTGCCGACCAGAGGGCGTCGTCCTATCTGGCGATGTCGCAATGCGCGCATGCCGGCCGCCTGTTGCTGGCCGAATATGGCGTCGATTTGAAGCGTGCGATCTTGAAGCTCGCGAGCGAGCTCGAGCCTTTCGACGATGGCGGCACCAGGTATCTGCTGTGCGATGCTCGCGCCCCGCGCTCTGCGGCAACGGATACTCGCGCTGAGCGCAGGCGTTTTGTCACCAATGCCTGCATCTACACGACCTTCCTGTGGGGCGTACAGCTCGGGGTCGTCGAAGAGAACGAGCTGAAGCGGCTACTCGGACGCGACCTCGCGCAGTACAAGAAGGACCTGCTCCGCCTGTTCGGCAAGGACGGCTATATCCGGCATTCCCTGGACGGTGCGGCGGGCACGCCGGTGTCCTCGGTCGCGCTGGACTTCGTCAGCGTGCATCGCGGATTCTGGGATCTGAACGATGCAGGCGAGCGCGCGCTGTTCGCGGCCACGACGGATCTGATCATCGCCGAGCCACGCTTCCGCATCCCCAGCACATTTCATTTTCTGGTTTCCGCGGATAATCCGCGGAACAAGATGATCCACAAGATTGCGGCTCCCGCCTACCAGGGACGTTCCTCCTGGCCGACATTCAACGTCGAATTCGCCGATCGCATGCTGGACTATGACGAGTTCTCGGGGAGCGATACCTACCGGGCCTACGCCCAGGGAATATTGAAGGACATTCGCACCGCGACCGAGGTCCACGGCGGATATCAGGAGCTGATCTCGGAGCAGGGGCTGAAATATCGCACCTGGGCCTATCAGGGCGCCGTGGCTCACTCCTGGTTTCCGCGGTTCCTGTCGGTCTGGAGCAGGGCGTTCGGGACGCCGCTGCTCCGCTGGAATGACTGATCCCCAGGCGCCTATCCCGCGGTCACATCCACCAGTTCGCTGCCCTCGAGCACCTTGGCTGCCTTGGTGCGGTCGAGGTCGCCTTCCCAGGCGGCGACCACCACGGTCGCCACGCAGTTTCCGATGAGGTTGCCGACCGCGCGGGCCATGCCGATGAACCAGTCGACCGAGAGCACCAGCACGAGGCCGATCGCGGGAATGCTCGGCACGGCGTTCAACGTCGCGGCCAGGATCACGATCGCCGAGCCCGGCACGCCGTGCGCGCCCTTGGACGTGATCAGGGAGACGCCGAGCACCAGCAGGAGATCACCGAAGGACAGCGGCGTGTTGGTCGCCTGCGCGATGAAGACGACGGCGAGCGTCAGGTAGATCGAGAAGGCATCCAAGTTAAAGGAATAGCCTGTTGGAATGACGAGGCCGACGACGGAATCCTTCACCCCCATCCGCTCCAGCTTCTTCATGATCTGGGGCAGCACGGCATCGGAGGACGCGGTCGCGAGCACGATGGTCAGCTCCTCGCGCAGGTAGGAGAGGAATTTGAGGATATTGATTCCGGCGAGCGCCATCACGCTGCCGAGCACGCCGAGCACGAAGATGCCGACCGAGACATAGAACAGCATCACCAGCGAGACGAGCTGCTTCAGCGAGCCGACGCCGTATTTGCCGACGGTGTAGGCGACCGCTCCGAGCACACCGAGCGGCGCAACCCGCACGATCAAGCCCATGACGCGAAACAGCACGGTGGAGGCTGCGTCGATCATCGAGGTGACGAGCTTGCCCTTCTCGCCGCCGACCAGCGCGAGGCCGACGCCGAACAGCACGGCGAAGAACAGAACCTGAAGCACGTCGTTCCGCGACAGCGCGTCGAACGAGGTGGTCGGGATGACGTTGAGCAGGAAGGAGCCGATGCCGCCGCCCTGGAGCTTGTGGGCGTTGTCGGCGTAGGTGTTGAGTGCCTTGGCATCGAGCGTCGAGGGATCGATGTTCATGCCGTGGCCGGGGCCGAAGATGTAGGCGAGGATGAGCCCGACCACGAGCGCCACCGTGGTCATCACCTCGAAATAGAGCAACGCCTTGACGCCGACCCGCCCGACTTTCTTGAGATCGCCGGCGCCGGCAATGCCGTGCACGACGACGCAGAACACGATCGGCGCCACGATCATCGAGATCAGCTTGAGGAAGGCGTCGCTGAGGATCTTGAGGCTGATGGCAAAGTCCGGAGCAACCACGCCGAGAATGATGCCCAGGATTAGTGCGGCCAGGACCTGGACGAACAACGAAGTATAGAGCGGCTTGCGCTCTGCGGCTGGGGCCGCGGCAATGGTCGACATGACAAATCCCCCGATTCAACGACGTCTTGGCCGTCAAACGGAGCAACAACTGTGCCAGAATGCCTCGTTTTTTTGTCAGAAGGGCCTATTCGGCTGCCTTCGCCGTCTTGCCGAACATCCGGCTCGGCGCCGGGAAGCCACACGACGTCCCGTCGGTGACCTTGACCTGGTCTCCCCATGGCAGCCGATAGGTGCCGGCGACCATGTCCTGCATGAAGGTGTAGGGGCAGTCCATCGCGCCACCTTTCACGGCGACGTAACCGCGGTGCCAGAGCTGATAGATGTTGTTCTCGACGCCCCAATTGATGCGGGCCTCGCGCACCAGATCGGGCCGCACCTCCGCGGTGATGATCTCATCGGCACGGCCATTGGTGCCGTGCGCCAGCAACGAGCCGTCGAAATTGACGATCATGCCCTCGCCCATGGAATCGAACGAGCCGTCGGAGCCGCACATGCAGACATTCGCAGTGACCATCAGGTTCTGGAACGAATTGGCCTGGTTGGTGAAGCGCCAGGCTTCGCGGATTGGCGCGGTGTAGCCGGCGGTGCGGATCATGATCTCCGCGCCCTTGTAAGCGCATTCCCGCGCCATCTCCGGGAACATGCCGTCGTGGCAGATGATCAGCGCGATCTTCGCGCCGTTCGGGCCGTCGATCACGGGAATGCCGATGTCGCCCGGCTCCCACGGCTCCACCGGAATCCAGGGATGAAGTTTGCGGTAATAGAGCTTGATCTCGCCGTGGTCGTCGATGATCAGGCCGGAATTGTAGGGATTGCCGTGCGGGTTTAACTCCATGATGGAGAAGCAGCCCCAGATCTTGTTGTCGATGCAGGCCTTCTTGAACGCCGCAACCTCAGGCCCATCGAGCCGGCACATGATCTCGGGATTGGTGTCCATCGAGAGGCCGTGCAGCGAATATTCGGGGAAGACCACCAGATCCATGGTTGAGAGATTGCGGCGGGCCTTGCCGACCATCCAGACGATGCGCTCGGTCTGCTTTGCCAGATCGGTTCGGGTCACGACGTTCGGCAGTTGCAACTGCACCAGCCCGATGACCACGCCATTGGGAGATTTGTTCAGCCCGCCAAGCCCGTTCATGGTCAGCTCCCGTCGGCTTCGTTGCCCGTCCTCGCGCTGCGTCATTGCGCGCGAGGTATTGTTGCGGGAAGCAAATCCGATTTCAGCCGAAAGCAAAAGATTATTTTTCAGGCGCTGGCGCAGTCACGCGGCAAGCGGGTGATCTCATCAAGCCGCTACGTCCAGCAGCCGGCACGATCCGCGCACCAACACCTTGCGCCCGGCCGGGGTCATCCCAGGCACGCCGTCGGTGACGACGACAAGGTCGATCTTCACGAGACTGTCGAGGAGATATGCCTTCAAGAGGCGACCGTTCGACACCGGGTTGCGAAGCGCGCGCAGCGTTTCCCACTGGTCCGGTGAAAGATCGAAGTCGACGTCGTTGCTCATATTGCCTCAAGCGATAGTGTTGTTCGCGCGCCCCTGTTAGCGGCGCTGCATGAAGACCATGCGACGACAATGAGTCCGGAATCCGGTGACCGGTTTAGAGCTCTCTTCACAAATTGCGGCACACCGTTGCGTCACAAGAGTTAATATCGCTCAGGCACGAATATCGTCCCGGTCCCGGATCACTAATTGATGATTTGCTCTTGATCGTGCGACGCCGGTTGCCGCGATGCACGGGAAGCACTGCTGTCCCATTCTGCGTCGCAATATGCACAGAAATCACGAGGCGGAGGATTTGGGACTCTGCTACGCTGCTTCGCGGGGAATGGCTTCACACACAGGAGTGTGAGTGCATGAACAGGCTGTTGGAAATTCGCAGTCAGGAATTCTTCTGCAGGGAGCGCGCCGCACTTGATTCGGAGCGCCGCGCTTTCTGGCTCGCGCAGGCCCAAGAGTGGGAGCAGCGCGCGCTCGACGAGATCGCGTATCACTTTCGGGAGTGCAATCTCGCCCGGGCCGAGATGGCGGCCGCCTGACGCCAGAGGCGAGCCGATCGCCGCTTACTGATAGGTCGCAACGATATCGGACACCGCGCGCTCCAGCTGCTGCGCGGTCGCACACTGACGCACCAGGCTGCAAAATGTCGCGTAACGCGGCATCTCGAAATCGCCAAAGCCCCAGGCTAGACGTCCTTCGGGATTGAGCCAGACCAACCGCTTCGAGCGTTCGGAGACGCGGCGCAGGATGTCGGCGCGCGGATCGAGATTGTTGCTGCGGGCGTCGCCGAGCACGATCACCGTGGTCTGCGGCGTCAACGTGCTCATGAAATCTTTCTCGAAATCGACCAGCGAAGAGCCGTAGTCGGACGAGCCGAAGCCGACCTTGGACATGATCTCGGCCATTGCCTCTTCGGGCGACTTCTTTTCCAGGATCTCGCTGACCTCGATCAGATGGGAGGAGAACGCGAATGAGTGGACGTCGTCGACCACCTCGTGCAGCGAGTGGATCAGCAGCAGGAAGAAGTCCGAAACCTGCGCGACCGAGCCCGAGACGTCGCACAGTGCCACGATCTTCGGTCGGTCGCGGTGCTTGCGCTTCCAGGCGGTGAGAAAGGGCACGCCGCCCCAGGCGGCGTTGCGGCGCAGAGTACGGCGGACGTCGAGATGGCCGCGACGCTGGCGCTTGCGCGGCTTCGAATAGCGCTCGCGCAGGCGTCTCGCGATCTGGCGAATCAGGGCGCGCATCTCCGCCACCTGGCGCCGCTCGATGCGCGCGAGCGGCGCATTTCGCAGAATTTCGTTACGGAGGTTTTCGGCCTCTTCACGGGCATAGAGCGCAAGTCCCTGCGAGACCGTGTCGCGCACCGCCTCGCGCAAAGCGTCGAGCGCGGCGCGCAGGCGCTCGGCCAGTGCCGGGTTCGTTGCGGTCAATGCATCGAGATCGTCGCGCAGGCGCTGGAGGCCCATGGCGTCGAGGATGCGGCTCGAGAAGATGCCGCGCTGCGTGGAGTAGCGGATGTCGGACAGGGAGGCTGCACCGGAGGCGCTGGCGATCGCCGCTGAGATCGCATTGCGATCCTGCGACAGCAGCATCTGTGCCAGTGAGCCCAGTCCCTCTGGGGGCTGAGCTTCGCCTGCCTCACTGGTTACACCGGACGAGGGAGATTGATCCGCGTCCTCTGGCGCATCGTCGCTGTCGGCCTCAGGCTGATTCTGCCGAGGTTCCGGCTGGCTGAAGAACAGGTCAAAGCAGTCGCCGAGCGCCAGCTTCTCGTCCTGCGACTTGGCCAGGGTCAAGAGGAGGGCGTCGCGCAGGATAGCGCGGTCGGTGACGCCGACCTGCGCGGCCGCGCGCATCGCATCGATGCTTTCGGCAGGCGAAACATGGACGCCTGCGCCCCGTGCCGCCCGAAAGAAACGATGGAGGTTCTCGCGCATCGGGCGTCAACCGAAGACGTTGGATCGTGCCGCCTTGGCAATGAAGGTCGTGATCTGGGGGTGAGCCGCCTCGATGTCGGCCTCGTATTTCAGGAGCACGTTGAGCGTGTCCTTGACGATCTCGGTATCGAGTTCGGTCGCCTGCAAGAGGACCAGCACGCGCGCCCAGTCGATGGTCTCGCTGACCGAGGGCAGCTTCTTCAGGTCGAGCGAGCGGATCTCGTGGATGAAGCCGACCATCTGCCGGCGCAGCGTCTGCGAGATGTTGGGCACGCGGCTTTCGACGATGCGCTCCTCCAGCCGTTGCTCGGGGAAGCCGATATGCAGATGCAGGCAGCGCCGCTTCAAGGCGTCGCCGAGGTCGCGCTCGCTGTTGGAGGTGAGGATCACCGTCGGCGGTGTGATCGCCGACACGGTGCCGAGTTCGGGGATCGTGACCTGGAAGTCGGAGAGGATTTCCAGCAGCAACGATTCGAATTCGGCGTCCGACTTGTCGATCTCGTCGATCAGCAGCACGCAGCCGCCCGGCTGCTCCAGCGCCTGGAGCAGTGGGCGGGGTTCGACGAACTCCTTGGAGAAGAACACGTCGCCGAAATCGTGGAGCTGGCCGAGGGCGGCGTGCAGGGTCTGCGCGCCGCCAAGGACTTCGCCGAGCTTGTCCTTGAGGATTTGCGTATAAAGCAGCTGCTTGGCGTATTTCCACTCGTAGAGCGCCTTGGCCTCGTCGAGGCCCTCGTAGCATTGCAGGCGGATCATCTTCATGCCGCGCCAGGCCGCAATTGCCTTGGCAAGCTCGGTCTTGCCGACGCCCGCGGGGCCTTCGACCAGGATCGGCTTCTCGATCTGCTGCGACAAATAGACGGCAGTCGCGATCTGCCGGCTCGCGATGTAGCCTTGCGCGGCGAGGCCGCTCTCCACTGCCTCGATCGCGGTCGAGGGCTTCTGTTCAGCCACGAAAGGGCGCTCCCAAAGGTCTTGATTGAGGCCCGTTCTGCCTGCGTTCCCGGCAAAGAACAAGCCTCGTTTGGGAAGGGCCTGATCCGCGCTGACGGCCGCTTTTTCCGTTCAGCGCAAATACTTAAGCGATGGCCGATCGTGCCGTTAGTGCCGCAGCAGTTCGCCCTTGCGGATGGTCTGTCTGACCTCGGCGCCGCAATCGGCGCATTCATAGACGAAGTCGATCTTGGCAAGGCTCCAATGCGGTTCGACCTCGCGCACGTACATCGGGAGGAACCCCATGCAGGTGGGGCAAATCACGGGCGCGATTTCGATATCCTGATGATGCTGTACATAGGCTGGCATCTCGGCTCTCCTTCGCAGGCGACCACCAAACCCCGCGCAAAGGCTACTGCCGGTCGCGCCGGCGCCGTCATCAACTCTTTCGAACAGAGGCGGAACGGCGGAGGTTTGTCGTTCGCTGTGACATTCTTGTTACGTGTCTGTACTGTAACGGGCGGACCAAATGCCTATTTCACAGGCCGATCCGGTTTGTCGGACCTTCACTGCAACGATAAGGGAGCAACGCCCATGACGCATGCCATTCGTTTTCACAAGACCGGCGGTCCGGAAGTCCTGGTTTGGGAGGAAGTCAACGTCGGCAAACCCGGACCGGGTGAGGCGCGCATCCGCCATACCGCCGTCGGTCTCAACTTCGTCGACATCTATAACCGCTCGGGTGTGTATCCGGCGCAATTGCCGAGCGGTCTCGGCAGCGAGGCAGCAGGCGTCGTCGAGGAGGTCGGTCCCGGTGTCACCGATTTGAAGCCGGGCGATCGCGTCGCCTATGGCGCTTCGCCACTCGGTGCGTATTCCGAGGCGCGGCTGATCCCTGCCGATCGTCTGCTGAAGCTGCCTGACGGTGTCGACGACAAGACTGCGGCCGCGATGATGCTCAAGGGCCTCACCACGCAATATCTGATCCGGCAGACCTATCGCGTGAAGGCCGGCGACACCATTCTGCTGCATGCGGCGGCTGGCGGCGTTGGCCTGATCCTGAGCCAATGGGCCAAACATCTCGGCGCAACGGTGATCGGCACTGTCAGCAATGACGAGAAGGCAAAACTTGCCAGGGCGCACGGTTGCGACCACGTCATCATCTACACGCGCGAGGATTTCGTGAAGCGCGTCGACGAGATCACGGGCGGCAAGAAGGTGCCGGTGGTCTATGATTCCGTCGGCAAGGACACGTTCCTGAAATCGCTGGACTGCCTTGCGCCGCTCGGCGTCGCCGCGCTGTTCGGTGCGTCCTCCGGCGCGGTCGAGCCGCTCAATCTTGGCCTGCTGGCGCAGAAGGGCTCGCTCTACGTCACTCGGCCGACACTGTTCACCTACGCCGCCAAGCGCGAGAACCTGGTCGCGATGGCGAACGAGCTGTTCGACGTCGTCAAGTCCGGTGCGGTCAAGATCGAGGTGCACCAGACCTACGCGCTGAAGGATGCCGCGAAAGCGCATGCCGATCTCGCCGCGCGCAAAACTACGGGATCGACCGTTCTTACGGTATGATCACCTGCTGGACGGTAGCGCAGGCCGCTTGAGCCTGCGTCACGTCTGCTCGTGCTTGCGCAAGTCGCGGGCGTGATCGAGGCGGATCGCCTGGAGGTCGACGTCTTCAGGCGGGATCTGCGGAAGGGCGGCCTCGGCCAGTATGGCCTCGGTCACGTCCTCGACCGAATTCTCCGCGATTTCGTGGATGAACGAGATGTTCCGGTACTCGCCGGAAGTGACCGGGAGATGACCTCGCGCCTTGTGACTTCGGGATCGACGATCGCCTCGCGACCGCGCCGCCCGTAGTCGATCATCACGACGAAATACTGCATGGAACGCCCCTGCCGCGCCCCAGTGGCCGGGCGCACGGCAGAGCATTTCCGAAAAACGGAATTAAGCCAAGCTTGATTTCCAAAAATCAGAAATCGGCGCCTAGCGACCCTTCTTGCGCGGGCGGGCCGACTTGGCGCGAAGCCGCTCGAGCTGGCCTTTGGGCATCGAAAGGCAGATCTCTCCGACCCAGTCGAGCTTGACGCCGACGATCGGCTTAGCATTGAAGCTGGCAAGGTTGACGACAGAGGGGGATTTGCCCCGCTCAATGGTCTTCAGATAGCGCTCGCCGGTCTTGAGCCGGACCACGGCCTCTTCGCCGTAAAAGCTCGACAGCGGATGACGCTGGTCCTTGTAGACCACGATCACGTCGCCGCTTTCGTATTTGGGCAGCATCGAATCGCCGATGATCTCGAATGCGACGGTCTCTTCCATGATCGGGAAGGGCAGCGCGATGTCGCCGAGCCCGTCCGGCGGAACCTGCTCGAAATCCGGCTCGATCACGGCGCCGGCGCCGACACGGCCCATGATCGGTGCGAGGTTCAGCTCGAGATATTCCATGATCGGAATGATTTCAGAGGCCTTCACCAGGCGTTCGCCACCGAGGATTTCCGACACTGCGCCCGGGCGCACGCCCATCGCCGCGGCCAGCCCGCCCTTGCTCTTGCCCGTCTTCTCCAGGCCCCGTTCGATCATTGCAGCGTCCAACATGTTGATTTCCCTCGATTGCCCATGGCTCTGCCTCTTGTAATCCGAAATTCGGAATTGATGCAATTATGAATATCAGAAATTTCGCTTGACTTTCCCTTCGGAATAACGGAATGTGTTATCGCCTCCGGATCGTGCGATCGGGGAGCGCATCACAGGACAGCAGCATGGAACCGGGCCAGTGGTCGTCGGAGCATTCCGACGCGCTTTGCGACTATTTTCTCAAAGGAATGTCTTATGCGGAGATCGGAAGAGAGATTAACGCAAGGTTTGGAACGGCTTACACGCGCAACGCGGTGGTCGGCCGCGCCAAGCGGCTCGGGCTTGCCGCGCCCGAACGGATGACGAGCCCGTCGATCGTGCCGTCCTTGCCAGGCGAACCCTGTCCGCGCTCGCCGCCTCGCCCCGCAGTACCCGGCCTGAACCTGCCGCCGCAATCGGCCCTGAAGCCGGCCAATCCAGTCAAATTGCGCTGTGTCGGTGTCCGGCCGCGCCTTATCACGCTGGTCGAGCTCGATCGAGGCGATTGCCGCTATCCCTGTGGCGGCGACAAGGAGGGAGAGGCGATCGGCTTCTGCGGGCACCCGCGTCAGCCCGGCTCGAGCTATTGCGCGCCGCATGCGCACCTGACCCGAGGTCCCGGAGCCGCTTCGGGCCGCACCGCCGGTGCCGTCGTGCCGAGGCTGGTTTCCGCCGCCTGACGAGCGCGGCCAGCGTCCCTTCTCATGTCAGTTCGCAAGGAGTCTCCGAATGGTACGTGCCAGACGTAACATGTCCTACAAATTGGCCGGGCTTCACGACCGGAGGTCGCGCGACCTGCCGTTTAATGCCGGATTATCGGAGGTCGGGGTTGATAGTCCCTTGGCGCTCGATCTGGACGAGATGCGGTCGATCCGCAACGATCCACTCGGCCGGCTGCACTCGCATCACCAGATCGACGAGGCGCAATACCGGGGTGGCCGTGCCTATCAGAACGACTGGGAGAGGGCGGAGCGGGCCCCTCAAGCCATGGATCCGACCCGCGAATATGTCGACGGGGCTCGCTCCCGCGAGCCCGCGACCGAGAGCCAGCGACAGGCTGTGCTGCGGCTGAACCGGGTCGAACGCGAACTTGGCACCGACGGTGCCGCGCTGGTGCAGGACGCGCTGGTGCTCGGCCTGACCATGGATCAGATCGGGCAGCGACGCGCCGTCCGCACCCAGCGCTGGAACGACTATTTCGCACGGCGCTTTCGCGAATGCCTTGACCGGCTTGCACTGGTCTACGGCTTTGCGACGGATACGTCAGCGCGGCGCCGCTGAATGCGGGCGCCGGCGGCTTTCGCTGCCGGCCGCCTTCCGTCGTTTCTCACGGATGCGGCATGATCTGGTAGGACGTGGTGTAGGGCTCGACGCGGAGCGAGGCGTTGGCTAACAGCCCGATCCTGGCGGTTGGCGCCTGCTGCAATTCACCGTTCTGACCGCGATGCACGTTGTATTGCCAGACGGTGAGATCGCCCTTCTGCGCCAGGGCGTGCGCGACCGCGCTTGCGTCATTGCCGCCGAGCGCCTGGAGTTCCTCGCGTGTCAGTCCGATGATGATCTCGTCCTTGACGGTAACGATCTTGAAGAGATTCATTTTGGTCTCCTGCGCCCATGCGCCCTGTGCCGAGAGTATGAGAAGCGCAACCGCGGCGCCCTTGATGAGATCGCTGCGAGAAAGCATGCCGTCGTCCTTTGGTGCTGACGCGCGCCCG
The DNA here is from genome assembly GCA_963819355.1 of uncultured Alphaproteobacteria bacterium. GTDB lineage: Bacteria > Pseudomonadota > Alphaproteobacteria > Rhizobiales > Xanthobacteraceae > Bradyrhizobium. The sequence continues at coordinate 86,372 of CAWFVZ010000009.1, read as the reverse complement.
AATCGAACAGTCCATCGGCCATGGCGCCCGTGATCTGCGTGACCGTTTCGCAACCGCTTGGTCGCACGATCTTGAACAACAGTTCACGGAGCGAGAAAATATTGGGAACGATGAACCCTGACGCCGAGCGGCGAGTCCAAGCCGAGAGATCAAGGGGACTTGTCGAATGAGATTCATCAGCACTGTTTGTTTGTTCGCATCTCTCGGCATGGGTCGGCCCCGCTGTGGCCGCCGATCCCTTCTATGTCCGGAAGCTGGACATTCACGACGGCCGTGTTGGCGCCATGGGCCGATCCGCAGCGCAAGCCTGACGATGCCGAGCGCGCGCGGCTGATGGGCAAGACCGTGGTCCTGAAGAGCAGGGAGATCTCAGGTCCGCGTCCATTTGCCTGTGCGAGGCCGCAATACAAGGTGACTGACTATGGTCCCGACATGCTCTTTCAGGGCGCGTTCGACGAGATGCAGCGTGCCGACAAGAAGACCGACCCCAAGGCGCTTGCCGCTTCGCTCGGCTTCACCGGGTCCCGCATCCGGACGCTGGAGACCGGCTGCGAGATCGACGTTCATTTCGTAGACGATGCAACCGCCGAAATCGGGCTCAACGATTACGTGTATGCGCTGAAGAAGCGCTAAAGGTGAAACGCTGGTCTAATTGACAGCGATCAGGGCTGTGTGGTGACTGATGCTGCTTCTTGACGCAGGTGGGTGACGGCGGCGCGTATTCCTGTTATCCGGAATTGCCGTGGCTCGATGCCGACGAAGCATCGCCAAGTCTTACGGTTTGGCTTGCTCAGGAGGTTGTTCCTTGCCATAATTGCAACCTCTCGGGTGGGGCCCAGTCTGTTCAGATGTGCAGCTCAGCGTGCCAAGCTGCTGGGATGCCCCGACCTAGAGTTCGTCGTCGCCATTGCGTTCGGTGACGGCATCCGGTTCTCGATCGGGTTCCTGACGTCCGATCCCGAAGGGCCGATCCTGTCATAGGTGCGAGATGAAAAACCTCAATTTCGCGGCTGAACTGCATCTTAAACTCGGCGCACCCGCGAACAGTACCGTCGAGAGTCTCCGCCTGCTGCGCGCCTTTCTCAAGCTCGCGCCCCGGCAGCGCTTTGAGGTCATCAAGCTCGTCGAAGACCTCGCCACCGACGAAACCCTCCCCGAATATCCGTTGTCTTGAGCCGGGCCGCGCGCCCGCGTTACGCTTTGTCCATCTTTCCGGCCGGAGACCGATCGCCAGATGGCGGCCATTACCGGAGCTTGGCCGCTGGCAGGCGGTGCGACAAATGTGATAATCAAGGGAAAAAAGGGAGGAGTGCAACCATGATCGAACCGAAGCTGGAAGTTCCGGCCGAACTGCGCGACCTGGCCGAAAAGACGATTGACCAAGCGGAGCAGGCGTTCGGCATGTTTTTCGACGCCGCCACCAAGTCCATGTCGTCGGTCCCGGGGGCAGGCGCGGATGTGTCCAAGCAGGCGCTCGCTTTCACCGAGCAGAACATGAAGGCGGCATTCGAGCACGCGCGCAAGCTCGTTCATGCCACCGACCTTCAGGAAGCGATGCGGATCCAGTCCGAATTCCTGCGCAGCCAGTTCACCAATGCGGGGGATCACATGCGCCAGATGACCGGCAACTTCATGCAGCCGGGAAAAGACAAGTCCTGATTTCCGCGCCGCTGCCGTCTGCTTACAAATTGATCTTGCGTAGCATCGAGATGCGCATTTCAATTGGGACGCAGGTCCATGGTGGGCCACCGAATGAAGCTCATTCGCCGTCCATCATCCTTTCTGCTGATCCCTGTCGGTTCAACCGGCAGGGATTTGCATTTTGCGGGCTTGGCCCGATCGGCCGACGCGCTATCAGCGCAGCGATCCGATATAGGCCGCAATGTCGGTGGCTTCGGTTCGGCTCAAGGGAAAGTTCGGCATTTTCGGATGCGGGTCGAGCAAGAAGAAGGCGAGCCTCTCCGGGCTGAAATCGGGCCTGCGCGCAACCGAGGCGAAGGACGGCACGTCGGCGCTCGCCTGGGTCTGGCCGTTGGCCACGACATGGCAGGTCGCGCACCAGCGCTTGGCGAGATCGGCGCCGTGATCTGCGTCGGCCGCGAGAGCCGACGAAGCGCCGAAGCCCGAGACCATCGAGAGCAGAAGCCACATTCGTCCCGCACGTTTGTGCATCTGGTCACCTCCATGCATTCGCTTGCGGGCTGTTCAGCCGCAGCATGATCCCGGGAATTGCGAGAGGTCGATGCGGGCGATGATCGACCGTAGCATCTTACGGGCCGAACGATAGAGATGCCTCATGAATCGTGGCATCCTCGTCGCGGGCAGGCCAACGCTTTCGGTATAGTGGGACACGTGCCTCTCCGATGCTGTCCGGCCCTTCTATCGTGGCCGGCATAGAGACGCGTTGATCTGCCGCAAACCGGTCGCGGCTAGTAGTCGCCGGGGTTCGTGATCATCGGGTTGGCCGTACCGGCCGGCGCGAGCGCGCTGCTGGCGCTGTCGCGCAGGAAGCGGTCGAGTGTCGCCTGGATATTCTCCTTGACCGAGTCGGGACCGCGATCGCTCATCTCGGTGTGCTGCGCACCGGTATGAATGATATCGATACCGCGCGCCTTGGCCTCTTCCGGCGTCGGCAGCACGCCGGGATCCGTCACGAAATTCGGATCCCTGGAGCGGAACGACAGGATCTTCATGCGGTCATTGAGGACGAAGGGTACCCTGAGATTGTCGAGCGTGATCACCTTCGACACGAGTTCGGGATGCTGATGGGCGACATACATGGAGACGTCGCCGCCGTTGGAGTGACCGACCAGCGTGATGTGGTCGTAGTCGGCGTTCTCCTGCCGCCCCTTCAGCGCGTTCAGCACGAAGAGAATATTGGCCTCGCAGCGGATATAGACTTCGCGCCGGCCGACATAGGGCTGGCCGACGCGGGTCATCAGCGGCGGATCGCTCGGCAGGTCCTGCTGGATGCTGGCAACGAGATAGCCGCGTGCGGCGAGCACGTTGGCGAGAAAGGAATACTCGGTGGCCTTGACGGTATTGCCATTGCTGATGATGGCGAGCGGAAGCTTCCAGAGGCCGAGATTGGCCTTGGTCTCGTAGTCGCGCCGCACCGCGATCTCGACCAAGATCGGCCTCTGCCGCGCTGCGTCGAACAAGGTCACCACTTCGTGACGGATCGCGAACTTGCTGACCACGACATACTGGCCCGCGCCGAGGACGCAGAGAAAAGCCAGAATTGCAAACACCCTTTTCATGGTTCCGTCTCAATCACTTTTGACCGAAGATGGCCATTGGAAACTCCCGGATCGAGCGATCGTGAGCACGTTACGGGATTAAATTTAGGCAAGTCTGCGAGATGGGGCCCAAGAAGGGCCAGTTGCGGGCGTGTAGCGCCAAGGCTGCGCGGTTAGAGGCAGCTTGCCTTACCGCGTTCCGGGCAGAGCCGGAAGGCGCTCGAGAGCGTGAACAGGAAACGTGGGCTGCGGCGCTCATTGTCCGGCGCCCGGTAGCTCAGCGGCACGGCGACACCGAAATCGGCCTGGATATCGTCCCACAGGAAGAACCGCACGCCGGCGCCGGCCGATGTCAGCGACAGGCCGTCGCTCAGCCGGTAGCCGTCGTTCCAGACTGCGCCGGCGTCGCCGAAGGCGTAGAGCTGGTAGCCGCTCCAGTAGCGGAAATTGAGCTTCTGGTCGAAGCGCAGCTCGAGCGAGCCGGCAAGACCGTTGTCGCCGCTGATCTCGGCCGCGCCATAGCCGCGGCCGAAGGCTGCGCCGCCGAGGTAGAATTGCTGCGAGGTGAACAGCGGCCGCGACGCGGTCTGGCTCGCCGCGGACAGCTTGAGCGACCAGGCGTCGTTGAGCGTCTGGTAGCGTATGAACCAGAGGTTCAAAATCGAGAAGTCCGATGACGCACCGGCGCGCGACAACAGATCGTCGTCGAAATGCGAGGCGCCGAAAATGTCGAGGCCCTGGCGATAGGTCAGCGTCGCGAGATTGGTGCCGCCGAAGCGATCCTGGAGTTGGTAGTCGGCGGTCAGGCTCGCGGTCCTGATGTGGTCGTTGTACCAGGGGCCGTAAAGGTCATGCTCGGCCACGTTGCCGAACGTCCCAGCCAGGGTGAGCGTCAGTGCCGACGATTGCGACATGATAGGCACTGTGCTTGCCCGCACCTCGAAAGCTTCGGTCGTGGTGATGTCGCTGTCCAGGCGACGGGCGTCGCCCGGCCGCACTGCGCTGTACAGGGCGGAAGCGCCGAGGCGCACCCCGTCGACGCCGACGGGCGCGTCATAGGACAGCCGCGCGAAACCGAGCTCGCGCGGGTCGTTGGCAATGGTCGACAGGTTGACCGCGAGCGTGTCGCCGGGCGTCAAATAGGAGTTGAACGCGCCCGTCGCGTAGGTCTGCCACGGGCCGACCGAGGATGATCCGAGATTGTCCAATCCGAACGACGTGAAGACGTGCCACGTCTTTAGATAAACGGTGAGGCGGAAGCGGCCGGTCGGACCGCCAATCTCTTCCAGCGCGGTATCGGTGATGCGGACGCCCGGCCTGCCGTTGATGAGGAACAGCTGGCGTTCGAGCGTTTCCAGGCGCGACGGCTGCTCGGCCAGAACCGGGCCCAGCATCGGCCTGATCCCGAACTGCTCGGCGCCGTCGCCCTTCAGATCGGCTTGCACGATCGCGCCTTCGATCACGCGGATCTGGACACGGCCATCGGCGATGTCCTGCGGTGGCACGATCGCCCGGCTCAGATGGAAACCGTCGGCGCGGTAGAGATCGCTGATCGCGCCGGCGATCGCGGCGAGGTCGGCTTGCGAGACCGTCTTGCCGAGATAGGGCTGATAGAGGGCGGCGATGCGATTGCGCGGAATGGCGTGAGCGCCGCTGACGTTGATGCCGCGCAGGACGAACTGCGGCTTGGTATCGCCGCCGGTGTTCGGCCGGCCGATCGTCGGCAGCTTGACCGGGGGCCGGCTCAGGGATTCCCGCTCGGTTTGGTTATCAAAATATTTCTCCGGCTGGCGCGGATCGAACCCAGGTTGGTTCGCCTGTTGCGCGAGCGCCTGTGGAGTTCCCGCAAACGTCGGTCCAAGCAGCACAAGTGCAGCAGCGAGATACCATCCAACCGCGCCACGCGCGGATCTTTCTCCGTAGTTTGACGGAGAAGTCTCCAGGCGTCGGCAAGGATTCGGTAGCCACATGATTTCTCATAGTTTTTTATGGTCAACGATCGGTTAATGCGGCCGCCCAATTCCCGGTTTCCCGCTAAGCCAATCGTGAGTGATCTCGGATACGCATCAGGCTCGAAGTAACTCAGGCTGAGGGTCATCATGTTCGTCCGAATTGGAATGCAGTGCGCCTTGTTGGCAGCGCTGATCCTGGGAACGGCTTGCGGTGCATCCGCTGCGGATGGCGGGGTCTGGTCAGTCAGCAAGTCGTCGGGTGAGGTCTGGCTGGCGACCAGCGGCGCGCAGCAGGTGTCGTTGAACCAGGAAGGGACGCTGAAGCCGGGCGATACCATTCGCACCGGGCGCAACGGCCGGGTGCTGCTCGTCCGCGGTGAGGAAACGATCCTGATTTCGCCCAATTCGGTGGTCGGCGTGCCGGTCGAGAAGAAGGAAGGGCTTTCGACCACGATTATTCAGCAGGCGGGTTCAATCTTGCTCGAGGTCGAGAAGCGCAACGTCAAGCATTTCGAGGTCGAAACGCCCTATCTCGCCGCCGTGGTCAAGGGAACGCAGTTCAGCGTCACGGTGGGTGCGGGCAGCACCAAGGTCGGCGTGCTGCGCGGCCAGGTGGAAGTCTCCGATTTCAAGACGGGCCAGGTCGCCCAGGTGATGCCGGGGCAGGCGGCTACCGCCTTTGAGCATGGCAAGCCCGGTCTCAGGCTGAGTGGCGCGCGGAACGTTCAATCCGATCGAGCAGGGCAAGCCCCGTGCGTCCACGATCGAGCGGATCCCTGTGCCGAAGTCGGGCCTGTCGGTGCCGCGCAATGCGGCGAACGGCCATGCGATCCATGCGCTTGCTTCGATCGACAAGGGAAACAAGGCGGCCGGCGCGCCGGCACCCTCGCATCAAGCGGCCGGAGCTCCGGCGCCCAAGGCCGGTGTCGTGCGCATCTCGAGCTCGCTCGGCGAGGTCAAGCTGAACTTCCAGAAGGTCACGAATGGTCTTGCCCACGGTGCCGTTGCGCCGGACCGGGTGAGTAACACGAATGCCCGCGCCGCCACCGATACGGTGTGGAGCGATGCGAAGGCGAGCACGATGACAACGACTGCCAATAGCTCCATGGTGACGGCGGCCACCGCGAGCAGCAGCGCTCCAGCGACCAGCGCTGCGACAACGTCGTCAAGCACGACGACCACCGTTGCGACGACGTCCGGTTCGACCAGCGATGTGTCCGGCGGAAGCTCGGGAACGGGAAGCAGCGGGATCGGCGCGACCGGCAACGGAAGCAGCGGGATCGGCGTGACCGGCAACGGAAGCAGCGGCACCGGCAACAATGGCAACGGAAATAGCAATAACGGCAATAACGGCAACCACTACGGTTGGTACAAGGTCCATCCCTAGTTCTGCGTCGTCAACATAGGGGAGCACTTCGCGGCATCCGCCGCCTGTGCAGGGGAGCAAGGTGAAACGTTATCGGCCGCATATTCTTGTTGTGATCGCGCTTGCGGTCGTGCTGTCCACGGGATGGCATGGCGCGCTCCGCAATGCGCTCACCGATCTGCGGTTTGCGTGGCAGTCGCGTTCGGCGAGCGGCAACGTCGTCGTAGTGGCCATTGACGCGCCCTCGATCGACCGGATCGGGGTGTGGCCCTGGCCGCGCCGTCTGCACGCGGAGCTGTTGCGCAGGCTCGAGAGCGCCGGTGCGCAGGAGATGGCCTTCGACGTCGATTTCAGCACGCCGTCTGATCCCTCCTCCGACGAGGCCTTCGTCACCGCGCTTCGCGAAGTCGGCGGCTCGACCATCCTGCCGTCCTTCAAGCAGCCGGGGCCGACCGGCGGTGCAGTTCACATCAATCGTCCGCTGAAGTCGTTCAGCAATCAGTCCTGGCCCGCCGTCGTCAATGTCACGGTCGAATCCGACGGCCTGGTCCGCCGTTATCCGTTCGGCGAGAAGCTCGGCGACGCCGTGATGCCATCGATGGCCGTCGTGCTGGCTGGGCAGGACGTCAATCAGCGGCCGCCTTTCCTGATCGACTTTGGCATCCGCGCGGACTCGATTCCGCGTGTCTCATATAGCGATGTGCTACGTGGCGACATCGCGGCCCTCGACAAACTAAGAGACAAGAAGATTATCGTCGGAGCCACCGCGCTCGAGCTCGGCGACCGCTTCAGCGTTCCCAATGGAGATATCGTCTCGGGGCCCGTCCTTCAAGCGCTCGCGGCGGAATCGATCCTTCAGCACCGGACGCTGCGCTGGACTTCCGACGTCGGGATGATGCTCGGCCTCGGCCTGATCTGTCTCTTGATGATGTATTCGTGGCGCCGCGTCGCGCCGGGTCTGCGCGTCGCGATCCTGGTCGCAGCGGGAGCGAGCGTCGAACTGCTCGCAGCCCTGGTGCAGGCAAGATGGCCGCTCATCATTGATACATCGCTATTTCACATCGCCATCCTCGCATATCTGACAGCGATTGCGCTCGATGAGATCGACTTCCGCAGCCTGCTCGGACGCATCGCCGAAAGCCGCTTTCACCGCATCGCGATGTCGCTCGGCGATGGTCTGGTCTGCACCGACGAAGATCACCGGATCACGGTCTGGAATCCCGGCGCGGGCGCGATCTTTGGCTACATGCCGACCGAGATAATAGGTCGCCCGATCGAAAGCCTGTGCGCCGTGCCGGCGGCCGGTGGCTCAAGGCCGTTTTCCATGCGCGACGCTGCACGCCAGGCGCTGCTGGTCCCCGGCGGTGCCGTCGTCGTCGAGTTCGAGGGGCGGCGCAAGAATGGCGAAACCTTCCCCGTCGAGGCGAGTTTCTCGGGTTGGCAGGGAACAGACGGCTTCCAATACGGCGCGATCCTGCGCGATATTTCCGTGCGCAAGCGCGAGGCCGAACGCGTCAGATATCTCGCCGAGTATGATGCGCTGACGGGTCTCGTCAACCGCAACACGCTGCATGCGGGGCTCGCTAACCTGATCGCCGCGGCGGAGCGGCGGTCCTCCGAAGTCGCGCTAGTGGTGCTGGGGCTCGACGGCTTTCAGCAAATCAACGACATGCTTGGACATTCGGCCGGCGATCTCGTGCTGCGGGCGGTCGCCGAGCGCCTGCGAACCGAAACCGATGGCAAGGCGGTTGTCGCCCGGCTCAGCGGCGACGAGTTTGCGATTGCGCTGGATTGTGCGGAGAGCGACGAGCCCGTTGCCGCGTTCGCCGAGCGGATTGCGAGCAGGTTCGAATCGCCGCTCGCGACGGGCACGCGCCAGCACCGCGTCAGGATCAGCATCGGCGTCGCCGTCTATCCGGAAGGTGGACAAAACGCGGATGATCTCCTGAGCAACGGCCATCTCGCGCTGAGCCGCGCCAAGGCGACCCGGCGTGGCGGCCACGTGATCTTCGAGAGCGCGATCAGGCAAGAGCTGGAGAACCGGCTGACGCTTGAGAGTGAGCTGGCGCTTGCTGCGGATCGTGGCGAGTTTGAATTGTTTTACCAGCCTCAGGTCCGACTGGTCGATCGCAGCCTGGTCGGAGCCGAGGCACTGATCCGCTGGCGGCACCCGGCACGCGGCTACGTATCGCCCGGTGAGTTCATGCCGGTGGTGAATACCTCTGCGCTGTCCGAGCGGATAGCGAACTGGGTGATGGGGACGGCCTTCCGGCAGGCGCGCGCCTGGGAACAGGCCGGTAACAGTGTGCGCGTCGCGATCAATCTTTCGCCGTCGCAGCTCCACTCCGGCGATCTCGCCCATTCGGTGGCAGTGCTACTGGCCGAGACCGGGCTCACCCCGTCGTTGCTCGAACTCGAGGTCACCGAGGACATTCTGCTCCAGGACGAACGGCGTGTGCTCGACATGTTCAAGCGGATCCAGCAGCTTGGCGTCCGCATCTTGTTCGACGATTTCGGAACGGGCTATGCAAGCCTGAGCTACCTGAAGAAGTTTCCGCTCGACGGGCTCAAGATTGACCGGTCGTTCGTGCTCGATCTGCTTGCGGAGTCCGACGACGCCGCAATCGTCGGCTCGACTATCGGACTCAGCAAGCAGCTTGGCCTTACGGTCGTGGCCGAGGGCATTGAGAACCGAGCTACGGCGGATTTCCTGGTCAGCATGGGATGCGAGGAGGGGCAGGGTTACTTCTTCGGCCGCCCAATGCCCGCGGACGCGTTCGAAAAGCGATTTCTGGCGGCCGAATTGGAAACCGTCAGCGCCGCCTAAGCTGTCTCGATCTTGATCGTCAGCGCCGGCGCGCAATCGCCACGCCAAAGAGGAAGGCGACGAACAGGCTGGCAAGCGGCGCTTCACGCGTTATCGCGGCCACCGTCGAAAGCGGTTTACCCGGCTTTCGGGCTTCGTCGATGACAGAGGTCAAGCGGTCGACAGCGGCGCGCAGACCTCCGGCGACTTCGCCTATCGTCTGGGAGACATCGGTCGCGACGTCAATCGCGCGCTCGGCTATGCCGGGTTGCGGAGTGGACTGCGGAATTTCCGTGCTCAAGGTCGTGAACTCCGCTCAGATAGGGTGAATGAGGCCGGCACCTTTGGCTATCCGCGCGAGCGCTAGTTTTGAACAGCGGATCCGAAGACCTTTGGCTATCCGCGACAGGCGCCGTGGTGAAACGGCGGGTACCGGCCTTGGATTAGCAATTCGGCGCGCTGAGATTTGTTCCGACCTCCCCCATGAAGCGAGGTGCGAATCTCTGTGAGGCTGGTGTAGCCTCGCTGCTCTCGGGAGATTGCCGTGACCGATCGAACCGTGACGGATCGCACCCGGCGTATTGCATTACTCGGCGCGCCCATCGACATGGGGGCCTCGCAACGTGGCACCCTGATGGGCCCGGCCGCGCTCCGCACCGCTGGCCTTGCGACATTGCTCGAGAGCCTGGATTTCGAGGTCGTCGACCACGGTGACCTCTCCGTGGCCGAGCTTAGCGACCTCGTCGACAGGCCGCCAGAGAAAGCCAACCATTACCGTGAAATCCAGCGCTGGACGCGTCTGCTCAGTCGCCGCGGTTACGAGATCGCGAAGACGGGCGCGGTTCCGATTTTCCTCGGCGGCGATCATACGCTGTCGATGGGCTCGGTGAATGCCATGGCGCGCCACTGGAGCGGAAGCGGACGAGAGCTGTTCGTGCTCTGGCTGGACGCGCATGCCGACTACAACACTCCGGAGACGACTATCACCGCCAATATGCACGGCATGTCGGCGGCGTTCCTGTGTGGCGAGCCAGGCCTTGACGGCCTGTTGGGCGATGATCCGCGCGCATCGATCGACCCCGATAAGCTAGATCTTTTCGGTGCGCGTTCGATCGACAAGCTTGAAAAGGAATTGATGCGCGCGCGCCGGATCAGGGTTATCGACATGCGCCAGATCGATGAGTTCGGTGTCGCCGTGCTGATCCGGAGCGTCATCGAACGGGTCAGGGCAAGTAACGGTGTGCTACATGTCAGCTTCGATGTCGATTTCCTTGACCCCTGCGTGGCGCCTGGTGTCGGCACCACGGTGCCGGGTGGAGCGACCTATCGCGAGGCGCACCTGATCATGGAACTGCTGCACGATTCAGGCGTGGTGGGATCGGTTGACATCGTAGAGCTCAATCCGTTTCTGGACGAGCGGGGCCGGACGGCGCGCACCGCAGTCGAATTGATCGGCAGCCTGTTTGGCCAGCAGATCGCCGATCGGCCGACACCCAGCAACGCGATCGCGCCGGGCGAATGACACGCGACGCTTTTGTGCACCGCAAGGAATGGAACTGCTGTCGCGGCCGGTCGAGTTAGATCAGACCTGGTCGAAATTGCCTGCTTTTTGAAATACACGCGAGTTGCAAATGCACTGCGCGGCAGGTTTCATGCGGGCCAAGCTTCAGCCGAGGGTCCGCAATGAGCAGCACGATTGACGCCGACGAAAAATCCGCGAGGACCACACGACGAAGCTTTCTGCGAAGCGGTGCCGTAGTGGCGGGCGGCGCGGTTTTGGGGGCCAAAGCAGCTGCTGCGGCAGAAACGGACAACCTTCCGCCCAACATTCCCGACTGGATGAAGGCGCCGGGCGAGCCGATGGGAAGCCAGCCTTATGGCGCGCCGTCGCCGTTCGAGAAGGGCATCGTCAAGAACATCTCGAAGAACCTCAAGCAGTACATTTCCGCGTCCAGCCGTACGCCATTGCAGGAGCTCGACGGCATCATCACGCCGAATGGCTTGTTCTACGAGCGGCATCACGGCGGCGTTCCGACCATCGATCCGGCGCAGCATCGGCTGATGCTGCACGGCCTCGTCGAGCGTCCCCTGATCTTTACCATGGACGATCTGCGACGCTTCCCGTCGGAATCGCGCATCCACTTTCTCGAATGCTCCGGAAATCCCGGCTACAGCAAGCCTTATGGCAAGACGGCATCGGACCTCGTGGGTCTGGTGAGTTGTGCCGAATGGACGGGCGTGAGCCTGAAGCTGGTCCTCGAGGAGGCCGGGCTGAAGCCGGAGGCCAAATGGGTCGTCGCCGAAGGTGCCGACGCTGCCGCGCTGACCCGCAGCATCCCGATCGAGAAGTGTCTTGAAGATGCCATGCTGGTTTACAGCCAGAACGGTGAGCGGCTGCGCCCGCAGCAGGGCTATCCGCTGCGGCTGCTCCTGCCGGGCTTCGAAGGCAACATGAATGTGAAATGGCTGCGGCGCCTGCACGTGTCGGCGGAGCCCGCCTATTCGCGCGAAGAGACTTCGAAATATACCGACCTCCTGCCGGACGGCACGGCGCGTGAGTTTTCCTTCTACATGGAGGCGAAGTCGATCATCACGCGTCCCTCGGGCGGTCAACGTCTGAGCGCGCCCGGCTTCCATGAGATCACCGGCATCGCCTGGACCGGACATGGCAAGATCACGCGCGTCGAAGTATCCGTCGATGACGGCAAGGCCTGGCAGGAGGCGCGACTGCAAGAGCCGGTGCTGACACGCGCCTTGACCCGCTTTCGGCTGCCCTGGCAATGGGACGCCAAGCCCGCCGTGATCCAGAGCCGCGCGATCGATGAGACCGGCTACGTGCAGCCGACGCTCGCCGAACTGCTTGCTGTGCGCGGCGAGAATTATTTCTACCACAACAATGCGATCTGGCCTTGGCGCATCGCGGTCGACGGCGAGGTGACCAATGCTCTGGCGTGACATCTGCGGCATCGTCTTCGCGATCCTGCTGTACGCTTCGGCAAGCGGTGTGCGGGCGCAGAGTGCCTACGGCATCGGGCGGCCAGCGACGGCTGCGGAGATCGCTGGCTGGAATATTGATGTCGGGCGCGATGGCAGCAATTTGCCGGAGGGCCGCGGCTCGGTTGGCCAGGGACGCGACGTGTTCGCTCAGCAATGCGCTTCTTGCCATGGCGAGAAGGGCGAGGGCGGCCTCGGTGATCGTCTCGTCGGCGGGCAGGGAACGCTCGGCACGCCCAAGCCGATCCGGACTGTCGGCAGCTACTGGCCTTATGCGACGACGCTGTTTGACTACATCCGCCGCGCCATGCCGCAAAACGCGCCGCAATCACTCAGCAATGACGAATTGTACGCGGTGTCGGCCTACATCCTGAACTTGAACGGGTTGGTCGCGGCCGATGCCACGCTGGAAGCGAAATCTCTTGCGGTGATCAACATGCCGAATCGCGACAAGTTCGTTGGGGATGCTCGCCCCGACGTGAAGCATTGAGGCACCGGGCGCGGAGTTCATTGACTCGGAACTGCTTACATTGAGGCGGAACTCGTTGGGCGGAATTGAGTTGACCCACGAGAGAAAGAAGTATGGATTCGTCGATGACGACAGATCGTTTCGCCAACTCCATCTCCATAGCGTTTCGCCATCCCGGCGTGATCGCGCTGGTCGTGGCTGGGATGACTATTGCTGCGATGCTCATTGTCGACCACGGACCGTGGAGCCGGGCCAAGACGCAGCCAGCGCATGTCGCGATGTACGCGACCACGGGCGAGGCCGCGCGCGCGGCGGGCGCGAAGGTGCTTCCGACCGAACCGAAATCTCCGGTCGAGCCGGAGCGGCCGGGGCCCAAGACGTCCCCGACCATCAATCCCGTGACGCCGTAATTTCAGCCCTTGCGGCCGTAGTTGAGGAGCCCGCCGGTCGTCTTCGGAGGATGCGCGCGAAGCGCTTCCTCGCTCGGCTCGGTGCCCCAACCGGGCCGGCCCGGAATGATCAGATGGCCATTCTGGATCTCCGGTTCATGCGTGAACAGCTCGCGATCCCAGGCAAGACGATCGATGTCGATCTCCATGATGCGCAGGTTCGGCACCGCCGCGCAGAAATGCGCGTTCATCATCGAGCAGAGGTGGCCGTAGAAATTGTGCGGCGCGACGTTGACCTCAAACGCTTCCGCGGCTGATGCGATTTTCATCGACTGCCACACGCCGTTCCAGGGCGTATCGATGATCGCGACGTCCATCGCCTGCTCGCGGAAATAGGGCAGGAATTCACGCAAGCCGAGCAGCGTCTCGCAGGACGAGATCGGATGCGGGCTCTGCCTGCGGATATAGCCGAGCGCTTCCGGATTGAAGCTGTCGATCTCGATCCAGAACATTTCGAGATCGGCGATCGTGCGCAAGATCTTCAGGTAGCCTTCGGTCTTGGCGTTGAAGTTGCAGTCGAGCAGGATGTCAACGTCGGGACCCGCGCCGTCGCGGATCGCTTCGAGATGCATGCGCAAATCGCGCAGGATTTTCCGGTCGACATTGATCTCGGGCGAGAAGGGCGAGCCGAAGCCGGGCCGCCATCCGGTCGGTTTGCCGTCGTCATACGAGAAGATGTTGGTCTTGAGCGCGGTGAACTTCTTCTCGCGCACCTCACGCCCCATCGCCTTGACGCCGTCGAGGTTTTCGATCGGCGGCTTGTACCAGGAGGGATGATTGATCCGCCACGTCGCACAATGTGACCAGTAGACCCGGACGCGATCGCGGATCTTGCCGCCGAGCAGTTCGTAGCAGGGCACGCCGAGCAGCTTCGCCTTGGCATCAAGCACCGCATTCTCGATCGCGCCGAGCGCTTGCGCCACCACGCCGCCGGCAGCTGGGCGCGTGGCGGCGAACAGCTCGGCATAAATGCGCTCGTGCTGGAATACGTTCTGTCCAATGACGCGGGCAGAGAGGCGCTGGATCGCGGCACCAACGCCGGGCGAGCCAAAGCCCTCATCGAACTCGCTCCAGCCGACGACGCCGTCTTCGGTCGTCACCTTGACGAAGTGGTAGTTTCTCCAGCCGGCGTCGCAGGCGAGGATCTCGAGACTTGTTGCTTTTGATGATTTTGTCATGTCGCTTCCTGTCGCCCGGCGTTATTGGTTTTGTGTCCCGGTCGCAAGCCCGAGCCCAGCCACAATTGTTAGGCTAACGATGGATCGGCGTGAAGGCCGCCGAGGCGTGAACTGCAGCGCTTTTTTGGCGTTCTTCGCCGGAAGAGCGCTCAAAATCTGGCCATGATCTTTCCCGGGATGGTCCCGAAAATGCACCGGACTTTAACGTTTTTGGCCATAATCGGAGCCGACCCTGCGGCCATGAAATTCATGGCCATGATTTGGATTCTCGCACTGCTCACGATGAGCGGGGCCGCCATTTCCGATCAGATTCTGACGGCCGATCAGCACGTCGCGCAAGGGGTGAAGTAGGCACGGCGGGCGAAGGCACTTCGTTTGCAGTTTGTCCTTGGGGGAGGACAGCGATGCTTTTCGTAGACCAGTTCTTGCGGTTCATCAGCGTGCCCGCCGTGCTTGCGGCGTTTGTCATCGCGTCGCAGATTTCGGCGGCGCTGTCGCCGGCCTAGTCAGCCAATCACGAACGAGCTGAACAGCGCGAGGACGGCAAGCGCCATCAGTGCGGTGCCGAGCCATCCCAGCGCGACGAGCCATGACCGGGCCTTGAAGCGCCCCATGATCTTGTCGTTCGAGACGATCAGCATCATCATCGCCATTATCGGTACGGCGACGATGCCGTTGAGCACGGCGCTCCAGACCAGCATGTGGATCGCGCTGATGCCGGTGAAACCGAGGCCGAAGCCGATGATGGTTGCGGCCGCGATGATGGTGTAGAAACCGACCGCCTTCTCTGGCCTTGCCTCCAGTGTGGCGGGCCAGCCGAAAACTTCCGCAACGCCATAGGCTGCCGAGCCCGCCAGCACCGGAATCGCCAGAAGCCCCGTGCCGATGATGCCGAGCGCGAACAGCGCGAAGGTGAGGTCGCCGGCGAGCGGCCGCAGCGCTTCGGCGGCTTCCGTCGCCGAATTGATGTTGGTGACGCCGTTGGCGTTCAGCACGGCGGCCGTTGTCAGGATGATGAAGAAGGCAATGCCGTTCGACAGCAGCATGCCGAGCGTGGTATCGACCTTGATGCGCGCGAGCTCGGGATCACCGCCGCGACGTGTCTCCTCGCGAAGCGGCCGGTCGCGCTTGCCCTGGTTCATCTCCTCGACCTCCTGTGAGGCCTGCCAAAAGAAGAGATAGGGACTGATGGTGGTGCCGAGCACGGCGACCAGCATCATGAAATAATCGGCGTTGACGGTGGCCTTAGGCCACACTGCGGCGAGCAGCGCCGTGCTCCACGGGATCTTCACGGTGAAGGCGGTCGCGACATAAGCGAACAGCGTCAATGTCAGGAACTTCAGCACAGGCGCATAGCGGCGATAGGACAGGAAGACCTGGAGCAGGGTCGAGCCCGCCGCGAAGATCAGCGCGTGCTCGTGGTTGAGCCCGCCGATGACCAGCGAAAGGGCCTCCCCCATCGCGGCGATGTCGGCGGCGATGTTGAAGGTGTTGGCGGCAACGAGCAGCGTGACGAGCCCGAGCACCAGCCAGCGCGGCGCAAGCTCCATCACATTGGCGGCGAGCCCCTTGCCGGTGACCCGGCCGATCTGCGCGCTCACGAGCTGAATGGCGATCATGAACGGCGTGGTCAGGAAGACCGTCCACAGCAGTCCGTAGCCGAATTGTGCGCCGGCCTGCGAATAGGTGGCGATGCCCGACGGATCGTCGTCAGCAGCGCCGGTGATGAGGCCCGGCCCCAGCCGCTTCAGCAGCATCGGCCCTGACTTCGTCGGCGCGACGACGCTGTCATGCTTGGAGGCCTGGCGTTTCGATCGGTTCGACAGAGGCGCACCTTCTGGAAATTGCGGAATCAAGGGCTAAGCGCGATCATAGCCCGAAAGTTCCATGGCCGGCCAGCGACGCCCGATGTGTGGCGCCTGCGGTGCGCCGTTCATTTGACACGTCGGGCAAGACATCTGTAGCGTCGTGCCATCGCAAGAATTCGCCGCGCCTGCGCCGTCACCGGCCGCGGGCTTTTCTTTTGCGACGGTCTAGCTCCGCTCCAAGACAACGGCGTGACCCGCTTGCGGCGGTGGCGACGCCCTTGCAGAAAGCACGTTGAAATTTTAGGGAGCGCCATGAGCCATTGCCTGACGCCCACGAAGGTCGTCCCGCTCGCGCCGGATCAAGCAACCGCGCTGATGCGCGACGGTTATCTCCTGCTCCGCGGCGCCGTCCCTGCGGCCTGGCGCGATGCGCTGCGGGCCGCCTTCGATGCCGGCGTGGGGACCGGCGATCAATGGGCGGGCCACGCGGCGCCGGCTGGCACCATGCGCTGGTCGATCGGGATCCGACGGTGCAGCGGACCTGCGGCCTGCCGCCGCTGCTGGCGGCGGGAGCGCAAATGTTGGGCGGTCCGTTCCGGTCCGGCCCCTCGTCCTCATCGCGAAAGAAAACCTATGAACAGGCCCCGGCCGACTTACCTCCGCAATTCGCTCGATCTGAGAGACAAGGTGCAGGTCAAGGTTTTGCGCAAGCGTCTCAACCTGTCGAACGACCGGTTCGCCGAAATCTTTCGCAAATCCGGCAACTCGATCTCGGCGATCGCCAAGGAGGCGGCAATCTCTAAACCGGGCGCGGTGTAGGCCGCGAAGTCGGCCCGACGATGCTGAACGTGCGATGTTGCTGGGAACGGCGAGCCATGGTCGGCGTTTCCCGTTTGAGGAAGCGAGGAATTGGCCAATGGACAATCTGACCAAGCGCGAACAGCCTGACCGCAGCAAGATCAACATGCGTGAGGCTTACGAGGTCAAGTACTGGACCCACGCGCTCGGCGTGTCGAGGGAGCAGCTGCAGAAGGCCGTCGACAAGGTCGGTAACGCCGCCGCCGCCGTCCGCAAGGAGCTGGCGGCCTAGCCACGAGGCGTGCCGGCCACTCTGCGACGTCCGCAGAGCGCCGTGTATTACTTGATGCTGACGAACATGCCCCAGGCGGCGGCGAGCGCCGCGCCAGTGAAGACGAGCACCGGGCTGTCGCAGAAGGTGCCGCCATAGCTGCACACATCTTGGCCGAATGAGCCCAGCTCGTGATGACCAGCCGAATAGAACAGGCCTGAAAGTCCCAGCAATGCGGCGGCGACGTAATACATCGCGCATCTCCTCAGAACAAGTGTGTGCCAGCATGGCGCGGAGAGATTTCATTCCGCCGAATCCGTTTCATTGCATTTAGATAAAGTTTGAACCGGACTGGAAAAACACCGGCAGAATCGCATCATCGAGATGTGGCGCGCGAAACCGATCCGCTACCACTTCTGGTTTAAAGCTCCCTTTCAGAACGCTTCTGCTGCGTGCCGCCATGCTCGGCGCGGGGTCCGGCGTGGCGCGGGCGTCGGTGTGGTTCTACAAGTCGGCCGGGATGCAGGGGCGCAGTATTGGGGCCCAGCCTTGATCTGGCTCGGCCTCGTCGTGATCGTGATCGCGTTGATCGGCCAGGTGATCGCTTCGGCATCGTCGATCGGTCGGCAAGGCGATCGGCAACCGTCGCAATAGCCTTGCGTGGTTTGGCTGCGGCCGGACTGGATCCGGATTTGAATGGCGCCTATGGTGATGGAGACAATTCATGGACGTCGGTCAATTGGTCGACGCGATTCTTGCGGTCAATCATCTTTCCACGATCGCTTCCATCGCCTGCGTGCTTCTGACGTATTTTCTCGATCTTCGCCCCGCGGCCTATCGGTGCATATTGTCCCTCGGGATTGTCTTCGGTCTTGCGACACTGGCGATCGGAATGACGACGGTTGTCTGGCCGCTTCCTTACCGGTACTCCCGAGAGGACGCACTCTTCCCGATCGTCGTCTTTTCGCCGTTCGTCATCGTCCTCATCGGGATCCTCGCGCGCATCCGGCGGGCGAGCAGTGAAACTTGTGATGCACGGTCGTATTGCTGTGCGTCATCCTCGACTGGGCCGGAATTGCCTGGTTGGTGCTCGAGCTCGAGCCCTAGGCCGAACCCGGCAGCCGGCCTGAGGTCGCCGTTCGAATCCGTGGACGCCCAAATCGTCATGATGATCATTCCCGCGATTGAACCTGCATCCCGTCCGGCTGCACCACAGGAAGAGCTATTGCCATGGCTGCCGTGACATTGCCGCCTGGTCATCGCAGCTCGACCTGGTGAACGGATGTTGGCGTGAACCCCGCTCTTGATCTGCTCTATCGCCTCGTTGCGATCGGGATGTGCATCTATTGCGCCCGCAAGGCCTGGTATGGCTTCGTCGAGAGAAAAATCCTGTTCATTAGCGATGATTGGCTGGATTGGTCGAGGTGGTCGCGGCAGGTGTTTTACAGAGACACCATGCCGGTCCGGTACTGGATGCAGATGTGGGGCACGGCCTTCGGCTCGCTGCTATGCCTCGTCGGTGCGATCATCGGGTGGCAGCCGAACAGCTGAGCCTCCGCGCCGACGAAGTCGCCGATGACCACGAAACAGTCCTGAAACACTCCTGAAACCAGATCGTCCTGAACTCCGCCGCCGCTCGCCCCGACCAACGGAGCGAAAAGGAGATAGCCATGATCCAGGTCGGTTCGAAGGAAGAAGTCGCGTTGCTACTGGCGCTGTTCGGGACCCATACCCAGCCCGTCAGGAAGCCGAAGCCGAAGTCGCAGCAAGGCTGAGCACGAGCCCATGCCGGGTTTGGCCGATTGCCTGAGCTTCCTGCGCTTGCTGATTGCCAGGGGAGATCCAAAGGAAGTCCCGCTGGCGATGAGCGCCATCGACGATTATCTGGCGATGGCCCCGGTCAGCGCACGCCGGCGCGGCTGTGCGTGCTCCAGCAGGATGCGCTGGAGCTGCGTGTCTCGTCGTTTGGCGTGAAGCGGTCCTTCGCGGAGACGGTGGACGCTTATATTGAGAGGGAAGTAGGCGGAGGAGTGACGGCGGTGCGGCGGCTCCTCCGCTAATCGTCTGCGAACGCCTTGCCGTCCGCGAAGTTTCTAATTGACGGTAGTTCAGCCTATGGGTGAACCGTTGAGAGTAACAGTCACGCCTCGAAATCTACGCGAGTCGGAATGGCCACATTGGTCTCCTCGCGGCGCTGATGGCCCTCATATGCGAGGCGCTCGGCAGCTGTTAGCAGCTTGGGATCAATCGCAGTCGCACCGACGACAGTGGGGATCTGGCACATGGATTTTCGGACGGCCTCGAGGAAGGCCCGACAAACGGATTTCGAGTCAAGTTCAAGTCAATTGCAAGTCCCGGTCGTCCGACAATATCGAACTCCGAGCCGCGTCCGCCCCTCAGCGCGGCCGCGCAAACCGGACATTCGGCCGGATCCAGAAGTCTCAGACGGGCCGATTTTGTTGCAAAAGTTTTTTTGGCGCGGCGAACGAAAGTTCTTAGAGCCGCTGATGCGCTTCGCGCGTGGTGACGTGAGCGACCATATTGCTTCGTCCAAAATCAATCACGGATCTCCGCAGTAGCATTGACGTGAATGCTGATCGAATAGTGCCCCGCCATCGGCGCCGTCGGGACCCCTTCAGGCCATTGATTTCGCTGAATGGGATGATAGGACCCCCACGTCGATCATGGTCGAGACCGCGCGCCGAAACACACGATGGCTACCTTCGCTGGGTCGAGAATCGTCTAAGGATCATGCCTGTCTTGGAATTTGGCGTGATCCCTAAACGATGAGGTTTCGCCAAGCCGGCATATTGGCTGGGTTGCTTACCGCATCGGCGATAAATCGACCTCTGCTCCGAGCGTGAACTTCGGTATCCCATTGGCCACTGGCGGGGTGAGAGTAGATTCTTATAAGTTGTTGATATCAAATGTATTTCTGAATTTTGACGAGAATCCCTCTCTCTCCCCGCCATATCAAAACGGCTGGAGAAAGCCCGCAAAATACAGCCTCTCAGCACCACAGGAGCTTCTGGTGTCGTCCTTAGGGAACCGCAGCCTGACACCGCACTTGCGACGGATCCCCAAGCTTCTCCACAATGGCCCGTCGTGAGGGCTCGGTCGAGGATCTGACGGATGACGGCTAAAATCGATCTCCTGACGCTGCAATTGTTCGTGGCGATCGTCGAGGAACAGAGTATCGCGAAAGCGGCGAAGAAGAAGAACATTGCCGCGTCCGCGGTCAGCCGCCGCATCTCGGATATCGAGGACCTGTTCAAGGTCGAGCTGCTGCATCGGCATTCGAAAGGGATCGAGCCGACACCTGCCGGTTTCGCTCTGCTAGAGCACGGCCGCATCATCCTGGGTAACCTGAGCAAGCTCGAGACCGAACTGACGGGATACCGGCAGGGCAAGCGCGGGCTGATCCGGGTCTGTGCCAACAAGTCAGCGATCCTCGAAGCCCTGGCGGATGAGCTCAGCCTGTTCCTGGAACGGCATCCGTTGGTCCACATCGACATCGAGGAGGATCTCAGCCCGGCGATCGTGCGCGCGGTGGTGGAGAACCGGGCCGACATCGGCATTTTCGGCGGCAACATCGACGGACAGGATCTGGAGTTGTTGTCCTATCGCAGCGACAGCCTGGTCGCGCTGGTCACGCGCGACCACCCGCTGGGGGGCCGCAGCAGCGTTCGCTTCCGTGAGCTGGTCGATTTCGACTTTGTTAGCCTGGAGAAGGGCAGTTCAATCGAGACGCTGTGTGTCAGGGCCACTGCGGCTCTTGGACAGCACCTCAAGGTGAGAATCCGTGTCAGCAGTTTCGATGCGCTGTTCCGTGTCGTCGATGCCAGGATGGGGGTCGGAATCGTGCCGCTGGAGATCGTTCGCGACCGGTACGGCGTCGACAGTCTCGTCACCGTCCCGCTCGAAGAGCCCTGGGCGCGACGCGAACTGGTCATCGGCGTGCGCGATTACAAGTCGTTGCCCTCGGTTACGAAGTTGCTGGTGGAGCATCTGCGGACCCATGATGATGCGCGTCTCACCATGAACGGCGTCTCCGACCGGCTGACGGTCATGCGCGGCAGGAGCTAACATCGCTCGTGCAGACGCCAGCCATCGCCGGCCGCGATGGCCGGCTGCCCAACCGTCACTGCACATTTCCGGCATGAACTTCTATCCTGCTTCCCAAGATCGCTGTCTGTCGGCATGATCGGCAGCAATACGGCACATCAGATGCCGAACACGGGAGGACCGATCGTGGACACGCATGGTCGCACGCTGCTGGCCAAAATCTGGGACCAGCATGTTATTGCGGAGGTCAGCGATGATACCGATCTGCTTCATGTGGATCGCCATCTGCTGCATGATCTCGGCGGCTCCCGCGGCCTGATCGACCTCAAAAGCCGCAACATTCCGGTCCACAATCCAGAACTGACCTTCGCCACGCCGGATCATGCGATTTCGACGGCGTCCGGGCGTGCGGGCACGATCAAGACCGGACAGGAACTGCTGGCGGCACTGCGGACCGAGACATCTGCCAGCGGCATCCGGATGTTCGACATCGATCAGCCCGGGCAGGGCATCGTCCATGTCATCGGGCCGGAGCTCGGTCTCAGTCTTCCCGGCTGCCTGATCGTCTGCGGCGACAGCCATACCTGCACCCATGGTGGACTCGGCGCTCTCGCCTTCGGCATCGGCTCCAGCGAGCTCACTCACGTTCTGGCGACCCAGACCATCATCCAGCGCCGGCCTAAAACCATGCGCGTTACGTTCGACGGCGCCCTGCCATTCGGTGTGACGGCGAAGGATCTCATCCTTGCCCTGATCGGCCGTGTGGGCGCCGCCGGCGGCACCGGCTATGCCGTCGAATATGCCGGCAGTGCGATCAGGGACATGCCGATCGAAGGACGGCTCACCATCTGCAATCTGTCGGTCGAGCTCGGCGCCAAGATGGGGCTGATCGCGCCGGATGAAGCGACGTTTGCGTATGTCCGCGGCCGTCTCTATGCGCCGCAAGGCGAGATGTGGGAGCGGGCCGTCGCGGTGTGGCGGACGCTTCAGAGCGACAGCGACGCCGTGTTCGATCGCGAGGTGTCGATCGATGTCGGGACCATCATCCCCCAGATCACCTGGGGCACCAGTCCGGAGCATGTCCTTGGTGTCGATGGCCGCATCCCGGATCCTGCAGACATTGCGGATCCAGTGCGCCGCGGCGCGATCGAGATCGCGCTCGACTATATGGGCCTCGAGCCGGGTGCCCCGATTGCCGGCACACCGGTGGATTGGGTCTTCATCGGCTCCTGCACCAACAGTCGTCTCAGCGATCTGCGCGCCGCGGCTGAAATTGCGCGTGGCCGCAAGGTTGCGCCGGGCGTGCGCGCCTGGGTCGTGCCGGGTTCGGAGACAGTCAAGCGCGATGCAGTGGCCGAGGGGCTCGACAAGATCTTTACCGACGCGGGCTTCGAATGGCGCGAGCCCGGATGCTCCATGTGTCTCGCCGCAAACGGCGAAACCGTGCCGCCCGGCCAGCGCTCGGTGTCGACATCGAACCGGAATTTCATCGGCCGGCAAGGGCCGCGCGCCCGCACCCATTTGGCAAGCCCGGCCATGGCCGTCGCGGCAGCGGTTTCCGGTGCCATTGCAGATGTCCGAACGATGGAGCGCTAGATGGCGCAACCCTTTACCAAGCTGACCGCAATTGCCGCGCCGATCATGCGAACCAACGTCGATACGGATGTCATCATCAGCATCAACCGAATGATCGGAAATTCCGTCCGCGGCAGTCTCGGAAAATGGGCGTTCGGTTCGCTTCGCTATCGGCCGGACGGCTCGGAAAATCCAGAGTTCATCCTGAATCGCGCACCTTATCGCGCAGCGGAAATCCTGGTGACCGGGCCGAATTTCGGCTGCGGCTCGTCGCGGGAGGCGGCCGTGTGGTCGCTGCAGGAAATGGGCATCCGCGCCATCATCGGATCCGGCTTCGGCGACATCTTCTTCGCCAACTGCTTTCAGAACGGCATCCTGCCGGTGGTGCTGGACAAGGCTATCATCGATGGCCTCGCCGCGGAGATCGAAGCGAGCCAGGGCGCCGGACGTCTCAGTGTCGATCTGCAGGAGCAGACGGTCACCTCGCCGTCGGGCATACGGCACGGCTTCGAGATCGATCCGCGCCGGCGCGCGGGTTTGCTCGAAGGCCTCGACGAAATTTCGCTGACATTGCGGCGGGAGCACGAGATCCGCGCATTTCAGGCATCCGACCGCGCCGCGCGGCCGTGGATTCACTTTGCAGGACAATCGGCATGAACACGCTCTCGAACACGATCAAGGTGGCTGTGGTCGGTGGTGAAGGCATCGGTCCGGAGGTGACCGACCAGTCCCATCGCATTCTCAAATGGTTTTCGGACCGGCGTGGCGCTCCGGTGGTTCTGCGCGAGGCGCAATACGGTCTCATCCCCTATCTCGCGACGGGCAAGGTATTGCCGGATGACACCGTCGAGGCGATGGAGGAGGCGGACGCAATTCTCTGGGGGGCGACGGGTGGCCCGGAAACCACGGAAGTGCCTCCGGCGGCGCGCAAGGCGGGAAGCCTGCTCTCGCTGCGCAGCAAGTACGACCTCTATGCCAATCTCCGGCCGATCGTCGCCAATCCGGCGCTGGCGGATTCCGCGCCGCTCAAGGCCGCGGTGCTGAAGGACGTCGACTTCATCATCATCCGCGAACTCACCAGCGGCATCTATTTCGGCGAGCCGCGCGGCATCGAAACGCTGCCCGACGGCCAGCGCCGCGGCTTCAACACCCAGCAATACACCACCGGCCAGATTCGCCGGGTGGCGCGAACCGCGTTTGAACTCGCCCGGACGCGCAAGGGCCGGGTCTGCTCCGTCGATAAGGCCAATGTGCTGGAAACCAGCGTGCTGTGGCGCGAGGAGGTCATGGCGCTGCATGAAGCGGAATTCTCCGATGTCGAGCTGACGCACCTCTATGTCGATAACGCCGCCATGCAGATCGTGCGGGCGCCGTCGCAGTTCGATGTGATGGTGACCTGCAATATCTTCGGCGACATTCTCTCCGATTGCGCCGCCATGGCGTCGGGCTCGCTCGGCATGCTGCCGTCGGTCTCGCTCGGGCCTCCGGACCGGCTGGGACGCCGCAAGGCGCTCTATGAACCGGTCCACGGCAGTGCGCCGGACATTGCGGGCAAGGGCATCGCCAATCCGCTCGGCTCGATCCTCAGCGTCGCGATGATGTTGCGCATCACCCTCAATCGGCCCGATGATGCCACGCTGCTGGAGAAGGCCGTGGATACAGCGCTGGCTGCCGGCGCAAGAACGGCCGATATCGCCGAACCCGGCACAAAAAGACTTTCGACCCAAGAAATGGGCGATGCGGTGCTTAACGCGCTCGACAAGGTGGCCGGCAAGGAGAGGGAGCACGCGTGATGAGAACTCAGGTCACCAGACGGTCCGCGCTGACGATTGTCGCCGGCGCCGGTGCCTCCATGGCGGCAGGGCGGGCGTGGGCGGATACCCCGTCGGGCCGCGTAATCTATCCGGTGGCCATTCCGGTCTATCAGTCTCAATTCGTCGCCGATCGGGTCGGGTTCTTCAAGGAGGCCGGCCTCGACTGCAAGCTGATCCAGGGCGGCAGCGGCGTGAAGACGCGCGAGATCATCGCCTCGTCCCAGGGCGATATCGGCATCGGCGATATCACCCACCCGATGCAACTCAGCAATCACGGCCGCAGCGCGCGGGTCCTGATGCCGGTCGATACCCGCAGCAACGCTGCGATATTTATCATTCGCAAGGATCTCTTCGATCAGGGCATCACCACCCTGGAGGCGCTGGCGAACTGGAAACGGCCTGATGGGCGAAAGCCGATCGTTGCGGTGTCGTCGCTGGGAGGCACCAACCACGTCTGGGCCTCCTACTACATGGAAACCATGGGACTGGACGACAAGGTGACCTGGATCGGCACCGGCAATGTCGACACCATGATGGGCACGTTGAAAACGAAACAGGTCGACGTTCTCATCAACTCGCCTTCGATCCTAAAGGATTCGATCGGGCAGGGCTGGGGCGCGCTGTTGTTCGATGGAACGGACGAGACGGTCTGGGCCAAGTACATCGGCGGCAAGGTCCCGGTGACGTCTCATTTCACCCTGCAGTCGACCATCGACAAAGACCCGCAGAAGATGCAGGCGTTCGTCACGGCGCTGTGGCGCGCGACCCAGTGGATCAAGGGGCACTCTCCCGAAGAGATCTATGATGCGATCGAGCCTTATGTCGGGAGCACGTCGCGTGACGCGAACATCTTCGACATCGGGATCATGAAGAAGGTCACCGACTACGAAGGCATTATCGATGCGGCCAGCTTCGCACGCGGTCAGAAGGTCTGGTTTCGTGAAATGACCGGCATCAAGCCGCTCGCCATGGCCGACGTCGTCACGACCGGCTTCATCGAAGCGGCACGCAAGGCCTTTCCCGCTTGACGATGCAGGCCTTACACGTACCGCGGTCCGATGCGTCGCCCGACGTGCAACGCATCGACGTGCGCAGATTGTGCAAGACCTTCCAGTTGGCGGGGACGGCCATCGAGGCTGTGCGCGACGTCTCATTCAATGTCCGACGCGGCGAATTCGTCGCCTTGCTGGGGCCATCCGGTTCGGGCAAGAGCACCGTCCTCAACATGATAGCGACGCTGATCAAGCCGACCAGCGGTCAGATCCTGATTGACGGAACGCCCGTCGTTCCCGGACAAGCGACGCCAAATGTCGGCTATGTGTTCCAGCGCGATACCCTGTTTCCCTGGCGTACCGTCGCCGACAACATCGGCTACGGTCTGCAATTGGCGGGTGTCGCGGTGGCGGAGCGAAGGGAGCGTGTCCATGCTTGCCTGAGGCAAGCCGGGCTGCAGGGTTTTGAGAATGCCTATCCTTCGGCATTGTCGGGCGGCATGCGCCAGCGCGCCGCCTTGATGCGAACGCTGGTCGTTGAACCGCAGGTTCTGCTGATGGACGAGCCGTTCGGCGCGCTCGACACCCACACCAAGATCGACATGCACGATGTGCTGCTTCGCATCTGGGAGCGCGAGCAGCAGACCGTGCTGTTTGTGACCCATGATCTCGGCGAGGCCCTGACACTGGCGGACCGCATCATTCTGTTTTCCGCGCGGCCCGGCCAGATCAAGGAAATCTTCGAGGTGGATTTTGCACGCCCACGCAATGCCGTGAAGATCCGGGAGACGCCGCGTTATGCCGAGCTGTTTCAGCTGATCTGGCACTCGCTCGGCGAGGAATTCATCAAGGGCCGCAGGCCATGAGGCGAGCGCGCCGACCCGGCAGAACGTTAGCCTGGCAGGCGTTGATCTGCGTTTGCTTCCTGTCGATCTGGCAATGGGGATACGATCTGCACGGCCGCCTTCCCTGGCTCGTGCCGGATCTGCTCGACCCTTATTTCGTGTCCAAGCCGTCCGAAATCTTCGAGCATTTCCTGATCTTGAGCTGCCTCAAGTCCAAGCTCGGCGTGTTTAACGGCTGGTTCAATGGCGAATTCGGCCGCTGCATGGCGCGATCCGAGAACAATCTCTGGATCGCGACCGCCGTCACCCTGAAGAACACGTTCTTCGGTTTCGTGACCGGCGTCAGCAGCGGCTTTGCCGCGGGCCTCGTGCTGGGCCGTTCGGATCGGCTGAGTGCCATTTTCCAGCCGTTCATAACGGCGGTGAATTCGATCCCTCGCATCGCGCTGGCGCCGATCATCGTGCTGGCTTTCGGCATCGGCGATACCTCGAAGATCGTGACGTCGTGGATCGTGGTTGTCTTTCTCGTATTCTTCAACACGTTCGAAGGGGCGCGCTCGATCGACGAGGGCTTTGTCAATGCGGCGCGGCTGCTCGGCGCCAGCGAGTGGCAGATCACCCGCACGGTGGTCATCCCCTCGACCATGGCTTGGGTCTTCGCCTCGCTGACACCTGCGATTTCCTTCGCCCTGATAGGGGTGATTGTCGGCGAGTTCATCGGTGCGGAACGGGGGATTGGGCGCCTGATCATCGAGTCCGAGGCGCGAGCGGAGGCGTCGGGAATGATGGTCGCCGTCATCGTGCTGATGCTGGTCGGCGTGGCGCTATCCGCGTTGATATGGCGATTGCAGGCCTATCTGTTGCGCTGGCAGCAGCACAATCTAGCGGAGTAGCCCGAACAACGGCGCGCCGTGGCCAGGGCAAATCCCCCGTTAGCAACTGCCCCGGTTGCTGCGCGAGCATCGTCCGTGCTGTCGCTGCGTGTCATTCGGCCTGCAATTGTCCAACCAGCGCGGCCAGCACCTCACCAAGCTATGCTTTGTATGTATCGGCTCCACGATTAAGCCAATGACTTGTCTGCGGCACCACGCGAAGTGATGTCGGCCAGAACGCTGAGCGAGGCGCGGATAGGGTATCGTCTCTGGACGGTCAATCCAACAGCCCTGCGCAATCCACCCGACATCCTGTTTCGTAACGAACTTCGATGCTGAAAATGATATCGGAGGCGCCGTAGCGGAGCGAACGCGCCGAGTGCTTGAGGAGCCGCAGCCCGATGAGGGACATGAGCGGGTTGAAAAAAGTTCTTGCGCGCTGGACGTCGTTGCTGCCGAGTGAAACGTGATGGATCATCTGATCACCATTTGAGGCGATATCGCCGCTTCAATCTTTCGGTCGTGGTCTTCGCGGCATAGTGGATGCGCTCGAACTCGGCTTCATCCTTGGCGATGACGTGAAGTCTCCAGTTCATGTCACTGGCCTCCTCGGCGTCGCACTCGATCTCGACTGAAACCACATACTCGCCGCCCGGGAAGCTCCGGATTTCTTGAAGTGCGATAAGCTCGAGATCCTTCTTCAAGACCGATGTTCTGGCCACGACAGCGCTCCGTTCGCCGCGCCGACCGACACGCTCGGCTTCATTCGGCCAACCGATCGCGAGCGGAGAGGTTCCTATAATCCAGATGGCAGAAGGCTACTGCGCTTGCGAGAAACCCGGTGGCCCGTCGAGCGCTCTTATCGGTAGCCCATGCCGGGAGGCCAACATGCGAGACGAGAGCCAAGGCATGACGCTCGACGAAAAGGCTCAGGAACAGCCCAAGGATAAGGAGCGAGCCCAGACCGCGCACAAGACCGCGCCGGGGCACATGCCGCCGCAACCGGATTAAAGATCGGACAAGGACGACGAGCTTCCGCCGCTGCGGGAGAAGAGTGGTTTCTAGGACGCGTCGCGGCGGGTTGGTCGAGAAATAGGGTCCAGGCTCAAATTTGCCCCTCGTCGGCGTCCGTTGCCGAGCCGGATCGACGCATCATGAGCCAGAGCGCCCTTGAGCGTCGCGATTTCCCCGTTCCGATGCGCTGGCCCCACACCGGCAGCGATATCTCTCGACCCGGTCAACGCGGTCGACGTGCTGTGCGCTCTTTAATCCGTTTCAAGCGCTTGCTGAGAGGCCTATTATACACTTCCAACCTCGCCAACCGGCGGATCCGCCGGCCACATCCTGTTGGTATTACATCCACCCTTAAGCCCCGCGCGTATCAAATCCCCATAGCGCCCGCAGCACCGCCAGTGCCAACTTCCAGCGACTTCGTGCCTTGGCGCTTTTTGGACGCCGCCCGCAAAAGGGCGTGGAAGGGTTCGTCATGCCGGCGTCCAAAAACCTGCACAAGAGCCGAAATGGGTCGGCCTATTCGATCACCTCGTCGGCGCGGGCAAGAAGCGTCGGCGGCACAGTCAGACCCAGCGTTCTCATCGTCTTCATGTTCATAACGAGCTCCAGCCTGGTCGGAAACTCTATCGGCAAATCTGATGGCTTCCCACCGTGAAGTATCCGGTCAACAAAGTAAGCGGCGCGCCGAAAGTTCTGATGCACATCGATACCATAGCTGAGACAGCCACCACCCTCGACGTTCTCCCGGAAGCTAAAGAGTGTTGGAAGATTGAGCTTCAAGGCCCACGCCGCGATGCGAAAGGCGTCGAACGAGAATCTTTAGTTGCCGACGACGATTACGATAGCGACCTCTTGTTCGCGGAATCGCTCAAATGCAGGAGCAATGGGCTCGGCCCCCTGAACTTCGAACGTCGTTACTGCCAGATCCGCTTTGCTGGCCGCGGCCTTGATTTCTGCCGAGATCAGAGTGCCGGAGGGACTATCCATGCTTGAAAGCAACCCTATTTTTTTGACCCCGGGAAGCAGTTCAAGAGCAATACTTACCTGCTTTCCTCCAAGCCCTTCCACCCATGAGAGAATGCCGGTCACGTTGGTGCCAGGACGCGCTTCGCTACGCACAAGGCCTATGCCTACCGGGTCCGCTAACGCCACGCCGACAATCGGAATATCTGTGGTTGCCTTCCTTGCGACCATAGCCGCGACTGTGACTGGTGCGATAATCACATTCGGTTTGAACCGAACCAGATCTTCCGCCAGCGCGGGCAGCCGGGTCACCTGACCCTCGGCGTACCGCTCCTCGAACACGTAGTCTTGGCCTTGTTGGTAGCCAAACTGTCGCAATCCTGAAGCTAGTTCATCGAGAAAGTGCCCGAAGCCGCGACCCTGCGGACCCAGAAATCCGATAACGAATCTCGCGCGCCGTTGGGCTCTTGCGATAGGCGTGGCGAGTGGCCAGGCAGCAGCGCCGAGGAAACCAAGAAACTCTCGCCGTCTCATGGAGCCCCCAGAGCAACGCCTCGTCCTTTGAAAGCCTAGCACTTCACGATGGGACGGCGAGCGAGAAAGGATAGGCAAATCGACCTCAGCAGCCGCGACCCGTCGCGGCCACGAGATGGGCACCACCGCAGGCATCGAACCCGGAGCCAAGCTCGCCGGATGATGACGGATCGAAGAACTGTACCAAAACATCTCCGGCGATCAACCTGAAGACCGGTGTCGATACAGCCATAGTCGGAAGTGTTCCTGCCTGCACGGCCAAGTCCGTTGTACCCTCAGGTGCCGCCATTGTCGCCACGGTCAGTGAAGGCCATTCGCTCTAAGGGCATGCGCAGCCACTGTATTCCGTGCATGCCAATCGCACGAGCGGCGCCACGAGAGAGATCAGGTAACCCAGTGCTCTTCCATGGCACACCCGCGAAGCGCCCCCACGCCGACGTCGCCGCACCAATGCGGTGCTCTAACTCCAGTTGCTGCCTTCGAAAGCGAAAAACAAAAGGGTGAAAATGATGGCAGCGACTGCGCCGGAAAAAAGCAAAACAAGCACAACGAAACCCTCGAAAAGCCTCATCAATCGAATCACATCAATATACCGTGCTCCACAACTGAGCGATCATTGTACCAAGGTGCGGGATCGACTACGGCGAACGTGGTCGCCTTCATCGGGCCAGAATCGCAGTCAGAGACTGATGCCGATTTTGATCCGTGGAGTACGAATTGCAATGGAGTTTGCAAAACCCCGCAAATGGACCGAAGAAGAGACCAAGCTGCTGATCGAACTCGCGCAGCGGAAGGAAAGAGTGCCAGCGATGGCGCGAGAGATTGGACGTCACGTCGCCTCCGTTGGACGACGAGCTCCCGAATTGGGTTTGCCTCTGCCGCCAGGCCGAGGTGAGAGGCAGCTTTAGCTCTCTACCCAGTCGACCCCTAGGCCTTGAGCTGGCTTCTTCGCACCCGTGTCGCGCCGGCGACCGTCAAAATCGGCAGCGTCCGCCCAATACCTAACACCCGCAGCTTTAACATAGCGGATCGCGTCCTGCGCTCGTACTTACAACCACGTGCAGATTGCATGAGGACGAGAGAGGGACGAGCCCGCAAAATTGAACAGCTGATGCAGTTTCGAGTACCGGCCAACCTATCGGAAGCGATAGCGGCAGCAGCAAAACACAAGGTGTCAGTCGAATCTGATTTCATCAGGCAGCTAGTCATTGACCGGCTACAGGCGGACGGTATCGATCCGGCGAAGTTGGCATCTCGAGACGCTGGCGCTCTAAATCGGATTTAAACCTGCATGCCGAGACAGCATGGTGGCGCTCGCGGTCAGCGCGGCGGCCACCACGGCGCCGGCTTTGCGGAGCCGCGCTATGGCGATCGCATCCTGGCCGAAATGGCCCGTCGCGTTTTGGTTGAGCGGTGCCGCCATCAAAACATGACGGCTCCCGCAGCGGTGCGCGGGGAATACGAGGAGGGATGGCGCGTCACTAGCTGCGACTGGCATCGTCTCCGTGTCGCGAGCGGCGCTCACCGATGCCGAGCAGTTTTTCGGAGTTCGTGATCGCCTCTTTGAGGGCGCGCCGGATCGTGCTGACATCCGCCTTGCGCCTGTGATCAACCCAATGCTTGGGATGTTCGAGAGCGAGTTCAGCAAGATCAATCGAGGCCAACAGCGCAAGTCTGAGATCGGCCCCTTTCATGACGGCTGTCAGCCGGTGCACCTGCATTTTGTAGTCCTCGCGTTTCATGGTTCGCCTCTCGGTGGGCCGCTATGCGCTCAACCCGTGACGGCGTGATGAGACAGAACGCCAGACCGCGCGAAATGTGCCGTCTGCCGTCACAGCGGGTCTTTGAAGGTTTGGCTCAAGTCGGAACCTACTGGGTGATGCGGTGCAACAAGAACGAGAGGTCGAATGGTGAGAGCGTTGCAAGGTTCTTGGATGCGTGCGGAGTGCGGTGAGCGTCTTGGCTTCCCTCCGCGCGCGCAAAACTTTTGCGGACGAGCAGCCCCAACGCCCATCTTGGCCGGGCCAAACTTCGGTCTGATCTCGCCGCCGCGCTGGCCACACACCTGACAGAAGAACTTCGGCTCGATGTCCAACAGTCGGACGTGATCGGCCCAGCAGCATTGATCTCGATGTGATGAGGGCAGAGGTAATCGCGGCAATAGATCAGCACGTCGCGGGCGGCCATCTCGCGCATTTCGCCGAAGGCGATCTTTTGCGGGTAGGTCGTCATGGCAGTGCGGGAGGATCGGCGGGCGGCGCGCAACAGGCAAGCCGCTACAGATTGCGGTGGACAGCGCGCCGCCTGCTGGCTCTGGGCGAGCGAACAGCAGGTCAGGAAATCGCGCAACATAGGCTGCTAACCGGTAGGTCCAGAAGTTCCAAATTGGACCATTGCCGCCCTCGCTTGACATGGATCAAGGCCAGCGTCGTCCGACTGTTGCCAACGATGGCGCGGTGCTTTTGACCAAGACAGATTTCCAACATCGAGGTGGCCTGCTTTGCCAGAGCGGAACCTTGTTTTTGTCGTCGATGACGACGCCATGATGTTGAAGAGCGTAGCGCGACTGCTGCGGCAGTTGGGCTACACAAGTGTGCTGTTTCCTTCGGCGGAAGCCTTCGCAAATCACAGCGATTTCGACGGGGTGATTTGCGTCCTGCTCGATATCGACTTGGGCGATGTTTCGGGTATCGAGGTGAGGCACCGCCTCAAAGAAGCGAACATTTCTGTGCCGATCATCTACATCACCGGGAACGACAGCCCAGCCGTTCGCGCGGCTGCGCATCAATCCGGGTGCCTCGCCTATCTGACAAAGCCATTCTCGGCGAAGTCGTTAATGGAGCCGCTGCATAGGGCAGCGGCGGGGTTGGCGTAGCACTCCCACGCAACCGACGGCTCGCACGGTTCGATGAAGTGGAAACACGCTGCGCGGCGAGACCACGGTGGCTGCTACTGTGCGCTCGCTCGATTGGAGCGTGGCGGCATGCCGTCTGGCCTTAGCTCAGGGCGGGGCTCAACCACGACTTCCTTGTCGTCTGGCCACACCAGCACGATCTTGCGACCGAAGTGATCCGCCAGCGCATGCGCAAGATCGTCTAACCTATCAGCTTCGGTCCGCAGATCGGCTGGCTCTTGTGTTGTTGATTTCGGCACTTCCACGATCCCCAACTACGTCCCCCCGAAGCGAAAATCGTAGGTCTCCGTGATCGCCTTAATTATGACGGTCTACCGGGCACAGGGGGGAATAGACGCACATTTCTAGCCCGTGTGACAAATCTGCACGCTCCATTGGAGCGTCCAGACGGCATCGCATTCCAACAACCCGTGCAGGTCCCGCCATTACAACGGTTGGCCGCAGGTACGGCTGCATGTATTAGCCTTGAATATCGAAAGGAAATTCCTTACAGTAAGGAAAATCCTTGACTAGAGGTGTGCATGATTACGAGTAAACTTACAACCAAAGCTCAAACCACGATCCCCCAGGCAGTCCGATCCGCTCTGCATCTGAAGGAGGGGGACGAGATCGCTTATACGATCACTGGTGATAAGGTCATCATGACGAAGGCCGAGCTCGCTCTGGTTGATGATCCCTTCGCCACCTTTAACGAATGGGACAGCGAGGCAGATCGGAAAGCCTATGCCACCCTTTAAGCAGGGAGACGTCGTTAGGGTTCCTTTCCCGTACACTGATCGATCAACTCGTCAGCACCGCCCGGCACTCGTTGTGTCCGCTCTAGGCATCGGGGAAAACAGTAACCTCCTGTGGGTGGTGATGATCACGAGCGCGGGAAACAGAGCCTGGCCCGGGGATCTAGCTATCGGTCGTTACGAAGAGGCCGGTCTCCCTGCTCCCTCCATCATTCGACCTTGTAAGATCGCGACGATCGAGGCGCGCCACGCGGAACGGCTCGGTCATATCAAGCCTCGTTTGACGATCGAAGTCGTATCAGCGATACGCAGCATTCTGGATAGCTGATGTGTGGACAGTATGCCACCAATGGCGCGCTGATTACGTTGAAGCTGAGAGGCCTGAGACGCATGAATATCCAGCCAGAGTATGCGCCTGGGTGCCTGGGCAGGAGGGACGTTACGCGTCATGATGGCCGGCGACGGACGACGGCACGACGCCATTGTTGTCATCTGATCGCCGCCGTCCGTCCACAGACCAGAGGTGGCCCCTGTCAGACTTTCACAGGCGATACCTACGTTGCAACGACCGGTTCGAACAGGCGGATGCCCGATATGGGTATCGACTACGGCAAGCCCGACGACAATTCGCTGATGGCTGACAAGCCGTCACTCGTCGTGGAGGTTCTGTCGCCGACCACGGGCGGCTTCGACGTGACGATCAAACTGGCGGAATATCAAGGCTTGCCGTCTCTCGATTACATACTGTTCGTGGATACGGAAAATCCGACGATTCATCTTTATCGTCGCGACAATGGAGGGCTCTGGCAGGACGAGGTGCTCAAGGGCTGGATGCGGTGGACGAGCTCAAGAAGTCGAAGGTTTCCGTGCCGCTTACGGAACATCTACGAAGGACTTGAATTCAGATCGAAACCCAAGCTGGTGCTGACACCCGGCATTCCGTCCGGATCACCGATCGGGTGGCTGACCGGGTACGTCTACCGCCAGCAATTCGACGCCTGGATCGCCGGCGGCATGGATTCCGAGAAGTGGCCCCACGGCCGCAATCTTGGCGAGGCCGCGATCCTGGAACTCATGAGGTCGCTGGAAACCGAATGGAGAGGCGACCGCAAGGGCATTGTTCTGATCGACGAGCGCTGTCAGAAAACGAAACCGCGCCGGAGACAGCGGGTGGCCAAGCCGCTCGACGATGCATGCCGGCCGCATCCGCCAGCGGACATTCCGGCCGCTGCCCAAGACGTCGCCCGATACCCTATTCCCAGCAGCGAGATCGTACCAGGTGGCGTCATCGGGACGTGCTTTGCTCGGCAACGATCGGCTCGCGCGTCGGCGCGCAGGATCCGCAGTGTGCGATTTCAACGATTTGCGGAGGAGCTAGGGGATGTACTTTACCCGGCATGGTGGTCGTTGCGGATCGCCTTGCCGCGGCGCGCCGGCGCGGCGAGAATTACGTGTCCCCGACGCAAATATAAAACAAACCCAGCTGGCGACGGCAGGTCGCACAATCCGAATTTCACGCAGGAGCGAAATCGGACGATTGCCAATGCAAAGTGCGTCCCCTGGGAGATGCCGCGCCGACGCCAGTCGGAACCTGGCGCAGCGGGAGCCTCATTTCGGTAGATTTGGTATCATAAGGCGCCCGTAGGTCGTTTTATGGTAGATCATGGCGCCAAAATCTTGACATTAAATTCGGTGATGGTATTTGGAGCCATGACGCGCCTTTAATTTGGATAAGGGAGCCTTAAGACGCCATGCCGCCCCGCAGCGCACTCACAAACGCCCCGCCGGTGGCTGTACAAGAAGCTCTGCAAAGCTTGGGCAACAAGCTCAGGACGGCGCGGCTTCGGCGCAACCTCAGCCTTTCAGGGCTCGCCGCAAAACTCGGTGTGGATCGACACGTCCTCTCCGATGCAGAAAAAGGCAAGCTCGGTACCAGCGCGGGCATCTACGTCGCAGCTCTGTGGGCCATGAACCTGCTTCAGACGCTGGACGGTGTGGCCGATCCGAAGACCGACGAAGAGGGGCTGGCCCTCAGCGGCCTCGACGAGCGCGAGCGGGCGCGAACCAAAGGAGGGCCCAGCAATGCCTTCTGAGGAGTGCTTCGTCTACATCACGCTGCCCGGAAAAACCGGCCCGGTCACCGCCGGCAGGTACCGACTCGATATGGGCCGCCAAGGCACGGCTGTCGGCCAATTTGTCTATGGCAAGAGCTATCTCTCGCGAAACGACCGAGTTGAATTCGACCCAGTCGAACTCAAGCTTCAAGTGCCGGTGTTCCGCACGACAAAGCTGCGGGGCAACTTTGGAGCGCTTCGCGACAGTTCTCCCGACGCCTGGGGGCGGAAACTGATCGAGAAGCGGCTAGGCAACGTCGCACCGACAGAGATCCAGTATCTGCTCAACTCGCCCGACGACCGTGCCGGCGCACTCGGCTTCGGTCTCAACGTCGAACCGCCGGCACCTGTGCGCAAATTCAATCGCACGCTCGATCTGGCCAAGCTCATCGACCTCGCCGACCAGATCGTCGCGGCGGAGAGGGATCCGGACGCTCCAAAGCCTGCGGTTGCCGACGCTGAACAGGCCGAAGCGCTCCTGAATGCCGGAACGTCCATGGGCGGCGCACGTCCGAAAACGACCGTCGAAGATGAGGATGCGCTTTGGGTAGCCAAATTTTCGCATCCGGACGACCGGTGGAATAATCCGCGCGTCGAGCATGCGATGCTGAATCTCGCGCGCTCCTGCGGAATTTCGTGCGCGGAAAGCCGCTTGACCACCGTCGGTACTCGCGACGTGCTGCTGGTGAAGCGGTTCGACCGTCACAAGACGGAGAATGGCTATTTGCGCAGCCGAATGGTGAGCGCCTTGACGCTTATCGGTGCGGACGACTCGCCCGATACCGCGGACAAACGCCGCAAATGGTCCTATCTGTTGCTCGCCGACGAAGTCCGGCGGGCCGCTACTGCAAGTCAAGCCAGGGATCTTCCGGAGCTCTTCCGTCGCGTCTGTTTCAACGCGTTGATTTCGAACACCGACGACCATCCTCGGAATCACGCGATCGTCGCAAAGGACACAGCTTGGTTGCTGTCGCCTGCCTACGATCTGACGCCGAATCCGATGATCGCTCTGGAGCGTCGTGATCTCGCGATGGCGTTCGGGAATTGGGGCCGGTACGCCAACCGCACCAATCTGATTTCTCAGAGCGAGCGGTTCCTCGTCTCAAAAGAAGAGGCCGCTCGCATTATCGACGGCATGATCGAAACCATCGGCGCCTCCTGGTACGCGACCGCCCGCCAAGCTGGCGTCAGCGAAAGGGACTGCCAACTCATCCGCAGCGCTTTCGTATACGAAGGCTTCAGCTACGAC
This sequence comes from uncultured Alphaproteobacteria bacterium, assembly GCA_963819355.1. GTDB lineage: Bacteria > Pseudomonadota > Alphaproteobacteria > Rhizobiales > Xanthobacteraceae > Bradyrhizobium. The sequence continues at coordinate 49,357 of CAWFVZ010000009.1, read as the reverse complement.
CTGAATGACCCGACGATCGCGACCGACGATCCGGAATAGCTTCCGACAGCGGGCAAATCGAATGTGACCGCGGCCGCCGGGTGCGAAATCATCACCGCTGTGTGTACCGAAAACCTCATCCGAGTGTGATGCCGCGTTGGAATCGCCTAAGCTGGCCGGATGATCGGGCTGTTCTGCTTCGCTCTGGCCGTCCTGGCCTCGCCGTTCAGTTCGAGGTTACGGCTTGAAGCCGAGAACGTGGTCCTTCGACATCAGTTGATTGTCTTGAGGCGCAGGCCGCGTGGTCGCGTTCGGCTCACGAACCATGATCGCTGGCTCTTTATCCAGCTGTATCGGTGGTTTCCAGCGATCCTGAAGGTCCTCACAATCATCCGGCCCGAGACGCTGGTTCGTTGGCACAGAGCCAGATTTCGCTGCTACTGGCGTTGGAAGTCGCGCCCACGGGGAGGGCGACCGCAGATCGAGACGGAGCTGCGCGTCTTGATCGGGCGGATGAGCGTCGAAAATCCGCTTTGGGGGCGCGCCACGCATCCACGGCGAACTGGTCAAGCTGGGGTTTGAGGTCGCGCGGTTGAGCGTCGCCAAATACATGGTCAAGCGGCGTGGGCCGCCAAGCCAGGGATGGTGCACCTTTCTGCGGAACCAGGCGCCGGATATTGCGGCCATGGACTTATTCGTCGTCCCAACGATTGGCTTCAAACTGCTCTATGCCTTCGTCGTCGTTCGGCTCGACCGCAGAGATATTGTCTGGATCAACGTCACAGCGCATCCGACCGCCGAATGGGTCGCGCGTCAAATAACGGAGGCATTTCCCTGGAACGAGGCTCTGCGCTACATGATCCGGGACCGGGATTGCATCTCGGTGCGATCGTCACACGCCGACTGCGTGCCATGGGCGTTCGGGACAAGCCCATTGCACCGGCCTCACCCTGGCAGAATGGCTTTGTGGAACGGCTGATCGGATCGATCCGGCGTGAATGTGTGGACCACATCATGGTCTTGAGCGAGGCACATCTGCACCGAATCCTGCGATCCTACGCGGAGAACTCATCGATCCCTGGACAAGGATGCGCCGGTCCGCGGCCTGGTTCAGCGAACCGGCGTGATCAATTCACGCGCCATCCTCTGGCGGGCTCCATCACCACTACGCCCGGGTTTTCGGTACACACAGGCTCGGAATACGCGCAAGCAACTGCGCGTCGTGGGTGTGGAAAAGTCAGCCGTCGCAGTTGCGTATGTTACTTTTGATTTGCCGAAATATAACTTGCCCCGTCGGGCAAAACAATGGTTCATGGGGTGCTGGTCCCAACCGCGAAGAGGAACCAGCGTATGGCGGATGAAGTCGAGGAATCTTCCGAGCTTTCGAAGATCGCGAAGCTCAATGGAGACTTCAGGAAAAACTACGGCGTACTCCTTGGCGCATTCCTTTACCTGCGATCAATCAGCGCTGCGCGTAGACGGTCCTGGTATTGGACCGGCCTGCTTTCGGTTGCTTGCTCGGCGTCGCTGGCGTGGCTTGGGAAGCACGGCCTTTCTTGGTTAGGCGGCGGGTAGTCGCACGAACGAGGGCATCCGCAGTGTTGAAGCAACTTATCGCGGGGCGCCCGCGGGCGGCCTCCGAGAAACGTATGGTTCGCTTCACTTTGCCATCGGTTGGCAGCAATACCTAGTCGAGTTCAGAGAGCATGATGGCAGCAATCCATCCAGCGGGAACATGCGCATCACACTGGATACACCAGTACGGCGAATGCAACGAGGCCGAAGGCCGTACTTTCGCGCGTGAGGGAGAGGCACCGGATGGCCGAGACTTCAGGCTCGGGGAGGCGAAGCCAAGTATGGCCTGGCGGGCGCAAGCCCGGCACGTCCTGCCCCAGGACCAATAGCGTTAACGATGCTTAACGATTTCCAATCTGAGCGAAATCGCTTCGATGTTTCTTAAAAAATGCTGGCTATCCCTTCCGGCCATGGGGATCTGGGGGAAGACATGAGGAAGAAGGCCAGGCGTGGAAAGACAGAGGCCCTCGCACTGCCGATGGCCGGAAAAGTTGCGGTCGTCGCCATAGCCGTTGCGGCATTGGGGTACGGTTTGCTATCGCGCCCGGCGAGCGTTCAACCGGTGCGAAAGCCCTCCGCACGTCAGGCCCTGCTTCCGCCACCGCTTCCTGCTCGAACTTCAGCTCCAGTTCCAGCTTCAGCTCCGGCCCCGGCTTCCGCTCCAGCGCCTCTCGAAATTCAGAAAACCGCTGACGCTCCCGGAAAACTTGTTCGCCAGGTCGTTGATTACGTCAGCCACGAGGCGCCAGGCACCGTTGTCATCGACACCGGAAACACCTTTCTTTATCTCGTGCTGAACGGTCGGCAAGCGATGCGCTACGGCATCGGCGTTGGCCGCGAGGGCTTCACATGGTCTGGTGAACAGGCAGTGGCCCGGAAAGCAGAATGGCCGGATTGGCGTCCGCCTGCAGACATGCTTTCGCGTCAACCCTACCTGCCGCGGTTTATGGCGGGCGGGCCCGGCAATCCGCTCGGCGCTCGGGCGATGTATCTGGGTGAGACCGAATATAGAATTCACGGCACGAATATGCCAGAGACGATTGGGAAGCAGGTTTCGTCCGGTTGTATCCGGCTGACCAACGAGGATGTCGCTGACCTCTATGAGCGGGTGAAAATCGGCGCGAAAGTTATCGTGCTCCCAGCAATGCGGCGCAATCCGGCTGCGCATCGACCACTCCAGGGAGCGCCCGCCGACGCCGCCTTCCGCTTGCCGGACCTGGCATCGCCGCCGAACCGGCCTTCGACATAAGCGCCAATCGCGCGGCAAACTCAGCGGGATCGCGAGAGAGCGGCGGCGTAACCGTAGACTGCATCTGCCCAGGATTTATCGAAACCGCGATTATCGAACCGCAGATCTTATATTAGCTCGCGCCGCCCGCTTTGGCGGTGACAGAGCGGCAGGGTGTGAATGCTGATCGAATAGTGACCCACATCGGCGCCGTCGGGACCCCTTCAAGCCATTGATTTGGTAAAATGGGATGATGGGACCCCCACGCCGATCATGGTCGAGACCCCCGCCGAAACACAGCGGCGCGCATCGAAGTGTCTGGGGCGTCAGCAGACGGGCCGTTCTCAACAGGCGCCCGCCCCATAAAAACAGACGCATTGTGCGGTATTGAAATACCGATCACGCGTTCGAGCCGCGCCGTCATTGGCAACCAACAATTGCGAGGAGCGAGATTGGACCCTTTTCGAGGCAGGAATGATGTGCAACATTATTGCGTTTTTTATTATTTATTAACTAATTTCAGGGGTTGCTCGCGTGAATTACAGCGGCAAGTTCTTACCGATCGCTTTGCATGACCATGCTACCCATTTCGCACACGAGGCCGGTAAGGACGCCAACGTTGCGATTTTTGAGGTCCCCGATGCGCACCTCTTGTTTTCCGGCGACTGCCAGCGCGTAGGCACAGATCTAATCATTTCGGATCAACTCAACCGAGTTGTAGTCCCCGATTATTTCAAAGGTCATGGTCATAGCCGCCCGCTGCTGGTTTCGCCGGACGGGGCGCCGCTTGCTTCCGATGTCGTCGACGCTCTGACGGGTTATACGGCTTACGCGCAGGCTGCGCCCCAAAACGCCGCAGGTAAGGTGGTCGGTCACGTCGTGAATATGACCGGCAGCGCGAGCATTGTCCGTAACGGCGTGACGATCGTCGCAAACATCGGCGACGCAATCTACCAAAGCGACGTCGTGCAAACAGGGAGCAATTCGACGATCGGCCTGGTGCTGGACGACGGCTCGACGTTCAATTTGTCCGCCAATGCGCGATTCTTGTTGAACGATCTCAGCTACGATCCGAGCAGCACATCGAACAGCTTGTTCTTGACGTTGGTGCAAGGCGCAGCAAGCTTCGTTGCCGGCCAAGTAGCCAAAACAGGCGATATGAAGGTGTCGACGCCCGTTGCGTCGATCGGTATCCGCGGGACGGCAGTCAATCTCGATATTTCCTCAACCGATGGAAAAGTATCCATTTCGGTCGTCGATCAGCAGGACGGTGCCGTCCACGCTGTTCAGGTCTTCAACAATGCCGGCGTTCTGATAGGTACGGTAACGAGCAACGGGACGTCACTGACGCTCACCCCCACGGCAACTTTCGACGTGATCGCACAGCAGGTTAACAAGACGCCGGATCAAGTGGCGCAGGAGTTCAGCGCGTTCCAGCAAGTGCTGAGCACATACGATGCTGCCAAGCAGATCTTCCCCAACTTGCCTCAGCACACCGACAACAGCGATCACCAAAACAACGATAATAACGCCAGTCCGAATTCCACCACCAAGTTCGCTGGAAGTCCGCCGCTCAACCCGCCGGGGACCGAATACCAGCCGCCAGCCGGAACAACAACAGTTCAAACCGCAAGCACTCAAGCGGCGACGACCACGGTCGTGGTCACCACGACTGCGACCACGGACACGACTGGTGCGAAGCAGCAGACGACAACAGTCGAAACGGTCGTCATTCCCGAAACGGTCGTCATTCCCGTAAAGGTCGTCTCTCTACCCTTTGTCGTCACCTCGCCCAGTGTCTTGGCTATCACGTCCGGGTCCGGAGATCACACAGGCCCGGTGATGAGCGCCAACGGCGACGTGGTCTACGATCCCGACGGCGCAATCTACTTCTACGATCGTGCGACAAATACTACGACGACAATTGTTTCGCCGGCGAGCGGCTGGAGCTACGCGTCACCCACGATCAGCTCCGACGGCCGCTATATCTTCTATGAGGGATCTAACGGCGGCAGCAGCTCGGTGTTTGTTTATGGCACGGATCCGTCCGATTCCGGCCACTATCATGTTCAAACTCTGCTTGCCCCGGGGCAGGCGCCCGCCGTCAGTGGCGACGGCAGCACCATTGTGGTCGAGCAGGCCTCCGGCAAAATTGCGATCTACGATCTGCAAGGAAAATTAAAGGGGGCGATCACTGCTGCCGCGGTGGCAAGTTCGGGTGCTGTCTGGTCGCCGGCCATCAGTGCTGACGGTCACGTCGTCGCCTTCTGGGCCTCTGACGCAACCGCCGCCGGCGGATCGGGTCATCTTTACGCATTCAATGTTTCGACGGCGACCTTTGTTCACGTTGCCGACACGATCATCGGGGCCGGCGGGACAGCGCCAACGGTTAGCGCCGATGGTCACCTCATTGCGTATCAAAGCGTGGATGCCAGCGGTCACTCAGAAATCTACCTTTACGATCTGATGACCAATTCTGTTGTTTTCCAGACCGCCAATAGCTCGGGCAGCAGCAACAACCCTATCTTGAGCCCCGATGGCCACTTCATCGTCTTCACCAGCGATGCCCAACTAACGGCGGATGACACCAATGCCGTCCCGGACGTCTATGTCGTCGATGTCACGTCTCCGTCGGCTCCCGTCTACAAGCTGGTGTCGGAAGCTGGCGGCGTATCCGCGACCGGTGGCGTCGCTATCAGTGCCGGCGGTCAGTACATCGCGTATGGCAGCAACAGCAACATCTTCTTTGCCGATCCGACATCCGGGCACAGCGCCGTCGTCGTGGAAACCGCAAATTCGCCGAGCGTTCTGACCGCAGATGGTTTGATCACGATTACTGGGGATTACACCGGCGTCCAGATCGGTGCCACCGACCAATTTGGCAATGCGACGCCGAATTTCAGCGCAAGCTTTGACAGTTCCGGACGTATTCACTGGGCATTTAGCGAGGCTAAGAACGATTTCGGCACGCTGTCCTACGGCCAGGACGCAACACAAGAATTCATCATCACACTTTCTGCCAGTAGCGGCACGCTAACTATTCCAGTATTCGTGACGGTGCATAACGGTGCGCAGCCGATCATTAGCTTAGCCGACTTTGCTCCGGTTGCTTCTCCGATCAGCTTGCAGGATGGACAGCAGGGCGTCTCCTATGCGATCACATCCGCGGCTCTGCTAAGTGGCGTTGTCGACGTGGACGGTCCGTCGCTTTCCATTTCGTCGCTATCGATCCAAAGTGGCGACGGCACACTATCGCAGGTTGATAGTCAGACATGGACCTTTACGCCAGCCGCTGGGTTCAGTGGCCGCGTTGTCTTCGACTATCAAGTCACCGACTCCATAAAGAGCGCGAGTTCGACCGCAAATCTCGATATCGCGTTGCCGCTGGTTATCACGGCGATCAATCCTGACAGCGGCGCGGCAGGCGACTTCATCACCAAAAATACCAATCTGACGGTCTCCGGGACGAATGGCGTGCTCGTCAGCGGAGAGAAGATTCAGGTCAGTAGCGACAATGGCGTCACATGGACCGATGTCGTTCAGGCCACGGCGACGACCTGGAGCTTCGGCGATCCGGCCACGCATGATACAAGCTTCGCTTATCGTGTGCGCGTTGTTGATTCCGCGAGCCTCGTGATAAATTCGACAAGTCAAGCCGTCGATATCGATACGACACCGCCGATCGTCTCAATCACCAATGCTGGCGGATTTACCAACCAGCCCTCGCTCACCCTCGCGGGAACGCTTGATCTCGCCGATTCCGGCTCGCTTGTCACGGTCTTCGATGATGGCCAGTCCGTGGGAACGGCGACCGTCGTTTCGGATGGAAAGTGGAGCACAACCGTCTCGTTACATGACGGTACGAATAGGCTGACCGCTCAGTCGGCGGATATCGCGGGAAATCTCGGGACCAGCAGTGCCGTCGTCGTGACGTTGGACACGACCGCACCTGCCGAAGCCGTGGCAATCACCGCGATTGCGACCGACAGCGGCACGGCCGGCGACTTCATCACCAACGACACGTCGCTGACGGTGTCGGGCACCAACGGCGCGCTTGGCGCCGGCGAGAGGATCCAGGTCAGCAGTGACGGCGGCGCCACCTGGGCCGACGTTACGCAGTCGACGGCGACGAGCTGGAGCTATGTCGATCCGGCGACGCATGCCACCAGCTTCACCTATCAGACCCGGATCGTCGACACCGCCGGCAATGTCGGCACCACCGCCAGCCAGGCGGTGACGATCGATACCACGGCGCCTGCCGAGGCCGTGGCGATTGAGGCGATTGCGACCGACAGCGGCAGCTCGCCGTCCGACTTCATCACCAACGACACGTCGCTGACGGTGTCGGGCACCAACGGCGCGCTTGGCTCCGGCGAGAGGATCCAGGTCTCCACCGACAGTGGCTCGAGCTGGGCCGATGTGACCCAGACCACGGCGACGAGCTGGAGTTATACCGACCCGGTTACGCACGCCACCAGCTTCACCTACCAGACCCGGATCGTCGACACCGCCGGCAACGTCGGCACCACCGCGAGCCAGGCGGTGACGATCGACACCGCGGCGCCCGCAGAGGCGCTGGCGATCACGGCGATTGCAACCGACAGTGGCACGGCTGGCGACTTCATCACCAACGACACGTCGCTGACGGTGTCGGGCACCAACGGCGCGCTTGGCTCCGGCGAGAGGATCCAGGTCAGCAGCGACAACGGCGCCACCTGGGCCGACGTCACCCAATCGACGGCGACGAGCTGGAGCTATGTCGATCCGGCGACGCACGCAACGAGCTTCACCTATCAGACCCGGATCATTGACACCGCCGGCAACGTCGGCACCACCGCCAGCCAGGCGGTGACCATCGATACCACGGCGCCGACCATCACGATCTCCAATGCCGGCGGACCGACCAACCAGGCCAGCCAGACCATTACCGGCACGGTCGACGTGGCCGATGCCGGCGCCACGGTGACGATCTTTGACGGCGCCACGCCTGTGAAGACTGCCATCGTCCAAGGCGATGGCAGCTGGAGTGCACTGGTTACGCTGAGCAGCGGCAGCAACTCGCTGACGGCGAAGGTGAACGATCTGGCTGGCAACAGTTCGACCAGCAATGCGGTCGTCTACACGCTGAGTACCACCGGTCCTGCGGTGACGGAGCACCTGACCTCCGACACGGGCTCTTCTGCACTTGATCAGATCACCTCGAACCCTGCGCTGAGCGGAACCGGCCTGGCCAATACGACACTGCATTTCACGATCGATGGCACGTTGGTCACCACCACCGCTTCAGCGGATGCGAGCGGGAACTGGTCTCTCACACCGAGCGGGCTGGGTGACGGGCAGCACACCATCGTAGCAAGCCAGACCGACACGTTCGGCAACACCGGCAGCGCTTCGCTAACCTTTACGCTGGACACAACGGCACCGAGTGAGGTGCTGGCGATCACGGCGATTGCGACCGACAGCGGCACGGCCGGCGACTTCATCACCAACGACACGTCGCTGACGGTATCTGGCACCAACGGCGCGCTTGGCGCCGGCGAGAGGATCCAGGTCAGCAGTGACGGCGGCGCCACCTGGGCCGACGTTACCCAATCGACGGTGACGAGCTGGAGCTATACCGATCCGGTCACGCATGCAACGAGCTTCACCTATCAGACCCGGATCATCGACACCGCCGGCAACGTCGGCACCACCGCCAGCCAGGCGGTGACCATCGATACCACGGCGCCGACCATCACGATCTCCAATGCCGGCGGACCGACCAACCAGGCCAGCCAGACCATCACCGGCACGGTCGACGTGGCCGATGCCGGCGCCATCGTGACGATCTTTGACGGCGCCACGGCGGTGAAGACCGCGATCGTTCAGAACGATGGCAGCTGGAGCGCGCTGGTTACGCTGAGCAGCGGCAGCAACTCCCTGACGGCGAAGGTGAACGATCTGGCTGGCAACAGTTCGACCAGCAATGCGGTCGTCTACACGCTGAGTACCACCGGCCCCGTGGTGACGGAGCATCTGACCTCGGACACCGGTTCCTCCGCGCTCGACCAGATCAGCTCGAACTCGGCGCTGAACGGCACGGGTCTTGCGAACACGGTGGTGCACTTCACCGTCGACGGCGCACTGATCACGGCCACCACGACGACGGACGCGGGCGGCAACTGGTCGTTCACGCCGAGCGGCCTGGCGGACGGTCAGCACACCATCGTGGCCAGCCAGACCGATACGTTTGGCAATACCGGCAGCGCCTCGCTGTCATTTACGCTGGACACCACGGCGCCGTCAGAAGCACTGGCGATCACGGCCATTAATCAGGACAGCGGCACGGCCGGGGACTTCATCACCAACGACACGTCGCTGACGGTGTCGGGCAGCAACGGCGCGCTTGGCTCCGGCGAGAGGATCCAGGTCTCCACCGACAGTGGCTCGAGCTGGGCCGATGTGACCCAGACCACGGCGACGAGCTGGAGTTATACCGACCCGGTTACGCACGCCACCAGCTTCACCTACCAGACCCGGATCGTCGACACCGCCGGCAACGTCGGCACCACCGCGAGCCAGGCGGTGACGATCGACACCGCGGCGCCCGCAGAGGCGCTGGCGATCACGGCGATTGCAACCGACAGTGGCACGGCTGGCGACTTCATCACCAACGACACGTCGCTGACGGTGTCGGGCACCAACGGCGCGCTTGGCTCCGGCGAGAGGATCCAGGTCAGCAGCGACAACGGCGCCACCTGGGCCGACGTCACCCAATCGACGGCGACGAGCTGGAGCTATGTCGATCCGGTCGACGCATGCAACGAGCTTCACCTATCAGACCCGGATCATTGACACCGCCGGCAACGTCGGCACCACCGCCAGCCAGGCGGTGACCATCGATACCACGGCGCCGACCATCACGATCTCCAATGCCGGCGGACCGACCAACCAGGCCAGCCAGACCATTACCGGCACGGTCGACGTGGCCGATGCCGGCGCCACGGTGACGATCTTTGACGGCGCCACGCCTGTGAAGACTGCCATCGTCCAAGGCGATGGCAGCTGGAGTGCACTGGTTACGCTGAGCAGCGGCAGCAACTCGCTGACGGCGAAGGTGAACGATCTGGCTGGCAACAGTTCGACCAGCAATGCGGTCGTCTACACGCTGAGTACCACCGGTCCTGCGGTGACGGAGCACCTGACCTCCGACACGGGCTCTTCTGCACTTGATCAGATCACCTCGAACCCTGCGCTGAGCGGAACCGGCCTGGCCAATACGACACTGCATTTCACGATCGATGGCACGTTGGTCACCACCACCGCTTCAGCGGATGCGAGCGGGAACTGGTCTCTCACACCGAGCGGGCTGGGTGACGGGCAGCACACCATCGTAGCAAGCCAGACCGACACGTTCGGCAACACCGGCAGCGCTTCGCTAACCTTTACGCTGGACACAACGGCACCGAGTGAGGTGCTGGCGATCACGGCGATTGCGACCGACAGCGGCACGGCCGGCGACTTCATCACCAACGACACGTCGCTGACGGTATCGGGCACCAACGGCGCGCTTGGCGCCGGCGAGAGGATCCAGGTCAGCAGTGACGGCGGCGCCACCTGGGCCGACGTTACGCAGTCGACGGCAACGAGCTGGAGCTATGTCGATCCGGCGACGCATGCGACCAGCTTCACCTATCAGACCCGGATCATCGACACCGCCGGCAACGTCGGCACCACCGCCAGCCAGGCGGTGACCATCGATACGGCAGCCCCTGCCGAAGCCGTGGCAATCACCGCGATTGCGACCGACAGCGGCACGGCCGGCGACTTCATCACCAACGACACGTCGCTGACGGTGTCGGGCACCAACGGCGCGCTTGGCGCCGGCGAGAGGATCCAGGTCTCGCAGCGACGGCGGCACCAGCTGGGCCGATGTTACCCAGTCGACGGCGACGAGCTGGAGCTATATCGATCCGGCTACGCACGCCACCAGCTTCAGCTACCAGAGCCGGATCGTCGACACCGCCGGCAATGTCGGCACCACCGCCAGCCAGGCGGTGACCATCGATACCGCAGCCCCTGCCGAAGCCGTGGCAATCACGGCGATTGCGACCGACAGCGGCAGGCCGGCGACTTCATCACCAACGACACGTCGCTGACGGTGTCGGGCACCAACGGCGCGCTTGGCGCCGGCGAGAGGATCCAGGTCTCGAGCGATAGCGGCACCAGCTGGGCCGATGTTACGCAGTCGACGGCGACGAGCTGGAGTTATACCGATCCGGTTACGCACGCCACCAGCTTCACCTATCAGAGCCGGATCGTCGACACCGCCGGCAACGTCGGCACCACCGCCAGCCAGGCGGTGACGATCGACACGGCAGCCCCTGCAGAAGCCGTGGCAATCACGGCGATCGCGACCGACGGTCGACGTGGCCGATGCCGGCGCCATCGTGACGATCTTTGACGGCGCCACGGCGGTGAAGACCGCGATCGTTCAGAACGATGGCAGCTGGAGCGCGCTGGTTACGCTGAGCAGCGGCAGCAACTCCCTGACGGCGAAGGTGAACGATCTGGCTGGCAACAGTTCGACCAGCAATGCGGTCGTCTACACGCTGAGTACCACCGGCCCCGTGGTGACGGAGCATCTGACCTCGGACACCGGTTCCTCCGCGCTCGACCAGATCAGCTCGAACTCGGCGCTGAACGGCACGGGTCTTGCGAACACGGTGGTGCACTTCACCGTCGACGGCGCACTGATCACGGCCACCACGACGACGGACGCGGGCGGCAACTGGTCGTTCACGCCGAGCGGCCTGGCGGACGGTCAGCACACCATCGTGGCCAGCCAGACCGATACGTTTGGCAATACCGGCAGCGCCTCGCTGTCCTTTACGCTGGACACCACGGCGCCGTCAGAAGCACTGGCGATCACGGCCATTAATCAGGACAGCGGCACGGCCGGCGACTTCATCACCAACGACACGTCGCTGACGGTGTCGGGCACCAACGGCGCGCTTGGCTCCGGCGAGAGGATCCAGGTCTCCAGCGATAGTGGCACGAGCTGGGCCGATGTTACGCAGTCGACGGCGACGAGCTGGAGTTATACCGACCCGGTTACGCACGCCACCAGCTTCACCTACCAGAGCCGGATCGTCGACACCGCCGGCAATGTCGGCACCACCGCCAGCCAGGCGGTGACGATCGACACGGCAGCCCCTGCCGAGGCCGTGGCGATCACGGCGATCGCAACCGACAGCGGCACGGCTGGCGACTTCATCACCAACGACACGTCGCTGACGGTGTCGGGCACCAACGGCGCGCTTGGCTCCGGCGAGAGGATCCAGGTCAGCAGCGACAACGGCGCCACCTGGGCCGATGTTACCCAATCGACGGCAACGAGCTGGAGCTATACCGATCCGGTCACGCATGCGACCAGCTTCACCTATCAGACCCGGATCATTGACACCGCCGGCAACGTCGGCACCACCGCCAGCCAGGTGGTGACCATCGATACCACGGCGCCCGCAGAGGCGCTGGTGATCACGGCGATTGCAACCGACAGCGGCACACCGGGCGACTTCATCACCAGCGACACCACGCTGACGGTTTCGGGCACCAACGGCGCGCTTGGCTCCGGCGAGAGGATCCAGGTCTCCTCCGACAGTGGCTCGAGCTGGGCCGATGTGACTCAGACCACGGCGACGAGCTGGAGCTATATCGACCCGGTCACGCACGCCACCAGCTTCACCTACCAGACCCGGATTGTCGACATCGCCGGCAATGTCGGCACCACCGCCAGCCAGACGGTGATGATCGATTCCTCGGTGCCGACAGAGACCCTTGCAATAGTGTCTGTCTCCGGGAGCTCTTCGCCCACGAGCACCTCGATCACCGTGGCGGGGACAAACAGCCCGCTTCAGGTCGGAGACAAAGTTCAGATCAGCGCCGACGGCAATACGTGGGTTGACGCCGTTCGTACTAGTCCGACGCAATGGAGCTTCGTCGATACCACGGCCAGAAGCTCAAACTTCACTTACTTCACGCGCGTTGTGAATTCGATAGGAAATGTTGGCGCTACGGCAAACCAACCGGTCGTGGTCACCGACAATGGTGCAACTACCTCGATCGCCGGCTCTTCTACGGTGGTCGCAGAGTTGACCGACAGTGGCGGCACATTGCAGATCGGAGCAGCAGGACTTTCCGGAACGATCAACGCCATTTCGATTGCAAACGGGCCAGTCGCGATTGGCGGCACTGGTAACGTGACGTCAACCTCAGGCGACGCGATCGATCTGTATGCAACGGGGGCGACCTCAGGCAATCCGGCGAATTTGATCGTCAATCCGACCGGTCAAATCACCGGTATGAACAGCGGCATCTCCGTTCTTCAGAATGCATACGGGTCGATCACCGTCACGGCGTCGGGACAAGTCAGCGGCCTTTCGGGCCGCGGCATTATCGCCCAGGACAGTGCCACCGGTGTCGGCAGCATCCTGATCAACGGGTCTGGAAACGTGACAGGCGTAGGTACGGCCTACAGCGGGATCGTCGCCGTCAACCTCAACACCGCAAACAACAGCGACATTACTGTCAGTCAAAGCGGAAATGTCGTCGGTGGCCACGATGGCATTCGCGTGCAAACCAACGGTAATGGCAACGAGTTCATCACCACCGGCATAAACGCGGTGATAGTCGGACTTTCGCTTTACGGCATCGAAGCGCAGTCGAACGGCAGCGGAAACATTTCGGTTACCACGGGAGCGGGTGGAATCATCAATTCCGCAAGCGTGGGCGTCGATGCCTACAATCAGGCGACCGCAATCCCGAAGGTCGGCGGGGTCATCTCCAGTTCGATCTCGGTTACCGCCGACGGCACCATCATTTCGGGGACTGAGCTCACGGGCAATGGCAGCAAGCCAGCAGGCATTCTAGCTGGCTATAGAGGTGGAAGCACCAACACCGTCAACCCGAATGTTTTCGGCAATGTGATCGTGGACAATTTTGCCGACATCAGTGCGGCCAGTGGCGATGGCATCCGCGGGTACAATTATGGCGATGGCAACATAACTATCAACGATCACGCCGGAACGATCATCGCAAAAGACGAGTATGGTATCGACGGCTCAGCCGTGGGCAAGGGAAGCGTGTCGATTACGACAAGCGCCGGGACGAGTATTACCGCCGGTTCGCATGGTATCGCGGCCATCAGCCAAGGGACTTCGATCTCGAGTGGTGTGGCGTCAACGGTGAGCGTAAATGCGTCCGGCACGATCATCTCCGGCAAGCATCTATCGGCAGGCGGCAGCCAACCACAGGGTATCTCGGCGGGATATTTCGGCAGCAACGGCACTTCGAACCCGAACATCAATGGCACCGTGCTTGTCGACAACTCCGCCAACATCACCGCACAAGCGGGTTGGGGCATCCTCGCGTATAATTGGGGATACGGAAACGTAGGCATCACCGACGAGGCAAATACCTCTGTCTGGGGTGCCCAGTACGGTCTACAGGCAAGTTCGTCTATCAATGGGACTGCAGTGCGGTCGAACGTGGCCGTCAATGTAGGCACGGGTGCATCGATAACCGCCAGCGCTCTTTACGGTCTGGCTGGCATCCAGGCGACCAACCAGACCGGTGGAAATATTTCGGTCATAACGGCTGCTAATGATACGATCACGTCCGGCGGTACCGGCATCAGCGCCACTTCATCACCCGCGAGCGCTCCGTCGGCAACTCAGATCTCGGTCACAGCTGCAGGGACTATCAATTCGGGCTATGATTTCTTCCAGGGCGGTGGCTTTGCTTTTGGTGTTTCGGCAGGGTTCGGGAGCGGAAATGGGGCGGTGAATACCGCCGTTCAGGGCAGCGTCGTCGTCAACAATTCGGCCGTTATCAACGCGGCTTCCGGCATTGGTATCAATCTTTTCAACAACGGCGTCGGCAATATCAGCGCGACGCTGCAAGCGGGCTCGGCGATCAAGGCGCCGTTCTCGGGCCTAAACGCCTTTGCGCAAGGCGGCGGCAACATCACCATTATCAACAATGGCTCGATTACCTCGCCATTCGGCACGGGCATCAACACCGGAAATGGCGGCGGTGTCGCCAACAGCGTCAACGGGACGATATCGGTCACCAACGCCGGAACTATCACCGGCTCGGGCCTCACATTCAATCAGGTCGTCCAGATCAACAATACAAGCAGCACCCAGGCTGCAAACTTCACGAATACCGGCACGGTTACAGCGAACCTTTACGGTAAGACGGTCAATACCACTGCATTGGCGGTCTATGGCAATACCAGCAGCAACCTCGTCAAGAACAACAGCGGCGGCGTAATAACGGGCAACGTCTCGCTCGGCGGGACGACTAGCTTTACAAATGCGGCCGGCGCCATTTGGAATCTGAACGGTCAGAACTTCATCGGCAACAGCGCCAGCACGTTCAACAATGCTGGCACTATAAACATGTCCGGACTGGTCAATATTTCGTCCGGCTCTACCCTGGCATTTGCGAATACAGGCAGCATCAATCTGGCGTCCTACATTGTGGCGCAGATCTTTGCCAACATTTCCGGCAACGGCTCTTTCTCGATCGGAGACCGGTCGGCGCTTGAACTTGGCGGGTCGCTCGACCCCACTCAGACAATATCTTTCGCGTCGCGTGATCCTTTGGCTCCGGGCCTCTTGATCCCATCACTCTTGACCATCGATGTTCCGGCATCGTCAGGCCCCGCTGCAACGATCCAGAATCTCGCGGTTGGAGATACAATCTCGTTGATAGGTCCCGGCTTCTCAAGCCCGACCAACACGCTCTCCTATTCGAATTTCAGTCAGTCCTATTTCTACAACGTGGCCGGCGCTCAATCCGGCACAATGCTGGACATTCTTGCTTTCGATAAGGTCATCGTCGTGCCGACGTCGGCCGTCTTCATGACGGATAGCCTGCAGCATTCCTTCAGCCTGACCAGCCCGATATTCTACATTCTCGCCAACGATACGATCTCCGGAGCAGGATCCGGTTTCCTGGTGACGTCGACTGATGCATCTACGAACGTCACGTATTCAGTCGTGATAAATCAAAGCTCATCGATTTCGGTCACCGGCGCCGGGGTGGGTGTGGGCGTTACGACGACAAATGGCGCCAATGCTGCCGTCGTCAACGCAGGCGGCATTTCGAGCGGTGGTACGGGAATCAACACGAGCTCCGGCGCCGGCTCGACCGATATTGTCGATTACGGAAATGTCGCCGGCGCTCAGTATGCTATATTCGCGGCGTCGACGAGCGGAAAGCTCAATATCTTCCAAGGTAACGGGACAACGCTCACCAGCACGAATTCTTATGGTGTATTCGCGCGGACGACAGGCGGCGACATCAACGTCACGACGATGTTTGGCGCCATAAATTCCGGAAGCGCGGGCATTCTTGCGCAAGAGCAATGGGCAGGCAGCGCCGGCACGGGCGGATCGATCACCGTGCTCAATTCCGCCGCCATCAATTCCGGTGGCTTTGCGATCAACTCGGGTGCCGCAGCTGTCGGTCCCGCCAACGGCTCTGCCGGCATCAGGGCTGGTATTTTGAACGGCACGACAACGACGCCAAACGCATCGATCGTCGGCAATGTGTACGTCGAAGATCGCGCGAATATCACTGCCGCGACCGGCTCCGGCATCATGGCTTTCAACTATGGGTCCGGCAACACGACTGTCTCCCTTGGTTCAGGAGCGCAAATTCAGGCGACCGCGGCCAATACAACCGCTTCAGGCTTCTCCCAGTACGGCATTTTCGCATTCAATTACGGCATCGGCAGTTCCACGGCGACCACCGGGTGGGGTACGACGATCAATTCCGGTTCGACCGCCATCAATGTCGGCAATCAGGCCACAGCGATAGCCCAAGGCAGCGGAAGCTCGATTACCGTGATGGCGCAGGGCACCATCAACTCTGGCGCAAACAACAACAATTCGGGAAGCGCGCCGTCCGGTATTCAGGCGGGCTACAATCCAGGTAATGCCGGCGTTTTCAACGGAAACGTATTCGGCGACGTCTTCGTCAGCTTGTATGGCGATGGAAGTGCCAACGGGCACCTCACCGCGGCCGCGGGCGACGGTATCAATAGCTATAACTATGGCGTTGGCAACATAACGGTCATGCTCGGTTCGAATGTTTCGATCCAAGCGCTGACCGCAGCGACGAGTTCGACCTCCGGCAACGCGCCCTATGGTATCGGCGTGCTCAATCGTGGTCCGGGTAGCATCACGGTTGCCACCAGCAGTCTGGATAACATCCAGTCTGGTAGCACCGGCATCAACGCGGTCAATGAGGCGACCACGATCGCGGCCGCGGCTGGAGCTACTGTTGCAGTGACGACCGGCGGAATTATTCACTCAAGATCCTTGCCCAATAACAGCAACAATCAACCTTCCGGAATTGCGGCCGGGTTCCTTGGAGGAAACAGCTCGACGCCAAATCTCAACGTCAATGGCACCGTGATTGTCAACAACGCAGCGGCGATCACTGCTGACGCAGGCGTCGGGATCAATGCCTACAACTACGGCAATGGCAACATCACCGTGAACGATGCCGGCGGCGGCAACATTACGTCTGTTGCGCAGGGTATCTATGCCCACGCGGAAGGCGCAGGAAGCGGCGACATCGCAGTCAATGTTTACGCCAATGCGTCGATTGCCTCATCCGCGAGCTACGGCATCCTCGCATTCAGCACCAACAACGGCAGCATTTCGGTCATCACGTCGGCCGGTGACAGTATCAATTCAGCAGGTGCAGGTATCAATGTGGTCAACGAGGCCGTGGCAACCTCAACGAATACGTCTGTGGTGGTGACGGCCGCCGGCACGATCAATTCTGGCACCACGCTCACCGGGTTCAATAATCAACCTTCTGGTATCACGGCCGGCTACATTGGCGGAACGACTAATCCATCCCCGCAGAACCTTGCAAATTACAATGTGAACGGCGAGGTTGTCATCAACAACTCTGCGACGATCAACGCCGCCGCCGGCTACGGTGTTCAGGGCTACACGTACGGAACCGGCGACGTCTACGTGAACAATTTCGGAGTCTCGATCACCTCGTTGGGTGGTGCAAGCCCGCCGAACGGTTCTGGAATCGGGATTCTGGCCCAGACTTATGGACCTGGTAGCGTTCACGTCACGACGACGGCGGGGACCTTCATTTCGTCCGGGGGCTCCGGCATTGCGGCGATTAACAAGGCAACAACGATTAGCCCGGTTGATTCGACGACCGTTGTTCCTATCGATTCAGAAATATCGGTGGTTGCCAACGGCACGATTCACTCCGGGACCATCCCGACGGCAACGATCGCAAACGACCCCCCTGCAGGCATATTGGCCGGCTACAATCCCGGCAATCAGAACACGGCCAATGACAACGTCCATGGCAAAGTGTGGATTGATGACCACGCGACAATCGTTGCACCGACCGGCACTGACGGCATTCGCGCGGTCAATTACGGCACCGGCGATATCGC
This sequence comes from uncultured Alphaproteobacteria bacterium, assembly GCA_963819355.1. Lineage (GTDB taxonomy): Bacteria > Pseudomonadota > Alphaproteobacteria > Rhizobiales > Xanthobacteraceae > Bradyrhizobium. Next base: position 31,088 of record CAWFVZ010000009.1, on the reverse strand, counting down.
CATCGTGATCGAATCCGATGCCGATATCATGGCCGGCCGCTATGGGGTCGCGGGGCTTGGCGCTAACAATGGCAATGTCAGCATCACAAATGATGGCTCGGTGATTGGCGGCAGCGCGGCACTCAACGCCAGCACGACTGGGGCCGGGACCGTCACCATCGACAATGTCGGCTTTCTCGGTGGTCTGGTTACGGCCTACGACGTGACTTTTACAAACGAGCATGGCGCCGACTGGCAGTTTAGCGGTGCCAGCGTATTCTCGGGCACCAGCACCCTGTCCAACGCCGGAACAATCGAGAGCACCGGCACGGCTTCGCTGACTGGGCTTTCAGGTCTTACCAATAGCGGGACGATTGCGGTCGAGTCTGGAAGCCTGACGATCAACGCTCCGGTGACCGGCGGGGTGGCCGTGGTCTACAGCGCATCGCTTGTGCTCAACGGTGCGTCGGATACGGCGGTCTCCTTCGACGCCGGCGCCAGCTCGCCAAGTGTGCTCGTTCTCAGCGATGTCGCACATTTCACCGGCACGGTTACGGGCTTCGCCTTCGGCGATACGATTGATCTGATCGGGATTTCTCCCGCAAGCGTCAGCGTGTCCAATTCCGGCGGGCTCCATGTGGACTATAGCGCTGGTTCTTTCGGGCTCCTTGGCAACTACAGTCCATCCGGCTTCTCGGTGGTGTCGGACGGATCGGGCGGTACGGACATCATCTGGAATCACCAGGTGCCGACCTTTGACACCCACCAACTCAGTATGACTCACAACTCGGATGGCTCGACGACCATAAATGGTCTGTTGGTAACGGACGCTGATAACGGCGCGTCGTCCGAGACCTTTGGTGTTTCGTTGACGACGAATCCATCCCTGACGTCCGGGTCTCTTTCTGCGATCAACACGGCTCTCGCGTCCGGCATGACCTATTCTCCGGGCGCCACACCACCAGCAACCGCAACCGTCACGCTCAGCATTTCAGATGTTCCCGGCGCCACCGAAACCGTCAACTTCGTATTCAATCAGGCCGGTACCGGGCAGAACATTCCGGTACAGGGGACGTCTGGTAACGATGTCATCTTTGCCACGACCTTCCAGGATGTTCTGACGGGAGCTGGCGGTCAGGATCAATTCGTGTTCACGCCAGTTTCAAGCGGGTCGGTCACGCACACGGTTACCGACTTTACCTTGGGAATCGACAAGCTCGACCTACGCCAATTCAGCAATGTTTCGGCGTCCTCGCTTCCTGTTGAAGCCCAACTCGGCAATGACACGCTGATCACACTGGATGCCAGTGACACCATCTTGTTGAAGAACGTGGTTGCGACAAACTTGCACGCTTCGGACTTCATTATGCACACTTGAGGAAATCTCGGCCCTTGGAGGCTAGGGTTGCAACGCATAGGCGAGAAATGACCGACTTGCAGAGATCGCTCGTTGAGCGAGAACCTAATCCTCGGACTGATCACAATCTGCTGCCGCCCGATTTGGCAGCCGGGAGCCGCTTTAGGGTAAAGTCACGAGGAAAGTATAGCCGATGTTTAGAGGGGCGTACCGGCAAGGTGATCGGCTTTGCTCATACAAAAAATGCACTTCGCGTTCTTCTCGACGGGCAAAAACATCCGCAGACACTACATCGTTGCTACTTGGAGCCAATAATCGACCCTGCGAAGGCGACGGCCGCGCCGGATCTCGGGCATATGCGCTAATGTGAATGCTGATCGAATAGTGCCCCCCATCGGCGCCGTCGGGACCCCTTCAAGCCATTGATTTCGCTAAATGGGATGATGGGCCCCCGCGCTGATCATGGTCGAGACCCCGCGCCGAAACACAATCGGCTGACCGAGCAGCGACACGGACCCTTGGTCAGGCGGATACATGCCAGACAACAGATTGTATGCGGTGGTCTTGCCGGGGCCGTTGGGTCCGATCAGCGCATGGAGCGTACGATCGGCAATGGAAATGTCGACGTCCTGGACGGCCTTGATGCCAGCAACGCTCTTGACGATGTGGCGGGCAAAGCACCGGTCCTTCGACGTGAGACGCGGGCCGCAAAAAGTCCGGTAGCGGCAGCGCTTCTCAGAGGAGTCGAAGCTGGCGCGACAATTGCTGCCATCTAAACTACGGCGGCAATAGAACAACTCTTGCCGCTTAATCGTGAAATGGGCTCAAAGTCCGCTTAGAGTCCCTGGTAAGCCAGTCGCAGCAGAGCGCGTTGTTTAAACAGGACGCTTTCGAAGTAATTGCGGCGTGTCTATGACACCATGCGCTCCAAGTCGTATCGGGGTGCGCCAGTAAAATTAGCTATTAGCTATTGAGGGCGCCGCGCTGCGATCCGTCGCATCTGGGCCCTCGTGTTTGTTTTGCTCAGGGAAAACCCCAGTCGCCGAACGAGATGCGATGCGTTGGGAGCAGATGATGGGTCTATGTATGATTTGACTCCATCGTGATCGATTAAAAATACGGGCCGAAAATTTGGTATTTGTCGGTCCTCAATCATTGCCATATGGCGGTTGTCCAGTATGAGCCAATTTCCATCAAGCCTTGCCGCTACAACGGCGTGGTCTTCTCCCCGGAAGTTGTCCCGCAGGACCACGATTCGAAGGTCATCAGGGGAAACCCCCGCCTCCTGCAGCGCCAAAAACTTTGCGATAGCGTAATCTTCGCAGTCGCCGGCACCTGTGCCAAGTGTGGTCAGGGGCGAACTCCAGACATCTTCCTCACCAGGGTCGCTCACCGGCCTTATGCTTAAGTTGACTGCACGGTTGATCTTACCAAGTCGCCCGCGACCTCCCGAGGTTCGTCCGCTATCAATAATGGATAAAAATTGCAGCGCTGCCCGCGACGCACACGACGCGCGATTTTCTTCGCACGTTCGAACTACCAGGCGCTCAGCTTCCATTTCTTCGTCGACCTTGAGCCATCTATTGAGGAGCGCGCCCGCAGTCACGTTCTCGGTTGGAAGCCCGAATGGTTCATCGGACTTGTTGACCTGATTGACGGGTCGGGGCAAATTCAGCATTTCCGCCGCGATGTCTGTCGGTAGCCAGATCAGAGATAGCCCACACACAAGCGACAAGTACAAAGCGCTTGAAATGAAGAATCTCCACATACAGGTGCCCTGCGGACTTTATCGAAACGCCGCAAATATTACGTGGAACTTGGTGCTTGGTTCCAATAAATCGCTTCGGAGACCTCGATCCGCCAGTCCGGCCGCAAATGCAACGAGCGGTATCCAAGCGATGGCCCTTGGCGAAGCTCCATGCCGCCAATTATCGCTGCGCATTGTCAGGCGTGGAGTTCAGGCAGGGTCCCTTTGGACGGTTCGGTCCGACTCTTCCGAGCGTCGACCCGGACGGCCCCTACAGCGACGACAACACTCGCTGCGCTGCCGCGGTTCGATGGCCAACCATGTCCAGTCTCGCCAAATTGTGCTGATTGAACACCGGATGTGGCGTGATTCGCTCGCGACTTTGGCTTCAGGCCCGGCGCCAAAAGTGACCGGGCTTGAGGTGTCAGGAAAACCTGACAAACGCAAGCGAGCGTTATGAGGACTGCACTGAAGATCGGGTCGAATTAGTCAAGGCGCGCATTCGCTGGCTGAATGAATTGCTCGAGCAACTACAACCTAAAATGCCCGCGAAAGAGACCAAACACTAACCTCCCGTCCCCGGCGGCTTCGGCCTACCGGGGTTGCGGTGTCAGGAATAGTCCCAGCTATCTTGATCGAAGATCACCGGCCTCACCAGCGACTGCTTGATCGCGCGCGATACCTTGGCGGACATCAAGCCATCTTTCGAAAACGACACTAATATCGTCCCGCCACCTCCACACGAGCCGACATTTCCCAACCGTAAGAAAGCCGTCGAACGTGATGAAGAAGTGTATCGGAAGAAGCCCCAGTCCTTCTGCATGCACTTCGGCGTGTGTCCGGCTCACGCCGTAGGCAACGATGGGCAATTCTCGGCCTTCAAAAAACAGCAAGCCTTCGGTGGAATGTTTGGTCATGTACAGTCCAATCAGTGCGTGGCCGCGCTGGCTTTGGTACTTTCGAGAACAGCATATTTAATCCAAGTTGAGCGTATCTCTCAGCAATCGTCGTGAATATCGGGAACCCGATTAACGGTTAAATGGCGAATTTGAATTAGATGGTTTGTAAGCGCGGCCGCACGTCGCGATCGCGTGCCGTCACGTTATCGCCGCGAAGCGAAGGCGCATTTGCCGAGCATCACGCAGGTTACTATGCACGCGCGGTTGACCGATTCCGCGAACCGGATCACGTTACCCGCCTATGGTTCCCCACATTTGCATGCCTCCGTTTCAAAGAGCCGTCGGCAAGTCTGCCGCGTGTGAATCTCGGTGCCCTTGATCGAGTGCCTTGTTGACGGCGTGGGCTACTTCCGGTTCGACGATCTGCCGCCGCCCTGAGGCGAGAAACTGCGGCCGATGCCGCGGCCACGGATCACTGTCTGGCCGTCCAGCCCTATTACAAAGGATCACGCGAAGCGGCAATGTGGCGCGGCTCGCTGTCACCGCTTAAGATCACCGTTCGACGCGGCTAGGCTGATCCCCGAAAACCCGATGCGCATCGGGCCCCGCGTTGGCTTCCCATTGCGGACTGTCCGTGCGGAGGACCGGGAATGTTGTTCAAGGACGACGATACACCTCCAACGTCGAAGGAAGAGGCTTGGGCGAAGCGTGTGCGCCCCTCGCCTGAAGAGGTACGACCCCGACAGTCTTTCGCGCTGGTCAATTACGGAGACGTTGGCGTGGATCATTTGAGCAGAGATCGATGCTGTTCGCAACGAGTGCGATAGCTATCGGGAAAAGTGTGCCGACTGGCGATACCCGACGCCACCGCCCGCGCAAAGCTCGTAATTCCGGACCAGTAGGAGTCGCCCTGGCACCTTTGCTCATGGATCCGCCCATTCCCGGCCTGGGCGTGACCACTGATGCCAGCTGACGCGTAGGGAAGCCCTAATTGCGACGGAGCGCTCCTCGATCGGACCGCACGTCCAGCTGCGCTATTTTCGCGCGCTCTGGATAGAACGCCCGATACGCAAAGTCGGTACCCAGCAACAGCAGAGCGCCGCAGTTCTTCATAGCCGCGTATCCCGACGAAAAGCCAACGAGACCGGTCATTCCAACGTCCTTGGGGTATCGTATTCGACAAATTCCTTCCTCGAAAGGCGTGCACGATAGGCACTTTCAACATGCGAGCCAGTTCGATGAGCTCTGCATGCGCGTCCGCGCAACCCGCGCCGCAGAACAACGTCACGCGAGAGGCCTGTTGAGAAAGCTCGCAAGATGCTCAAAATCCGCCGCGCTAGGACGCAGGACCGGCGCGGTAGGCGCGATCCATTCCGGCACCTCGGCATCCAGTTCCATCAAGGCGACGTCACGTGGCAGGACGACGACGGCAACACAGCTGATGGCGCGCTTAGGTATCTGGGGAAGCTGCTCCGGATCGAGCTCGACATAGTCGCTGTAATCCTTGAAGAGGTCAGGATGTGTCGCCGGGAATAATCAATTCCGATTTCGCTGCTCGGGATATGGGCAGCAATCGCCAAGACCGGCACGCCTTTTAAAGATAGATCGAAGCCTCAGCCGTCATAAACTCTAGATGAATCTCAACAGACCCTAGTTAATTAGAAGAAATCAAACCGGCTCTGCAACCAATTTGAGCGCTGCGGGCGACTACAGGCCGGCCGCGAGCAGCGGTGCGTCGACATACTGCATGACGCCGTATTGATCGATGACGTACAGCGGCCGGTAATTCCTGACATACACGTCTTCGACCATCGCCATGCGACGGTTGTCGAGTGTGAGCCATTGACCGTCCAGCCGCGCCGCAGCAACGGCGTGAACCTCGCCCCGGATGGTGTCACGCATGATCACGATCCGCAGATCTTCGGGGGCTATGCCGGCCCAGCGCAGGGCTGCGAATTTCGCGATCGCGTAATCTTCGCAGTCACCGCTACCGGTCGTTAAGGTGTGAAGCGGCGAACTCCACACGTCAATCTCGCCATATTGAGCCAAATCGCTCATTGGGTGGATGGCGAGATTGATGGCGCGGTTGATCTCGCCGAGGCGGGCGCGTCCCTCGCGGGCTTTCGCATTCTCCACCATAGCGAGAAACCGAAGTGCCGCCGGCGATGCGCATAGTTCCCGATCCCCGTCGCATAGCGCCAATTGGACCCTCTCGTCGTCGAGCTTGCGCTGGACACCTAGCCATTTCTCCCTGAGTCCGCCTCCGGAGAACCGGAATGCAAATACCCCGAATGGCTCGGCGGATTTCCTGACCAGATCCGCAGAACCGGGTGAAAGCAGCGTCCCGGCGGCAAGGTCTGACGCAAACGAGACCATGCCCCAAGCCATCACGGCGAGGCCCAACGCGCGCGCGTAACTGAAAATTCCCATCTGACGCCCCTGTCCGGGCATCGACGAGGCCAATTAGCCATCTCGTGACCGGATCGTTTCGCCGGCGATGATGTGGGTTGGGGCTTTAATTCCTTTCAACGGCGTCCGCCCTTGGCTGGAAAGCGCAAAACAGGGCGAAGTTCTTCTCGCCGTGTTGGTAAAAATGCTGCAGATCTCCCATTTCGGCACAGGAGATCCTCGCCGGGCTGAAAAGGGACGTTCGCGGTTGTATTTCCGCGGGATATGGCTAACTCACCCGGATTAGTTGCCTGGCTACCAGGGTTCATAGTTTTCGCCGGACTATTGGCGTAATATGCGTAAAGCAAGAACAGAAAATAGGATTTAAAAAGGTATATTTTTTTGAGTTTATAGATTAGGTTGCTTCACTCGTTTGTTATAAACTCGGCTTTATAATAAAAATTGGCTACGAATACTTCGAAATCCTGACCTTTGGCGGGACGGATAATTGTCCGAATGCAGCTGCCCGCGACCTTACAAGCAAGGGGTGGTTTCGCTCTTCGGTTCTCAATGATAAGCAAACTCATACTCTGAGATTATAGAAATATTAACTCGGGGGCCCCTTTGCGCTATCCCGGCGAATTTGATGTCAAGTTGCCCGTTGACGCGAAGCCGCCCAGTGATGGCTTGGGTGCGCATTCTCATGAGCATCACATCGTTTCTTCTCCGCCCGCTCCTTCGGTTGCCACTATCGTCTCCGACCCGAAGCAGCTTTTGAATGGAGATTTTAGGCGATCCGGCGTCGACCTGATTATTTCCCAGGACGTCCACGAACTGGCGCCGCGGGATTGCGTCAGAAGCGAGAAGCGCGCCGCGCTTTCGTCTCCCGATGGTGCGCAGCTCACCGGCAATATTGTCAACGCGCTGATAGCGCATGTTGAGTACGCCCAGGCGGGAGACGCGCCGGATTCTACCAAAGTTATCGGCCTTATTCAGTCGGCGATCGGTTCCGGCACCCTGACGCGTGCGAGCGGCATTGCCGTTCAGGCTAAGGTTGGCGATCCTGTTTACCAGGGCGACATCATCGAGACCGCAGCCGACGGTCGGGTTCGACTTCGCTTCATCGACGACACCGGCTTCATGCTATCCGGTGGCGCTCGCATGCTGCTGGACGAATTCGTCTGCAACGGCAACGGGACCTCGCATTCGGCCCTGTTCGGTATCACCCGAGGGACCTTCGCTTTCATCGTCGGCCAGGTGGCCGAGACCGGTTGCCTTAGGATCGACACGCCTGTTGGAAGCATTCGGGGCCGTGCGCGTACCGGCGGGATCGGCATGATTTCGCTCACCGCACTAATCTTCTCCCTTATGAAGGAGGTCGAAGCCGCGGAATCTTCCTCGGAGCGCCCATTGTCGGATTCCCTGGATGACGACAAGATAAACCCCAAAGACCTGCAACTAAACGGCACAATCGAACTCTTCTTGAGGGATGGGCGACACTACACCCTCGATGATCCTTCACAAACAATCATCATTAACGGGAGTGGGGCGATCAGCGTGGTTACGAATAGTGCCACGCAAATGGCGGAGTTACAGAGGTTCCAGCAGGAAGCGCTCGCCAACTATGCGCTGGGGACTGTCGCAGGGCCAACCAGCACTGGTCCAGGTGGATCAAGTACACCGCCTTCATTATTGCTTTCGCCGCAGGGGCTCCAACCAATCAATTTCGACGCGCCGCAAAACTTGCGGAGCGCAACGACACAGTCGGCGTCCTTTTCACCTACTATCGTTCTCGAAGTTCCGGGGCCTTTGAAACCGCCGGTTCTGACACTTGCGGTCATCACGCCGATGGTCGGCGACAGTTCGGTCAATACTGCCCATACGCTCAATGCCAGCGGGGCCAGTTCTGGGTTTGCCATCAACGGCACGACGGATGGAGTGGAGAACGGGCAGCCCGTGACGGTTACGATCGTTAACGGCTCGGGCGTGACGGTAGAAACGTTTACCACGACGGTGGCCAACAATGCGTGGTCGGTAAATGTCAGCCCGACGAATGCCCACGCGCTGAGCGACGGCAACTACACGGTGACGGCAGAAGTCTCAAACGCGGCCGGCACTGCAACGGCGCGGGCCTCGCAGAACGTGACAGTTGACGAGACACCGCCGGCACCGCCTGGCGCGGCGCTGACGACCGACAGCGGCAGCTCGAACAGCGACCACATCACGAACGTCGGTGCGCTGTCCCTCTCCGGGATCGAGAGCGGTGCGACGATTGAGTACTCGATCAACGGTGGCACGACCTGGACGACGTCGTTCACCCCCGTTGAGGGCCTCAACACGGTTCTGGTTCGCCAGACTGACGCGGCCGGCAATGTTTCGGGTGTGAGCGCTCTCAGCTTCACCCTCGGCACCACCCCGCCAGCGGTCACCTTTGACACGGTGTCGTTTACCGACACCGGCATACAGGGCGACCACATCACCGGCAACGGCCAGGTGACGCTGTCGGGGACGGTGTCGGACAATGTGACGGTGTCGCAGGTCCAGGTGTTCAACGGCAGTCAGCTGCTTGGCGCGGCGACCATCGACAACGTTCATCACACTTGGACACTAACAACGACGCTGGCGCCGGGCGCCTACAATCAGTTCAACGCGACGGCGATCGACGAGGCCGGCAACCCCGCCAACGCGACAACGACGCAGACGGTCCAGGTGAACGATGCGCCGGTATTAGCTCCGATCAGCCCGACACTGACGGCGATCACGGAAAATCAAACCACCGACGCCAGCGATCAGGGGCAGACGGTCTCGTCGTTCATCGGCGCGAGCATTAGCGACGTCGATGCCGGGGCGGCTAAGGGAATTGCGATCACCGGTCTGACCTCGACCAACGGGACATGGCAGTACTCGATCGACGGCGGCACGACGTGGACTGCGATCGCCGCGGTGAGCAACAGCACTGCGCTCCTGATGGATGCCAGCGATAAGATCCGATTCTTGCCGGACGGCATCGATGGCGGCACCGACACCATCACCTATCGAGCGTGGGACGAGACCGCGGGGACGCGTGGGGCCACGGCCGACACCAGCACCAACGGCGGGACCACAGCTTTCTCGACGGCCATCGACACCGCGCATCTCACGATCACCAGCGTCAACGACGCGCCGGTGGCGACGATTACGCCGCCGGCCTACAGCGCGACCGAGCAGACGAGCCTGAACCTCAAGAACAGCATGTCGGTGAGCGACGTCGACAGCCTCGGCGGGGTCGAGACGGTGACGCTGTCGGTGACCGAGGGCACGCTGACGGTGACGGCCGGCAGCAGCGGGGCGGTGGTTGGCGGCAACGGCAGCAATACGGTGACCGTCACGGGCACGCTGGCGCAGATCAACGCGCTGCTCAGCAGCGACGGCAGCAGCACGGTCAGTTATATTGATGCCACCGATACGCCATCGGCGAGCGCGACGCTGACGCTGTCGATCAACGACAACGGCAATAGCGGCGGGGCAGCGCTGACCGGCAGCGATACCGCGGCCATCAACATCGGGTCGGTCAACGACGCGCCGGTGGCGACGATTACGCCGCCGGCCTACAGCGCGACCGAGCAGACGAGCCTGAACCTCAAGAACAGCATGTCGGTGAGCGACGTCGACAGCCTCGGCGGGGTCGAGACGGTGACGCTGTCGGTGACCGAGGGCACGCTGACGGTGACGGCCGGCAGCAGCGGGGCGGTGGTTGGCGGCAACGGCAGCAATACGGTGACCGTCACGGGCACGCTGGCGCAGATCAACGCGCTGCTCAGCAGCGACGGCAGCAGCACGGTCAGTTATATTGATGCCACCGATACGCCATCGGCGAGCGCGACGCTGACGCTGTCGATCAACGACAACGGCAATAGCGGCGGGGCAGCGCTGACCGGCAGCGATACCGCGGCCATCAACATCGGGTCGGTCAACGACGCGCCGGTGGCGACGATTACGCCGCCGGCCTACAGCGCGACCGAGCAGACGAGCCTGAACCTCAAGAACAGCATGTCGGTGAGCGACGTCGACAGCCTCGGCGGGGTCGAGACGGTGACGCTGTCGGTGACCGAGGGCACGCTGACGGTGACGGCCGGCAGCAGCGGGGCGGTGGTTGGCGGCAACGGCAGCAATACGGTGACCGTCACGGGCACGCTGGCGCAGATCAACGCGCTGCTCAGCAGCGACGGCAGCAGCACGGTCAGTTATATTGATGCCACCGATACGCCATCGGCGAGCGCGACGCTGACGCTGTCGATCAACGACAACGGCAATAGCGGCGGGGCAGCGCTGACCGGCAGCGATACCGCGGCCATCAACATCGGGTCGGTCAACGACGCGCCGGTGGCGACGATTACGCCGCCGGCCTACAGCGCGACCGAGCAGACGAGCCTGAACCTCAAGAACAGCATGTCGGTGAGCGACGTCGACAGCCTCGGCGGGGTCGAGACGGTGACGCTGTCGGTGACCGAGGGCACGCTGACGGTGACGGCCGGCAGCAGCGGGGCGGTGGTTGGCGGCAACGGCAGCAATACGGTGACCGTCACGGGCACGCTGGCGCAGATCAACGCGCTGCTCAGCAGCGACGGCAGCAGCACGGTCAGTTATATTGATGCCACCGATACGCCATCGGCGAGCGCGACGCTGACGCTGTCGATCAACGACAACGGCAATAGCGGCGGGGCAGCGCTGACCGGCAGCGATACCGCGGCCATCAACATCGGGTCGGTCAACGACGCGCCGGTGGCGACGATTACGCCGCCGGCCTACAGCGCGACCGAGCAGACGAGCCTGAACCTCAAGAACAGCATGTCGGTGAGCGACGTCGACAGCCTCGGCGGGGTCGAGACGGTGACGCTGTCGGTGACCGAGGGCACGCTGACGGTGACGGCCGGCAGCAGCGGGGCGGTGGTTGGCGGCAACGGCAGCAATACGGTGACCGTCACGGGCACGCTGGCGCAGATCAACGCGCTGCTCAGCAGCGACGGCAGCAGCACGGTCAGTTATATTGATGCCACCGATACGCCATCGGCGAGCGCGACGCTGACGCTGTCGATCAACGACAACGGCAATAGCGGCGGGGCAGCGCTGACCGGCAGCGATACCGCGGCCATCAACATCGGGTCGGTCAACGACGCGCCGGTGCTGGATGCTCATTCCGGCTCGCTGAGTTACACTGAAAATCAGGCCGCGACGGCGATCGATACGGCGATCACCGTGTCCGATGTCGACAGCGCTAATCTGACCGGCGCGACGGTACAGATCACCGGCAATTTTGTGTCCGGACAAGACGAACTCGGCTTCTCCAACCAGAACGGCATCGCCGGCAGCTATAACGCCGCCACCGGGGTGCTGATGTTGACTGGCCAAGCGAGCCTGGCGCAATACCAGGCTGTCCTGCAGTCGGTCACCTATTTCAATTCCAGCGACGATCCGTCAGGCCAGACGCGCACGATCAGCTATCAGGTAAACGACGGCTCGGCCCAGAACAATCTGAGCAACGTCGTCACGGTCACGGTTGCCGTCGCACCGGTCAATGACGCGCCGGTCATCACGTCAGGCACGGCGGCGGCGCGGGTGTCGGAGGAGGGCTTGCCGAACGGCGTCCCCGACACACTGCCGGCCGGCCTCGACACGACGAACAGCACAAGCGCGAGCGGAACGATCACGGCTACGGACGTGGACAGCGCTTCGCTGACAATGAGCCTGGGAACTCCAAGTGCGTCGCTGACCTCCGGCGGGGTGGCGATCGCATGGACGCTCCAGGATGCCGGTCACACAGTGATCGGCAAAGCCGGTATCGCGACGATCATCACAGCGACGATCACCGATGCCGGCACTTACAGCGTGGCGCTGAGCGGGCCGATCGATCATCCGATAGCCAACCAGGAAGACAACACGGCATTTGCCGTGCCGGTGATCGTCTCAGACGGCCATACGACGACTCCGACGACACTGTCGGTCACCATTGAGGATGACAGCCCAATGGCTGTACCAGTCGAGGTATCAATTGTCCCGACCGACAGCAAGACCAACGTGATGTTAATCCTCGACTTATCCGGGAGCATGGACACCAACTCGGGGTTGACTGGTCTCACACGCCTCGATGTGGCGAAGGCGGCGATCAACGAGCTCTTGAATCAGTACGACAGCCGTGGCGACGTCATGGTGCGGATCGTCACGTTCTCAAGCACGGGCGCCGCGGTTGGCAGCGTCTGGCAGACTGTTGCTGATGCCAAGGCCGCGATCGCGGGCCTCTCCGCCGGCGGGAACACCAACTATGACGCCGCGCTCCTGACCGCGATGGGGGCATTCACAGATGGCACTAAGCTGACTGGCCCCGGCACGCAGAACGTGTCCTATTTCCTGTCCGACGGCGATCCGACGGCGAGCAGCGATTGGCCGCAAATTCCCGGCACGCAGTTAGTAAATGGGATCCAGGCGAACGAACAGGTTGTGTGGGAGTCTTTCCTTACGACCAATAAAATCGTTTCCTTCGGATTAGGCATTCCCAACGTCGGTACTCCGGCGAACCTCGATCCGATCGCCTTCGACCCGGCGTCGGGCGCGCAGCCTGCCGACACGCCGATCATCGTAACCGATCTGAATCAGCTTACCAACACTCTCGTTTTTACCATACCGCCCGTCACCGGAGGTGTGCTGGCCGGTGCTGTCGGTGCCCCCCCCAACTCGTTCGGCGCCGATGGCGGCTTCGTGCGGTCGATTACCATCGATGGCGTTACCTACACCTTCAATCCGGCGGCGAACGGTGGAGCGGGTGGCATCACGACCAGCGGCGGCGGCAGCTTCACCTATGACGGGACGACCAAGACGCTAACTGTAGACACCGACACAAACGTCGTCGGTGGCGAGTTAGCCATGGTGATGACGACCGGCGCTTTTTCGTTCCAGCCGCCGGCAGGCTTCAGCAGCAAGTCCGTGGGCTTTGTTCTGGTCGACCGCGACGGGGATACGGCAAGCAGCACGATCGATTTCTCCGCTGCGGCAGGACCCGACCACCCACCGATCGTCCGCGACGATCATGTCATCACGAACGTCAGTGGCGGAATTGGGACCAATATAGTCATTCCGGACTCCGCGCTGCTGTACAACGACAGCGATGCGGATGGCCAGACCATCGCAATTACGGGTGCAATCACGAATGTACTCGGGGCAACCGCGGTCACTCACGCCTCCGGCAACGTCACGTTCACGGACAACAACACGAACGGCGGATCGTTCACCTACGCGGGCTCGACGACGTCGCCCGCAGCTTCAGACACCGGCGATGTGACTATCAATCGGAGTCAGACCGGTTCGACGCTCACCGGCACCGGCTTTGGTGAGATCCTCATCGGCCGCGATGGCACCAACAATACGATCAACGCCAACGAAGGGAATGATGTGCTCATTGGGGGCACCGGAAACGATTCCCTGACCGGTGGCGCGGGCGCCGATATGATGACTGGAGGCGGCGGCGTCGACACATTCATCATCAACAGCGCACAATCTCCCGGCACCGTTGGCGGGGCCGGCAATGCCGGCACCATTTCCGGCTATGATGTTGTTACCGACTTTGCCGCGGCCACCGACATCTTAAATCTGCAGGGCACGGCAACTGCCGCAACTGGTACGAATATTGACGGCACAAACTCCTCGCTGACAATCAATGGCCAAACAATCAAGTCGCACACAACATCAAACGGAATGATTGCGTTTGACGACGCAAATACGTTTGGTTCGCCGCTAACTCTCTCATCTACCGCGGATGTTGCCGCGGCTGTCGACTACCTGCATCGGAATGATCTTGGTAACGCGGGCGCGACGGTCGCATTCGTCGCAAATATCGGCGGAACCGCCCACACGTATGTGTTTGAGCAAGTCGGAAACTCGCCAAACGCGGCAAACGACCTCCTTGTCGACCTTGCGGGAGTGACGCTGTCCAACCTAACCGCATTGATCCCCAGCCATATCCTACCAGCGGGCGTTTCCGGCAGCCCCATGAACCTGGGCCTCACCGATCCGGCCGTCCACGTGGGTTCCGTGACGGTGGCAATCGCCGACGTTCCTTCCGGCTGGACCTTGAGCGAGGGCACCAACAACGGCGATGGCAGCTGGACGATCCAGGCCAGCTGCGCCTCGATGCTCTCCATCGCCCCGCCCGCCGATTATACGGGCGCGATGGCGCTCCAGGTCACGATGGGCTGGACCAACGCCGACGGAAGCAGCGGATTCGCCAGGGCCACCGACAATGTGGAGGTCTTCGCGCAAGGCGCGCCTGTCTTTGCCTGGTCGGGCGAGGATCACCTGACCGGTTCGAATGGTAAGGACCTCTTTGTTTTTGCGCAGCCGATCGGACATGACACGATCTACAGCTTCGATGCTGCTCACGATCAGGTTGACTTGATCGGCTACTCCGGTTTCACGAGCTTCGCGGATATCGGGGCGCATCTGGCAGACGACGCCAACGGCGATGCGGTGATCACGCTCGGAGACGGGCAGTCGATCGAATTGCAGGGCGTGCAAGCGGTGGCGCTGACGGAGAATAACTTCGTTTTCGATCAGACACCGACGGTCGATAACGCCGCGACGATGACGATCGGCAACGGAGCCATGCTGCCCCTGAGCGGCACGATCGTCAACACCGGCACCATCGCGCTAAACTCGACTGGTGATGAAACCGACTTGCAGCTGATCGAGCATGGCGTGACGCTCGAGGGTGGCGGCAAGATCCTACTGTCCGACAGCGACGCCAACATCATCTCCGGAACGAGCTCCGGCGTCACGCTAAACAACGAAGACAATACGATTTGCGGAGCCGGCCAGCTCGGCAATGGCGAATTGACCATGACAAACGCTGGCACCATCGATGCCACCGGCACTCATGCCCTTACGATTGATACCGGCTCGAACATAGTGATGAATTCAGGAGTTCTTGAAGCATCGGGCAGCGGCGGGATGATGGTCGCGAGCGGCATCGTGAATTCGGGTGTGCTGTGGGCCAACGGCGCCACCCTCACGGTTCAAGGCGCGGTTAGCGGAAGCGGCACTGCCACTATCGATGGTATCGGCACTCTTGATTTCGAGTCGTCTACAACAGCCAACGTGGTATTTGGTTTGGGGACTGGCGGTACGCTCAATCTCGGGGATTTGTTCCATTTCAAGGGCACGATCTCGGGATTCGGGGGTTCGGATGTCATTGATCTGGCGAATGTTGCAGCCGCCAACGCGTCAATCAACTATCACGAGAACTCCGCGGGAACTGGCGGAACGCTGGCAATTACGGATGGAGCCCAAACGCTAGAGTTGTCCCTGCTCGGGCATTATTCGGCTGACGATTTCAGTCTCGTTCCGGACCAGGGGCACGGTACTTCCATTACGTATGTGCCTCATGACCCGATGCTTTGACGGAGTTGCCTCGACGTTCGCTCGCGCCTGCATCCGGGTGAATTACACCCGTCGCGCCGACGAGCTGCTGAGGTTGTGCTGTCGTGCCGCGTCACGGGCGCGTAGTCAAGCATACCCGAACGTTTGCCGACTAGGCCGTGATGGCTCCGGCAGAGTTTCGACCAAGGGACAATGGTTCAACCGAGAAACGATGCTTATGGCCCGGTTTCGGGCTGGGGTTCACGCCATCCAACGATATTGTTGCAGGACGACATTTTCCGAGGGGGGAGACCTTATGGCTGCGGACGCCGCGCCGACGCCCGCTGGCGTTTTGTATGGTGAACGCCGAAGATACTTGGATCGCACAGCTGGAAAAAGGTCTGACCGGGCTCGGCGGATCGTAGGTAGTTGGCGCAAGGGCTACTCAGGCAGCGAAATTATCGACGCCATAGCGGAGCGCAGCCGCCTGGAGGCGGGGCTTTGAACCGCGGGCAGTTCTTGAGTTCAATCGCTTGGGGGAAGAAACATCACTCGGGGCTGACAAAGTTGACGAGAGACCAACGATGAGAGGGAACCCGCATGACTGCCGCAACCTACTGTCCTGTTGTTGATCCCGAAAACGTTCCAGAGACTATTTGCCTGGGACGAATTAATGTTGCCATTGCTTCAAGCGGACTCTCTACGATCACGTTCACTCACACTCGACCGAACGTCGGCGCTCTTTTTGAAAAGGGCGAAATTAACAATGAAAGCGTCGTTCGCGCTCGAATAGTGATCTCGAGGGAAAACCTCGTTGCACTCCGGGACATGCTTACCAACCTGTTCACGCAGGAGTTAGGCACCAGTTCAGCCAGCACTTCCTTTGCGAAGCTTAACTGAACCGCCGCCGAGTTGCCGAACGATAAAGCCGATGACGCTGGTTTATTTCGTCCGAATCCATAGCCAAGTCGACGTCGGTCCGGTCTCCAGGTCGATGATTATCGCGGCCGGCGCCTTGCCTATGCCAGCGACGAAATGCGCGCTCGCGTTCCGGAATTTCGCCGACGGCCTGGTGAAAATGCTCGGCGAGACCCGGCGGCATGTCAACGCCACTTGGATCAAGGCCGAGTAGAAAAAGACGGACGCCGCTGCAGCTAGGCAGCAGCGCGCGCTGGTGGACCGATGCTGAAGGCGTTGTGCGAGGTGCTCGAATTACGCCAACCCGCTCGGCGGCGTGCCGCAGCAACAGCTACAGCCGCCGCTCGGCCGCGCGACAGGCGACGCATTTACCAGCCTCAGTGCTTATTCTCACTATTCCGCAACCTCTTCCAAGGGCATTGGTGATTTTAAGTTAGCGGGTTCGTCGAGAGAAATGCCTCGATTGATAATCTGTCGGCGACGACGCGTAAATGCGGTCCCCGAACCTTCGACATGGGCAATGCTGCTCCTCCTTCGCTGGCGTCGGCTTCATGGCCTACCGTCGAAAGTCGCAGCCAGCGTTGATTGCGGCCTGATCTTCGATCACTTGGTCGCTGAGCATCGCGAGCGCCAAAGCATTTAAACTGTTAGAAACTGTTAGAGTTGCGACGTGGCCCCGAATTTGTTGCCATCGGATACCTGACCGACGCGAAATCGTATTTCGTTCAGCGACGGTCCTCAACGTGCCGCCGCAGATCGCCATCGCCGATGGCGCGCTCGGGTTCTGGAAGGCAGCCGGTGAGGTCTGGCCGAAAACGCGTGAGCAGCGCTGCTGGGGCACAAGACCGTGAACGTGATCGCCAAGTTGCCGAAAAGCCAGCAGCCGAAGGCCAAACGCGCGTTGCAGGAGATCTGGATGGCCGAAACCAAGGCCGCCGCGTAGCTGGCGTTCGACGCCCTCATCGAGAGCTACACGCCCAAATACGAGACGGCGGCCGACCGCCAGAGCAAGGGCCGGGACATGCTACTGGCGTTCTACGATTTCCGGGCCGAGCACTGGAAGCACCTGCGGACGACCAATCCCATTGGAAGCACCTTCGCTACCGTGCGTCACCGCAACGTCCGATCGAAGGGGTGCCTGTCCAACCGGACGGCGCTCGCGATGGTCTTCAAACTGCTCGAGGCTGCGCAGAAGAGCTGACGCCGTGTCGATGGCCATAACCCGTTGCCAAAACTCGTTCTCGGTGTGACATTCAACGACGGGATCGAGGTCATCGCCAAGCCGACTGACCGTCAGTCTATAACCGCCGCTGCCTAACCGGCCGTCACCAAAATTGGGCGATAGCTCTTCGCGCGATTTGGGAAATCGTGCGAAATGAATTCAAACCACCAGTTAAAACTATGCTACATTCTAGTCGTTGATCGGATACTATTTGGGCCTTAGTCCGGCAGGTTCGGGGTGGCCATACGAATAAGATACCTTCTCAAGGAGGAGGATCATGTACAAGCATATGATTACCGTATTGGCGACAGCTTTCGCCTTCACTGCAATCGGTTTTTTATCTGATCCGGCTCAAGCCCAAAGCGGCGTTGCCCAACCTGCCGCTCAGGATGTCACATTAACCCCTATTGGAACAGTTGTAGACGCCACGGGTTCGGTCACAATTGAACATGTGACAGCGGTGGTCGTTCAGGCGACGCTCGCCAGTCAAGCCGGCCAGACGAAAGTCGGCGATCTCGTCTACCAGGGAGATGTGGTTCTGACCGGAGCCGATGGCCGGGTCAGCATCAACTTTACTGATGGTACCTCATTCAATCTGACGAACAACGCTAAGATGACTTTGGACGAGTTCGTGTACGACCCGAACGGGAAGTCCAACTCGACCTTGTTCAATCTAACCAAAGGAACGTTCACTTTTGTTGCGGGCAAGGTCGCGAAGACTGGGAACATGAAGATCGAGACTCCTGTCGCAACCTTAGGGATCAGAGGCACCACGCCACACGTCGAAATTTCGGATGGAGGGACAGTAAAAGTTTCGACCCTTATTGAAGAGGGAAAGAGTAAGGTTACGAAAGTGGCGCCCAGAATTCAACCCGAACAAAAAGCCAATCACAAGCCCTGAACATCTGTCGCGGATGCAAGGGCTGCCGCTTAGGCAAGCAATTCTCGGTGCCAAGCCGCCAATCCGGGACGAGTACTTGCTTGCTAAGGTGCTCAAGAGGCCGAGAAGCTTGATATGGAATCCGTCGCAACGGGGGGCATCATCAACGGCGTGGCGCCTATGCTCATTTTGTTATTGCTCGGGTCGCCGGCGGCGGCGGAGGGTCCGAAGCCTAAGAATAGCGTTCTCGAGAACCTTGCGTTGTGCAACGGCATCGATCGCACCTCGGCCGAACTTCAGATCAATGGTTGTACGGCGATCATCGATTTGGGCGAACACACGCCGGCTGCGGCTATCGCTTACAATAATCGTGGCGACGCCTATGCCGAAAAGGGGGACTACGACCGCGCCGTTCAGGATTTCGATCAATCAATCAAGCTTAATCCAACTAACGCCAAGCCCTTCAACAACAGCGGCGTAGTTTACTCGAAGAGGGGCGAATACGACCTCGCGATCAAAAATTTTGATGAGGCAATCAGGCTCGATCCAAACTACGTCAAGGCCTTCGTCAACCGTGCCGAAACATACCAGAAAAAGAACGAGTACGATCGCGCGACCCGCGACTATGACGAGGCGATTCGTCTTGAGCCGAATTCGAAAGCTGCATGGAGCGGACGCTGTTGGACCCGCGGCATCCTTGGTGAGTTGCAGGCGGCGCTGGAGGACTGCAATAAAGCGCTTCAGTCGGAGCCTACCGATGCCGAGACGTATGACTCGCGTGGGCTGACGTACCTGAAGATGGGCCAATTCGACATGGCTATCGACGATTATAATTCCGCGCTGCGATTCGAGCCGAAGTTGGCGAGCGCGCTCTATGGACGCGGGCTTGCCAAGTTCAAGAAGGGCGATAAACCTGGCAGTGATGCCGATATCTCAGCGGCAAAGAAAATCCAGACGAAGATTGACGCTGATTTCACGCGATATGGAGTGCAGTAGAGGCAACTCAACGTAGAGCGGCGGATTGCATGCGCATCCGACTCAGGCTGAGGGTAGGCTTCGTCAGAGGTAGGCATGCGCGCTGCTGCCTAGCAAAACGCGCGAGGACAAACGGTTGCCCCCACAAGTGGGGGTAAGCTGATGCTGGACTTTCTCGCGCGGGTGACCGGAGCGGCGGAAGCAGAAGCTGCGAGGCAGTGAGCGTTTTCTTAAAAATCGCTGCGACTTTAACGGTGAATGGTGTTTTCGATTTTTCACGACGGTAGAGAGCAGTGTCCTCAGCCTTGATTTCACATGCTTCTCCTGGAAGCCAAAGCCTTTGAGGCAACGGGCTGAGGCCAGGTACAGCGGCGCGCTTTTCCCACTTGCGCGATGGTCCTTGGAAATGCCGGCGGATGCCAGCCTGCGAGTGCGTCGTGTCCCTTGCCGGTTTCAACTTCAACGAACTCGCGGAGGGCCACCATATCGCGTGCAGACGCCGGCGCGCCCCGCGCGAATTCCTCGCAATCTTGATCGCGATCGGGCCGACCTCGTCGAAGCCGCGGTCCACTTGGCCGGCATACTTCGGTGTTCTCGAAGACGATGGCCTCAAGCCCGGACTGAGAATTCGCCGGAAGCCGTCAACGCCTGAAGTCGGGGCTCGACGTCTCGAAGATAGATCTCGGTTTTGAGGAATGTGATCTCGTCGGCCAGCGCGCTCTCCTCGACGTCGATATACCAGGACCGGGGCCGACCGTCGCTTCCGTCGGACCAGCGGTAGCCGCGGCGCTTCAATGCATCCTTGAGATCGAAGGGAGATTTGCTCCGCCCATACTCTTATCGTCTTTTTCCGCGCTCGTTCAAGCAGCGCGGCGAGCGCCGGCGCGCCCGTCGTCGGTAGCTCCAGCGCGAGAATCTCGAGCAGCGCATGGCAGTCGTCGACGGCTCTATGAGCTTGGTGGAAGAGCCCAGCGCCATTCAAGAGATAGCCGAGGCGGGATCCTTCGAAGCCATGTTTGCGCCACTCGATCTCGGTCGCGGAACAACCCCAGGCCTTGCGCTCGAAGAGGCTCGGCAATAAGTGGGGCCGTGAGGAGCGATCACGCAACCCATCAACAACTACCTCCCGGAAGCGCTTGACCCATTTGGCGACCGTCTTCGCTGTGACGTTGAACAGGAGCGCGGCTGCGGCCTTCGTTAGGCCCCCTCGATCGCACGCTGCACCATGGCCCCGCGACCTTTCGACGTCAGCGGTGCATTCTTATGGGTGTTCATTCGGTCCTCCTGGAATTGGCTAAAGCTTCGACAACTTCAGCTTCCTCGTTCAGGACCGGATGGACAACCTCCTGAAAGCTCACATCTAGGTCATCCGCGGGTGCCACGGCCCGGGTCCCGTGGGGCGAGATTTCAACATGCGGCCGATCGCGTGTTCGTGGATATCGCCCTTGGCGGAAGCCGCCATCAAGGGCGGAACCACGGTGTCCGCGGCGAGCGCCTGATCGATAATTCTTCAGTGCCGACGTCAGAAGACCGCGCATTTCGGCATGCAGCGCGCGCTGTAGTTCGGTCGTCATGGCTTCAACGGTGTCGACCACCGGCACGCCGAAATGCACGTCGAGCTCCTCCCTTGTCAGCAGCACCTCCTTGGTGAAGCCCGAGGCACCATAATAGTCGATTACGGCTCTGGTCACGGAGCGAATGTCGCCGTAGCCGCACTTATTAGCCAAGTACAATGCCAGGATCAGTCGCGTAGCGCGTAAGTCGTGTTCGACGGGACCACGCTTGCGGGATTCCGTCGTCCCATTGCCGCGCTTGCCGTCATAGGCGGCGGCCCAACTGCTTTCGGTATCGACAACGACCAGATCGATCGCCACCATGCGAGGGCATTCGAATCAGCCTTTAGTTTGATTGTCTTGAGATCACGCTCTGAGTTGTCCGAGGTCAAAAGATCATGCGCGGCCTCAGTGATCGGCAACCGCACTTCTGTCAGGATCTCGAAGCGACCGCTCGCTGCGAGCGCGTCGCCGAGGGTCCGCTGGATCAACAAACCATGATTCTTCACAACGCTATTGATGATGGAAAAGGACTTGGATAGATCCGCCCCGATAACAGGGTCGATCGGGAAGTTGCCAGCCATGACGTTGGCGATGACGGCGCGGGAATTCGCGCGGCCCGCGCATGGATTGGCCTATCCCAAGAAGGGCTGGCAGACGAAGCTGGCATCGCTCGGAGAACGCTAATCCGCCTTGAAAATTCGGAGGAGCCCGGCCCCGAACGCGCGACGGCAAAGTTGCGGATCGCCCTGGAGAAATCGAATTTCTGTTCGACTGCCTGCAAGCGTCGGCGTTAGGTGTCGCGGGCTCAAGAAATAATCCGCGGTCAAATTGACTACACGAAAATTGGGATAGCCATTATCTATAACGACCGAGCAGTCAGGCTCTCCCAAACAGAATTTCCAAAGGGTTACTTCTGGCGCGAAGCGGCCATTCATGCGCTGGGTTGCAACCAAGAATTCTTGCCGCCGATCGCCAGTTGAACATGGCCAGGGCGCGAGCGCGGCCTTCGATCTGGAGCTAGTAGGTCCGGATCGGCTTAGCGCGGTCGAGCCTCAATCACATTGTGGATGCCGCCCGGAAAAACGAGCGTCGCCCTTGGATTAAGTTGCGCTCGATCGGCAGGAATTGAAAAATGACAGATTTCTGCAAGTGCACACGGAAGTACGCAATTAACTCGTAGACCAGGGCGCCCTCCGCGTGAAGCGTAGCGATGACCGTGCTGTTGCGTACCGCGATCGCTCGTGAGCCCTGTGCCGATACGTTGGCGGTGGAGCCTTCACCGCTCGCGCAACGCTTCCTGCCGATAGCGCCGCAACGGCGACAGCAGATAGCTCAGGATTGTCCGCGAGCCGGTTTTGATCTCGACCGTTACCGCCATGCCCGGCGCCAAATTCACCAGGCGGTCCTCAACCTGCATCTGGGTGCGGTCGAGCGAAACGCGCGCGCTGTAATTCAGCTCCTGGCCTGACGGCTCGCTGGTCTCATGCTCGGTTCCGAGCGCGCGGTCGCCCGGGCGCCCCTCGGGCTTGTCGCGGATGATGGCGTCCTGCGAGACGTTGAGCACCGCGCCGTGCAGCAGGCCGTAGCGGGTGAAGTTGAAAGTGTCGATCTTGACCTCGGCCTCTTGCCCGGGCTCGACAAAGCCGATGTCGCCGTTGGAGACCATCGCCTCGACCTCGAGCTGGCTGTTTTCAGGCACGATCACGAGTAGCGACTGTGCCGGCGTCACGACGCCGCCGACGGTGTGTATGGCAAGCTGCTGTACGACGCCGTTGACCGGCGAGGGAAGCTGCTGCAGTTTGGTCTTCTGTTGCGCCTTGATCAGGTCCTGGGCGAGCCCGTTGGCCTTCTGCTCGCTCTTGGCGAGGTCGTCGGAAAGGCCGTGCTTGAACTCGGCTATTGCCTGTGCGCGCGTCTCTCTGATGGCGGCAACCGCGGCTTCCGCCTCGCGCAGATGGCTCTTCTGCACGCTCAACTCCTCCTGCTGTTCGACCAACAATTGGAAAATCTCGTAGTAAGTCAGCTTCGAACCAATCTCTTTCTCCATCAACGTCTTGCGGATATCGACGCGCTGCTGAATGACCGGGATAAGCGTTTCGAGCTTGTGGATCGTGGCCGATATCGTGTCGTGCTCGGCCTGTTTTTGCGCCTCCTGGCGCATCAGCGCGGCGATCTTGGCGCGGTGCTCGGTGACCTGGTTGAATAGAAGTTGGCGTTGGGTGCCGACGAGGACCGGATCGGCGTCGGCCGGCGGGATGAATTCGGCGATCTTCTGATCGTCGCTGGCGAGCGCGGCGCGCAGGCGCGCGATGTTGAGCCGCTCGGCGATCAGGTCGTCGTGCAGATGATCGCGCTCCGCCGCGTTCACGGTCGGATCGAGCTCGATCAGCACGTCGCCGGCCTTCACGGTCTGGCCATCCTGGACGTGGATGGCGCGCACAACACCGGTCTCGAAGGGCTGCACCACCTTGCTGCGCCCGCCCGAGACGACCTTGCCCGGCGCGGACGCGACGATGTCGATCGTGCCCCAACTGGCCCAGGCGAGGGCCGCGCCAAACAGTACGATAATGGTCATGCCGATGGCGCGGCCGATCGGCGAGGGCGGCGACTCGACGATCTCCAGGGCGGCGGGGAGGAAGGCAAGGTCTTCGGTGCGCCGGCCTTTGGATTGCTTGAACGGAACCATGACCTCGCTCAGCCGCGCGGGCAGGGGGGAACTAGCTGACTTCATGGAGGCCTCCCTGTATCCGGTGCAGCGCGGCGTAGCGGCCGCCGGTCTTGATGAGTGCCTCGTGGGTGCCGTCCTCGACCAGCCGGCCGCGTTCGAGTGTGAAGATGCGATCCGCCGTCCGCACCGTGGAGAGTTGGTGCGCGATGATCAGCACGGTGCGGTCCCGCGCGATCTCCGTCATGTTTTGCTGGATGATGCGCTCACTCTCATAGTCGAGCGCGCTGGTCGCCTCGTCAAGAATGAGGATGCGCGGATTGTTAACGAGCGCCCGTGCAATCGCAATGCGCTGGCGCTGGCCGCCCGACAGCGTCGATCCGCGTTCGCCGACGATGGTGTCGTAGCCTTCGGTGAGCTCCAGGATGAAGTCATGCGCGCCGGCGAGCCTCGCCGCGGTTATGATGCGCTCCATCGGCATCGCGGGATCGGACAGCGCGATATTGTCGCGCACCGAGCGGTTGAACAGCATGTTCTCCTGCAGCACCACTCCGATCTGGCGGCGCAGCCAGGCCGGGTCGGCCATCACGAGGTCCATGCCGTCGATCAGCACACGGCCGCTGTGCGGCAAATAAAGCCGCTGCACCAGTTTGGTGATGGTGCTCTTGCCCGAGCCCGACGGTCCGACGATGCCGACGGTCTGTCCGGTGGGGACGTCGAACGAAACGTCGTGCAGGACCTCTTGACCGTCGATGGTGTAGCGGAAGGTGACATGGTCGAAAGCGATGTTGCCGCGGATTGCCGGCAGCGCGGCACGGGCCGGTGCGTAGCTCGGCTCGGCCGTGGTGTTGAGGATGTCGCCAAGGCGAGCGATCGACAGCCGCGCCTGGTGGAAGTCCTGCCAGAGCTGCGCCAGCCGCAGCACCGGCGCGGAGACGCGCCCGGCGAGGATGTTGAAGGCGACGAGTTCGCCGACCGACAGCGTACCGCCGATAACGAGCCGGGCGCCGAAATAGAGGAGGCTGGCGGTCACGATCTTGCTCACAAACTGCACGAGCTGGCTTGCGGTGTTGCCGAGGCTCAGCACGCGGAAGCTCGCGGACACGTAGCCCGCAAGCTGTTCCTCCCAGCGGCGCTGCATCTGCGGCTCGACCGCCATGGCCTTGAGCGTCTCGATGCCGGTGACGCTTTCGACCAGGAACGCCTGGTTCTCCGCGCCGCGCCGGAATTTTTCGTTGAGCCGTCGGCGGAACAGCGGCGTCACACTGGCCGAAATTACGATATAGAACGGAAACGAGCCGAGCACGACGTAGGTCAGCAGCGGCGAATAGACGAACATCACCGCGAGGAAGACCGAGGTGAAGAAGAGGTCGATCACCAGCGTCAGCGCCGAACTTGTCAGGAAGTTGCGGATGTTTTCCAGTTCACGCACCCGCGCCACGGAATCGCCGACGCGGCGCGCTTGGAAGTAAGCCATCGGCAGCGCCAACAAATGGTGGAACAGCCGCGCGCCCAACTCCACGTCGATGCGGTTGGTGGTGTGCGAGAACAGGTAGGTGCGCAGGATGCCGAGTGTGGTCTCGAACAGGGAGATCGCGATCAGGCCGATCACCAGCACGTCGAGCGTGGTCATGGAGCGGTGCACCAGCACCTTGTCGATCACGACCTGGAAGAACAGCGGTGAGACCAACGCGAAAAGCTGCAGGAAGAAGGAAGCGACCAGTACCTCGGCGAGCAGCCGCTTATACTTCCTGATCGCGCCGAGGAACCAGGTGACGCCAAAGCGCCTCGTGAGGTCGGAAAGTCCGGCCCGCCGCGTCATCAGGATCAGCATGCCGTCCCAGATTTCGGCGAATTCGGCGGATGTCATTAGCATAGGGCGTCGGGTTTGCGGCGATTGCACCAGCACTTTTTCATCCGATGCCTTGGCGATCACCATGAACGTACCATCGTGCAGCATGGCGATGCCGGGCAGGGGAGTTCTCGCAAGGCGCGACCATTTGGTGCGAAGGGCGCGTGCCTTCAGCCCGAGGTCCTTGGCGCAGCGGAGCATCTCCGCCGCGCCAATGGTTGATGTTCCGAGCCTGTGTCTGATCTGTTCGCGATCAGCCGCGACACCCTGGAGGTGCAGCAACGTAAGAAGAGCTTCGAGCCCGGAATCGACTCTGTTTACGTCGTTCTCTGACATCATCTGCAACCTCCAGGGTCCGTGTGCTGCGCCTTAGGCGTGCTGTGGCGGCGCGAGGACCGGCTGCCGGTCTGCCATCGGGTCGGACGGTAAGGTTGAGCCGTGTCCGCCGTCGGTGACGAAGCTCGCCGCAATGGTTTGGTTAAGCAGCATCACGCCGGCGACATGGGCAAGCGCCGCACCGGGAATGATGACGTTGCTGCCCGGTCCGCCGTCGAGGACGTCGAGGCCGCCATTGCCGAGCAGGACGTCGTCGCCATTGCCGCCGGCGAGGGTGTCGTTGCCGGCGCTGCCGATCAGGATGTCGTTGCCGTCGCCGCCATTGGCGACAAGTTGGATGCCGCCACGAAGGCCAGAGGCCTCGATGACGTCGTCACCGCCGAGACCGTTGATGACGATCTTGTCGCCGACGCCGGCATCGGTGATGTTCACGTCGGCCCCAAGTCCCGACACCGTGATGATACCATCCTGCTCAGTCACGTTGATCACATCGTTGCCGTCGGTCGCGTTGATGGTGACGGTATCCGCGGCACCGTCATTGGCGCCGAGGTCCAGGTTGACCTGGCTGACACCGGTCCCGGTCAAATCATTGACCGTGATGTTGTCCGCGCCTCCCAGAGCCTTGAAGTTGATGTCCTCAACGCCGTTGAGGTCCATCGTGATGTTGGCGACGTCGCGGGTGAACCGGGCATGGCCGCCATTGGCCGAGATATCGATTTCTCGTTAATGTTGGCGCCGTTGAACTGCAAGGTATCGGTACCCTTGCCGCCATCGACGGTGTCGCTGCCATCACCGGGGTTCCAGATGAAGGCATCGTCACCGGCGCCGAGATTGGCGACATCAGTGCCTTGTCCGCCAATGACGGTGTCATTTCCGGCGCTGCCGATAATGGTATCGTCACCGCTGCCGCCGTTTATGTTGAGGCTGGCAAGCTGGCCCGCCTTGATCGTGGAGACGTCGATGATGTCGTTGCCGGTGCCGCCATTGATGGTGAGCGAGTTGGCGGCTTCGGTTTGGGCAATCGTGACCTGCGCCATAAGGCCATTGACCACGATTGATCCGCCGCTACTGACTACGGCGATGTGATCGTCGCCAGCCGAGCCGTTGACGGTCACGGTATCAGCCGCGCTGTCGCCGGACTTTCTGCCGCCGGTGCCACCCAGGTCGATCGCGACCTGGGTGACGCCGGTGCCGGTCAGATCAAAGACCGTGATGTTGTCGGCGTCGCCGGCGGCATTGATCTGGATATGCTCAACACCGTTGAGCTCCATACGAACGTTGCCGACATCGCGGGACAGCACGGCGTCGGCCCCGTTGGCTCCGAGCGCGATGTTCTCGGCTACGTTGGCGCCGTTGAACACCAGCGTGTCGTTCCCGGTGCCGCCGAGAACGGTGTCGCTGCCGTCACCGGGATTCCAGGTGAAGGTGTCGTCGCCGGCGCCGAGGTCGGCAAAGTCATTGCCCGCGCCACCGACCACCTTGTCATTGCCGTTACCACCAAGCAGGGTGTCGTTGCCATGGCTGCCGGTGATGGTGTCGTTGCCTTCGCCGCCGTCGAGGGTGAGACCGATAGTGCCTGCTGCAATCGTGGAGGCGTCGATGGTGTCGTTGCCGCCTCCCGCTGTAATCACCAGCAGATCATTCGCCGCCTCCGCATTGGCGATGGTCACGGTCTCGGGCGTGCCGGTAACGGTCACCTTGTTGCCGCTGGCCGTCACCTGGATGTGCTCGGACTTGCTGCTGCCGAGGACGGTCACGGTGTCGGCCGCGCCGTCGCCCTGCGTGCCGCCGGGCATGCTGCCGAGGTCGACGGAGACCTGCTTCACGCCGGTGCCGGAGAGATCGTTCACCGTGATGTTGTCAACGCCGCCCAGCGCGTTGAAATCGATTTGCTCGATGCTGTTGAGGTCCATCGTGATGTTGGCGACATCGCGGGTGAACCGCACCCGTTGGCCGTTGGCAGAGATGTTGATCTTCTCGTTCACGTTGGCGCCATTGAACAGCAGCGTGTCGTTGCCCGAGTCGCCCTCGGCGATGTCGTTGCCGTCGCCGGGGTTCCAGATGAAGGTATCATCGCCGCTGCCGAGGCGCGCAACATCGCTGCCGCGGCCGCCGGCAATGACGTCGTTGCCGCTACCTCCGAGCAGCGTATCGTCTCCGTCGCCGCCGATGATGGTGTCGTTGCCGGCACCACCGTCGACCGTGAGCTTGATCAGGTTGGCGAGGCCATTTCCGGCGGTAAAGACGTCGTCGCCGCCGTTCATGTTAAGCACGAGGTTTTCGGTCGTGCCGATGTCGAGCGAGAACGGGGCGGGAGAGACGCGGTCAAGGCGCACGCGTGAACCATTCGCGGCAATCGTGAACGTTTCCGCGCCGTTGCCACCGTTGACTTGTGCGGTATCGTTGCCGTCGCCGCCTTCGACGAGGTCGGTTCCGCCTCCGGGATTCCAGATCATGAGGTCGTCGCCGGCCTGCCCGAAAAGCTGGTCGTTGCCGGTGCCGCCGTCGAGTGTGTCGTTGCCGGCGCCGCCGAACAGGAAGTCGTTGCCGCCGTTGCCCTTGATGGTGTCGTTGCCGGCCTGTCCGAACAGGAGATCGTTACCCGAGCCGCCGGTGATCCTGTCGTTGCCGTCGCCGCCGAAGATATTGACCTCGGGCATCGCGCCATTGGCTTCGTCGACCGAGATGATGTCGTTGCCGCTCTGCCCGAACACCTGGATCAGGGTGGTGTTGGCGACCGTCGGTTGACCGCCCACGATGGAAACTGCGCCATCGTTAAGGAGAATATTTCCGGCGGCGTCGCGGCCGGCGACGATGGTGTCGCTGAGCGCGTCGCCGAATACCGACAGCACGCCGGTCCCTTTGGAAAAAGATGCAGTGATAGCCATGGTTGCAATCCCTTTTAAGTACAAGCCCCTTGGATGGATGTTTAGCCGTGGACTGCATGACAGGCTTGAAGCCAGGCTTGAGAGAGCCATGAATTCTTCTGAATAAGCCCTCCTGATTTCCTGAATATGGTAATGTGATCGGCTGTGATCCGTGATCGGGCTGTGATCGCCGGGCCCGTATCCGCCGCAGCGCCAATCAGCGCCGCAGCGGCGCGTGCGCCACATTCCAGTTAGCTCGAGTTTTCGGATCCATCGCCGCGGCAGTCGCGGTCATCCAATATCAGGACAACAGCGTGCAATTGGCTTTTGCGGATTTTGTGCTTGATACAAACCTGCGCGAGCTGCGCCGCAGTTCTGAACTGATTGCGGTCGAGCCTCAGGTCTATGACCTTCTGCTTTACCTCGTGCGGCACCGCGATCGCGTGGTCACCAAGGACGAGCTGATCGCTTCGGTGTGGGGCGGTCGCATCACCTCGGATGCGACTCTGACAAGCCGTATCTACGCCTTGCGCAAGGCCATCGGCGACAGCGGCCAGCACCAGAGACTGATCCGAACCATCCCGCGCAAGGGTCTGCGCTTTGTCGGTGAAATTCACGCCCCATCGACGGATGAGGAGCTCGGGGCCATATGCGTCGAACCGCCTTTGGGTGAGCCCGGTCAGCCGCTAGGTGCGGCGTTGCCGCTGCCCGACCGTCCCGCCATCGCCGTGCTGCCGTTTGCCAACATGAGCAACGATCCGGAGCAGGATTATTTCTCCGACGGCATCAGCGAAGACCTCATTACCGCGCTTTCGAAGTTGCGCTGGTTTTTCGTGATCGCGCGCAACTCTTCGTTCGTCTACAAGGGCAGGTCCGTCAACATCAAGCAGGTCGCCGAGGACCTCGGCGTCGGCTACGTGATCGAAGGCAGCGTGCGCAAGGAAGGCGATCGCGTGCGGATCACTGCGCAACTCAACGACGTCACCACCGGCAGCCACCTCTGGGCGGAGCGTTACGATCGCGACGTCTCGGGCGTGTTTGCTGTGCAGGACGAAATTACCGAGGCGATCGTTGCTTCGATCGAGCCGCAGCTTTACGCGGCGGAGAACTTCCACTCCAAGCGTAGAACCCCGGACAGCATGGACGCCTGGGGTCTGGTGATGCGGGCACTATCGCATTTCTGGCGGGTGACGCGAGCGGATTATGTCATCGCCCAGGAGCTGCTGGAGAAGGCGATTGCGATCGATCCGCATTACAGCCAGGCGCTCGCCGTTCTGTCCACCAGCCATACCTTCTGTGCCTATAATGGCTGGAGCGAGATGACGACCTCGATACCGATCGCCGAACGCGCGGCACTGGCGGCAGTCCGCGCCGACAGCGAGGATCCCTGGGCGCACCATGCGCTGGGTTGCGTTCTGTGCTGTTGCGAAGTCTCGACGATGCGCTTGCCGAGTTTGAGCTGGCGCTGAGCCTCAATCCGAGTTTTGCGCTGGCCCTGAGCGTGTACGGCCTCGCGCTGACTTTTAGCGGCCGCTGGGAGGAAGCCGGCGTGGCCACTGCGAAAGCGTTGCGTCTCAGTCCGCGCGATCCGTTTGCGGCAATCTATAATGGCATCGCCGCCTACGCCCAGTTCGTCGGACGAAATTATGAGGAGGCGATGCGGCTGGCCGGCGCAAGCATTCGACTTCGCACCGATCATGTCTCTGGCTACCGCATGCTGACTGCCGCGGCTGCCATGGCCGGACAACTCGATGTCGCTACCGTCGCATTGCGCGAGCTGCGGCGCGCCCAGCCCAAGTTTTCGCTGGCTTGGATCACGCAAAATATGCCGTTCAAGCACGAGGCCGACCGGGAACACTATCTGGAAGCCTTCCGCCGCGCTGGCTTAAGCTAGTTTCTTGGCTCTTCGCCGTCGGTCTTTTGAGGGTGGGTTGCCAGCGCAGCCGATCAGGATGTGGTCACCGTCGCCGCCATTTGCGACGAGTTCCGCCGAATCGGCCTCGACATAAGCGCCAATCGCGCGGCAAACTAAGTGTGGCGAACAAGCCCGGAGTATCCGACGT